>JAZBNR010000001.1:0-10707 GCA_036350735.1 Erythrobacter sp.
GCGAGCGGGCTCGCCTGCATCATGCCATCGGGCGCATGATCCCGCCGATATTGGCATAGCGCTGCAGGATGTTGTCGTGCACGATCGGGCTCAGCAACTCGCTGAAGGCGCATCCGACGATGCAGTTGTCCCACCACACGACTTCGCTTTGCAGCGCCTCAAGCCCGGGCAAGGTGATCCAGCATATCTGGCCCTCGTGCATCCGGTTTATCGAGGCAGCGGAATAGCCCGAGATCGAGAGGTCATGCACGACCGTCTGGAAGGCCCGGCCGCCCGAGGCTCTGAGCGTTGCGGGGATGGTGAGCTTGGTGCGCGGTGCGCAGCGATCTTCCTGCGCCGCACGGCTGTATTTGGTGTTGAAATTCGGCATGGCCGGTAAGCCTTTGTCCAGTCAGCAAGTGGTCTCTTGTGCGGATGGTCGGCTAACGGAATCGCCTTTTTGGCTTAAGGTGATGCTTATGGCTGTGGTTAATGGTCGGGCGCTTTGCAGGATCGCGGTGGAGTTCAATCGATCCGCTCGCGATGGCCGTTCTCAAATCCGGCAGCCAGCAATTTAACGAGCCGCGCCGCCACGTCCTCGGGGGGCTTCACCGATTGCGGATCCTCCCCCGGATAGGCGCGCGCGCGCATTTCCGTGCGCGTGGCGCCCGGATCGAGGATCGCAACCTTGACCTCGCTCAGCCGGGCGACTTCCGCGCCATAGGTCGCGAGGAGATTGTCGAAGGCGGCCTTGGACGAGGCATAGGCGCCCCAGAACGGGCGCGGGGATGCGCCCACGCTGCTGGTGAGGCCGATCACTCGGCCGTGCTTTGAGCGCCGCAGCATCGGATCGAAATTGGAAAGCAGCGCCTGCGTCGCCACCACATTGGTCATGATCGCCTGAATGAACTGCTTGGGATCGACCTGGCTGATCGGGGAAAGCTCGGGCAAGTAGGCCGCATTCAGCAGCAGGATGTCGAGCGCGTCCCAGCGCCCCGCGATCGCCGCAGCGAGCCGGGCGATCGCCTCGGGCTCGGTCAGATCCAGCGGGGCGATGGTCGAGGTGCCGCCCGCCTGGTGGATGCGGTCCTCTACCGCTTCGAGCGGCTTGACCTTGCGCGAAGTGAGGATGACGTGCGCACCCGCTTGCGCCAGGGCGAGTGCGCTGGCAGCGCCGATCCCGCGGCTGGCACCCGTCACAAGAGCAGTTCGCCCGGCGAGCGGGCCGGATTTCGGATCGGTATCAGTCATGGATCAGGCGGCCTTCGGGTCGGCAAAAGGCAATTGCGGCGCGCCTCGCTCGCGCAGCGATAGGTCGGTGAGCGAGGTCGGGTAGTCTCCCGAGAAGCAGGCATCGCAGAACTGCGGGGCTTGCGGATTGCGCCCGCTGGTGCCGACCGCGCGGTAAAGCCCGTCGATCGAGATGAAGGCAAGGCTGTCGGCGCGGATGAATTCGCGCATCGCCTCGAGCTCCATGCGCGCCGCAAGCAGCTTGGAGCGTTCGGGCGTGTCGACCCCGTAAAAGCAGCTGTGCGCAGTCGGCGGGCTGGCGACGCGGAAGTGGACCTCGCTCGCGCCCGCCTCGCGCATCATCTCGACGATGTTGAGGCTGGTGGTGCCGCGCACGATCGAATCGTCGATGAGAACGATCCGCTTGCCCGCGACGAGCTCGCGATTGGCGTTGTGCTTGCGCTTGACCCCTGCGTGGCGCGCGGAATCCGAGGGCTGGATGAATGTGCGCCCGACATAATGCGAGCGGATGATGCCGAGCTCGAACGGCAGGCCCGAGGCCTGCGCGAAGCCGATCGCGGCGGGAACGCCGCTGTCTGGCACCGGGACGACGAGATCGACCTCGCACGGCGCTTCGCGCGCGAGTTCGCTGCCGATCGCCTTTCTCGCCTGATAGACGCTCTGCCCGGCGAAATAGCTGTCGGGCCGGCTAAAATAGACATGCTCGAAGATGCAAGGGCGCGCTGCTTGCGAGCCGAATGGGCGCACGCTCTTGATCTGCCCTGCGAAATCGACTTGGACGAGTTCGCCCGGCTCGACTTCGCGGATCATCTCCGCGCCGACGACATCGAAGGCGACGCTCTCGGATGCGAACAGGATCGCATCACCCAGGCGGCCCATCACGAGCGGGCGGATGCCGAGCGGATCGCGGCAGGCGATCATGCCCGCAGGCGTCATAACGATCAGCGAATAGGCGCCTTCGACGAGGCGCAGCGCGTCGATCAGCCGATCGGCGATTGTCGGATAGCGCGAGGTGGCGACGAGATGGATGATCACCTCGGTGTCGGAGGTCGATTGGAAGATCGAGCCCTTGCTGACGAGGTCCGAGCGCAGCGCCTGTGCGTTCGAAATGTTGCCGTTGTGTGCGACCGCGAAGCCGCCGCTGGCGAGTTCGGCATAAAGCGGCTGGACATTCGCCATGTCCGAACCGCCGGTGGTCGAATAACGCACATGGCCCGCCGCCATCGTGCCGGGCAACTGGTCGATCGCGGACTTGGAGGAGAAAGTCTCTGCCACCTGGCCGAGCGCGCGGCTCGAGAAAAATTGTCCGGTGCGGCCATCGGGCCGCGCGCGCGTCGCATCGAAGCTGGTGATGCCGACCGCTTCCTGACCGCGATGCTGGAGCGCGTGCAGGCCAAGGGCGGTCGCCGCAGCGGCATCGGCCGCGTTGATCGCGCCGAAAACGCCGCACTCCTCGCGCAGCTTGTCGCCGTCGAGGTCGAGGAAGGGGTGAGTGAGGTTCATGCCCTTGATCCTTCCGCCGGATCAGTCGTGTTTCTGGGTGGGCCTCCAATGGCGATGTGACGGAACAATTACAAGGGCTGGCAGGCTGCCGTGCCCGTCTTTTTGGTGACGCTATTTTGACAGCGGCTCGCTGGCTTGCGCACAATTGCGGCAAACGCTGCGGATTGTGCTGTGCCGGGGCTCTCCCTAAAGACTGGGTTAAGGCGCCATGCCGGACAGCCCCGTCGCGCTCTCATCGCGCAGCCCCTCTCTCTATCACGGATCATCGCCCGCCCGCCTATGTTGTCGCCATTCGAAAGCATGATCGCCAAGCGCTATTTATGGCCAGGCAAGAACGAGGCGTTCATCGCTCTGGTTGCCGGTATCTCGGTGGGAGTGGTGATGCTGAGCGTTGCCATGCTGGTCGTGGTCATGAGCGTCATGAACGGGTTTCGGGCCGAGCTGCTCGACAAGATCGTCGGGCTCAATGGCCACGCCATCGTCCAGGCCTATGGCGGCAAGCTCGACAACTGGGAGAGCGTGCTCGCCGAGTTGCGCGCAACCGAGGGCGTGACCGATGCCTCGCCGCTGATCGAGCAGCCGCTGCTGCTGGCATATGGCGGGCGGGTCGCCGGGATACTTGTGCGCGGCAATGTCGAGGAGGATCTCGCCAAGCTCGAGGACAAGGTGGTGCTTGGCCGGCTGTCCGATCTCCAGCCCGGCACCAATCGCGTCGCGATCGGGGTTCGGCTGGCGCAGAATATGGGCGTGCGGGTGGGTGACACCATCACGCTTATCAATCCAACCGGTCGGGCGACGCCTTTTGGCACGCAAATCAGGCAGGTGGGCTACGAAGTTGCCGCGATCTTCGAAGTCGGGATCTACGATTTCGACGAAAAGTTTGTCGTCATGCCGATCGCCGAGGCGCAGACGCTGTTGCTGATGGGCGATTCGATCGGGATGATCGAGGTCTCGGTCGAAGACGCGGACCGGGTCGGCGAGATCCTTGCGCCCGTGGCCGATTCACTCGCAGGGCGCGCGGTGGTCTCGGACTGGAAGGCGATCAATTCGAGCCTGTTCGAGGCATTGCAGGTTGAACGGGTCGCGATGGCTTTCGCTCTGAGTTTCATGGTGTTGGTCGCCTCTTTCAATATTCTTTCGAGCCTTGTCATGCTGGTGCGCGCCAAGACCCGCGACATTGCGATCATGCGCACCATGGGCGCGACGCGGCGCTCGCTCGTCAAGATCTTCATCACCACCGGGACCACGATCGGCGCGATCGGCACGGCCGCAGGGCTGGCGCTCGGCTTCGTCATCCTGCTGTTCCGCGAGCAGATCGTATGGGTGATCGCGCAGGTGACTGGCCAGCAGATCTGGGATCCGGAGGTCCGCTTCCTCTCGACGCTCCCCTCGCGCACCGATCCGTGGGAAGTTGCAGGGATCATCGCGCTCGCGCTGATCCTGAGTTTCCTTGCCACGCTTTACCCGGCGCTCAAGGCCGCCAACACCGATCCCGTGCAGGTGCTGCGCTATGAGTGAGCCGGCGATCATTGCGCGTCTCGACGGGCTCAAGCGCACCTTCGAGCAGGGCGGCCAGCGCATCGAGGTGCTGCGCGGGGCCGAGCTGGAGATCCGCGCGGGCGAGATCGTTGCGTTGCTGGGGCCGTCGGGTTCGGGCAAGTCGACGCTGCTGCAGGCGGTCGGACTGCTCGAGGGCGGGTTCCAAGGCTCGATCATGATCGCGGGGCAGCGCGCGGAGAAGCTGGCGGCGGACGAGCGAACGAGGCTGCGGCGCGAGCATCTGGGCTTCGTCTATCAATTCCACCACCTCCTCCCCGATTTCGACGCTCGCGAGAACGTCGTGATGCCGCAGATGATCGCGGGCAAGCCGCGCGGCGAGGCGCTCGAACGAGCCGACAGCCTGCTCGCGAGCCTCGGCCTCGGCCACCGGCTGACCCATCGCCCGAGTCAGCTTTCGGGCGGCGAGCAGCAGCGCGTCGCGGTTGCCCGCGCGCTCGCCAATCGCCCCACGCTGGTCCTCGCCGACGAGCCGACCGGCAATCTCGACGAGCACACCTCCGATGCCGTGCTCGCGCAATTTCTCGAGCTGGTGCGCGGCGAGGGCAGCGCAGCGCTGGTTGCCACGCATAATGAGCGGCTCGCGGGACGAATGGACCGCGTGGTGCGGTTGAAGGACGGGTTGCTCGTCTAGCGGGTCGCCAGTTCGAACCCCATGTTCAACGGGTTAGAACCAAGGAGCATCCGACAATGGCCGACCATCCCAGCACCTTCAACGCCGAAAGCCTTCGCACGGGCAGCCATGCCTGGGAGGATCGCGCCGCGCTCCATGCCAGGAACGACGGCGATGGACTGCTCGATGGAGCCAAGGCGCTGCGGCGCGGCACCTTTGCGGAAATGATCCGCCATCTCGCTGCGCTGCCTGAGGAAGAGCGGCGTGGTTATGTGATCGAGAAGGCGGGTGATCGCGAATATTCGGCCCAGGAGGCAATGGCGCTTGCCTCGCACCCGGATTTTCCTGCAAAAGGCCCGTTCTAGGCAGACCAATTGCGGGGCACGCATGACCACGATCGCCGATTTCACCGTCACCACCAATCGCGGCGAGAGCCTCGATCTGGCGAGCAAGCAGGGCACTGTTCTGCTCGTCGTCAACACCGCGAGCAAATGCGGGTTCACCCCGCAATATGACGGGCTCGAGAAGCTCTATCAGGAATATAAAGACCGCGGTTTCGAAGTGCTGGCCTTTCCGTGCAACCAGTTCGGCGCGCAGGAACCAGGCAGCGCCGAGGAGATCGCCGAGTTCTGCAAGGTCAATTTCGGGCTGAGCTTCCCGCTGATGGAGAAGGTCGACGTCAATGGCCCCGAGGCATCGCCGCTGTTCGACTGGATGAAATCCGAGAAGAAGGGTCTGATGGGCTCTACCTCGATCAAGTGGAACTTCACCAAGTTCCTGATCGATCGCGACGGCAACGTGGTCAAGCGTTACGGTCCACAGGATACGCCTGCAAGCATAGCAAAGGACATCGAGAAGCTGCTCTAGGCCCGGCCTTGCCAGACGGGCCGACGCAGGGCCGCCGTTACCGCTCTTCGGGAACCTTGACGGTGATTTCTTCGCCATCGACCGTGATCTTGGCGGTGGTCCCGTCCTCGGTCACCTCGATCTGTCCGAAATCGCCCATGTCGATGCTCATTTCGTCGCCGCTCGCGTCGAAGCTGCCAGCAGCCGAGGGGCCGGTGATTGACGAGGCAATCACACCGATGATGAGGTTGGCGAGGATCGCGGCGATAACGACGATCACGGTGTAGACGACCGACTTGTCAGCCTCGATCCCCATCATGATCGGCGCGCCCTTGTAGAAAAGGTAGAGGCTGTAGAGCCCCACCAGGCCCACAAAACCGAGCGCGGGTATCAATCCGACAATCCCGACGACCCAGGCAAAACTCATCGAATAGGCGACGAGGCGGAAGGCGCGCGGATAGTCGTCCTTGCCGCCGAAGCGGGGGCTGAGCGTGTTCGCGATGAAGGCGAGAACCCACACTGCAAGGAGCGACAGCACATAGGAGGTGATCGCGACCCCGAGCGCGCTCATGAAGGAAGGGCGGTAGCTGAAGCCGAACCCGCCATAGCCGAACAACTGGCCGCCGATGAACGAGGCGATCGGGCCGATCGCCAAGAGCGGCATGACGAAGCGGGTGAAGACCTGCATCGGCTGATCGGTATCGCCCGCAATCACCGGCCAGGTTCCGGCTGGGTCCGTCGCCACTGCCTTGACCCGCGCGATGATGCCTTGGGCGTGGTTCTGCAAGTCCTGCTGAGACGACATCTTGATCCCCCAATGAGTCGTTGACGGCGCAAACAAACACGTCCCGGCAGAGCGGCACAAGCGATTTCTCATTTTCCCCAGCGCGTCCACGGCCTTGGCGGGTGGCGCTCTTGGAATACGGCCTCGGGCGAAGCATAGTGACGCGATGCCCTATGCGCCCTTTGTTCCGCTGCGGATTTTTTCCTCCTATTCGATGCTCGAAGGCGCGATCGAGCCCAAGACCATCGCCAAGCTGGCGAAGGAGCGCGGATTTCCGGCGGCGGCAATCTGCGATCGTAACGGGCTTTACGGCGCGGTGATGTTCGCCAAGGCCTGCCGTGACGAGGGCGTGCAGCCGATTATCGGGGCCTTGCTGGGGATTGAGCGCGAGGGTTCGGGCGGCAAGGGGCCGGGCCATTCGCAGGGTGCTCATCAAATCGACTACCTGCCGCTCTTTGCGCAGGACGACACCGGCTATGCCAATCTGTGCCATCTCGTCTCGCGGGCGCATCTCGATCGCCCGCTTGAGCTCGATCCGCATGTGCGCCTGGCCGATCTCGAGGGCCGCACGGAGGGGCTGATTGCGCTCACTGGGGCAGCCGAGGGGGCGCTGACCCGCCTGTTCGCGGAGGGACAGGGGGCGGCCGCAAACGCGCATTGCACAGCGCTTCAGGCGTTCTTTCGAGGGCGGCTCTACATCGAGCTGGCGCGACATGGCGACAAGGTGTGCGAGGCGGCCGAGGAGGCGCTGATCGAGCTCGCCTATGCCCGCGATCTCCCGCTCGTCGCGACGAACCCCGCCCGCTTTGCCGAGCCGCACATGCACCAGGCGCACGATGCCATGCTGTGCATCGCGGGCTCGACCTATCTCGATACCGAAGAACGCGAGCGCTCAAACCCCGAGAGCTTCGTCAAATCAGCGCCGATGATGGAGGAGCTGTTCGCCGATCTGCCAGAGGCGACCGCCAACACGCTCGTCATCGCGCAGCGCTGCGCGCTCGCACCGCCCGATCGCGCGCCGATCCTGCCGAGCCTCGCGGGCGATCTTGAAGGCGAGGCGCGGATGCTGGAGGAGCAATCGCGCGCCGGGCTCGAGGCGCGGCTCGAAACCTACGAGGAGCTCACCAGCGAGGAGCGCGAGGCCTATTTCGAGCGGCTGGAATACGAGGTCGGGATCATCGTCAAGATGGGCTTTCCAGGCTATTTCCTGATCGTTGCCGATTTCATCCAGTGGGCCAAGAGCCGGGACATCCCGGTGGGACCGGGGCGCGGGTCGGGCGCAGGCTCGATCGTCGCCTGGGCGCTGACGATCACCGATCTCGATCCCATCCGCCTGGGGCTCCTGTTCGAGCGCTTCCTCAATCCCGAACGCGTCTCGATGCCCGACTTCGACATCGACTTCTGCGAAACCCGGCGCGGCGAGGTGATCCGCTATGTGCAGGCCAAATACGGCGAGGACCACGTCGCGCAGATCATCACCTTCGGCAAGCTGAAGGCGCGCGCGGTGCTGCGCGATTGCGGGCGCATCCTGCAGATGAGCTATGGCCAGGTCGATCGCCTGTGCAAGATGGTGCCCAACCACCCGACCGATCCGTGGGACCTCAAGCGCGCGCTCAACGGTGCGCCCGATTTCCGGCGCGAATACATGAACGACAACGAGGTCAAGCGCCTCGTCGATCTCGCGCTCAATCTCGAGGGCCTGCCGCGCAACTCCTCGACCCATGCCGCGGGCGTGGTGATCGGCGACCGGCCGCTCGCGCAGCTCGTCCCACTCTACCGCGATCCGCGTTCGGACATGCCGGTGACCCAGTTCGACATGAAGCATGTCGAGAGCTCGGGGCTGGTAAAGTTCGACTTTCTCGGATTGAAGACCCTCTCGGTGTTGCGCAAGGCGGTCGATCTGCTCGATCAGCGCGGGATTGCGATCGACCTTGGCGCACTGCCGCTCGACGATCCGGCGGTCTACGCGCTCATGCAGAAGGGCAACACGGTCGGCGTGTTCCAGCTTGAATCGGACGGGATGCGGCGCACGCTCACCGCCGTGAAACCGACCAATTTCGGCGACATCATCGCCCTTGTCTCGCTCTATCGTCCGGGCCCGATGGACAACATCCCGCTGTTCGGCCAGCGCAAGGCGGGCGAGGTGCCGATCGAGTATCCGCACGAGAAGCTCGCCGAAATCCTTGCCGAGACCTATGGCATCTTCGTCTATCAGGAACAGGTGATGCAGGCGGCGCAAATCCTCGCGGGCTATTCGCTCGGCGATGCCGACCTCCTGCGCCGCGCGATGGGCAAGAAAATCCAGGCCGAGATGGATCAGCAGCGCGTCATCTTCGTAGAGGGCTGCAGCCGTGTCTCCGGCATCGAGGCGAAGAAGGCCAACGAACTGTTCGACCTCATCAACAAGTTCGCAGGTTACGGCTTCAACAAGTCGCACGCCGCCGCCTACGCGCTGCTCGCTTACCAGACCGCCTGGCTCAAGGCGCACTACCCGGAAGAATTCTATGCCGCCTCGATGTGCTTCGACTTGCACCATTCGGACAAGCTCAGCGTTTTCGTCGACGATGCTCGGCGCTATCCGGCGGCCGATGGAGCGGGAGGCGGGATCACCGTGCTTGCGCCCGACATCAATCGATCGGAGGCGCGCTTCAGCGTCGAGCAGACCGAAGAGGGCTATGCGGTGCGCTACGCGCTCGCTGGCATCCGCAATGTCGGCGAGAAGGCGATGGAAGCGATCGTCGCCGAGCGCAAGTCGGGTGGGCCGTTCACCAGCCTCAAGGACTTTTGCGAGCGCCTGCCGCCCGGCTCGATGAACCGGCGCCAGCTCGAAGGGCTGATCTGCGCGGGCGCGCTCGACAGCCTCGAGCCGGACCGGGCGCTGCTCTTCGCCAATGCCGAGCTATTGCTTGCGGTCGCCGAGAGCGCAGCGCGCGAGCGCATCAGCGGGCAGGGCGGGCTGTTCGGGGGGGAGGCGGCGCAGATCGAGGAACTTCGCCTTAAGCCCGCTCCAGCATGGACGAAGATCGAGCAGATGAGCCGCGAGCGCGAAAATTTCGGCTTCTATTTCGCTGAACACCCGATCCAGCAATATGCCTACGCCGCCTCGGCACACGGAGCGCGCAGCTACCAGGCGGTGGTGGAAGGTGGCGCGGGGCCCGATGGCCGCTCGAGCGCGGTGATGGCGGCGATGATCGAGGGGATGAGCAAGGGGCGCACCAAGCGCGGGGCGACCTTCATCCGGGCGGACTTTTCGGACCTTTCGGGGCAATTTTCCGCTGCCTGCTTCGAGGAGGAGCTGGTGGGCGATTTCGAGCGTTGGGCGAGCGCCAATGAGTGCCTGCTCCTGCAGGTCGAGCTCGATTCGCCCCAACCTGGCGAAGCGCCCCGGATAACTGTGCGCAGCGCCCGGCCGCTCGCGGGCGTCTCGGGGCTCATCCCGATGGTGCTGCGCGCACGCATCCTCTCGGAGCGCGCCCTGCATGACCTGCGCGCTGAGCTGTCGATGCGCGATGCAGCGCAGGGCGAAGTGATCGTCGAGCTCGCGCTCCTCGAGGGCGGGAGCGCCACGATGAGGCTTGGGCGCGATTTTCGCGTGGATGGCGATCTGGTGGAGAGGCTGCGGCAGATCGACGGGATCGAAGAGGTCACGCTTGCCCCCCTTAGGGGCGAGAGGCGGCTGCGGCTGGTGGCGTGACCGGAGAGTGCAAGAAAGGGGCCGGATCGCTCCGGCCCCTTCTCGAATGAAAACGCGAAAGCGGGCGATTACATGCCCGAACCAGGGCCATAGGTCACCTCGACACGGCGGTTCTGCAATTCGCGGACCCCGTCTGCCGTGGGGACGCGCGGCTGCGATTCGCCGAAGGCCTCGCTCGAGATCCGCGCATCCGGAATGCCGCGGCCCGAAAGGTAAGCGCGCACAGAGGCGTTGCGGCGCTCGGCAAGGCCAATGTTGTACGAGACGCTGCCGGCGCGGTCAGTGTGGCCCGCGAGCATTACGCGCGCACTTCCGCAATTGCCGTAGGCGGTGACCGCGTTGTCAAGGATCGTCGCTGCCTCGGCAGTGATCGTCGATTCGTCGAAATCGAAGAACACGATGTAGGGGCCCGTATTGCATTGTGCCTGCGGCGGGGGTGGCGGAGCAGGTGGCGGCGGCGGCGGCGGGGGCGGCGGAGCA
>JAZBNR010000002.1:0-138690 GCA_036350735.1 Erythrobacter sp.
AGGCGCTGGAGGCCTTCGAGGCGAACGCGGAGGAGGCGGCGTCGGCGGCGGCGTCGGCGGCGGCGGCGGGGGCGGCGGCGGAGGCGGCCGCCGCGGGCGCGGCCAGCTGGTCGCGGCAAGCCTGCGCGAGGCGGTGCCCTATCGCGGTGCGGCCTACACAGCGCCGTGCTTCATCCTCGTCGGAAACGAATCGCAGGGGCTCCCCGAAGCCTACGAGGCGCAGTGCGATCTCAGGGTGACAATGCCGATGCGCGGCCGCGCGGATTCGCTCAATGCGGCGGTCGCGGGCGCGGTGCTGGCCTATGAGGTGCTGGCAGGGCTGGAGACGCGAGCGGACGGCTGAACGGGGGCAAGCTCCCTATTCCGCCGCGTCGCGCCCGTCTTCGAGCGCGGCGAGCTTCTCTTCGACGTCCGCCGCATCGGCTGCGTTGTAACGCGGGGCCGATTCCACGAGCGGCACCTCCTCGATCTCGCGCTTGCCGATCTCGACGCCCTTCTCGGCGAGCCGCCGACCCGAGGACAGCACGTTGCGCTCGAAGCTGCCGACAAACTTGTTGTAATTGTTGACCGCCGTCTCCAGCCCGCCGCCCACGCGCTTGAGGTGCTGCGCCGCGGTCTCGAGCCGACCATAGAGCTCTGCCCCCATTCGCCCGATCTCCTGCGCTTCCTTGGCGAGGCCATCCTGCCGCCAGACCTGCGCCACGGTGCGCGCGATGGCGACGAGGTTGGTCGGGGTGGCGAGCAGCACCCGCTTGTCGAAGGCGAAGTTCCACAGCTCGGGATCGTGCTCGAGCGCGGCGGCCACGAAGTGTTCACCGGGCACGAACATCACCACATAATCGGGCGCGTCCTCGAACTGCGACTGATAGCTCTTGGCCCCAAGCGTCTGCACATGATTGCGCATCGACTTGACATGCTCGGCGAGAGCCCGCGCGCGCGCCTCGTCAGTGTCGGCCTCGAAGGCTTCCTGATAGGCGTTGAGCGACACCTTGCTGTCGATCACCAGCATCTTGCCGCCGGGAATGCGCACGATCGCATCAGGGCGCAGGCGCCCTTCCTCGGTGTCGATCGAATGCTCCATCATGAAATCGGTATGCTGTGCGAGACCGCATTGCTCGAGCAGGTTCTGCAAGGCCCGCTCGCCCCAGCGCCCGCGCGCCTTGGGCGCGTTGGTGAGCGAATTGCCGAGCCGCTGCGCCTCGCGCCGCACCTGCTCCTGCCCCTCGCGCATCGACTGGATCAGCCCGGCGAGCTGCCCGAAGGCATCGACGCGCTGCTTCTCCAGCGTCTCGACCTGCTCCTCGTATTTCTTCAGCCGCTCGCCGACCGGCTGGAGCAGGGCCTTGATCTTCTCCTCGCCCGTAGCCTCGGACTCGCGGAAGCGCGCCTCGGCCCGTTTGAGGAACTCGTCCTGGTTGGCTTTCAGCACTTCCGCGCCGGTGGCCCTGAATTCGCTCAGCAGCGCGTCGCGCGCCTCCATCAGCGCGCGCTTCTGCTCCTCGAACGCCCTGGCGCGCTCCTGCGCCGAGGTTTCCGCCTGCGCCAGCCGCTCGGACAGCGCGAGGCGCCGGGTGCGCTCCTCGCCCAATTCGCGCTCGAGCTCGGAGGCTCTGGCCGCTCGCTCGGACATGGTGGCAAGCTCGGTCTGCGCGCGGCGCAGCTCTCCATCGAGCGCCTTGGCCTCGCCCTCGCGCTCACCCAGCCGCGCGCGCAGGTCAGCGAGCGGACGCGAGGCCAAGAACCACCCCGCCACAGCGCCCAGCACCAGGCCCGCAATCAGGATCGTGGCGAGAAGAATCGGCTGCTCCATGCGCCTCCTCAGACCTAGGAGGGGGTGTGCAAAACCCCCTCGCGTCGGTCAGTTGGCAATATGCCAATTGATATCGGCCTTTGCTTCCTCTTCCGTGAAAAACCCCACCGAAGACTGAGCGATGCACTTTGCGCCATCCGAAGAGAGCGCCACCCAGTAACAAAGTCCGTCAATCCAACGCAGCACATAGGGACGACAATACATGTCGCTTTCTCCTATCACTGCTACGGTTCTGATTTCGGCTGCTAAAGTCAGGGAAGCTTCAGCTAAAGGTTTACGCACTGGGCTCCGCTAATACGTCCGCCTTCTCGAGGGCGTTTCGCAGGCAAAAGCTTATTTGCGTCGGTTCAGCATCGCGTATGACTATTCACTGCCGGTCTCACGTTCTCGCCCGTCGGCGTTTCGAGAATCGCTAAGGCACCTCCTATTCTTAGAACAGGAGTGGAACATATCATGCCCTCAGACGATGTCCACTATTCGCCTGCCACCAAATGGTGGAAAACGAAGGCTTACGCCGCCTGGCGCAGCTTCTTCAACTTCTTGAGCGCCATGCCGCGCTTGAGGCGCGAGAGGTGGTCGATGAACAGGATGCCTTCGAGGTGGTCCATCTCGTGCTGGATGCAGGTCGCCATCAGGCCCGTCATCTCTTCCTCGTGGGTCTTGCCGTCCAAATCCTGATAACGCACGCGGCAGGTCGCCGGGCGCACCACCTCGGCGAGGATTTCGGGGACCGAGAGGCAGCCTTCCTCGTAGGGCGCGAGCTCGCGCGAGGGATCGAGGATCTCAGGGTTCACGAAAATGCGCTGGTCGCTGATCACCGGCTGGCGCAGGCGCGTGCTCCCGTCCTCGCGCTCCTCGGAGATCGGCTCGGCGTCCTCGTCGGGCTCCTGCAGGTCCATCACCACGAGCCGCTTGGGCACGCCGACCTGGATCGCGGCAAGGCCGATGCCGTTATGGGCGTACATCGTCTCAAACATATCGGCGACAAGCGTGCGCAGATCGTCATCGAACTCGTGCGGTTCAACGGGGGACGAGACGGTCTTGAGCCGGGGGTCCGGCACTTCGAGGATTTCGCGGATGGCCATAGTCTGGATAATTTAGTCGCTGGCAGGCCGGGCTGCAAGCGGGGCGGTTCGATCAGAGTGATCGGATGCTCGCTTGCCCTCTCACCCCACGGGGCGCCGCGCGCGCAGGGCCTGGGCGAGCGTGCCCTCGTCGAGATAATCGAGTTCGCCGCCGACGGGCAGGCCATGGGCGAGCTGAGTGATGCGCAGCGCATGGGGCTCCAGGCGCTCGGCGAGATAATGCGCGGTGGTCTGCCCCTCGAGCGTCGCGTTCATCGCCAGCACCACCTCATCAACCTGCCCGCCCTCGACCCGCGCGAGCAGGCTATCGATCGCGAGGTCTTCCGGGCGGACGCCATCGAGCGCGGAGAGCCGCCCGCCGAGCACGTGATAGCGCCCGGGGAAGAGCCGGGCGCGATCGAGCGCCCAGACATCGGCGACATCCTCGACCACGCAGATCGAGCGGGCATCCCGCTTGGGATCGGCGCAGATGCCGCAAGGGTTGGTGGTATCGACATTGCCGCAGACCTCGCATTCGACGAGCGTTTGCGAGACGGTGGTGAGGGCCTCGAGCAAGGTCGGCAGCGCCTGCTCACGATTCTTGACAAGCCACAGCACCGCACGCCGCGCGCTGCGCGGGCCGAGGCCGGGGAGCCGCGCGAGGGCGCTCGAAAGCCGTTCGATCTCTTGCGATGCCATGGGGGGAGAGATAGGGCCTGCGGCTTGCTACACAAAGGCTGCGGGCAGCGATTATGCGCATCATCTTCATGGGAACGCCCGATTTCGCGGTGCCAGCGCTAGGGGCGTTGCATAAAGCGGGGCACGAGATCGCCTGCGTTTACTCACAGCCGCCCGCGCGCGCCGGGCGCGGCAAGCAGCTGCGCCCCTCGCCGGTCCATGCGCGGGCCGAGGCGCTCGGGATCGCGGTGCGCACACCCAAGTCGCTGCGGGACGAGGAGGCGCAGGCCGAGTTCGCGGCGCTCGGCGCAGACGTGGCGGTGGTTGCCGCCTATGGCCTGATCCTGCCGCAAAAGGTGCTCGATGCCCCGCGGCACGGCTGCCTTAACATCCACGCCTCGATCCTGCCGCGCTGGCGCGGGGCGGCGCCGATCCACCGCGCGGTGATGGCGGGGGACGCGCAAACGGGCGTGACGATCATGCAGATGGAGGCGGGGCTCGACACGGGGCCGATGCTGCACCTGGTGAAGACGCCGATCGGGGCAAAGACCACGGGCGAGCTCATGGCGGAGCTTGGAGAGATGGGCGCCGAGGCGATGGCCGAAGTGCTGGCGGATCTCTCGGCCTACCCGCCGGTGGCGCAGGACGAGAGCCAAGCCACCTACGCGCCCAAGATCGACAAGGCGGAAGGCCGCATCGACTGGACGCGGCCTGCGGGCGAGCTGGTGCGCCACGTTGCGGGGCTGGCGCCCTTTCCGGGGGCGTGGTTCGAGCTGGCCAATGAAACGGGCGGCGAGCGGGTGAAGCTGCTGCTGGCGGAAGAAGCGGCCGGCGGTGGCGCGCCCGGAACCGTGCTCGATGGCGAGATGACCATAGCGTGCGGCACGGGCGCCCTGCGCCCGCTCAGGCTCCAGCGCGCCGGCAAGCCGGCGATGGACCGGGCAGACTTCCTGCGCGGGCGGCCGATCAAATCCGGAACGGTCCTGGCTTGACCCGTTTCGCGTTTACCATCGAATTCGACGGCACGCCTTTCCAGGGGCTCCAGCGCCAGGCGCACGGGCCAACTGTCCAGGCGGCGATCGAGGATGCCCTCGCGCGGGTGAGCGGGGAGGCGACGGTGCTCCATAGCGCCGGGCGGACCGACACCGGGGTCCACGCGCTCGCGATGCGCAGCCATGTCGACCTCGCCAAAGAGATCGCGCCCTTCCGGCTGATGGAAGCGGTGAACGCGCATCTTCGCCCCGATCCGATCGCGATCACCGCCTGCGAGATCGTGCCCGAAGACTGGCACGCGCGCTTCTCGTGCACCGGGCGGCGCTATCTCTACCGCATCCTCAATCGCCGCGCGCCCTTGACGCTGGCCAAGAACCGCGCCTGGCAGATCGTGCCCGAACTCGATGTCGAGGCGATGCAACACGCTGCGCAAGGCCTGGTCGGGCGGCACGATTTCACCACCTTTCGCAGCGTGCAGTGCCAGGCGAAAGACCCGGTCAAGACGCTCGATCGGCTCGATGTCGAGGCGGTCGAGACCGAGCTGGGCGGCGAGATCCGTATTCATGCCGCCGCGCGCAGCTTCCTGCATCACCAGGTGCGAAGCATGGTCGGCTGCCTCAAGCTGGTCGGCCAGGGCACGTGGCCGGTGGAGCGTGTCGCACAGGCGCTCGCTGCGCGTGATCGCAGCGCATTAGGGCTTAACGCGCCCCCCCATGGCCTCTACTTCGTCGAGGCCATCTATCCATAATCAGAGAGGACAACGACATGACCACCACCGGCAAGCAGCTCTTCACCACCCTCAGCGCCGACGGCAAGCTGACGCTCGAGGTGAGCGAGGAAAGCTTCCCCGAGCCCACCGGCAATCAGGTGCTCGTCAAGGTGGAAGCCGCGCCGATCAACCCCTCCGACCTCGCGATCCTGACCTCGGCGGCGGACTTCGACAACGCCGAGTATTCGTCCGGCAAGGTCGTCGCGCAGATGCCCGAGCCGTTCCTCTCGGGCCAGCGGGGTCGCCACGGCCAGCGCCTGCCCGCAGGCAATGAGGGCGCGGGCGAGGTGATCGCGACCGGCGACGGCGACATGGCGAAGGCGCTGATGGGCAAGCGGATCGCCTGCGCGCCAGGCCACGCCTTCAGCCAATATGCCATTGCCGATGCGATGATGTGCCTGCCGCTGGGCGATCATTCGTCCGAAGAGGGCGCCTCGAGCTTCGTCAACCCGATGACCGCGCTGGGCTTCGTCGAGACCGCGCGGATGGAAGGCCACGAGGCGATCGTCCACCTCGCCGCCGCTTCCAATCTCGGCCAGATGCTCAACCGGATCTGCATCGAAGACGGGATGAAGCTCGTCAACATCGTGCGCAAGCAGGAACACGTGGATCTGCTCAAGTCGCAGGGTGCGACCCATGTCGTGAACTCGTCGTCCGATACCTACATGGCCGATCTGCGCGCCGCGATCGACGAGACCGGCGCGTTTCTCGGGTTCGATCCGATCGGCGGCGGGCAGGCTTCCGACGGCGTGCTCAAGGCGATGGAGCAGGTCGCCTCCAAGCGGATGAGCGAATTCTCGCGCTACGGCTCGAACCAGGACAAGAAGATGTATGTCTATGGTCGGCTCGATCTCTCGCCCACTATTCTGACGCCCTCCTATGGCCTCCAGTGGTGCCTTCAGGGATGGCTGCTGACCCCGTTTCTCCAGAAGGCGGGCAAGGAGACGGTCGCGAAGATGCGCAGCCGGGTGCAGGCGAACCTCACCACCACCTTCGCTTCGCACTACAAGAAGAAGGTGAGCCTCGAGGGAATGCTCGAAAAGGACGCGATCACTGACTACCGCCAGATGAAGACGGGCGAGAAATACCTGGTCACGCCCTGGGGCTGAGCGAGGGGCCTAACGCCCGTCGAAGGCACGCTGGATCGCGGCGGGATCGGTGATCCCGTTCGCGATCAGCAAGCCCAGCAGGATGCGCGCCCTCGGCGGCCCGAGCGCGCGCGCCGCGATGAAGCGGTTCGCCTCGTCCTCGGGCTCGCGATCCACCAGCCCCTCGTCGACCCGGCTTGCGCGCACCACGATCAGCCCCTCGCGCGCTGCCTGTGCGAGCCGCTCGCGCACAGGGGCTGGCATGTTGCCCTCGCCCAGCCCGGAAACGATCAACCCCCGCGTCTCGGAGGCGATCACCCGCTCGACATGAGCCGCGCTCATCCCTGCGAAAACCGCGAGGATCGGCACATCGGGCCACTCCACCGGAAAGCCCAGCCGCGCCCCCTCGCCCGCGCCGGCCGCGCCGAGCCGCCAGGGAGCGCCAAACCATTCGAGCGCGCTCGGCGTCACCAGCCCGACCGAATCGCGCGGGAAGCCGGCGAAGGCGTCCGAGCCACGCGTGCGCGCCTTGCGGATGTCGCGCGCGGCAAACACCCGGTCGCCCATCACCACCAGCGCCCCGCGCCCCGCCGCATCGGGCGCCGCAGCGACCATCACCGCGTTGGCGAAATTGCGAAAGCCGTCATAGCCCACCGCATCGGCCGCACGCATCGCCCCCACCAGCACGACCGGCTTGGTCGCGGGCAGCGTCTGGTCCAGCAGAAAGGCGGTCTCCTCGACCGTATCGGTCCCGTGGGTGATGATGATCCCGTCGCAACCGGGGTCCGCGATGGCGGCAAGAGCGGCCTTGTGAAGCTCGGCCCAGATCGCAGGCGTGATGTCTTCCGAGCCGATATTGGCCATCTGCCGCCCCGTGAGCCGCGCCTCGATCCCCAGCGCCTCGGCCTGCGCGAGGAAGTCTGCGATCGCGATCTGGCCCGGGCGATAATCGGCCCGCATCGCGCTGCCGCCTCGGCCTGCGATCGTGCCACCGGTGGCAAGGACGGTGAGGCGCGCTGGGGGCATGGCTGCGCCTGATATAGCGGCTCACATCGCGCGCGGCCACCTTTTGCAGGGCGCCAGACGCGCACATTCTCGAAGCAGAGTACAAAAGCATTTCATCGTGCGGACGCACCATTTCACCCTCACCAGACACCCATGGCGGAACACCCGTCCGCTTCGACCATTGAGGCAAGTAATCAAGTCATACGTAAATTGGAGGATATCATAATGCTTGGCTGGGCTATTACTTTTCTTGTTATCGCACTTATCGCTGCGGCACTTGGTTTCGGTGGAATTGCTGGCGCGGCGACGAATATCGCCTATGTCGTCTTCGTCGTTGCGATCATTCTTGCCGTCATCGCCTTTCTGCGTCGCGCGGCCTGACGCCCCTCGGGCCGCTGCTTGAAGCAGAGAGGAAGGCGCGCTCCGGCTGACCGGGGCGCGCCTTTCGTTCGAGTTGGTTTGGTTTGGCTTGGTGTGGTCCGGCTTGACCTTGCAGCGATGCCCGCTAGATCACCCTCGCCCGGCGCGAGTTCGGGGTGTGCCAGCGATCTGGCACAAGCAGTCTGGTCGGGGCGATTAGCTCAGTTGGTAGAGCGCTTCGTTTACACCGAAGATGTCGGCAGTTCGAGCCTGTCATCGCCCACCAGACGACTCTCGGCTCGCGGCGCGCAAGAGCTGGGGAGAAGGCCCTCGGCCTGGTCCATCCATCTAATCCAACCGCAAGCCGATCCGCCACAGCCGCCCGGGCAGCGGCAATCCCGCCTGCGGGAAGATCTGCGCCTGCGTGAGATTATCGATCGCCAGCGTCAGCCATATCCGGTTCTCCCCGATCCGCGCCAGCGGCACCGCGCCGCGCAGCGCCAGTTCGGCTGCGGCCGGCAGATCGACGATCTCGCCGTCCGGCCCCTGATCGATTGCGCTGCCGACGGCGCGCAGTTCGGCGCGCACGTCGAAGCGGCCGGGCAGGTTCCAGTCGATCACCGCGAGCGCCTCGAAGGACGGGCGCTGCGGCAGACGGCGAAACGGGGCGATGCCCTCATCGGCGCGCGCTTCAAGCAGGGTGCCAGCAAATTCGAGGCGCAAGGTGCGGGTGAGATCGCGCGTCACCAGCCCATCCACTCCGAAGCTGGTCGCACCCGAAAGATTGATCCGCTGGCGGCGGCCATCGGGGAGCACGCGCTGGGAGAGGGTATCATCCGAACGGATCAGGAAGGGGTTGAGCACCACCCGCCAGCCCGAGCCGGGGCGCTGCCAGCGCCATTCTGCGTCGATCAGCCACGCCTGTTCGGGCGAAAGATCGGTATTGATCGCGAAGCGCCCGAGGGCCTCGCCAAACAGCTCGCGCGCGCTCGGGAAGCGATTGCGCCGCCCTGCGCTCAGCGTCAGCGCCATGTCATCACCAAGATCGAAGCCGAGCGCCGCCGAGAAGGCTGCAGCATCGAAGGCGGGTTGCGCCGGCTTGTCGCCGGTGAGCGGGGTTTCCGCCCGGTCATAGCCGCCGCCCAGCGTCAGGCGCACGCCCTCGCCGAGCGGCGCGTCGGCTTCGAGGCCGAGGCTCACGAGATTCTGGCGAAACCGCAGGCGCGGCCCCGTCTCTCCCGCCGGAAAGCCCGTCTCGCCCACCGGAAAGGCGGTGTCGACCTGTTCGTGCGTGCTCGTCTGCGCCGAGGCGGCCCAGCGCAGCGTCAGCGGCCCTGCAGGATGCGCAAGGGTGAGGCGCGCGCCACTCGTCTCGTCCTCGTCCTCCTGCTCGCCACGCAAGGCGGCATAATCGATGCTGCGATATTGCTCGATGCGCTGGCCGAACCATTGTTGCCAGGCGGTGAGCTTGACCGCGCTCTCCTCGCCCAGCGCCAGCTCCGCGTTGAGGGTTGCCTGGGTGAGCGCGATGTCGGGATAGCGCCAGTAGCGCACGCCGTCAGCTCGATCGCCCTCGGGGGCGATGCCGCGCGTGGCGGCTAGGTGCAGCAGCGAGGCGCGCACGGTGAGATCGCCCGTTTCGCCGCCGAGCGCACCGAACAAGCTCCCCGCATCGAGATCGGTGTTGGTGCGCGGGGCATCGGGCGGCTGATTGAACGGCAGCGGCCCTGCCAGCGGCTCGCCATCGCGCGTGATGCCCCCGGCGGCCAGCACCATGTCGAGCCCGCCCACCCGCTCGGCCAGCACCAGCGAGGCGCTGCCCGAGCCGACATTGCCAGCCTCGATCTGCGCGAAATGCCCTTGCGCCACCTGCCGGGTCTGGAAATCGACTGCGCCCGCAACCGCATTCGCTCCGTATTCGATCGGGGCGGCGCCCTTCACCACCCGCACACCGCCAAGGATTCCGGCCGGCAGCAGCCCCAGATCAACCCGCCCATCCCACGGCACCGCGAGCGGCGCGCCATCAAGGAAGACCTGCGTCTGGCGCTCGTCGGCGCCCCGGATGCGCGCGATCGTCTCACCGCGTGAATTGGTCCGCACGCTCACGCCGGGCACGCCGCGCAGCACGTCGGCAGCGCTGCGCGGTTGCCGGTCGATCAGCCATTCGGGCGGCAGGGTGAGCTGAGGGGGCAGCGCGCGGCTCTCGCTCTCGGGAGCGATGACGAGGATGGTGGGCCACTCCTCCTCGCCCGGTCCCGGCTCCTGCGCGGCTGCAGAGACGCCCGCCACGAGGAACGGCAAGCAACCCGCAAGGAGCGACAGAGCAATCCGGCACTCGGATGGTTTGATCATTGCGCCTTTTAACAACATCAGGGCGATGCACCATTGCGAAGAGGCAGGCGCCCAGCCCTGCCGCCAGCGCTGCTACTCCGCCAGCGCCTCGCGGATCTGCGCGATCGCCTCCTCGCTGTCCCACGCGTAATCGCCCGAAACGCGCCAGAGCTCCTTGCCGCTCGCATCATACAGCACCGTCACGGGAAGCAGCCCGCCATCGGCCAGCGCCACCCCGAGATCGGCCTGCGGATCAAGCCACGGTTCGAGCCGCTCGAAGCCCTGCTCGGCGAAGAACGGGGCAACCTTCTCGGCGCCCTGCAGATCCTGGCTCACAGTCACCACCCGCACCTCGCCCTCTAGCTCGCCCGCGAGCGCGTCGAGCAGCGGCATCTCGACCTTGCACGGCGCGCACCAGGTCGCCCAAAGGTTGAGCAGAACCGGCTCGCCGACCTCGGCCAGCACCAGTTCACGGCCCGCAGGATCGGTGAGCGTCATCGCGGGGATGGCGTCTCCTGCGTTGGTGCGCACGATCTGTCCGGGCATCGGCGAGTCGGATGCGACCACCTTAGCCTCGCCGGTGGCTGCCGCATCCGGTTGCGAAGGCGCCTCGCCCGCACTATCGCAGGCGGCCAATGCGACAAGCGGCGCGATCACGGCCGCGCGAAAACAGGATGCAACGAGGTTCATGGGTTCTTCCTCCAACCAGATGTGGGGCGGCCGCTTCGAAGGCGGACCTAGCGCGATCATGCGCGAAATCAATGCCTCGATCCCGTTCGACAAGGCGCTGTGGCGCGAGGACATCGCCGCAAGCCGTGCGCATGCCGCGATGCTGGCGGCGCAGGGGATCATCTCGAGCGAGGATGCTGCCGCGATCGACGAGGGGCTGGCAAGGATTGCGCGCGAATACGAGGAAAGCGGCGTGCCCGAGGACTGGGACCTCGAGGACATCCACATGACCACGGAAAGCCGCCTCGCCGAGCTCATCGGGCCTGCCGCCGGGCGCCTCCACACCGCGCGCAGCCGCAACGATCAGGTCGCGACCGATTTTCGCATGTGGGTGCGCACCGCGCTCGATCAGATGGACGAGGGCCTCGCCGCGCTCCAGCGTGCCCTCGTCACCCGCGCGGGCGAACACGCCGAGGCGATCATGCCCGGCTTCACTCACCTCCAGACCGCGCAGCCCGTCACCCTCGGCCATCACCTGATGGCCTATTACGAGATGGTCCGGCGGGACCGGTCGCGGATCGCGGGCGCGCGCGAGCGCCTCAACGAGTGCCCACTTGGCAGCGCGGCGCTGGCGGGCACGGGCTTTCCGATCGATCGTGAGGCGACGGCGCACGCGCTCGGCTTCGATCGGCCAACCGCCAATTCGCTCGATGCCGTCTCCGACCGCGATTTCGCGCTCGATTATCTCCACACCGCCAGCCTGGTCGCGGTCCATCTCTCGCGGCTCGCGGAGGAGCTTATTCTGTGGGCGAGCCAGCCCTTCGGCTTCGTTCGGCTGCCCGACAGCCTCTCGACCGGCTCCTCGATCATGCCGCAGAAGAAGAACCCGGATGCCGCCGAGCTGGTGCGCGGCCATGCCGGGCGCGTGATCGGCTGCGCGACCGCGCTGATGGTGACGATGAAGGGCCTGCCGCTCGCCTATTCCAAGGACATGCAGGATGACAAGCCGCCCGTATTCGAGGCCGCCTCGCTGATTGCGCTCAGCATCGCCGCGATGACCGGGATGATCGCCGAGGCCACTTTCGACACCGCGCGCATGCGCCAGGCGGCCGAGCTTGGCTATGCCACCGCGACCGATCTTGCTGACTGGCTGGTGCGCGCCGCCGACGTGCCCTTCCGCGAGGCGCACCACATCACCGGCGCGGCGGTCAAGGCGGCCGAGACGCGCGGCATCGCGCTGGACGCGCTCTCGCTTGAGGATTTGCAGGCGATCGACCAACGCATTACGAGCGAGGTGTTCAAGGCATTGAGCGTCGATGCGTCCGTCGCCTCGCGCGCCTCGTATGGGGGAACGGCCCCGGTCGAGGTGCGCAGACAGGTGGCGGCAGCGCGGCGGGCACTCGGAATGGAGGAATGATGCGCGGTTCGAGATCATCGGTGAGGGCTGCGCTGGCGCTCGGCCTCGGGCTTGCGCTCGCCGCGTGTGGGGCGCGTGCGCCGCTCCAGCCCGCGCCGGGCGAGAACCTGCCGGTCGCGCCCTATGGCATGGGCAATGGCGAGGCCGCCCGTCCTACCGCCGAGCAATTGCTGCGTCTCGATGCCCTCGCCGCGCCCGAGCGCACCGTAGAACTGCGCCAGCGCTCCGAGGAGCGGCAGGATGACCCGTTCAATCTTCCCCCCGACGGCAGCCCCGAATAGAACTTTGCGCTGACAGCTGAGGCCGATGGATCATTTCGCATACAGAGACGGCGTGCTCCACGCCGAAGACGTGCCGCTCGAGCGCATCGCGCAGGAGGTGGGAACGCCGGTTTACGTCTATTCGCGGGCCACGCTCGAGCGGCACGCGCGCGTGTTCAGCGAGGGGCTGGCGGCGGTGCCCGACAAGCTGATCGCCTTTGCGGTCAAGGCCAATCCCAATCTCGCCGTGCTCAAGGTGCTGCAGCGTCAGGGCTTCGGCGCGGATTGTGTCTCGGTCGGAGAGATGCGCCGCGCGCTCGCGGCAGGCATGGCGCCCGAGAACATCGTGTTTTCGGGGGTAGGCAAGACCCACGCAGAGCTCGTCGCGGCGCTCGAGGCGGGGATCGGCCAGTTCAACATCGAGAGCGAGGAGGAAGGCCTCGAGCTCGCTGACATCGCCGCCGGCATGAGCCTGCGCGCGCGCTGCGCCTTGCGCGTCAATCCCGATGTCGATGCGGGGACGCACGACAAGATCTCGACCGGCAAGGCGGACAACAAGTTCGGCGTGCCGATCGATCAGGCGGGGCAGGTCTTCGGCAAGCTCGCAGGGCTCGCGGGGCTCGAGATGCGCGGTGTGGCAGTCCATATCGGCAGCCAGTTGGCCGAGCTCGCCCCGCTCGAGCGCGCCTTCGCAAAGCTCGGCGAGCTGGTGAGCGCGCTGCGCGGCGCAGGCCTGACCATCACCCATGTCGACCTCGGCGGCGGGCTCGGCGTGCCCTATCGCGCGGGCGAAGTGGTGCCGAGCCCGGCAGATTACGGCGCGATGGTCGCTGAGGTGACGCGCGACTGGGGCGTGACGCTGATCTTCGAGCCCGGCCGCGTGATCGCGGGCAATGCAGGCGTGCTGTTGACCCGCGTCATCCGGGTGAAGCGCGGGATCAAGGACCCGTTCGTGATCGTCGATGCAGCGATGAACGATCTTGCACGCCCGGCGCTTTACGGGGCCTATCATGATTTCGTCGCGGTCGCCCCGCGCGGCAGCGACATGCGCGCCAACATCGTCGGCCCGATCTGCGAGACGGGCGACACTTTCGCAACGGGTCGCCTCATCGACCGGATGGAAGCGGGCGATCTCGCGGTGTTCCGCACTGCGGGTGCATACGGCGCAACGATGGCCTCCAGCTACAACTCGCGCGGCTTCGTGCCCGAGGTGCTGGTCGATGGCGAGCGTTTCGCCATCGTCGCCGACCGGATCGAGGCGAGCGCGATCATGGATGCCGAACGGGTGCCCGAGTGGCTCGCCTGAGCAAGGCCGGATGGGCGCCCTGAACCGCATCTCGAGCCTGCCGCTGTTTCACCAGATCACCGGGCAAGGTGTGCTCGTGCTCGGCGAAGGCGCGGCGGCCGAGCCCAAGCGGCGGCTGGTAGAGCGTGCGGGCGGCATCGTCGTCGACGACATGGCGCGCGCGATCGATGAGGGGGTGCGGCTGGCCTTCGTCGCCTACGAGGATGCGCGCGCGTGCGAGGTGGCGGCGATCAACCTGCGTTGCGCAGGGATGCTGGTGAACGTCGTCGACCGGCCCGACCTGTGCGATTTCACCACGCCGAGCATTCTCGATCGCGAGCCGTTGCTCATCGCGGTGGGCACCGGCGGCGCCTCGGCGGGGCTCGCCAAGCACGTGCGGCTGCGGCTTGAGCGGTTGCTTCCTGCAAGCCTCGGTGCGCTGGCAGAGCGCCTGTTCGCTTTGCGCGCGGCGCTGCGCGAGCGGTTCCCCGATGCGGCTGAGCGGCGGCGGGCCATCGACGCCGCGCTCGATGAGGGCGGTGCGCTCGATCCGCTTGATCCCACCTCGGCCGCGCGCGCGGGCATGGCGGCGTTCGAGCAGATAAGGACCCAAGAGACGCGAACGCTGCTCATCGTGCTTGGGAGCGACGACCCCGAAGACCTTACCGTCCGTCAGGTCCGCGCGCTCGGCACAGCGGACCGGGTCTGCGCCGATGGCGCAGTGCCTGCAGCGATCCTCGCCCGTGCGCGGGCCGATGCCGAGCGGCTTACCTGTTCGGCGAGCGAATGCCCGGCGATGGACCCGAGCGACGGCGGCGCCGAGGCCAGCATCGCCTGCCCGAGGGCCCATGCGAACGAACCCGCTCGCGTCACCGTCATCTGCCGCAGTGCATCGGTTCGAGCGGCTGCGCAGGACTGACCGGTAAAACTCACGCGGCGAAGGCGAGCGGCGCATCCACCGCTGCGAAATAGCGCGCCATGGCGCTGCGGCTGCGTTCGCTGAGCGCGATGAAGGCGCGGCGCTTGTCGGAAGGATCATCCACCCGCTCGAACACGCCGCTCTCGACCATCTGTTTCACCCAGCGCAGCGCCGTCGTCGCTGGCACGCCTGCCGCGATGCACAGCGAGGTGACCGAGACCTGCTGCCGCTCGGCAGCAGCAGCCGTGAGATCGAGCAGCATGTCCCAGGCGGGATCGGCGAACAGCGCGCCGTCGAAGAAGCGCGCGCGCGCCTGGCGTGCGGCGATCATGCGCCGCACCAGCGCGGGCTCGGGCAGGGCCAGCCCGCGCATGGCGGGCTCCTGGCCGCCGCTCGCGACGAGGCCCATCGTGGCCGCACGCGCACCGGTCCTTTCAGCCGGCATACTTCCCGATTGCATGTCCTGCGCGCAGACCGGCGAGGACATCCGGTCAAGCTCCTGCGCGATCTGGTCGACCTGTTCGGAAAGGCGGATGAGCGCGATCCGATCCGTCTCACTCATTTCGCGCACCCGCGCGCCTCCGACACCCGGCATGATCCGGCCCACCGCGACCACCACCTCGGCCCTGCTCGGCAGGACGAGGATCTGCGGCTGCGAGCGGTCGAGGATCGAGAAAACACCGTCGAGCGCATCCATCGAGGTGGTGACGATGAGGTGGGCGCCTGCGCGCACGATCCGCTCGTCGAGCCGGGCGAGCGCGGCGAGGCGAGCCCCGGTGATCTCGGTGCAATCCACCAGAACGATGTCTCCGAGCGGGATCATCGGCCCGTCGATCAGGCGATCCAGATCGCCCCCGTCGCTCACCCGGAAACCCGCACGCGCGAGATCCTCTTTGCGGCCCGCATGAACCCGGGGGCGATCGCCGAGGACCACGATGCGGGCGCGAAGGCCCGCTGCATCCTGCGCCGCATCATACGCGAAATCCGCCTGTTCCATCCGAATCGCCTCCGTGCCTCTGATGGAACAAGAGTAGAACAAAGAGGGACTAAGTCAAGATTGCACGCTAAGGCCGGATGTCGATCACCGTCCCGCCGGGCACCAGTCGCCAAAGCTCCTCGATCTCGGCGTTGGAGAGCGCGATGCAGCCATCGGTCCAGTCGCCCGGCATGCGGCCGCTCGCGAGCCAGTTGGGCTGGCCATGGATGAAGATGTCTCCCCCGGGCGAGCGGCCCCGACTGGCGGCATAGGCGCGATCTGTCCCGTTGGGGTAGGAGATGCGCAGCGACAGATGGTAGCGCGATTGCGGGTTGCGCGTGTCGATCACATAGCGGCCCTCGGGCGTCCGCTCGTCGCCCTCGAAGCGCTTGTGGCCCTGGGGCGCATCGCCGAACTGGATGCCGCGATAGGCGCGGATCGGCTGGCCCCCGGCATAGGCGATCAGCAAGCGCTCGGACTTGTCGACCAGCAGGTAGTCCGCCACCTGCGGCCCTGAGGGAGCCGGAAGCGCGCGGCGCGCGATCGCGCCGTCGGGACGCACCGGGATCGCGACACCTTCGCCCGGCGCCGCGACGACCTTGGGCGGCGGCCCCGAGGAGCAGGCCGCCAGCAGCAGCGCGAACCACAGAGCGGGGAAGAGCGCAGCGATCCGGTGCATCATGGTCACTCCTATCCTCGCCTACCTTGCCGCATCCTTGCCACGCCGCCCGGTCCCTCACCCTAGTCCACGAACGGATCGCGCATCAGGATCGTATCGTCGCGCTCGGGGCTCGTCGAGACCAGCGCGACGGGGCACTCGATCAGCTCCTGGATGCGCTGGATGTACTTGATCGCGTTGGCGGGCAGCGCGGCGAAGCTCCTCGCGCCCGCCGTGCTCTCGCCCCAGCCATCCATCTCCTCATAGATCGGTTCGCACGCGGCCTGATCGGCGGCGTGGCTGGGGAGGTAGTCATAGACCTGACCGCGCAGGCGATAGCCGGTGCAGATGCGCACCTTCTCGAGCCCGTCGAGCACGTCGATCTTGGTGAGCGCGATGCCGGTCACGCCCGCGATCGCGCAAGTCTGGCGCACCAGCACCGCATCAAACCAGCCCACCCGGCGCTGGCGGCCGGTGACGGTGCCGAACTCGTGGCCGCGCTCGCCAAGCCGCTGGCCGACATCGTCGGTCAGCTCGGTCGGGAACGGGCCGGAGCCCACGCGCGTGGTGTAGGCCTTGACGATGCCGAGCACGAAGCCGGTCGAGGCCGGGCCAAGCCCGCTGCCGCTCGCCGCCGTGCCGCTCACCGTGTTGGACGAGGTGACGAAGGGGTAGGTGCCGTGATCGACATCGAGCAGCACCCCTTGCGCGCCCTCGAACAGGATCTTGGCTCCGGCCTTGCGCACCTTCTTCAAACGCTTCCACACCGGCTGGGCGAAGCGCAGCACGAACGGGGCGACATCGGCGAGCTCGGCCAGCAGCGCCTCGCGATCCACCGGCGGCTGGTCGAAGCCTGCCCGCAGCGCATCGTGATGCGCGCACAGCCGATCAAGCTGCGGCTCGAGCGCGTCGAGATGCGCGAGGTCACACACCCGGATCGCCCGCCTGCCCACCTTGTCCTCGTAAGCCGGGCCGATGCCGCGCCCGGTGGTGCCGATCTTGCCCTTGCCTGCCGCCGTCTCGCGCAGGCCATCGAGATCGCGGTGCATCGGCAGGATCAGCGGGCAGTTGTCCGCGATCGCGAGGTTGTCGTCGGTGATCCGCACCCCCTGCCCCTCGAGCTTCTCGACCTCGGCCCGGAGCGCCCACGGATCGAGCACCACGCCGTTGCCGATCACCGAGAGCGTGCCCGAGACGATGCCCGAGGGGAGCAGGCTGAGCTTGTAGGTCGTGCCGTCGATCACCAGCGTGTGGCCCGCATTGTGCCCGCCCTGGAACCGCACCACGGCATCGGCGCGGCTCGCCAGCCAGTCGACGATCTTGCCCTTGCCCTCATCGCCCCACTGGGCGCCGATCACGGTGACGTTGGCCATGTGTTCCCTTCATGCTCCGGGCGCGCCGCCTTGTGCCGGTGCGGCTGCGCAAACCGCGCGGGCCTAGGCGCTCGGGGGCGGGAGGGCAAGCGAGCATCAGCGGGCGAGTCGCGCCGCCGCCCGCCCCCTCCAGCCGCCGCTCGGTTCGTCGCTGCTGCGGGGCGCTTGAACCGCCTGTTACACTGTCCTGGCCCGAAAATCCGATCGCTCGCAGGCGCGCGGTTTGATCGGGCAAACCGATCACCGGCGGCGGGGTTTCGGGCGGGGGCGAGCATCGCGTGCAAGACTGCCACGCGCGCCGCGCTGTAGGAAAGGCGATCCCGCCTGTCCCGCCCCCACCTCAAGACAAGCCGCGACACGGCGCACACTGGCGAGCCCGCCGCGCAAGCGGCATAAGGCTGGCCGCACAGGCAAGAGAGGAGCACCCATGCAGCGCCATCCCAGACACGCTTTGCTCGCAGGCGGCACCGCGCTCGCGCTTGGCGCGGCGCTGATGGGGGCGCTGATGACGGGGCCGACCCTCGCCCAGCGCCCCGGACCAGCGGGCGAGGATGAGCGCCTCTCGAGCAAATGCCGGCAGGAGGTGCGCCGGCTGTGCCTCAAGCAGGGCTCGCGCGCGCCCGGCA
The DNA here is from genome assembly GCA_036350735.1 of Erythrobacter sp. Lineage (GTDB taxonomy): Bacteria > Pseudomonadota > Alphaproteobacteria > Sphingomonadales > Sphingomonadaceae > Erythrobacter. The sequence goes on from JAZBNR010000002.1 coordinate 18,282, forward strand.
TGGTGCGCGCCTGCCTCGAGGAGCTCGCAGACCAGCTCACCCCCGGCTGCCGCGCCGAGCTCGGCGTGCGCATCGAGCAGCGCCGCGCCGCCGAGGCGAGCCCGCGCATCTTCCAGCGCACGCTCGCGCCCGCGCGCGGCGTCGTCTACGGGCCGGATGCGCGCCAGCAGATCGACCTCTACGAAGCGGCGGACGCGGTCGACGATCAGCCGCTCGTGCTGTTCATCCATGGCGGCGGCTGGAGGATGGGGAGCCGCGAGCTGGTGCAGGCAAAGCCCGTCCACTTCACCGATGCCGGATATTACTTCGCCTCGGCGGGCTATCGGCTGCTGCCGCAAGCGCCCGTCGAGGAGCAGGCGCGCGATATCGGCGCGGCGATCCGCGCGCTCGTCGGGCAGGCCGGGGCGATCGGGTTCGACCCCTCGCAGATCGTGCTGATGGGCCACAGCGCGGGCGCGCATCTCGCCGCGCTCGTCGCGGCCGATCCTGCCTATGCGGGCGAGGCGTTCGGCGCGATCCGCGCGGTGATCCTGCTCGACGGTGCGGGCTATGATGTGCCCGCGCAGATGGCGAGCGCGCGCGCGCGCGCATCCACCGTGGAGGGCGCGCAGGCGCTGAACCTCTATCGCGATGCCTTCGGCGAGGCCGAGCCGCGCCAGCGCGCGCTCTCGCCGATCACCCATGTCGGCGGTCCGGATGCGCCGCACTGGCTGGCGCTGTATGTGGAGGAGCGCGAGGCGTCGAAGGTGCAGTCCGAGGCGCTGGCCCAGCGCCTGCGCGCGGCGGGCGTGGAGGCGCAGGCGGTCGCGATCCCCGGCACCGATCACGGCCGCATGAACCGCGAACTGGGCACCGCGGCGGCGCAGACGCAGGCGGTCGATGCGTTTCTGGCGGAGGTGTTCGGGGAGAGGGCGTCCGCATCAAACGATGCGGCAAGCACATTGTCCACACGCTGACGCGCATCGCATCGCACCGCACCGCACAGCGCCGTGCCGCGCCGTGCCATTGAATCGAGCCTCGCACAGCCAAGTTTGTCCTGAAATGAAACAGTGCGCCCTGAATATATCAGGCAGAACTGAAGCACCTATTCAAAATAAATAAACGATACTTTTTTGTCTATTTACTTCAGGCTAAAAATACAAAACTCAGTAATGGCTAGAAATTTCGGTCCAAGCGGAGCCCCATATTTCTACCACAGCGGGCGGATCGGCGCAGAGGCAGCTTGCTTCATCGGTAAATTTCGGTAAACTTACCCAACTCACGAGCGAGCTTCAGCCACCTCTTTTTCGCTGCGGCCGTCTTCGCAACATGGATGGGGGGTTCACATGAATATCGTTTTGAAGGCCGGCGCCGGGGCGCTTGCTCTCGGCCTGGCCACCACGGCCGCTGCGCAAAGCAGCTCGATCGTCGATCAATCGGGCACCGGGCTCGATGCCACGGTGACGCAAACCGGCGGGCCGAGCGCGGCGAACGCGCAGACCTCGACCATCACCCAGACCGCGCAAGACAACGAGGCGACGGTCGGCCAGTCGGGCAACGGCAACACATCGACGATCGACCAGACCGGCAACAAGAGCTTCAGGCCAGGCATTTCGGAGGTCTTCGTCACCCAGAGCGGGACTGACAATTCCTCGGATGTCGATCAGTCGGGCGACGGCCCGAGCACGATCGACATCGATCAGACGGGCACTCTAAATATCAGCTTCGCCGCGCAATCGAATGGGGGCCGCCCTGGCACCTTCAATTCCATCGACCTGTCTCAGAACGGGACGGGGAATTCCAGCTCGGTCGAGCAGGCGGCCGGAGGGATCAGCGACGACACGCAGGCCATCGTCGAGCAGATCGGTTCGTTCAACACCAGCGACATCATCCAGAACGCAGTTGGCAGCGGGGATTTCCAGAGCGCCGAGGTCTACCAGGAAGGAAGAGCCAACATCAGCGACATCTATCAGGACGAAGACCTCAACCAGGCGAGCGTCAGCCAGATCGGAACGAGCAATGTCAACGTTATCAGCCAGAACGCCTTGACCGTCGCGGAGGACAATTCAGCCGAGGTCATGCAGGATGGCTTCCTGAATGTGAGCAACATCGTGCAGGAGCGGGAGCTGAATTCGGCGAGCGTCAGCTCGACCGGCTCGTTCAACGAGAGCGAAATCCGCCAGAACACCCTGAGCACGGGCGGCATGAACACAGCAGAAGTCCTGCAAGACGGCACTTCGAACGAAAGCAATATCTTTCAGGACGGATCGGTTAACGAGGCAATGGTGAGCCAGTTCGACAGCACGGGCAGCGTCTCGACCGTAACCCAGACCGGCAACGGCAACATCGCCGAGGTAACTCAGGGCACGGCGCCCTGAGGCCGATCGCATAGCGCTCACGGGAAAGGCGAACCCTCCGATATCCGCTTTCCCCCGGCTCCGCCTCTTGCGTTGGGCTGGAACCGCGCCGGGATGCCGGCGCAAAGCTGCTTGTGGACGCGATGCGTCGGGGAAGGTCTCGGGCCTTGCTGATTGAGGCACATTGCTCAGGGGTGCAAACCTGATCACCGGGCCGCCCGCCCAGGATCTCGCCGCGATGCCGGATGCAAATGCGAGATGAACGGGCGCAAGGCATGACCGGGAGGCTTATCGGCCGTTGTCAGGCCGTGCTCCTGCCGCCTCAAACCTCGCGCAGATCGCCCCCTTCGAGCACATGCGTGCAGCCGAGCGCTTGCGGCTCCTCGCCCTCGCCCAGTTGCGCAAGGGTGCGCCAGCCGTCGCGGCGAAGCTGCGCGGCGCGCGCTTCGTCGTGGCCGAGCGGGAGGTAGACCAGCGGGGCGGGCTCGGGCGCGCCGAGCGCTTCGGCCAGCCGGTCGAGATAAAGGGTGAAGCCGGTTGCGGGCTCCTCGCTGCCTGCAAGCATATACGTGCCGCCGCGTCCGCCCGCGCCGCGCACGCCGGCGGCATAGAGCGTGAAGCCGAACCAGGACTGGTATTCAAAGCCATGCCGCTCGGTCGGATCGAGCGTCATGCGAACCTCGCCCGGCCAGCGCGCCGTGATCCGCGCCGCGATCGCCTCGAGCGCGCCCAGCCTGGTCGCGAGCACGCCCTTTGCGTCAAAGGCGCGCAGTTCGCCGAGCGCTGCCTCGATCGGCCCCGCAGCATAGAGCAGCGGGAGATAGGCCGCGCCGCCTGCCGCCTTGAGGCCGCCTGCATCCTTGGTGTCGAGCTCGCGCCGGATCGCCTCGATCGTCTCGGGATCGAGCGCGTCATCCATCGCAGCCAGCGTGTCGACCAGATCGGGCATGGTGAAATCGACCGAGATCTCCGCCACGCCTGCTGCCTGCAGCGCCTCGATCGCGAGCATCACGATCTCGCCGGCCGCGCCTTGCGTGTCAGCGCCGATCAGCTCAGCGCCCAGTTGCAGCCGCTCGCGCGCCGGATCGAGCGGGCTCGCCGCGATCAGCGCGGTATCGCCGCAATAAGCGAGGCGCAGCGGGCGCGGCGCTGCGGCCATGCTGGTTGCGGCGATGCGGCCGATCTGCGGGGTGATGTCGCTCCTCAGCGCCAGCGTGCGCAGGCTGGCGGGATCGATCATGCGGAAGCAGTGCTGCGTCTTGACGCCGCGCATCCGGCTCGCCAGCGAGCTTTCATATTCGAGCAGCGGCGGGCGCACGCGCTCGTAGCCATGCGCGTGGAGCGCATCGAGCGCGGCGCGCATCGCGGCGGTGATGCCGGCGGCGGCGGACGGGAGCCGGTCTTCGAGGCCCTGGGGCAGGAGGTCGGTGGGTTTGGTCATCGGGTGTGCTGCGCTCGGCGCCCCGCCCCTTTGCCGGGGCGCCGATCAATTGCAAGCCTTGTTAGGCGCGATCAGGCCTTCAGAACTTGAGCGCCTTCACCGTCTTGACGCCCTCGACCTGCTTGGCGCCCGAAAGCACCACCGCGCCGGGCTCGTCATCGAGGCTCAAGAGCAGCACCGCCTCGCCGCCAACCTCGCGGTGGCCATCGCGCCGGCCGAGATTGAAGGTGCCGATATTGATGTTGTGCCCGCCCAGCAGCGTCCCGATGCGGCCGATGAAGCCGGGCTTGTCGTCGTTGACGATGTAGAGCATGTCGCCCTCCAGTTCGGCCTCGATCCCGATCCCGAAGATCTCGACGAGACGCGGCGAATCCTTGCCGAACAAAGTCCCCGCAACCGAGCGCGTGCCCTCGCTCGTCTCGACCGAGACGCGGATCAGCGTGTTGAACGCGCCCTCGCGGTTCTGGCGGATTTCGGAGACCTCAAGCCCGCGCTCCTTCGCAAGGAACGGCGCGTTCACCATGTTCACCGTATCCGAATAGCGCCGCATGAAGCCTGCCAGCACCGCGCCGGTGATCGGCTTGCCGTTCAGTTCGGCGACTGCGCCCTCGCGCTCGATGCTGATATGGGTGAGGTTGCCGTGAGCGAGCTGGCCCACGAGGCTGCCGAGCTTTTCGGCGAGCGCCATATAGGGCTTCAATTTGGGCGCTTCCTCGGCGCTGAGCGAGGGCATGTTGAGCGCGTTGGCAACCCCGCCATTGACAAGGTAATCCGCCATCTGCTCGGCCACCTGCAGCGCGACATTGACCTGCGCTTCGGTGGTCGAGGCGCCCAGATGCGGCGTGCAGATGAAATTGGGCGCGCCGAACAGCGGGTGATCCTTGGCCGGCGGCTCAGTCTCGAACACGTCGAGCGCGGCGCCGGCGACCTGGCCGCTCTCGAGGCAATCGTTGAGCGCGGCCTCGTCGATCAGGCCCCCTCGGGCGCAATTGATGATGCGGATGCCCTTCTTCGCGCTCTCGAGCCGCTCACGGCTAAGGATGCCGCGCGTCTCGTCGGTCAAGGGCGTGTGCAGCGTGACGAAATCGGCGCGGGAGAGGAGCGTATCGAGATCGACCTTCTCGATCCCCAGTTCGACCGCGCGCTCCTTGGTGAGAAAGGGATCGTAGGCGACGACCTTCATCTTGAGGCCGAGCGCGCGGGCAGCGACGATCGAGCCGATATTGCCCGCGCCGATCAGCCCCAGCGTCTTGCCCGTCACCTCAACGCCCATGAACGCACTCTTGGGCCATTCGCCTCCTTGCGTGCGCGCATTCGCCTCGGGGATCTGCCGCGCGAGCGCAAACATCAGCGCGATCGCGTGCTCGGCGGTGGTGATCGAATTGCCGAACGGGGTGTTCATCACCACCACGCCCTTGGCCGAGGCATAGGGGATATCGACATTGTCGACGCCGATCCCGGCGCGCCCGATAACCTTCAAATTGGTCGCGGCATCGAGGATCGCGGGCGTCACCTTGGTCGAGGAGCGGATCGCGAGGCCATCATACTCGCCGATCACGGCGGCGAGTTCATCCGGCGTCATGCCGGGCTTCACATCGACATCGCAGCCGCGCTCCGCGAAGATGCGCGCGGCGTTTTCATCCATCTTGTCGGAAATGAGAACCTTGGGCTTGGTCATCTTGGAAAACTCCAATCCATGAAACCGTTCGCCCTGAGCTTGTCGAAGGGCCGCACTTCACTTGCGTGCGTGGTTTCAAGCAGAAATAAGGTGCTTCGACAGGCTCAGCACGAGCGGGGGGAGTAGGCAGATCAGCCGTTCTTGACGGTCTCGTAGGCCCATTCGATCCACGGCAGCAGGCGCTCGAGGTCTTCCGCCTCGACCGTGCCGCCGCACCAGATGCGCAAGGAGGGCGGCGCATCGCGATAGCCGTTGAAATCGTAGCCGACATTGCGCTCTTCGAGCATCTTGACGATCTTCTTGGGCACGGCGGCCTGATCTTCCGCGCCAAGGCTTTCATACCAGTCGCCCTGGAAGACCATGCACACGCCGGTATTGGTGCGCTTGGCCGGATCGGCCACCATGTTGCGCAGCCACGGCGTCGCCTCGATCCAGTCAGTCACGATCTTCGCATTGGCATCGGCGCGCTCGAACAGCGCCTTCTTGCCGCCGATCGACTTGGCCCATTCGAGGCTGGCGATATAGTCCTCGGTCGCCAGCATCGAGGGGGTATTGATCGTCTCGCCGACGAAGATGCCCTGATTGATCTTGTCGCCCTTCTTGAGGCGGAAGAGCTTGGGCAGCGGCCAGGCGGGATCGTAGCTCTCGATCCGCTCGACCGCCTTGGGGGAGAGGATCAGCATGCCGTGCTGGGCTTCCGAGCCCATCACCTTCTGCCACGAATAGGTCGTCGCATCGAGCTTGGGCCAGTCCATCTCCTGCGCGAAGACGGCGCTGGTCGCATCGTTGATGGTGACGCCCTCGCGGCCCTGCTCGAGCCAGTCGGTGTTCGGGATCTTCGCGCCGGACGTAGTGCCATTCCAGGTGAAGACGACATCGTTTCTCTGCGGCACGGTGGTGAGATCGGGGATCTCGCCATAATCGGCGCTCATCGTCTGGAGATTGGGCAGCTTCAAGTGCTTGACCGCATCCTGGATCCAGATGTTGCCGAAGCTCTCCCACGCCGCGACCGTCGCCGGGCGCGCGGGATCGAGCATCGTCCACATCGCGCATTCGAGCGCGCCGGTATCGGAAGCGGGCATGATGCCCACGAGATAATCCTCGGGGATGCCGAGCAGCTCTTTGGAGAGGTCGATCGCGTATTTGAGGCGTGCCTTGCCGAGGCCCGAACGGTGCGAGCGGCCGAGCACATCTGTCTTGAGCTTGTCCAGCGACCAGCCGGGGAATTTCGCCGTGGGCCCCGAGGAAAAGAAGGGGCGCTCAGGCTTGAGCGTCGGCTCGTGGAGGAGCCCGCGTGTGTATGCAGTCATGTAATTCTCTCCTTGCAGAGAGCTCGCGCGGCGTTGGGACCGCGTGGCCCGCTGGCCGCTCTAGAGAGGCTGAGTGACAAGTCAATGAAGGAATGGGGCGCATTGCCCCGGCGCGATATAATCCTTTGGTCGGAACCCCTCCCCGCTCCCATGCGCTTTGTGTGCGAGGCTGATGCGGAAAGGGCGCGAATGAGCGGTTATCTCAAGGACGGTGAATGGCACGAAGGCAGCGACGGCTACGCTTCCGAGGACGGCTCGTTCAAACGCTGGGACACCGCGTTTCGCGACTGGATCACGCCCGATGGCGCGCCCGGCCCTGATGGGCAGGAGGCGGTCGCGGCCGAGGCCGGGCGCTTCCACCTCTATGTCTCCTATGCCTGCCCCTGGGCGCACCGCACGCTGATCACGCGCGCGCTCAAGGGGATCGAGGAACTGATCCCGGTCTCGGTGACGCACTGGCTGATGCGCGAGCGCGGCTGGACCTTCGACGATGGCCCCGGCGTCGTCCCCGATCCCAACGAGAACGCAAAGACGATCCACGAGCTTTATCAGATCGCCGAGCCCAGGGTTTCGGGCAAGGCGACCGTGCCGGTGCTGTGGGACAAGCGCGAGCGGCGGATCGTCAACAACGAGAGCTCGGAGATCATCCGCATTTTCAACTCGGCCTTCGCCGATCACGGCGCGAACGACATCGACCTCTACCCTCAGGAGCATCGCGAGGAGATCGATGCGGTCAACGCACGGGTCTATGATGACGTCAACAATGGCGTTTACAAATCGGGCTTTGCGACCACTCAGAAGGCTTACGAGGAAGCGGTGACGCCGTTGTTCGAGACGCTTGAATGGCTCGAGCAGCGGCTCGAGGGGCAGGACTATCTCGTCGGCGGAATGCTGACCGAGGCCGACATACGCCTGCTGACGACGCTCATCCGGTTCGATGCGGTCTATTATTCGCACTTCAAGTGCAACCGCCGCCGCATCGCCGACTATCCCAATCTCCAGCGCTTTACCGTCACGCTCGCCTGCAGCAGAGCGATCGCCGGGACAATCAACATGGAGCACGCCAAGCGCCATTATTACGAGAGCCATATCAGCATCAACCCGACGCAGATCGTGCCCGTCGGCCCCGACCTCGCTTTCGGGTAAGCCGGTGGTGGCGCGGCTCCTCGCTTTGGCCTAAGCGCAGCCGCGATGGACACCACCGACCTTCGCATTGCCCTCTTCAGCGGCAATTACAACTACACCCGCGACGGCGCCAACCAGGCGCTGAACAAGCTCGTGGGCTCGCTGCTCGAGCATGGCGCGGCGGTGCGGGTCTATTCGCCCAAGGTGGCTGAGCCCGCCTTCGAGCCCACGGGAGACCTTGTCGGCACGCGCTCCTTCGCGATCCCTTTTGCCGGGCGCGGCGAATATCGCATCCCCTATGGCCTCGGGCGCAAGGCGCGCGCCGATCTTGCGCGGTTCCGGCCCAACATCGTCCACCTCTCCTCGCCCGATCCTTCGGCCCATGCAGCGCTCGCCTGGGCGCAGGATCACGACATCCCGGTGCTTGCAAGCGTCCACACCCGCTTCGAGACCTATCCGCGCTATTACGGGCTCGCCTTCCTCGAGCCGCTGGTGAAGCGGCTCCTCAAACGCTTCTACAATCGCTGCGATGCGCTGGTCGCGCCCTCGCAGAGCATGATCGACGAACTGCTCTCGATGGACATGCACGATCGCATCGCGCTGTGGTCGCGCGGGGTCAATCGCGAGGTGTTCGCGAGCGCGAAGCGCGATCCAGCCTGGCGCCGCTCGCTCGGCCTCGCCGACGACGATGTGGCGGTGGTGTTCCTCGGGCGGCTGGTGATGGAAAAGGGGCTCGACGTCTTCGCCGAGACGATCGTGCAATTGCGCCGCCGCCAGGTGCCGCACAAGGTGCTGGTGATCGGCGATGGCCCGGCGCGGCGCTGGTTCGAGGATGCGCTGCCGGGCGGGATCTTCGCAGGGTTCAAGACCGGCGCCGAACTGGGCAGCGCGCTCGCGAGCGGCGACATCTTCTTCAACCCCTCGATCACCGAGACCTTCGGCAACGTGACGCTGGAGGCGATGGCCTGCGGCCTGCCGGTGGTCGCGGCGAGCGCGACGGGTGCGGCGAGCCTCGTCGTGCCGGGCGAGACCGGCGTGCTCGTGCCGCCGGGCAGGACCGTGGCCGAAACCGCGAGCGGCTTCGCCGACGCGCTCGCGCCCTATTGCACCGAAGCTGCCTTGCGCGCTGCCCACGGCGCGGCCGGCGAGGCGCGCTCGCGCGAATTCAGCTGGGAGGCGATCAACCAGGTGGTGGCCAACCTCTACGTGAAATTGATCGAGGAGCGCCGCCGCTTGCAGGCGGCCGAGCGCCAGGAACGCCAAGGGGATTGAAGAATCAGCGCAGGATGCCCCGTGAGGCGAGGAAGCGCGAATAGAGCAGCAGCGCGATGGTCGTCGCCCAGATCACGATCGTGAAGACCATCTGCCCGCCCGACCGGAAGGATTGAGGCAAGTCCGAGAGCACCCGTTCGTGGATCGTGGTGCCCGCAAGGCCGATGATCGCCACGCCAAACAGCAGCGTTGCCCACCTGCTCCGGAGCAACAGCGCTAGCGAACCAAGGAAGGCACCCCAAGTGCCCATCGTGTAGGCGACCATCGCCCAGACGGGATAGGCCTCAAGATAGGCCACCATTTCGGGCGTGAAGCCCATGCCCTCGTAATTGCCGCTCACGATCGTGAACCACGAAAACACGCCGCCCGCGTTCCAGAGCGTAGCAAGCGCGCCGACGACCCACAATTGCCAGGGGCGCTTGCCCGGCTTGGCTACCGCTTCATTCACGACATCCCCTCCCCCTCGCGCTCGGTCAGACGGGATTATCCGCCGGGAAGGAGGGGATGTCAAAGTTCCTAGGCGATCACATCCGCTCGATGCGCTTGGCGACCTCGTCGATGATGTCGACGATCTCGTCCATCGCCTTCTGATCGAGCTTGCCTGCGCGCGCGCGGTTCTTGAGCACGCTTGCAAGATTGCCCATCGCGCGGAACAGGTCGGGCGATTTCTCGCGCACCTTCTCGGCGCGCTCGCCATGGGCGCCGAGGCGCTCCATCAGCGCATCGACCTCGTCCTCGCGATCGGCCAGTTCGGCGCGGCCGGCCTTGGTCGCCTTGAATGGCTTCTTGCCGCCCGTTTCGGCCTCGCCTTCGCCGTCCTCGTCACCGCCTGTGGCGGGCTTGGTGTGCTTGATCAGACCCTCCTCCTCGAGCATCTGAAGCGTCGGATAAACCGCGCCCGGGCTCGGCGCATAGCCGCCGCCGGTCATGTCCTCGATCGCGCGGATGAGCTCGTAGCCGTGGCGCGGTTCCTGAGCGATCAGCGCCAGGAGCGCGAGGCGCAATTCGCCGGGCGCGAACATCCGCCCGCGGCGCTTGCCGCGCGGCGCGCCATCCATCCAGTCGCCGCGGGTGCGGCGGGCACGCCGACGAAACTCGTCGCTGTCGAATTCGCTTGCGGCCTGCGCCGCCATCATCGCGATCATCGGGCCAAAGCTGTTCCAGCCGCTGCCGCCGTATTTCCTCCACGTCATGTCCGGTCCTTTCGATAGTTCGGATGCGCTCTAAGATATATCGCCGCTCTATCGCTTCAAGCGGAGGCACATTTTCCCATGCACATTCTCCACGAGCGGCCTATGGCAATCTGCGAATGGCTGACCTGTTTGGAGACGAACCGCCCGAACCCGCCGCGAAAGACCGGCAGGCACCCGGCGATGCCGCCCCGCTCGCCGATCGGCTGCGCCCGGCCAGCCTCGCCGAGGTGATCGGGCAGGAGCACCTGACCGGCCCCGAGGGCGCGATCGGGCGGATGGTTGCGGCAGGACGCCTCTCGAGCATGATCCTGTGGGGCCCGCCCGGCACCGGCAAGACCAGCATCGCGCGCCTGCTCGCGGGCGCGGTGGGCATGCGGTTCGTCTCGATCAGCGCGGTATTCTCGGGCGTTGCCGACCTGAAGAAGGCCTTTGCCGAGGCTGACCGGATCGCCGAAGCGGGGCGCCGCACGCTTCTGTTCGTGGACGAGATCCACCGCTTCAATCGCGCGCAGCAGGACGGCTTCCTCCCCTTCGTCGAGCGCGGCGTCGTCACGCTGGTGGGCGCGACCACCGAGAACCCGAGCTTTGCGCTCAACGCGGCGCTCCTCTCCCGCGCGCAGGTGCTGATCCTCGAGCGGCTGGGGCACGAGGCGCTGGGCAAGCTCCTGACCCGCGCCGAGGCGCTCGAAGGCCCCCTCCCCCTGACGGACGATGCCCGCGCCGCACTGATCGCCAGCGCCGATGGCGACGGGCGCTTCCTGCTCGGCCAGGCCGAGACGCTCTACAACGCGCAGATCGCCGAGCCGCTCGATGCGGCGCGGCTGGGCGCCTTTCTCCAGCGCCGCGTTGCGGTCTACGACAAGGACCGCGACGGGCACTACAATCTCATCAGCGCACTCCACAAATCCTTGCGAGGGTCGGACCCGCAGGCTTCGCTCTATTATCTTGCGCGGATGCTGACCGCCGGGGAGGAGCCGCTCTACGTGCTGCGCCGGCTGGTGCGCTTCGCCAGCGAGGATATCGGCCTTGCCGATCCGCAGGCGCTCACCCAGTGCCTCGCCGCCAAGGACGCCTACCAGTTCCTCGGCAGCCCGGAAGGCGAGCTGGCGATCGTCCAGGCCTGCCTCTATTGCGCCACCGCCCCCAAGTCGAACGCCGCCTATGCCGCGCAGAAAGCCGCTTTCAGGGCCGCGCGCGAGACGGGCTCGCTGATGCCGCCCGCCAATATCCTCAACGCGCCCACCAGGCTGATGAAGGAGATCGGCTACGGCGCGGGCTATTCCTACGATCACAACACCGATGAGGGCTTTTCGGGGGACGATTACTGGCCCGAGGAGATGGACCCGCAGACCTTCTACACTCCCGTCGAGCGCGGCTTCGAGCGGCAGGTCAAGGAGCGCATGGCCTATTGGGACCGCCTGCGGGCGGAGCGTAATACTTGAGGCTTCGCACCCGACTCCCCTCCCCGCTCGCCCTGAGCTTGTCGAAGGGCTGTCCTTTTCTTCTGTCCTTCGCACGCTAAAGGAAGAACAGTGCTTCGACAAGCTCAGCACGAGCGGGGTAGGATACTGAACCATGACCCGTGAGTTCGACCACTTTCTCGCGATCGACTGGTCGGGCGCGCGCGGCGAACGGCATCGCGGCATCGCGCTCGCCTTCGCCACCAAGGAGGGCGAGGCGCCGACCCTGGTGCGCCCGCCCGAAGGCGGATGGTCGCGCGTGGAGGTGCTTGCCCTGCTGCGCGACGAGCTGCCGCCCAATACGCTGGTCGGTGTCGATCTCGGCATCAGCCTGCCCTTTCAGGATGCCGGCGCCTTCTTTCCCGGCTGGGAGCGCACGCCGCGCTCGGCCAAGAAGCTGTGGGCGCTGATCGACGAGCTGTGTGCGGATGATCCTCACCTGGGCGCGCACGGCTTCCTCGCCGATCGCGCGGCGGCACGCTATTTCCGCCACGGCAAGGACCATGTCGGCGACCTGTTCCTGCCAGCGGACGCGATCACCCGCGAGGGCCGCTTTCGCGTCGCCGAGATCGCCCAGCGCGCGCAAGGCTGCCGTCCGGTCAGCAATTTCAATCTCGTGGGCGCGGCGCAGGTCGGCAAGAGCTCGCTCACCGGCATGCGCATGCTCCACGCCCTGCGCGGCCACCTGCCGGTCTGGCCGGTCGATCCGATCCCAGAGCGCAGGCGGATGTCGGGCGGCTCGGTACTGGTCGAGATCTACACCGCGCTTGCCGCCAAGGAGGCCGCGGCCCTGCGCGGCGAAGGCCGGGGCGCGCGCACCAAGCTGCTCACCTATGCCGATCTCAACGACGCCCTGCGCGCGCTGGGCAGCGCCGCGATCGACGAGGTGGGCACGATCGACGATCATTCCTCGGATGCGCTCCTCACCGCCGCCTGGCTGCGCCGCGCCGCGCGGCAGGAGCCGCGCTGGTCCCCGCGCTTCCTCACCGCCGAGATCGCCTGGACCGAGGGCTGGACCTTCGGCGCGTTATAGTCTGCGCTACCGCTTCGCTGCCCTAGCGCGTTGTTATCTGCGCTACCGCTTCGCTGCTTGAGCGCGTTGTCGTCTGCGCTACCGCTTCGCTGCCCTAGCGCGTTGTCGTCTGCGCTACCGCTTCGCTGCTTGAGCGCGTTGTCGTCTGCGCTACCGCTTCGCTGCTTGAGCGCGGGGCCGGTTTGGCTTAGGGGCGGCCATCGCACGTGCGACACGCCGGCTTAGCTCAGTTGGTAGAGCACCTGATTTGTAATCAGGGGGCCGCGGGTTCGAATCCTGCAGCCGGCACCACTCCCCAATTCAGACGGGTTCGCACAAGTCCTCGAAAGCCCCGCAAAACCTAGGCTAAAGACCGCCCGCTCATTCAGAGTGGTTCGCGTTAGCCCGTTGACAATCAGATAATTTGGGGGCCAGATAGCGGGGCCACTCCGAAAGGAACAAATCGCGAGGCCCCCAGATGCCCCTCACTGACCTCCAAATTCGCAACGCCAAACCGCGCGAGAAGCCCTACAAGCTAGGCGACAGCCAAGGTCTCTTTCTGCTGGTGCAGCCTACCGGCGGCCGGCTCTGGCGCCTGAAGTATCGGATAGCGGGCAAGGAAAAGAAGCTCGCCTTGGGGACGTATCCTGAGACTAGCCTCTCCGACGCTCGCCGGGGCCGCGATGAAGCGCGGGCACTGATCGCGCTCGGGAAAGACCCCTCGCTAGAGAAGCAACGCAAGAAAGCGCGTGCGCGGGTGAGCGCTGGCAACACTTTCGACGCAATCGCTGCAGAGTATATCGGGCACAAGTCGCGCGATGGCGCCCAGCCTTGGGCGGAGCGGACAAAGGCGAAGGCCGAGTGGCTGAAATCTGAGCTCAGCCCTGACATTGGCCGCATCCCCGTTGCCGAGATCGAACCGGCGGACATTCTCGCCGCGATCAAAAAGCTCGAGGCGGCTGGCAAGCTCGAGACCGCCAAGCGCGCGCTGCAATTTGTCGGCTCAGTCATGCGCTACGGGGTAGCAACCTCTCGCCTCGCATCGGATCCCAGCCGCGACCTGAAAGGGGCCATCCTCACACCGAAGGTCACGCACCGGGCCGCAATCCTCGATCCTGTGGAGTTTGGGGGCCTTCTGCGGGCGATTGGGGGCTATCAGGGCAATGCTTCCACCTATCTGGCCCTCAGACTGGCCCCTCATGTGTTTCAACGCCCCGGCGAGCTTCGGCGGGCGGAGTGGTCGGAAATCGACCTCGAGGCCGCAGTGTGGACGATACCAGCGGAGAAAATGAAAATGCGGCGCCCCCATGTGGTGCCCCTGTCGAGGCAATCCGTGGCCATCCTTCGGGAGGCTGAGGACATCAGGCATGAAGGCGTCGCCTGGGTCTTTCCGAGTGTGCGCAGCGCCGCCCGCCCTATCAGCGAAAATACTTTGAACGGCGCGCTCCGGCGGCTGGGCTACACGAAAGAGCAGGCGACCGCGCACGGCTTCCGAGCGACAGCGACAACGCTGCTGAACGAGAGCGGCAAGTGGTCTCCCGATGCGATCGAGCGCGCCCTCGCCCACGCCGACAAGGATACCGTGCGCGCCGCCTACAACCGCGGCGCATACTGGGATGAGCGGGTCGAGATGGCTCAATGGTGGAGCGACTACCTCGATACTCTTCGAGACGGCGGCGAAGTGCTGCCATTCATCCGACCGGGAGCGAAAGGAGCGTAAGGTGGCGAACAGGGGACGAGACTTGATGGCCAATTTGACTGTCGTGGGATTAGGGCTCAGCGCACTCTTCATGTTCTCTGAGACATCGGACACGAATTACCTGGTTTGCGCCGCTGTTTTGGTTGCGTCCTGCTATTTGAAGCAAAATGACGATGACCGTCATGACAAGCTGGTAGGGGCGCTCTTCGACATCGAAGACCGTGCCAAACGATGAGGCCTCGCAATACCGCATAATGGCCGAAGCTGAGTTTCACCGGGCGCCCGCCCGATGAAGCGGGCCAGCAACGGGGGTGCTCCCGGCGCTGGCCCTATCATCCCCGACCATACAGGAGTCGAAAATGACAGTGGCACAGATACACGCGAAGCAGGAAGCGGCAACCGGCGAGGAGTTCGAACGGCTGTTTCGAGCCTTCCGCTTTGCGAGAGGGCAATGGGAAGTCGCATACAACGACCCCGGCCGCCCCGATGGGCTCTCCGACGAGGAGAACAACCGGTTCTCTGAAGCGCAATATGGTGCGATGCTCGCTTTCCTCGCGCACCCTGCCTGGACGCCTCAAAAGCTGGCCAAGAAGCTCCGCGTGGTGCGAGATCAGGAAGCGTGGGAGTGCGACTCGGCGCCGGAGATCATGGCCCGTCTTTGCGTGGATGCGCAGTGGATTGCTTCGCGGTTCCGGGGGCGCTGACATGAACAAGATCACCAATCTGAGCGAGCTCGAGGCGCGCGACCGGGTCGAGATGATTGCCCTCATGCTCACGGCGCAAATCTCGTTTGCCAAGGACCGCTTCGACACGGCAACCGCCAACGTCGACACGGCGCACGCGATCGAGGCGCAACACGGCTTTCTCGCGCTCAAGGCGGCCGAAGAGTATCTCGACGAACTCGGCACACTCGAAGAGCGGCCGGTCGCGGGGTCGCCGGGGTGAGCGCGTCGGTTCTGATATGGGCCGCTGGTCTCGCGATCGGCGGCCTGTTCGGCTGGGCATGGGGCTACACAACAGGCCAGCGGGTCCTACCGCGCGAACCTGAGGGCCTACCGCACGCATCTGCGGAGGCCTACCAAGCCGGCTGGACTGCCGCGCGCGAGGAGTGTCTTAGGATCGCCCGCGCCCATGACTTCGACACAATCGAACGGCGGCTTGGCGCGATGAGGCCGAGAGGTTGAACTCATCACGGCGGAAGCCGATACAAGAGACGGGGCTAGGCCGGCCAGCCGAACGCGCGCTTCCCACGCGCTGCCCCGACTTTCCTACGGGACCGCTCGGGAGGCGGGTTTTGGACTATTTGCCGCTGTCGGAAGCCGCTGATCGACTCTCCAAAGAGCGCAGGTATACGATCGCCAAAGCCCGAAAGGTTTTGATCGCTTCGTTCATGGACGAACTAGCCTTCCCGGTATGCCGCGAGTGGTGGGGGATGGTGACGTGCGATTATCAGAGCTTTGCGTTGCCTTCGCGCAATGATGTGCCGGTGCCACGCGACTTTTGGAGGATGGAACACGCGAAGTCGTTTCATCATCCGGACGGATACCTTCCAACAGGATCATGGGGACGCTGGCGCAAGGTCTGCGACTTCGACAAGGCGATCTGTCTGACAGGCGATACCGCGATCTATCGCTACCCCGAGCTGTTCGACTTCGTCGGCCATCGAACCTCGCCTGTCACAATCGAAACCAAGGCAATCGATGTTCGCCTCTTTCCAACCGATCTAGAACGCATCTGCAAGGATCGTCAGCACAAGGCGCTATTGAGGCGGATCGAACGGAGACCGAGCGTGCCTGCGGGCAATCTCACGAAATCCGATTCGGAGAAGATCTGGGCCAGCATGATTGTCTATGGCCTTGAAGCGGGCGACCGGCTCGACATCGCGAGCGACCGGAGGAGAGTTCTCGAGTTCGTGCAAGAGATTGCCTCGAACGAAAGCGTTGAAGCGCTCATCTCCGAAAGGGTCATGCGGCGAATGGCCGATCGCATTGTCGAGGCCGCTAATGAGCGCATAGTCAGTCGCGGTCCGCCCACCTCCTAAACTGTCAAAATAAGCCCGAACTGTCACTAATGCCTCATTTCTGACAACATTCGAGCCGCCCATTTTCCCAATTCGTCGGCTTCGACAGCACTGCTGATGCGCAAGTAATGTTCGCTCAGGTTCTCAATCGAACAGGAGCATACGCAGGTGCAGAAATATTCCCTCAAACCCCTCGGCTACCGCCCCGAACAGGTCGCGCAGATCACCGGGCTTGGCCGCACTAAGGTCTTCGAACTCATCGCAGACGGCACGCTCACTAGCCGCAAGGTCGGGCGGTCGCGCATTGTGAGCGCCGAGAGTGTCGAGCGCCTTATTGGAGGCGACGAAGCATGAGCGCGCCCGCCGAAGTGGTCGAGCGGCCGAAGCTCCCGTCCATTGTCATCGCGCGGTCGCATGGCGGCTACGTGGTGGCCTGGCGCCGTGATGGTCGGCCGACCCGCAGGACCTTCACCGAACTAGGCGCAGCTATCGCCCACGCCCATCAGGCCGCGCTGTTGCTCGACTTGGCCCTCGTCGATTTGACCGCGGCGGGCGCGAACTGAGGCTTGCAAGCGGTGGTCGATATTCACAGCATCGCGAAACGCTATGGCGGAACGGTCTCGGGCGCTCAGGCACTGATCCCGACCATTGGGCACAGCAAGGCCGATCGAGGGACCGCAATAAAGGCTGATGCGAACGCCCCTGATGGCGTGCTGGTCCATTGCTTCAATGGTGGCGACCCGCTGGCGGAAAAGGACAGGCTGCGCGCCGACGGCTTCTTGTCCGATCGCGAGAAGGCAGCGCCTCGCAATAGGGCAATCCTGAAACCCCGCCCCTCCAAGTCGATCCAGACAGCACCCGGCGTCGATACCGAGTTTGTCTACCGAGACGAGAACGGCCTCGAGGTGTTCCGCAAGATCCGAACCGACCGGCCTGACGGCAGCAAGACTTTCGCTTGGAAGCACGACGGCGGACGGCGGAAGGGCAAGGGAGATCATCCGTCGATCCCGTATCGCCTCGACGAACTGGTGCGCGACACTGACAGCCTGGTCGTCATGGCCGAGGGCGAGAAATGCGCCGATCACCTCGCAAGCTTGGGTTTCCTCGCGACATCAAGCAAGGACCTTCCGCAGGAGTTGCCATGGTTCGCAGGCCGCAAGGTCGCGATCCTGCCAGACAACGACGCTGAGGGCGCACGCATCGCCGCGAAGGCGAAAGAGGCCATCGAGAAAGCGGGTGGCGAGGCCCTTTTTGTCGAGCTTCCCGGTCTACCGGCGAAGGGCGACATTTGCGACTGGCGCGGCAGCGCAGCCGACCTAGAGGCACTGATCGCAGAGCCAGACTGGATGCGCGAGGACGCGCCCTCAATTGAGGGCGCAGAAGGCGACGCGACCACCAAGCTTCTCCCGCTGATCGAGATTGCCGGCTGGCAGGGCGATGCGCCCCCGCGCCGCTCGCTCTGGGGCGACTGGCTTCCGCTTCACCAGGCCACGATGCTCACGGGACAGGGCGGAGTTGGCAAGAGCTTGTGCGCGCAGATGCTTTGCACGGCGGTTGCGCTCGGCAAGCCTTTCCTGGGCATGGAAACCGAACGGCGCAATGCGCTTTACGTCAGCTGCGAAGATGACGCGAACGAGCTCTGGCGGCGGCAAGATGCTATCTGCGAGGCGTTCGGGGTGGCGCGCGGCGCAGTGAGTGGGAAGCTTTTCCTGTGCTCCCTTGGCGGTGAGGCCGAGACTGCGCTCGCTGTGGATGACGGCAAAGGCGGGATCGAAACAACGCCGCGCTGGCACGAACTGGTGCGCACCTGCCGCGCCTTCGACATTGGCCTCTACGCCTTCGACAACGCCACTGACGGCCTCGCGGCCGATCACAATGCGATTCACCCGGTTGCGGCATTCGTGAACCTGCTAACCGGCCTCGCGATCGAGCGGGACGGGGCTGCGATGATCCTGCACCATCCAAACAAGGCGGGCGCCGATTGGCTCGGCTCTATCGCGTGGCATAACAAAGTGCGATCCCGCCTGATCATCAGCAAAGCCGACGCAGACGTTGACCCCGACGCGCGCAAGATCTGCAACCCCAAAGCAAACTATGGGCCGTCCGGTGGCGAGATCGCGTTTCGCTGGCACAACGGCGCATTCGTCCGGGATGAGGACCTGCCGAGCGACTATGCCGCCGAACTGAGCAAGGCGATTGCCGTGCAGCATGAGAACACGGTGTTCCTGGATTGCCTGCGGAAGCGAATAGAGCAAAATCGCCCGGTCGGGCCGAACCCGTCCGCCAATTACGCGCCCGCTCAATTCGCTCAGATGACCGAGGCCAAGGGTGTTGGCAAAGCTAAGCTGGCCCGCGCGATGGAGCGCTTGTTCGGAATCGGCGCAATCGAGGTCAAAGAGGTCAAGCGCGAGGGCAAAGGCGGCACGAAAACGATCATCGTGGAGGTGGCCCGATGAGACCCCCGAACGCTCCCCCAAACGCCTCCCGAACACTATTCCCGAACGACCCCGCACTGTGGGACCGAACGCCCCCGCCCAATCTCTCTATACCTAAAGGTATAAGGGCGCGGCCACTTGGGCCGCCGCGCACCTTTGCAGATTCACTCCACAACCCGGCCGCGATTGCGGCGCATCACGAAAGGAACAAGGAAATGTCGAGACCGAATAAGAGGCCTGTCGAGGCGCGCGGAAGGCGCTTCGATCGGTTAAGCGAAGTCATGGGATCCACCGCGGCGCAAAGGCGGGCGCCAGAAGCGGCCGCACCAGCTGCTCGAAGGGTCGCCGCGCCGAGCACGCAGCAAGCGAAGCCGCTTTCACCAGTGCAGCAAGTTCGCGCCGATGAACGGCGGCGGCTCGCAGGCGTGTTCGCAAGCACGGAGGTGCAAGGCCGGGAGACCGCTGCCGCCTGGTTTCTCGCCCACACCAACATGAGCTCGGCGAAGATTTGCACCGTCCTCGCAGGGATCCCCCGCGATGATGCGACCCGGGCGGAATGGCGGGAGCGGCTGAAGGCCGACCAAGCGACGCAACCGCAGCCGGCGGTCAAGGCGAACAAGCCGCGCAATCACGGCTGGCCCGCAATTCACGCGAAGCTCGCCGCGCGGCAGGGGATCGGCAAGAAGACGGAGGCGCGGTCATGAAGCTCGATCCGAAGACCATCGCCAATGCCGAGAGGGCAATCGCAGCGCTCGACTTCAGCGAGGCGAACGCAGCGATCAGGGCTCTCGAGGCTGAGATGGCGAGCGTCGAGAACGCGCAAAAGGCCACCAGCGGCGAAATCAGGGCTCTCTCGCAGGCGATCCGCGAATTTAGCGGTCCGGAGGCTGAAAAGGTCGCCGACGCAATCCTGAGCGGTTCACGGGCGGCTGAGGCGGCAACGCTTGGCGTCCCCGAAAGCGAACTGCGCGATCGAAGGGCCGCACTTCAGGCGGCTGCCGGCGAGCTTGAGCGGCGCCGAGAGCGAGCGCGGAAGCGCCTTGCTGAGGTTCGCGAGGCCGCTGTGGAGAAGTCTGCCAAGGCGCTGCAACCGCTGGTCGACGAGATCATGCGCGAGGCAACCCGGGCGGCAAACACTCTCCTCGCGGCCTATGCAGCGGCGAGCGCACTGCACAGCGCGACGCGGAAGTGCGGCGATGCTCAGATTGTGACGCGAGCCGGCGCGGTGGGTGTGGCGGGCTTCCAGAAGATCCTGCCCCACAGCAGCGGAGCGGAGGCGCCTGGCGAGGTCCTCGCACTGCTCGACAAGCTCGGCCGCGCTGCCCCCTTCCCGGTCCGTCCGGCGGCGCGGGTGCGCATCTGAGACGAGGCCGCCTTTCCCCTCAGGCGGTCACGAAGCGCGCTGTCCCCCCGGCGCGCGGCGGCCGGCCCCGATTCGTCCCGGGGCCGGCCGCTTCCATTTCGGAGCCGCTGAAACTGTCATTAATCCAGGAAACTGTCACTAATCGCGCGCCGCTTCGATCAGGGAGAGCGCGCCAAAACGGCGGTTATGCGTATGTTGGCGGCTGGCAAGACTGTCAAAATTGACCTAACTGTCAGTAATGCGAGCGCAGCTTTGATCATGATGGTGGCACAGAGGGCGAGATCAGATCCTCATGAACCGCGATTTGACATTATTGTGGTTGATCTGAGGAACACCTCAGGGTTTGAGAGAGATCGGTTTCGGCAAAAATTCGCAGGGGGTATTCGTGGCAGAGGTCACCATTCGATCGACCAATATCGAGAACATCGCATTAGGCTCTTTGCAGACCAAATGGAGCGCACGTGGTGACCGGATTCTGCGCTATTATATCGACGTGCGACATAAGAAGCTGAACCTACACAAGGAGGTCAGCGCTCCAGAAATCTTCATCCTCCAAAGTAAGCTAGATGCGCTTATCGCCAGTTGGGATGATAAGTATGAGAATTACCTCAGGCGCCAGACTTTGCTTTTTGGTCAAGCTGCTGCTGACGAATTGACCACAGACGCTGCGAAAAAGCTGGCTTCTCTCACCCGTATTCTCTCGCATACTACCCAGGTTGACGACAGGATCGATTGGGAAACCCTCAAAGACCGATCAGTATACGAGCGCCCCCAGAAATTTCCCGAGCCGAAGCCCACGAGCAAGCCAGCACCTAAGCCGGAATATATTGAACCAGAGGTCAGCTTTCTTCAGCTAATCCTTGGCAAAAAGGCCGGCATTCTCGCCAAAGCAGAGACGAGCCATGCGGCAGCAATGCAACGGTGGGAGGAAGCGGAAGCGAGGCGAAAGTCGGCTTTGGCGCTAGAGATCGAGGAATGGGAGACGAGACGAAAAGCGTTTTGGGATACGCATGATGCGAATGAGGACGCATTTAAGGCGGAGCAAGCAGCTTCCCACGCTCTAGTAGACCGGCTTGCGTCTGAGGTGGCGAGCGGAGATGAGGAAGCTGTGATCGAACATGCTTCGCTTGTCCTCGAGCGCTCAGACTATGACGGGCTTTTCGAGAAGTCCTATCTCCTGCAATATGACCGTGCCCGCAAGCTAATGAAAATCGCGTTTGATCTTCCTTCGATCGAGGATCTTCCAACAGCCAAAGCGGTCAAGTTCGTGAAGGCGACCGGTGAACTCAAAGAGAGCTTCATCTCGGATCGCGATCGAAAGGCCAACTTCGAATCGGTTGCCTATCAGGTCTGCTTGCGCACAGTTCACGAACTCTTCGAAGCCGATGTATCGGGGAACATCGATACGATCTTATTCAACGGCTTTGTCGAATTTGTAGATCCAGCGACCGGTCAAGAAAAGCGCAGTTGCCTCATGTCCCTGCTCGTCGACCGAACAGCCTTTTGCGCCATAGATCTCTCTCGCGTCGATCCGAAGACGTGCTTCAAGTCCCTCAAGGGGGTTTCGGCAGCATCTCTCGCGTCCCTCGCACCTATTGCGCCCGTGATGGATCTCGACACCGAGGATCGAAGGTTCATCGAAGCCAGAGAAATTGGCGGCGCACTCGATCAAGGAACCAATCTTGCAGCAATTTCATGGGAAGACTTCGAGCATTTGGTTCGGGAGGTCTTCGAAAAGGAATTCGCATCAAGAGGTGGAGAGGTGAAGATCACGCAGTCGAGCAGTGACGGAGGCGTCGATGCGGTGGCATTTGACCCCGATCCGATCACCGGGGGGAAGATCGTCATCCAAGCGAAGCGATACACTAGGACGGTCGGCGTTTCGGCGGTACGGGATCTTTACGGCACCATCATGAATGAAGGTGCTTCGAGGGGTATTCTCGTATCTACGGCTGACTATGGTCCAGACGCTTACAAATTCGCCACTGGCAAACCCATCACGCTGATGAACGGCGCAAATCTTCTTCACATGCTCGGACGCCATGGCTTCAGAGCCAGCATCAATCTCGAGGCAGCAAGGCTATTGGCATCCTCCGCTCCGAGTGACGCTGTCGCGTCAAGCGCCCCAAATACCTAGGGAAACCTTCTCCTTAGGGATTAATGGCAAACAGGCGCCCATTGGCACCTCGCATCAGATTTCGAAAGATTGCCTTTGCCCGTCCGCTATAGATCATCAACCGGAGTTCAGCATGATTTCGATAGCTTTCGCCGTGCTGGCCAGCGCGCCGGCAGAGGAGCAGGAGTTCAGCTTCAAGTTCTTCCGCGGCAGCGGCACCTACAGCGTTGCGTCACTGAAAGAGGCCGGCTGCAAGCAGCGTGGCGATCGGTTCGACTGCGACCTCACCACGACCGTCGCCGATTACTGGGCCTTCATCCAATACACAATCGTCGACCAGAAGCTGACCTCCATGATTGTGAGCGGCAAGCGGACGGCCATCCCCGACCTGCTGCCACAGCTCGAGGGCAAATACGGCACCCCCTGCAAGGTCGGCCGCAATGACGTCGTGACGGGCTTGGGCGCGCGCCTGCCGAGCGTGACGATAACCTGGTGCTTCAAGACCGGCACGTTCGAGTTCCGCGAGATCGGCCTGATGCGGGATACGTATGCACTCGAATATCGGGCCTATAGCCGCGAAGAACCGAAGGCGATTGCGCCAAGCGACTTTTGAGCGAGCACGATTTTTCCATCTTGTGCCGCTTCCTTGTCCGCTGCTGCAGGGTCCGGACAGCCAACCGTCAGTATCGTCTCAAGTGGGCCGACTGCCAAAAAATGCGGTCCCCAAGCCCACACGTCTACGCACTTTCCGACCTAGGACCCGCAATTTTATTACGCGTCCGCGTCGCCCTCGATGGCACCTCGTCGACCCCCTCAAAAATGGTGGCGCTTCACGCCATGACGCGGCATTGTGAGACCATGAGCGAAGCGACGAAGACCGACCCTCAGATGTGCAGCCAGTGCGGAAAACGTCTCGCTGTGATGACAATAGGAAGCGCGCCGATATGCATTCCTTGTGAGCACACGTTCCAGCAAAGTCGTTACATGGTATTTGCGCAGAATGCCTCTATGATGAACTACGCTTCACAGGAATTGGATATGGTCGTCGGAATTGGCCCTCGCTCTCCCAAGGTAGAGATACCGCCTGCTCCCGTCCCCCCACTCTACTACAACAACCAAAACTTGAACGTTAGCGGAGGAGTTATCGGAGCAGTCAATTTCGGAACCGCTAGCAGCATTCAAGTAAGTCTGAAGGAAATTACCGAGAACGGTATTCTTGACTTGGCTGACGCCCTCGCAGACTTGACTAATGCGATCATGAATTCCCAAGATCTGGAGAGCAGCGCGAAAAATGATCTGCTCGATCAAGTCTCGGTTGTCGCCGAGCAAGCCAAGGTAGAGCCGACCGCCCGTAAGCCAGGCTTGATCAAGGGCCTTCTCTCAGCCCTCAAAGAGGGGGCCGGAGCCATCGCAAGCGTCTCGGAGGCCTGGAACTCTGCCGAGCCCTTGCTGCAGAGACACTTCGGCTTTTAAGGCCCCAAGGTGATGGCGCTCGATAGCCCCTAGGGGTCCGATCACGGGGGCCATTGCGGGGGCCACATCCCTTAGACCACGATGGCTTTTCAATTAAATCAGCCTTTTGGGCCAGGAACGACGCTCCTGCAGCCGCACCACTTCTCCATCAGGCAGGCACTCTCAGCCGCCCCCCAGGATCTGCGCGCAGCTTTAATCCAACTTGTTGGGACCTTTGTCCAAACATCTTGGACTTTTTACGATCTCAAGCTGTCGAAAATTGGTCGTGCCAGTCCAAGCTTTTGTCGCGCCCCACAAACCGATTGCCTCGAAACCCGATTATCGATAAACTCTCCTCGCAATACTTTGTATGAGCAGCGCAACAGTGTTTTCATCAATCGCTGGTATCAGTGGTGCCGCGCCAATTCTTCCCATCGAGCGGGATGCCTGGGATAACCGAAGGGGGCGCGGCGATGACGCGAACGATTCAAGCCTTCCGGCACAAGCCCCCCATCGACCCTCCCGGCCCGCTGTTCACCGCATTTGACCCTGCAGGGCCCGCACTTGCGGATCGCACGGCGCCCGATCCGGTCACTTTGTCGCACAGCTTTGCCGGCGGGTGCCGCTGCGCTGGATGCTGCGGCCTTTCGGGGCAATCGAATGGCGAGGCGCTGTCCCAGTCGGGCAATGTCACCTTCGTCACCGACTTCACCGCGCTCATTTCCGGATCCTCGTTGAGTTCGGAGCCAGGGAAAGGCGCTTTCTTCACCTACTCCTTTCCCGAAGTGCCGCCCGCCTATCTGTTCGAAGTCTTCACCGCACAAGAGCTGGCTACCTTCGAGGAGTTCAGCGAAACATACAAGCAGGTCGCGCGCGAGGTGGTCGAGGCCTTCACGTCGATCTCCGGTCTGACGGCGTTCGAAGTCTCGCCCGGAAACGGCGACGTTCAGTTCATGATCTACGATCTCGATACCTTCGAAGACAATCAAAACGCAGCGGGCTTTGCGTTCTTCCCCTTCGACGGTCCGATAGGTTCAGACATCTTCATCGACGATGACGCGACCGCCGATTCGACGAACATATTTCTTCTGTTGCACGAACTTGGCCACGCACTCGGTCTCAAGCACCCGTTTGAAGGGCCGATTCAGCTCGAGGAGGAGCTCGACAATCAGGCCATCACCGTCATGTCGTTCACACCGGTCGGCCCGATCGACCAGCTTGGCCCGCTCGATATCGAGGCGATCGTCCATCTGTATGGCGACGAGACCGCCGATGGCGCCCAAATCAGCTCATGGTCCTGGAACCCGGCGACCGAGACCCTGACCCAGCAGGGCAACAGCGGCGATGAGACTATTCGCGGCGTTGCGACAAGCGATGTGATCGAAGGGCTCGGCGGCAATGACGACATCCTCGGGCTTGCCGGGGATGATCAGCTGTTCGGCGGCGATGGCGACGACACGCTTATGGGCGGCGAAGGCCACGACCTGCTTGAGGGCGGCGATGGCGCCGACACCCTGTTCGGCGGCGATGGCGACGACAAGCTCGAAGGCGGCGATGGCAACGATTTCCTCGATGGCGGCGCGGGACGAAACACCCTGCGCGGCGGCGATGGCGCCGACACCCTGTTCGGCGGCGATGGCGACGATACGCTCGAAGGCGGCGAGGGCAACGATATCCTCAATGGCGGCGCGGGGCGAAACACCCTGCGCGGCGGCGGCGGAGACGATGCGATCGTGGTCGATCTCGATCCGGACGGTCCGATCCTGTCCGAAGCAGAAATCGATGGCGGCAGCGGCTTCGATTCCATCAGGTTGGCCGGCTTCGCGCTGGAGGAAGATCTCACGATCTTCACCAGCCAACTGACCTTTCGCAATATCGAAAGCATCCTGATCAACACCGGCACAGGCGATGACGTCATCGTCATCGATTCCGACATCGAAGACTATTTCGTGACCGGCGGCGAAGGCGATGATCATATCGTCGGCGGCTCGAAGAGCGGTGTGATGTTCGGCAATGAGGGCGACGATATCCTCGTCGCTGGCAGCGGCTTCGGGTTCATGTATGGCGAAGAGGGCGCCGATCGCTTCGTGTTCGACGGGCCCGGCTCGTCCAACTTCGAAGCACAGGATCAGATCGAGGACTTCGAGAGCGGCGTCGACACGGTCGAACTCGTCGGGCTCGCGATCGAGGATATCGAGATCTTCCGCGATGGCGATCTCTCCTTCATCAGCATCACGACCGATGATGGCGACTTCCGACTGTTCGTGCGCACCCCGATCACGCTCGCCGATTTCGGCCTTGGCCTGTTTGGCTCGGCCGCGCGCGACGATCTGGTCGGCGGGGATGGATCGGACCGGCTGCTCGGTGAGGACGGGGATGATACGCTCACCGGCGGGCTCGGCAACGACATTCTCGATGGCGGGGCCGGCCGCGACACCGCGGTCTTTGCAGGCGCTCGGGCCGAATATGCGATCACCCCAAAGGGCAATGGCCGCTTTGAAATTGTGGGTCCGGACGGAACCGACACGCTCACCGACCTGGAATTCGCCCGATTCGCCGATCGGACCATGGATCTGCTGGCCATGCAGGCCCCCGAGCCGATCCCGCAGATCCCCTCCCCGAGCGCTCAGATCACTCTGGCCTCGGGCGCACTCGCCGGGTTGAATGCGGGCAACATCGCGATCTTCGGGGCCAGCGACAGCGCGGAAACCGTGCTCTTGTCCGCCATGCCGGGTGGCTCGCTCTCGGCGCGCCTCGATCCCTCGTTCAATCGCGGCGCAGACACGATCGTCCTGCCGGGAGCGGCGAGCGCCTATTTCGGGGCGCGCACCGGATCGAGCATCACCCTGTTCTCCGACACTGTCACGCTCTCGATCCCGGTGGGGCTGACGGCGACCAACATCCGCTTCGCCAACGGCGCAGGCGATCAGGACGATGAGGTGCGCAGCCTTCTCTTCGATCCGAACACCTCGCAGGTCTTGCTGGGCGATCAGGCGCTCACGAGCGAGGCGGCAGCGATCGCGGCTCGGAGCCAGGCCGCAGTGCCCGGCCCGCTGACCGATTCGAGCAGCCCCGGCGCAACCAGCTCGGCAGTCCTTACGGGCGCAAGCGTTCCGCTCGGCCTCACCGAGGGCAATTTCAGCGTGATCGGAAGCACCGCGAACGAGAGCGAGGTGATCTTGTCCACGGCGCGGGAAGGGGCGCTGGCGGTGCGCTTGGATGCGTCCTTCAACGCAGGCGGGGACACCATCCGCCTGATGGGAGCCGAAAGCGATTACACAGCCGTGCGGGCAGGCTCGAGCGTGATCCTCTCCAACGGCCCCATCACCGCAACCATTCCCGTGGGAACCAGAGGGCTCACCATCGCCTTCGAGACCGGTGCCGAGCGCACGCTCGTGTTCGATACGGCCATCGGCCAGATCCTGATCGGCGAGCAGATCATCACGGGCGATGCCGAACCGCTTGGCATGGCCAAGGGCGATATTGCCGCCGCGGGCCTTGAGGCGTCCGGTGCGTCCGCCCTTTCCTTCGCAAGCGATGCAGCCTTGCCGCCCCGCGCCGAGGATCACCCCGAGCTGTTTCCCATAGGACCGACTGTTCACGCGATCGGCCGCATCGAAAGCTTCGCCCAGGGAGGCTGATCCGGAAGGCGCTGCGGCCCGGTGACGCCGCATCGCCCCTGATCCGGCACGCCCGGCTCCAGCCAAGGCGCATCACGGGGCCCACTGCACCAGAAAGGCGCCGCGCAGCTCGCCGGGCCTGAAGCCGGTCGCGAGGTCGTCCGGATAGGCTTGCTCGATCGCGGCGGCCACCTGCGGATCGATCGCGGTGCCGTGGCAGGCGGCGCAGGGCTGCTCCTGCATCGGGATCGCGCGCAGATAGACGAAACCCCCATCGCTCGCCCGGTGGACCGCGCGCGGTGTGCCGTCCTGTGCGAGCGGCGCGCGCTCCAGCTCACGATAGAGCCCCGCGACCTCGTCCGGCACGCCCGCGCCCGGATTGCGGCGGCGCGCCGCTACCCGCGTGATCTGTGCGCCGCTGCGCACCGAGAGTGCCTCGGGGATCGCTGGAGCACTCGTCTCGCACACCGCGATCGCTGCAACCGGGCCGCCCTCGGCCATCGCCGCTGCGAGCGCTGCCTGAAGCTCGCCCTGGAATTCGTCCGCCAGCGCCGCCGATTGCGCCGCGCGCTGCTGCGCCGTGGGCGCCTCCTCCTGCGGGGCGGGCTGCGGCGCGCCGCACGATGCGAGGACGAGAACGCTGCCCAAAGCGAATGCGCGCGGCGCGCTCCAAGCCTTCATGCTCATCAGATCAGTCCCCTTGCCAGATAGCGATCGTGCGGCTCGGGCGGCGCGCCATCATCGGCGAGGCAGCGCTCGAAGGCCTGTGCCTGCGAGAGAAACACCTCGCCGTTCAATTCCTCGATGAAATGTGTGCGCTCGAGCCGGTCCATCACCGGGCCCTTCACTTCGGAAAGGTGCAGGCCCACCCCGGCATCGCCCAGCCGGTGGTTGATCGCCTCGAGACTCTCGAGGCCCGAGGCATCGACCTCGTTGACCGCCGAGCACATCAAAATGACGTGGCGCAATTGGGGCCGCTCGGCGACGCGCGCGAGCACGTAATCCTCGAGCCAGCGAGCATTGAGATAGGTCAGCGCCTCGTCGATCCGGATCGAGAGGACGTGCGGCACGGTGAACACCGCATGCCGCTCGACATTGCGGAAATGCTCGGTCTGCGGCACCCGCCCGACGATCGCCGCGTGCGGGCGGCTGGCGCGCCAAAGATAGAGCAGCAGCCCCACCGCGACCCCCGCGATCACCCCCAGCTCGACACCGGCAAGAAGCGTGATCGCGATCGTCGCCGCGTGCGCTGCGAAATCGGCCTTTGAATAGACCCACAGGCGGCGCGGGGTCTTGAGATCGACGAGACCGAGCACGGCCACGATGATGGTCGCGGCGAGCGTCGCGATCGGCAGGCTGTAGAGCAGCGGGGTGAGAAACAGCGTGGCGAGCGCGATGCCGCCCGCGGTGAAGGCCCCGGCGGCGGGCGTCTGCGCGCCGGCATCGAAATTGACCGCCGAGCGGGCAAAGCCGCCCGTTACCGGATAACCGCCCGAAAACGCGCTCGCGATGTTGGCCGCGCCCAGCCCGATCAGCTCCTGATCGGGCGCGATGCGCTGGCGGCGCTTGGCCGCAAGCGTCTGCGCCACAGAGACGCTCTCGACGAAACCGATGATCGAAATGAGGAGCGCCGGCACCCACAGCGCCTCGATCAGCGCAAGGTCCGTGGCTGGCAGCGTGAGCGGTGGCAGGCCTTGCGGAATTGCGCCGGTGATCGCAACGCCGCGCGCCTCGAGCGCGAGCGCCTCCACCGCGAGGATCGAGAGTGCGACCGCGAGCACCGGCCCCGCCTTGGCGAGCATGTCCGCTCCTCCCGGCTTTAGCCCGAGGCGCTCGAGCGCAGGTTTTGCCCCCTTGCGCACCCAGAAGAGGAAGGCAGTCGCCGGAACCCCGATCGCGAGCGTGGCGAGATTGGCCTCGCCAATGCCTCGCGCGAGCGAGCCAAGCATATCGGGCCAGGTATCGCCCCCGCCGCCGGTGCCGAAGATATGGCGCAGCTGGCTCGTCGCGATCAGCACGCCCGAGGCGGTGATGAAACCGCTGATGACGGGGTGTGAGAGCAGGTTCGCCAGGAACCCGGCGCGCAGGAAGCCGAGCGCCGCCAGCATGATCCCGGAGAGAAAGGCAAGCGTCACCGCCGCCTCGAGATAGGCCGCGCTCCCTTGCGGCGCGATCGCGCCCGCGGCCGAGGCCGTCATCAGCGAGATCACCGCAACCGGCCCCACCGCGAGCGTGCGGCTGGTGCCGAATATCGCGTAAAGCAGCAGCGGCAGGATCGAGGCATAGAGCCCCACCACCGGCGGCAGCCCCGCGAGCAGCGCATAGGCGAGGCTCTGCGGGATCAGCATGATCGTGACGATCACCGCTGCAAGAAGATCGCTGGTCAGCGTCGCGCCGTTGTAGCTGCGCCCCCAATCGAGAATGGGAAAAAAGCGTTTCAGCACGTCCCCTCCCTCACGGCGCGATCAGCCCACCCGGCCCTGCCAGCCATTCGCGGCCCTTGAGCATCCCGTTCCAGTAGAACCATGGCAGGAAATCGGCCTTGAGCCACCAGGAAAGCCGCCGCGGCTTCGTCCCGTCGACGAGCCATTCGGGGAAGCTGGGCATCAGCTTGCCGCCATAGCCGAACTCGGCGAGCACGATCCGGCCGCGCTCGACCGTGAGCGGGCATGAGCCATAGCCGTCATACCCGGCGCGAGGGCCCTTGCCGTCAAGCTGCTGAAGCAAATTGACCGCGACCACCGGGGCCTGCTTGCGCGCGGCCGCAGCGGTCTTGGCGTTGGGCATCGAGCCCGCATCGCCCAGCCCGAAGACATTGGGATATCGCACGTGCTGAAGCGTGTGCTGATCGACATCGGTGAAGCCGCTCGGCGCGGCCAGCGGGCTGTCGGCGAGGAATTGCGGCGCGACCTGCGGGGGGACGACATGGAGCATATCGAAGCCTTGTGTCTCCTCGCCCGCCTCGGTCCGGAAGGTCGCCTCCTGCCCCGGTCCATCGACCGCGACGAGTTCGTGCCCGAGCCGCAGCGCGATCGCGTAGCGCTCGACATAGTCCATCAGCGCCGGGACATAATCGGCGACCCCGAACAGCACCCCGCCCGCATTGCGAAACTCGACCTCGATCTCGCCCAGCACGCCGCTGCGCAGCCAGTGATCGCAGGCGAGATACATCGCCTTTTGCGGCGCGCCTGCGCATTTGATCGGCATGGGCGGCTGGGTGAAGATAGCGCGGCCCTTGCGCGTGCGCTGGACCAGCTCCCAGGTGTAGGGCGCAAGGTCGCAGCGATAGTTGGAGGTGACGCCGTTTTGGCCCAGCGCCTCGGGCAATCCGGCGATCTTCTCCCATGCAAGCCTGATACCGGGCGCCACCACCAGCGCATCGTAGCGCAGCGCAGTGCCATCCTCGAGCGTGACGGTGTTGTCCTCGGGCTGGAAGCTGGCGGCCGCCGCCTTGATCCAGGTGACGCCCTTGGGGATCACCCGATGCATCGGACGCATCGTCACCGCAGGATCGAACACCCCGCCGCCGACCATCGTCCAGCCGGGCT
The DNA here is from genome assembly GCA_036350735.1 of Erythrobacter sp. Taxonomy (GTDB): domain Bacteria; phylum Pseudomonadota; class Alphaproteobacteria; order Sphingomonadales; family Sphingomonadaceae; genus Erythrobacter. The sequence goes on from JAZBNR010000002.1 coordinate 49,362, forward strand.
GGTAGGCGTGGATCTGCGCGGGATCGACAATCGCGATATCGAGCGATCTGCGCCGCTTGAGGAGCGAGGCCGCGGTCGCGATCCCCGCCGCGCCCGCGCCGATGATGACGACCTTGTGTGTGTTTTCCTTGCCCATGCCCGTCTCTCCCGTCTGCTTGTGTGTGGTTCAGCCGCTCATGCGCGCTGCTCGGCGAGGCGCAGTGCGGCCATTCCGGCCAGCATCGCGGCGATGAAGATCAGCGCGGAAGCCGGCGCGATCGCGAGCGCTGCAAAGCCGGGGCCGGGGCACAGCCCGGCGATCCCCCAGCCGATCCCGAACAGCGCCGAGCCGCCGATCAGCGCCGGCGTGAGGTCGCGCCGCTCGGGCAGCGCGAAGCTCGTCGCGAAGAGCGGCTTGGCGAGCTTGGGCTGCACCAGCCAGGCCACCGCCATCATGAACAGCGCCCCGCCCATCACGAAGGCGAGCGTCGGGTCCCAGTCGCCGAGAATGTCGAGAAAGCCGCGCACCCGCGCCGGGTCGGTCATGCCGCCCAGCGCCAGCCCCGCGCCGAACACCGCGCCAGCGATAGCGGGGATGGGATTGGGCCGGCTCACGACAACACCTCGAGCCCGAGCGCATTCATGATCGCCACGGTGGCGATGCCGGTCGCCATGAAGGTCATGGTGGCGACGATCGAGCGGGCCGAGAGGCGGCTCATCCCGCACACGCCGTGGCCGCTGGTGCAGCCGCTGCCAAGCCGCGTTCCCACGCCGACGATGAACCCGGCAAGCGCCAGCACCACGGGCGAGGGAAAGCTCGCGGGCACGCCCCCGAGGATCAGCGAGACCGCCAGCGCACCGATCGGCAGCGCGAACAGGAACTGCCAAGCCTCGCTCCGGTTCATGCCCGTCTCGCTCAGCCCCGTGGCGCGCGCGGCGATGCCGGAGACGCCGGCGATCCGCCCTGCCCCCAGCAGCATCAGTGCCGCAGCACACCCGATCAAGGCGCCGCCAGCGAGCCCCGCGAGCGGTGCGGCATCGGGAAAGCCGGGAAGGCTCATACCGCGTTGACCGGGATCTTGAGGTAGCTCACGCCATTCGCTTCGGGCGCGGGCAGGCGCCCGCCGCGAATGTTGACCTGGACCGAGGGGAGGATCAGCGTGGGCATCGGCAGGGTCGCATCGCGCGCGGTGCGCATGGCGACGAATTCGTCCTCGCTGATGCCGTCCTTGACATGGAGGTTTGCGCGCCGCTCCTCGGCCACCGTGGTCTCCCATGCAAAGCTGTCGCGCCCGGGCGCCTTGTAATCGTGGCACAAGAACAGGCGGGTGGCCTGCGGGAGCTCAAGCAGCCGGCGGATCGAGCGATACAGCTGGCGCGCATCGCCGCCGGGGAAATCCGCCCGCGCGGTGCCGAAATCGGGCATGAAGAGGGTGTCGCCCACGAAGGCCGCATCGCCGATCACGAAGGCCATGTCCGCAGGCGTGTGGCCCGGAACGTGCAGCGCGATCGCTTCCAGTTCGCCCAGACCAAAGGTCTCGCCATCACTGAACAGGTGATCGAATTGCGAGCCGTCGCGTTCGAACTCGGTCCCAGCGTTAAACAGCTTGCCGAACACTTCCTGCACGCGCACGATCGCCCCGCCGATCGCGAGCCTGCCGCCGAGGCGCTCCTGCAAGTAAGGCGCGGCGGAAAGGTGATCGGCATGGGCATGAGTCTCGATATGCCACATCACTTTCAAATTTTCAGAAGTGACATGCTCGATCACGCGCTCTGCGGAAGCGTGGGAGGTTCGGCCCGAGGCGGGATCGTAATCCAGCACCGAATCGATAATCGCGGCCTCGCGGCTGGCGGGGTCATGGACCACATAGGTAACGGTAAAGGTCGCCTCGTCGAAGAAGGCGGCGATGGCGGGGCGCAGCCGCGCCTCGCCGAGCGCGCGCTCGATCTGGCGGGTGGCGGCGGCGAGGGCAGTATCCTGTTCGCTCATGATAATCTCCCATTATTTACATAAACTGTGTATATGTATTGCCAAGAAAGAGTCAAGTGCTATGGTGCGCCAAGATGACCCATGCCGACGATTCCCGCATCGCTCCCCAGCATCCCGCCGCGCTGCGCATCGGTGACCGCGCGCCCGATTTCGAGGCGCGCAGCACGATCGGCCCAGTCAGGCTCTCTGCCTATCGCGGGCGCTGGCTCATCCTGTTCTCGCATCCGGCCGATTTCACCCCCGTGTGCACCACCGAATTCGTGGAACTCGCCCGCTGCAAGAGCGCATTCGACAAGCTCGATTGCGCGCTCATGGCGCTCTCGGTCGACAGCCTGTTTGCCCACTTTGCATGGCTGCGCATGATCCGCGATCGGTTCGAGATTGAAGTGCGCTTCCCCATCATCGAGGATCCGACGCTGGTGATCGGCCGCGCCTTCGGCATGGTCGCGGCGGATGACCACGACAGCGCCGCAGTCCGCACCACCTTCTTCATCGATCCCGGAGGCGTGATCCGCGCGATGACGTGCTATCCCGCCAATATCGGGCGCTCGACGCCCGAAATGCTGCGCACGCTCGAGGCGCTGCAGGCTGTCGACAAGGCGGGCGGGCTCGCACCGGCCAACTGGCAACCGGGCGAGAGCCTGCTTGGGGCCCCCACCCATGATCTCGACGAGGTCTACGCGGCGCGCGACGAGACCGCCTGGTTCCTCCGCCACGAAAGCGGGAACCAGGCGTGATGGAAAAGGACGAACTGATCGAGGAGCTGAAGGCGATCGCGCATCCGCTGCGCCTGCGTATCCTCGAGGCGCTGGGCGCGGGCGAACTCAATGTCGGCGAGATCGAGCAGGCCGCGCAAATCGGCCAGCCCGCGCTCTCGCAGCAGCTTGGTGTGCTGCGCAAGGCGGGGCTGGTCGAGACCCGCAAGGAGGCCAAGCTCGTCTTCTACCGGCTCGCGCGAGAGCCCCTTTCCCGCATTGCGGCGGCGGTGTCCGCGCTAGCCGGGCCGACCGGGCAAAGCGGGGTAAATCCGCGCATGCCATCGCCGGGCGCGGCCAATTTCGCGCGCCTTTCTTGAACCGCCAGGCGACCCGAGCGCTGGGCAGCGTTAGCAGACGATAGAGCGCATTGTTGCGCAAATGCCGCATCAAGCGCAATAATTGACGCGAACGCATCGGCGCATTGGAATTTGCTCTCTTTTGCGTATGCGTAATATTTGTGAATCAACCGGCAAAAGCCGGATCACATCTGGCGAAACGGTGCGCAAAAGTGCTTTTTGGCCCCGGTCACGATCCGGGGCACGGCCAGGAGAGGACGCTCCCAAATCGCGGTCTTGCCGACCGATCCTCTTCCGGCCTTGGCGTGCGTCCCTGCGCGCGCAGTGTCTGAAAGGGTCGTGCGGCTCCTGTTTTAAACTGGAGTCCTGATATGAACCTTCAAAAACCCCTCCTCATCAGCGTCGCTGGAGCTGCCCTTTGCATCGCCAATGCAGCCGCTGCCGAAACGGGCGACGTCGCCACCGACGGCGCGATCAGCCTGGTGGGAACCGCCATCGCCCCCGCTGGCGAAAACGCCGAGACGCTCGATGCGCTTTCCGCCCAGAGCTACGATCTCGCCGCCGCGGCAACCACTGCGCCGACCGCGACCGCCGTCACCACTGCCTCGGGCGCGGTGGTCAACATCGCGCAATACAGCACCGCGAGTGCCGCCCCCGCGCGCGAGGACAGCTACACCGTGGTGATGAACCAGGATGCCTTCTTCGGCTTCTACCCGACCTTCAACGGCCTGATCCCGGTCGGCGACAATGTCGATTTCAGCTTCTACGGCATCCTGTGGACCACGCCCTCCTTCGGCAATGGCGGCGGCAACGATCTGTGGACCGAATTCGGCGTGGGCGCCGCGTTCTACACGATGGACGGCAATCTCATCCTCAAGCCGCAGATCGGCCTCACCAACGGTGCCCTGCTCTCGGGCGGAGTGCGCGACAACAATGACGTGCCCACCGGCACAGGGAGCAATTTCGCCGACGGCGTGGTGCCCAGCCTGACGGTCAACTATTCCGACGATTCGTTCGAGGCCGAATTCTACGGCGGCTATTACGCGGCGCTGCGCAACCGCAACGATCCCGGCGCGCTCGACTTCCTGCACACCTGGATCAATGCCGGTGCCAAGGTGAGCGACAAATTCTCGCTCGGCGCCCATTACGAGCTGCTCGACAACACCCGCAACGAGGGCGGGAACGGGGCGGTCGTCTACCAGTGGCTTGGCCCGTATGTGCAGTTCAAGACCTCGAACGGCTTCTTCGCCCGGTTCACCGCCGGGGCCGACATCGAGGAAGGCGGCGATGGCGATTTCTACAAGCTCGCCGCCGGCTTCTCGTTCTGACCTGAGAAATGCGCCGGGGGCCAAAGCGGCCTCCGGCGCGATCCGGATTTCCGGCTTGCCCGGGCGCGGCGACGGCGCCCGGGCTCCCTTTCAGAAGCGCATGCCCACTTCCACCCCGTAAAGCGCGCGCGCGCCTGGCGAGATGAACGAGCCGCCGAATTCGATGGCAGGGATCGCCTCGGCGATGAACTTCTCGTTCAGCACGTTTTCGCCGAAGGCGAAGATGCTGAAATTGCCGATCTGAAGCCCGGCGCGCACATTAAGCACGCCGAACTCATCGCGCTCGGCGACCGAGTAATTCGCGTTGCCGGTCTCGGGCGGCAGGAAAGCGACCTCGGAGATCGGGATGAGCCCGCTGAAGATCGTCGGGCGATCCTGATCCTGCACCGAATGGAACCAGGTCGGCCCGGTGATGCGATAATCGGCGCGCACGATGAGATCGACGAGGTCGCTCATCGGCGTGTCGATCTCGGTGCCCAGGTTGATCGTGTAATCGGCGGTATACGGGGATTCGTTGCCGACAGTGTAGGGGCGCGAGGAATTCGCCTTGATCTCGCTGTCGGTCACGTTGAGGGCGCCGAAGAAGCTCCACCCCTCGATCACCTCGGCGGCGATGTTGAGCTCGGCGCCCATCACCTCGACCTCGTCGATGTTCGAGACGACGCGCAGCAGGCCAAAGCTGCCGACGAAGAACTCGAAGAACTGCATGTCGTCGATCTCGGTGTAGTAGCCGGCAAGATCGAAGGTGATCGCGCCGTTCGCCGCGCTGCCCTTGATCCCGACCTCGAACGCGCTCGAGACTTCCTTGTCATACTGATCGCGGATCGTGACATCGGCGTCGATCGTGCCCGGGGTCACGCCATCGTTGAAATTGGCATCGATGATCGCGGCCGAACCCTGGTTGTTGAACCCGCCCGATTTGAAGCCGATGCCCCAGTTGGCATAGACGTTGAGATCGGGGCTCGGCTGCCAGCTCAGCGAAACCTTTGGCTGGAGCTGGCGAAAGGTTTCCTGCGCGGGATCGAGCGTGCCGAAGGCCTGGCCGGGATTGATCGGGCCGCCGGTGATCGGATCGAGCGCGTTGGGCACGAGCGAGGCGGTCGAACGCTCCTCGATGTCATAGCGCAGCGCGAGCCCGGCGGTGAGATTGCCAAAATCGTATTCCGCGTTTCCGAAGGCAGCATAGACGCTGGTGTCGAAGCTGTCGGCGAGCAGCAGCGAGGTCGGGTTGCTCGTCTCCGGCCCGTTGAAGAGCTGCGGGATCACACCCTGCCCGAGATCCGCGCCGAGGCTTACCCCCGTCTGCCGGTCGATGTTGAGGTAATAGGCGCCAAGCTGCCAGGTGAGCGGGCCATCGCCATTGGACGAGAGGCGGATCTCGCCGCTGATGTCGCTCTGCTCGCGCAGCTGGAACTGCGTGCCATCGCAGGTCGTGGGGCTGTAGGGACCGAAGGTCGAGCCGGTGGCGGGGGCAAACAGGAACGGCACCGGGGTCGGCCCGATGAAGCCGGGCTGGTTGACCGGGAAGCCGGTGAGCTCAGCGGTCGAGGCGAAGCACTGGCCCGCGACGGCGGCGGCGGTGTCGGTCGGCGCGGGAAACGGGATGTAGCGCGCAAAATCGGCCGCAGTGCCATCGGCAACGAGGCTCTGATCGACATCGGAATAGAGCGCCCAGGCGCTCAAGGTGACGCCGCCGAAATCGTGATCGATCTTGGCCGAGACATCGAAGCTGTCCTGATCGTTCGACGGGTCGATATTGCCGTAGAAGCGGAACGGATGCGCGTTCACGTCCTCGTTGAAGGCGGGGTTGAAAGCGGCAAAGCCGGGCAGGTGGAACGAGGCGTTGAACGCGATCGAGGAGCCGCGCAGCTCGGAATAGCGCGCCTTGAGGTCGATTTCGGTATCAGGGCCAAGCTCGGCCACGACGCGGCCATCGACCGCAAACACTTCCTGATTGTCGACATTGCGCTCGTCGAGAAAGATGTTCTCGAAAAAGCCATCGGTGGTGCGGTAATAGCCCGAGAGGACGAAGCCGAGATTGTCGCTGATCGGCCCGGCGATGTGGGCGGCGGCCTCGACCGTCTCGACATTGGCGTAGGAAACGCGCGCGGCGCCCTCGAAGGTATCGCCGGGGCGCAGCGTCGAGATCACGATCGCGCCGGCAGCTGCATTGCGCCCGTAGAGCGCGCCCTGCGGTCCTTTCAGGATCTCGACCTGGCGCAGCGTGCCCTGAGGCTGGTTCAACTGAGCGATGTTGGTCTTGAGAATGCCATCGACCACCAGCGCAACCGAGCTTTCCGCGTCGCGCGCGCCGTTGATGCCGCGAATGTTGATCTGGGTGTCGCCTGCCTCGGCGGTGCCGGTGACGATGGTGACGCCGGGGGTGAGATTGACGAAATCCTGCGTGTTGACCGAATTGGTCTTGAGGATCGTGTCAGCGGTCAGCACCGAGACCGAGGCGGGCACGTCCTGCAGCCGCTCGTCCTGCCGGCGCGCGGTGACGATGATCGCATTGTCTTCGCTCGCCGCCTGATCGTCCGCTGCGGGCTCCATCTGCTGCGCCGCAGCGGGCGCGAGCGGGAAGAGCGCGCAGGCTGCGGCCCCGGCGGAAAGGAATGTCTTGAGATTACGCATCGATCAGTTCTCCCTGAACCGTGAAGGAAGCCCTTGCGTTGCCCTGAGGTGAAGATCCCAAGCCCTGCTGCCCCGCAAATTCATGTCGCGCACCCCGTTTTGCGTTTGCCCCTGTTGCGCTGGCGATGTCTTATTGTATACAATATTGCCGAGTCAAGCGCAGCATCAAGAGCAGGAGCAAGTGTGCCCAAGGCGTCCGATCTCGCCTATGATACGATCCGTGCCATGGTGCTCTCGGGTGAACTCGCGCCCGGCGAGCAGCTGAGCGAGGAGGCGCTGGCCGAACGCTGCGGCGTGTCGCGCACCCCGGTGCGCGATGCCTTGCGGCGGCTTGAGGCGGAATTGCTGGTGCGCCGCAGCGATTCGCAGCGCAGCTTCGTGGCGGACTGGTCGCTGGACGATGTCGCCGATGCCTTCGAGCTGCGCGCGATGATGGAGGGCTATGCCGCCCGCCGGGCCGCCGAGCGGATGGACCATGCGACACTGCAACGGCTGAGGGCCCAGAACGCGGCACTCCATGCAGCGATCAGCGGAGCACGGCCCGATGTCGGCGCATTCCTCGAGCATAATCGCGCATTTCACGAACTCGTGCTGGAAGCGGCGGACTCGCGCAGGCTGGCGACCTTGCTCTCGGCCCTGATCGAGCAGCCGGTGGTGTGGCGCACGGCGCAGTTTTACGGGCGCGAATCGTTCCAGCGTTCGCATAGCGAGCACGAGGATCTTCTCGCTGCCTTCGAGCGCGGCGACGGGGCATGGGCCGAGGCGCTGATGGCCGGGCACATCCGGCGCGCCTACCACGCTTATGCCGATGCCCATCGCGGGCTCGCCAAGGATGCGGCCTGATAGTTATGTATACAGAAAGTGCCCCCGATCCCCGTCCCGCAATCGAACTCGTCGAGGTCGGTCCGCGCGATGGCCTTCAAAACGAGCCCGACATCGTTGCGACCGAGGCCAAGCTCGCGCTGATCGAGGCGATGATCGGCTATGGCGCACGCCGGCTCGAGGTTGCGAGCTTCGTCCACCCTGAGCGCGTGCCGCAGATGGCGGACGCCGAGGCCGTGATCGCCGCCCTGCCCGACCGCGACGATGTCACCTATATCGGCCTCACGCTCAACAAGCGCGGCATTCTGCGCGCGCTGGCGACCCGCGAGGGCGGTGCCAAAGACGGCAAGGGGCGCGGCATCGACCAGGCGGGCTGCGTGATCGTCGCGAGCGACACCTTCGGCCAGAAGAACCAGGGCCAGACAATCGCGCAGGGAATCGCCGAGACGAAGGATATGCTGCGCTTCGCCCGCGCCGAGGGGCTGAGCGCGCAGGTGACGATCAGCGCAGCGTTCGGCTGCCCGTTCGAGGGTGAGGTCAGGCCCGAAACCGTGCTCGCGATCGCCGAGGCGCTTGCCGCGGAAGGCCCCGCCGAGATCGCGCTGGCCGATACGATCGGCGTCGGCACGCCGTCGCAGGTGAGCGAGCTGTTCGGCCGGCTCGGCGAGCTCCTCGATGGTCGCATCCCGCTGCGCTGCCATTTCCACAACACACGGGGCACGGGCATCGCCAACGCCTGGGCGGCCTATCAGGCGGGCGTGCGCGTGTTCGATGCCTCATTGGGCGGGCTCGGCGGCTGCCCCTTCGCCCCGCGCGCCACCGGCAACATCGCGACCGAAGACCTAATCTACCTGATGGAGCAATCGGGCGCGCCCACCGGCATCGACCTTGCCGCCGCGATCGCCGCCAACAAGGCCTTCGCCGCGGTGCTCGGCCGCGAACTGCCCTCGCTCGTCGCCAAGGCGGCCTGATCCCTTCCCACGAGACCGGAGAGACTATGACCTACAGATTGGGCGTTGATGTCGGCGGAACCTTCACCGACCTCTTGCTGTTCGACGAGGCAAGCGGCCGCTTCTGGCGGCACAAGACCCCATCGACCCCGCATGACAGCTCCGAAGGTATCCTCACCGGGGTCAAGGCCATCACCGAGCAGGCGGGCGTCTCGGCGCGCGAGATCGCCTATTTCCTCCACGGCACCACGGTGGCGACCAATGCCGTGCTCGAGGGCAAGGGCGCGAAGGTGGGGCTGATCACCACCGAGGGCTATCGCGACGTCATGCAGATCGCGCGCAGCTTCGTGCCCGGCGGGCTCGCCGCGTGGATCGTGTGGCCCAAGCCCACCCCGCTCGCGCATCTGGAAGACACGCTCGAAGTGCCCGGGCGCATGGGCGCGGATGGCCAGGTGGTGCGCCCGCTCGACGAGGACGCTGTGCGCGCCGCCTTACGCCAGCTCAAGGCGCAAGGGATCGAGGCGCTGACGGTCAGCCTCATCAACGCCTATGTCAACGGCGCGCACGAGGCGCGGATCGGGGAGATCGCCGCCGAGGAATTGCCCGGCATCCCCGTCTCGCTTTCCCACGAAGTGCTGCCCGAGATGCAGGAATACGAGCGCACCCTCTCGACAGTCGCCAACGCTGCCGTGCGCCCGGTGGTGAGCAAATATGTCTCGAACCTCAGGACCAAGCTCGAGGACGAGGGGCTTGAGGGAAGGCTCTCGCTGCTGCGTTCGGATGGCGGGCTGATGTCGAGCCAGAAGGCCGAGGAGCACCCGGTCAACATCCTCATGTCCGGCCCTGCCGGCGGGGTGACGGGCGCGCTGTGGGTCGCGAAAAACGCGGGGCTGAAGAACATCCTCACATTGGATGTCGGCGGCACCTCGACCGATGTCGCGCTGATCGAGGGGCTCGAGCCGCGCCGCCAGCGCACCACCGAAGTGGGCCACCTCTCGGTGCGCGCCTCGGCGCTCGACGTGAAGACGGTGGGCGCAGGCGGCGGCTCGATCGCCCATGTGCCCGAATTGACCAAGGCGCTGCGCGTCGGCCCCGAAAGCGCGGGCGCGGTGCCCGGCCCGGTCGCCTACAACAAGGGCGGAACGCTGCCGACCGTGACCGATGCCAATGTCGTGCTCGGCTATCTGCCCGAAGACCTTCTGGGCGGCAGCTTCAAGCTCGATCGCGAGGGCGCCAAGGCCGCAGTGCAGACCATCGCCGATGCGCTGGGCGTCTCCCTGATGGAGGCCGCGCGCGGGATCATCGACATCGTCAACGAGAACATGTTCGGCGCGCTGCGCATGATCAGCGTCCAGCAGGGCTACGATCCGCGCGAATTCGCGCTGATGGGCTTTGGCGGCGCGGGGCCGCTCCATGTCAATGCGGTTGCCCGGTTGATGGGGAGCTGGCCTGCGATCTCGCCCGTCTCGCCCGGCGTGCTGTGCGCGCTCGGCGATGCGACCACGCGGATGCGCACCGAGACGGCGCGCAGCTTCTCGCGGCTTGCGCGCGAGACGTCGGTGAGCGATCTCGTCGCCGTGCTTGACGAGATGGCGGCGCAGACCCGCGGCGAGCTGATCGCTGATGGCGTGCCCGAAAGCCAGATCACGACGCAGTTCGAGGTCGATGTGCGCTATGCGGGGCAAGCCTTTGAAGTGCCTTTGACAATCGACAAAAGGGTGCTCGACGAGGCAGGGATCGAGGGGATCCTCCAGCGCTTCGATGAGGAGCACCTGAGGCTCTTCACCTTCAATATGGAAACCCCGCATGAGATCGTGAACCTGCGCGCGGTGGCGCTGGGCGAGGCACCCGCGCTGCCCGCCGCCGAGCTCCAGCCGGGCGACGGCGATCCTTCCGCTGCCAAGATCCGCGATCACACGGTGTGGATGGACGGGCGCGAGCAGGCCGCCGTGATCTACGACCGCGCGAGGCTGCGGCAGGGCGACACCATCCCCGGCCCCGCCATCATCACCGAAATGGATTCGACCACCCTCGTCGAGAGCGGCTGCACTGCCCGGATCGACAAGGTCGGCAACATCCTCATCAACCCCGAAAAGGAGGGCTGATCCGCCATGCCCGCACGCATCATCGAGACCAACGAAACCCCCTTCGAGCGGGTCAGCATCGATCCCGTCACGCTCGACATCATCGAAAATGCGCTCAGGAACGCGCGCATCGAGATGGACGCAACGCTCGTGCGCACCGCGATGAGCCCCGGCATTCGCGAACAGGGCGATGCCTTCCCGCTGATCGCCGATCCCAAGGGCAAGATGATCGTCGGCCAGTTCGGCAGTTTCATCGACGGCTTCCTCAGAGGCTATGACGATACGCTCGAGGATGGCGACATGATCTTCCTCAGCGATCCCTATTCATGCGAGGGCGCGATCAGCCACTCGAACGATTGGCTCGTCCTGCTCCCGGTGTTCAAGGACGGGCGCCTCATCGCCTACACCGCGATGTTCGGCCACCAGTCCGATATCGGCGGCATGGTGCCCGGCTCGATGCCGATTGGCGCCTCCTCGATCTTCGAGGAAGGGGTGCGCATCCCGCCGGTCAAGATCTGGAAGAAGGGCGAATACAATGCCGACCTGATGAAGCTCGTCATGCACCAGACGAGGAAGCCCGATTGGTGCCAGGCCGATCTCAACGCGCTGATCGCCTCGTGCCGGGTCGCGGCCAACCGGGTGATCGAGATGGCGGACCGGTTCGGCGATGATGTCTATTATTCCGCAACGCAAGAACTGCTCGATCGCAATCATCGCGCGATGAAGGCGCTCATTGCCATGGCCGTCTCCGAGGAGCCCAAGAGCTTCGAGGATTATATCTGCGATGATGGCAAGGGCTTTGGCCCCTACCGGATCAAGTGCACCATGCGCCGCGAGGGCGAGCGCGTGATCCTCGATTTCGACGGAACCGATCCGCAATCCGCCGCCTCGATCAATTTCTATCTCAACGAGAACATGTTCAAGATGTTCTTCGGGATCTACATGATCATGGTCTTCGATCCCCAGATCATGTTCAATGATGGGTTCTACGATCTGATCGAGGTGCGCATCCCGGAAGGCTCGCTGTTGAAGCCGCACTTCCCCGCCGCGCTTTCGGGCCGCACCCATGCGCTGGGGCGGATCTTCGATATTCTGGGCGGGCTGCTCGGCCAGGGCACGCCCGAATTTCTCAACGCCGCCGGGTTCTCCTCCTCCCCGCACTTGTTCTATTCGGGCTGGGACACGCGCGGCGGCAAGGGCCGCGAATGGTTCCAGCTGTTCCAGATCGGCTTTGGCGGCATTCCGGGGCGCCCGCTGGGCGATGGGCCGGACGGTCACTCGCTCTGGCCGGGTTTCACCAATGTCCCCAACGAGTTCCTCGAGCGCTATTTCCCCTTGCGGATCGAGCGTTATTCGACCGAGCCCGATAGCGGGGGCGCCGGCCTGCATCGCGGCGGCAACGGCATCCACATGACCTACCGCTTCCTCGCCGAGGGCCAGATCGCGATCCACGATGATCGCTGGTTCGTGCCGCCGTGGGGTGTCAATGGCGGGCATCCCGGCGCACGGGCGAAGAAGGTGCTCGAACGCGCCGACGGCACCACCGAGATCGTCGGCAACAAGGTCGAGGACGTACACGTCAAGGAGGGCGACCTCTTGCACTTCATCACCTGGGGCGGCGGCGGCTGGGGCGATCCGCTCGAGCGCGATCCCGCGCTGGTCGGGCTCGAGATCCAGCAGGGGCTCGTGACGCCCGAAGGCGCGCGCGATTATGGCATAGTGGCCGATGCACAAGGCACGGTGGACGAAGCTGCCACCGCCGCCTTGCGCGAGGAAATCAGAGCCAAGCGCGGCGAGCTCCCGCTGTTCGATTACGGCCCCGGCATCGAGGCGCTGCGCGCCAATTGCAAGGCCGAGACCGGCCTCGATGCGCCGATCCAGCCGGTCTGGCACACTGCCCCCATGGCCGAGGCAGCTGAATAATGAGCGCGCTCTCCGATATCCGCGTCATCGAGATGGGCCAGCTCCTCGCCGGCCCGTTCTGCGGGCAATTGCTGGGCGATATGGGCGCCGACGTGATCAAGCTCGAGCCGCCCGGCGCGGGCGATCCGATGCGGCTGTGGGGCCAGGGCGAGGATAAGGTGCAGTGGGAGGTGATCGCGCGCAACAAGCGCTCGGTCACCTGCAATCTGCGCATCCCCGAGGGGCAGGATCTCGCGCGCAAGCTGATCGCCAAGGCCGATGTGCTGATCGAGAATTTCAAGCCCGGCACGCTCGAGAAATGGGGCCTTGGCCCCGATCGCCTGCTCGAGGAGAACCCAGGCCTCATCATCGCGCGCATGTCGGGCTATGGGCAGGACGGGCCTTATTCGGATCGCGCGGGCTTTGGCGGGATCGGCGAGGCGATGGGCGGCTGGCGCTATATCGTCGGCGATCCCGACCGCCCGCCGGCGCGCATGGGCATCTCGATCGGCGACACCTTGTGTGCGACCTATGGCTGCATGGGCGTGCTCGCAGCGCTCCATCACCGCGAGAAGACAGGGCGCGGCCAGGTCGTCGATACCGCGCTCTACGAGGCGGTGTTGCAGGTGATGGAGGGGCTCGTTCCCGAATATGATCGCAACGGCTTCATCCGGGAGCGCTCTGGCTCGATCCTCAAGGGGATCGCGCCCTCCAACGTCTATCGGTGCAAAGACGGGCACTTCATGATCGGGGCGAACAAGGACGAGATCTTCGCCCGGCTCGCCAAGGCGATGGGCCGCCCCGAATTGGCCACCGACGAGCGCTATTCCTCGCATATCGCCCGCGGCCACAACCAGACCGAGCTCGACGATCTCGTCAACGAGTGGACCGGCACGCTCACCGTCGACGAGGTCGAGGCGGCGATGATCGAACACTCGATCCCGGCGGGCCGCGTCTACCGCGCGCCCGACATGATCGCCGATCCGCACTTCCAGGCGCGCGAGGCGATCATCGAGGTGGAGACGCAGACGCGTGGAAAACTCAAGATGCAGAACGCCTTTCCCAAGCTTTCCCTGACGCCCTCGGGCGTGCGCCGCCCGGCCCCGGCGGTGCCCGGCCAGCACAATGCCGAAGTGCTCGGCGAACTGCTCGGGATGGGGGAGCCCGAGATCGCCGAACTCGCCGAAGCGGCGGCGATCTGAGATGACCGATTGGCACACCGCTTTTGCCGGGCACCTCCAGCCCGGCACCGCGCCTGCGCTGCTGCTGGTCGATCCGGTGCGCGCCTATGTCGACGCAGGCTCGCCGCTCCTGCTTGAGACCGGCGCAGCGGCGGTGGCGCAGATGGCGCGGCTCGCCGCCGCGTTTCGTGCGCGCGCGCGGCCGGTGATCTGGACCGGGGTGCGCTATCAGCCCGGCGGCGCGGATGGCGGATACTTCTTCAAGAAAGTCCCTGCGCTCGAACTGTTCGTGGGCGAGACACCGGCCGGCTCCTTTCCCCATGCGCTCCAACCCGAGGAAGGCGAGCCGGTGTTCCTCAAGCAATATCCGTCCGCCTTTTTCGGCACCGGCCTTGCCGAATGGCTGCGCGAACGCGGCATCGACACGCTCTATATCGGCGGCTTCTCGACCTCGGGCTGCGTGCGCGCAAGCACGCTCGATGCGCTGCAATACGGCTTTATCCCGATCACCGTCAGCGATGCCTGCGCCGATCGCAACGCCGAGCTGCACGGCTCCAACCTGCGCGATCTGGGCGCGAAATATGCCGAGATCGTGGTGGCGGGCGACGTGCCTCACATGCTCGAGACGCGAGCGGTGCCCTGATTATCCGGCAGTCGGACACGAGCCGCGCCGAGCCTCCGCGCTCGACATTCGTCGCCTAGACCCGGCAGGATAAAGGCTCACACCAGACAGCGAGGCGGGACAGATGGACTTCTCGAAGGCGGGCTCTCCGGGCGAAGCGGCAGCGGCGTTTCTCGCGCGCGGCACACACAAGCACCTCATCGGCGGGCGCTGGGTCGAAAGCGCAAGCGGGGAAACCTTCGATACCCTCGATCCCGCGACGGGCGAGCGCCTGGGCAAAGTCGCGCGCGGCGATGCCGCCGATGTCGATGCTGCGGTCGCGGCCGCCCGCGCGACGTTCGAGGACGGGCGCTGGTCGGGCCTCACGCCGATGGAGCGCGCCAAGACGCTGTGGGCGATCGCTGAGCGAATCGAGGCCCATATCGACGAGCTCGCCGAACTCGAGACGCTCGATCAGGGCAAGGCGCTCTATGTCGGGCGCTGGGCCGAGATCCCGGGCGCGGTCAATCAGTTCCGCTATTTCAGCGGCATGGCGACCAAGATCGAGGGATCGACCATCCCGACCTCGATCAACTACCAGCCGCCCGGCAAGGAGGTGTTCGCCTACACCCAGCACCTGCCCGTGGGCGTTGTGGGCGCGATCGTGCCGTGGAATTCGCCTCTGGTGCTGACCGCGATGAAGCTTGCGCCTGCGCTTGCGGCGGGCTGCACCGTGGTGCTCAAGCCCGCCGAGGACACCTCGCTCACTGCGATCCGGCTCGTCGAGCTGATGATGGAGGCGGGGCTGCCCGAGGGCGTCGTCAACCTCGTCACAGGCTATGGCGCGCAGGCGGGTGCGGCGCTGGCGGCGCACCGGGGTGTCGACAAGATCGCCTTCACCGGCTCCACCGCCACGGGCCGCGCGATCCTCGATGCCGCCAAGGGCAATCTCAAGCGGGTGACGCTCGAGCTGGGCGGCAAGTCGCCGGTGATCGTGATGGGCGACGCTGATCTCGAGGCGGCGATCGGCGGAGCGGCAAATGCGATCTTCTTCAATGGCGGCCAAGTCTGCATCGCGGGATCGCGACTTTATGCGCATCGCAGCGTGTTTGACCGTGTGGTCGAGGGCGTGAGCGAGCAGGCGCAGGCGATCCGGCTGGGCCACGGGATGGACCCGGAAACGCAGATGGGCCCGCTCGTCTCGAGAGGCCATGCCGCCAAGGTCGCGGGCTTCATCGAGGACGGGCGCAAGGCCGGCGCGAGCCTGCTGTGCGGCGGAGAGACCGCCGGGCCGAACGAAAGCTTCATCACGCCCACCGTCATCACCGGGGTCGCGCCCGATATGAGCATCGTGCGCGAGGAGATCTTCGGTCCCGTCGTGGTCGCAACCCCCTTCGACGAACTTGACGAGGTGCTGAGCGCCGCGAACGACAGCGACTATGGCCTTGCAGCCGGGATCTGGACGGCAAGCCTTTCGACCGCGATGCGCGCCTCCAAGCGGCTGCAAGCGGGGACGGTGTGGATCAATTCCCACGCGATGTATGATCCTTCGCTGCCGATCGGCGGGATCAAGCAATCGGGCTGGGGCCGCGACAGCGGGCAGGTCGCGCTCGAGAACTATCTCAATCTGCAGACGGTCTGCGCGATTGTCTGACGCGCAACCCATTGCATCGGGCGAATACGATTTCATCATCGTCGGCGGCGGCTCGGCGGGCTGCGTGCTGGCCAACCGGCTTTCGCAAGACCCTGCGCACCGCGTGCTGCTGCTCGAGGCGGGCGGGCGCGATCGCTCGCCGCTGATCAAGGTGCCCGCGGCGATCGTGCGGCTGATCGGCAATCCGAAATTCGACTGGGGCTTCACCGTCGAGCCCGATCCCTCGCGCGAAGGCCGGCGCGATTACTGGCCAGCGGGCCGCGTGCTGGGCGGAAGCTCCTCGATCAACGGCATGCTCTATGTGCGCGGGGCTGCCCGCGATTTCGATGGCTGGGCGGCGGCGGGCAATGAAGGCTGGTCTTTCGCCGAGTGCGCGCCCGCTTTCGAGCGGCTGGAGGCCTGCGCCTTCCCCGCCGGCGAAGGCCGGGGGCGCGCGGGGCCGCAGGTGGTGGATGCCTTGCGCACCGTGCATCCGCTCGCACAGCCGTTCATGGCCGCCGCGCAGGCGGCAGGTCTGGTCTACAATCCGGATTATAACGGCGAGCGCCAGGAAGGCATCGGCCCGCCCCAACTCACCCAGAAGGCCGGTCGCCGGTTCAGCGCGGCGGACGCCTATCTGAGACCCGCCGCCCGGCGTCCCAACCTGCGCGTGATGACCCGCGCGCGGGCGACCCGAGTCCTGTTCGAGGGCACGCGTGCGACAGGCGTCGAGTTCATGCGCGGCGGACAGACCCATCGCGCGATGGCGCGGCGCGAAGTGATCCTGAGCGCAGGCGCGCTGCAATCGCCGCAGCTTTTGATGCTCTCAGGGATTGGCCCGGCCGAGAAGCTTGCCGCGCACGGCATCGATCCTTTGCTCGACAACCCCCATGTCGGCGACAACCTGCTCGAGCATCCCAGCGCGCAGATCTCCTTCGAGGTCGATCAGCGCACCTTCAACCAGGAGGTCAACAGCGCGCGCGCCGCATGGCACGGCCTGCGCTGGCTCCTCGCCCGGCGCGGGCCAGCAACGAGCCCCTACCCGCACGCGGTCGGCTTCTTCCGCTCGCGCGAAGGGCTCGACCATCCCGACATCCAGCTCATGTTCGGCCCGTTCGGCTTCGAGCTCACCCCCGAGGGGGTCTCGCCCTCGAAGCGGTCGATGGTGACGCTCGTGGTCGGGCTCTCCTATGCACGCACGGCCGGGCGGCTGTCGCTCAGGAGCGGCAACTGGCGCGATCAGCCGCGCATCGCCATCGAAATGCTCGCCGATGCGCGCGATGTGGCCGATCTGACCGCCGCCTGTCGCCGCGCGCGCGCGATCATGGCGATGGCCCCGATCGCAGGCAATGTCTGCGCCGAAATCGCGCCCGGCACGGGCGTCAGCCAGGATGCCGAATGGGAGGCTTATCTGCGGCGCACGGTCGATCCGACCTATCACCCGATCGGCACCTGCCGCATGGCACCCGATAGCGGCCGCGGTGTGGTAGATCCCAAGCTGCGCGTCCACGGCATCGAAGGGTTGCGGGTGGTCGATGCCAGCGTCTTTCCCGGCCATGTCAGCGGCAACACCAATGCCGCCGTCATGATGGTGGGCGAGAGGGCCGCCGAATTCATCCTCGCGGGCGATTGAACCGCCGCCCGCGAGGACGTCTCAAGCCTCAGAATTCATAGCCGACCGAGATACGCGCGGTGCGCCCCAGCCCGAAGATCGGGACATAGCTCGAGGAAAGCGCCCCACCCGTGCCGATCAGGAACAGCGAGTTCGAGACATAAATCTCGTCGAGCGCGTTCTGGACCACCGCCTGGACCGAGAAATTGCCGAAGTTCACCCCGGCCTGGGCGTTCATCAGGAAGCGGTCGGGCACCCAGGCAAGGTTCGCCTCGTCGACGAACTGCTTGGTCTGGTAAGACGCATCGACCCGCACATAGAAGTCGGAATTCTCGCCGATGTCGCCACGATAGCCAAGCCCGGCATAGGCATCGAAGGCGGGCGTGCGCTCAAGCTGGTTGCCACCGATCGGCACTGGCCCGGTCGGGCAGACGACACCGTCGCAATTGCCCGAAAGCTCGAAGCGCTGCGAGGTCGAGCCCTCGATATAGCGCGCATCGTTGTAGGCGGCGCCGAAATCGAGCGTGATGTTGGGAGTCAGCTCGAACACGCCCTCGACTTCCGCACCATAGACCTCGACGCTGCCGACATTGCCGGTGACGGTCGAGAGCACCGCGAAGGTCACCGGCACGGTGCCGTCGGCGAGGCGGCGGGCCTCGGTCGTCTGGAGGTCTTCCCAATCGGTGTAGAACACCGCCGCGTTGAGCGTCAGGCCGATTGCGGGGAAGTAGTTCTTCGAGCCGATCTCGTAAGTCCAGTTGGTCTCGCGCAGATATTGCTGCTGCGGTTCGAATGGCACGAAGCCGTTCGAGCCGCCCGCCTTCACGCCGCGCGCGACCGAGGCATAGAGCAGGTTGTCTGGCGTGAACTCGTAGGTTGCCGAGAAGCGCGGGGTGAAGAACTCCTCGGTCACATCGTCGCGTGGCGGGTTGAAGGCCTGGATCGCAGGATTGGTCGGCTCGCGCGTCAGCCGGTCGATCGTGGTGCGATCCTCGATCGTGTAGCGTCCCTCGACGCTGAAGCGCAGCTGGTCGCTCGCCTGGAATT
This sequence comes from Erythrobacter sp., assembly GCA_036350735.1. GTDB lineage: Bacteria > Pseudomonadota > Alphaproteobacteria > Sphingomonadales > Sphingomonadaceae > Erythrobacter. Next base: position 68,179 of record JAZBNR010000002.1, read on the forward strand.
CGGCGAAAGCGTAGATGCTGAGGATGTCTTCATCGCGCTCGAGGAAAGTGCGGCGCTGGAAGAACGCGGTCGGAAAGGGCAGCCCGGGGCCGACCGGAAAGATCACCTGATCAAGATTGGGCACCTGATTGGTGCCGACCGGATAGGTTTCGCTCGCATTCGATTCGATATCGCTCGTGGTCGAATAGTTGGCGCCAATGAAGGCGTAGAGCGATTCGCTCTCGTAAGTCACGCGCAGATCATGGCTGAAGCTCTCGAACTCGCTGCCCGTTCCCGAACTGTCGAACAAGGTGCCGAAGTTCTGGCCGAACAGAACCAATGGCTGGAGCGGGTTGCGCGCGGTCGAACCGCGGGCATCGACATTCCCGAAAGTGTAGCCGAACTGGTAGGTGAGCGAGAGATCGTCGGTCGGCGCGAAATCGACCTTGGCGGTGATCACGTCGGTCGGCCCATCGAGGCCGAAACCGCGCGGATCGATGAGAAAGCCATCAGGGCGCGGGTCAGGTCCGAGCGTTCCGCCGGGATTGGTGGCCGCGCCGGTCACGAAATTGGGATCGTTGGGCAATTCGCCGCAATAGAGCCGATTCTGGCCTGCGACCGGGCTGCAATTGTTGTAATTGTAGGGGTCGGTCAGCCCCGAGGTGCCGAAGCTGAAATTGGCGACATGCTCCTGGAAGCGTTCGGTGTGGATGTAGGTCGCCTGCACCGTGAGCGAATCGGTCAGCTTGGCGAGCGCCGTCACCTGGTAGGTCTCCCGTTCGTAACCCTGCAGATTGCCGCAGGTGATGCAGCCCTCGGCATCGGCGAGCGGGTGACTGTTCTCGATCGTCCCATCGAATTCCTGGTAGGCGACATGCCCCATGATCGCGAACGCTCCGGGGATGATCGGCACGCTCAGTGTGCCGCTCGCTTCATAGAATTCATCTGTGCCGATCCCGGCGCGCACCGCTCCTGTGAATTCGTCGAGATCGGGCTTGCGGCTGACGAGATTGATGACGCCCGCGAACGAGTTTCGACCGTAGAGCGCGGATTGCGGGCCTTTGATGACCTCGACCCGGTCCAGCGCGAGCAAGCCCTGGTCGATCAGGTATTGCCGCTGGATATAGACGCCATCGAGATAGGTCGCGACGTTCTGCACCGGCGAGGTGACGCGAAGGTTGGTCTGGCCGCGAATGGTCGGCTGGGCGAGAAGGCCGGTGAATTCCTCGAAGGCGAAGCCCACGATGTTGTCGGCGATGTCGCCCAGATCGTCAGCCGCGCGCCGCTGCAGCGTCTCGGCGGTGAGCGCGCTCACCGCGATGGGAACGTCCTGCAGATCTTCCTCGAAGGTGCGCGCGGTGACGATGATGGCGTTGCCGCTGCGCGGCATATCGTCCTGTGCACTCTCCTCGGCCTCCGAGGCGTCCTGTGCCAAGGCAATCGAGCCTGTGAGCGCGAGAGCCGAAACCGATGCAAAACCGGCAAGGCGAAGGGCAGCGACACGTTTGGTGTAATCGAGCATCGAATGTTCCCCTGATCAAAATCCCCAATTACATTTCTGTTACCAATCGCGCGCGAAACCATCGGGCAGCTTCGGTTTGATCGCACAGTGGGCAGTAACCGGTCTTGGCGGCAGGCGATCAGCCTGCCTGCCCCGCCCTCGCCTTCATCATCTGGCGAAACCACTCGGGCAACTCGGCTGGCGGCGCTGTGGGCACCGTGCCGTCGGCGGGCAGCGGCGCCGGGGTCTGCTCGCGCGAATACCATTCGAGCGAGGAGAGCGAGGGCTCCTCCCACTTGGCGGGAGCCTCGAGATATTTGGGATGGTTTGCCCGGATGTATTCGACCGTCGCCGGGTTGGGCAGCTTTTCGATCGAATCGACCGCGCCCATGAAGGTCTGGTAGATGCAGTTGCCCTCGGTCGGCCCCATCAGCATCCACGGCAGCCACGGCGTCACCCGCGACCATACGCCGTTATATTCGACGCTGGTGCGCGAGGGATCCTGCATCGCGTTCCAATCGATGAAATAGAGGAACGTCTCGGTCACGCGGTTGAACGGCCCGCTGCTCTCGCGCGGCCATTTGTCAGGTTGGAGCGCGGAAGGATAGAACAGATTGATGTGGCTGAAGAGGTTGAGCAAATCGCCGCGCCGGCGGAAATCGAGCATCAGCGGGATCTTGGGCGGCTTGTCCTGGTTGAGCCCGCCGTAGTTCGGCGGCTCGGGATAGAAGTTGGTGATGGTGTGGTTGAAGGGATCGTTCGCGATCGGCACGACCTTGACCGTCTCGTCCATGTAGGGATTGCGCCATTCGGTCAGGATTTCGCCGGTCTTGATATCGGTGTAAAAGCCGATCTCGCGCAGGATCTTGCGATAGCCGACACCATCCTCGTGCGGGAGGAGCCGCGCACAAGAGACCATGGTGAAGCCGACCAGATCGCGCAGCGCCTCGTTCGGCCGCGCGCCCTGCACGATGCCCTCGGCAAAGCCGTATTTGGTCGATTGCATGTCGGTGTTGCCGAGGAGCCGCGCCCAGGCCTCGCGATTGCCTTCCGGCTTGGTGAGATCGAGGAAATCGCCTTCGAGCGAACGCTCCATCGCGCCTTCCGCCATCTCCATCTGGGCTTTCGCCCGCGCCATTCCGGGCGTCATCGTCAGACCGGCGGCGGCAGCGGCACCGGCGCCCAGAAGCACATCTCTGCGTTGCATTTGCTCATCTCCTTTGCTGAATGCGCACGGTATCACGCGCAGGCGCAGTTTGGCCCGAACCCGGCCCTTTGATCGACAGTCGGACAATCGCCCGCCCCAGCGCTACGAGGCTCTCAAGGCTGGGGGGCGGAGGCCGGCTGCTCGCCCGGCGCGAACATCGTGTCACGCTTGAGCGAGGCGATCACCGCATCCTGCAGTGCACGATCTGTCACCGGCCCGCTCGAGATCATCATCGAGGTGCCGGGGATCATCTCGTCCGGCCCGGCGATGTATTGCCGGATCGTCTCCTCGTTCCACACCAGCCCCTCGCGCCCCGCCTTGGCGAGCGCTTCGGAATAGTGGAAATTGGGCACGGTCCCCGCCCGCTGGCCGAAGATGTTCGAGAGATTGGGGCCAACAAGATGCGCCGCGCCCGGCTCCATCGTGTGGCAGAACTTGCACCACTTGTAGGTTTCGCGCCCCGTGGTGAGCTCGAACGGGGTCGGTGCGGTCCATTCCACCTTGGCCACCTGCTCGCGGTGCCACGTGATCGAGGGATCGGCTCGCACGATCACGCCATGCGCGAAGGGCTGCACCCTGAAAAGCAGGTAGGGCATGGTCAGCCCGAGCGCGATCACGCCCACAATCACGGTGAGCGCCGCGCCGTTCCAGACGATCGCACCGCGCGGGCGCTCGGCACGGATCGTGCTTGGCGACTTGCGCACAAAGCGCACTGCGAGCCAAAAAAGGAGCACGATCCCGAAGAAGATGGCCGCCGCGCGGTAGCCGGGCGCGCGATCCTTGAAGCTGTTGATCGCATAGACGAACAGCCCCGCGCGCAGCAGGAACAAGGCGCCGAACCCAGCGGGGAACGCGGCGACCAGCCCCTTGCCGTAGCGGGCATAGGTGTAGCCCGCACTCACGACGCCGAGCAGCGCAAGGAGCACCGTCGCGTTTGCCAGGGCGGAATGGAAATAGCCCGAAAATTGCCAGATCGCGTGGTCCTTGCCGATCGCGGCGGGCAGCGTGAAGAGCCCTGCGGGATTGATCGCGCGCCCCTCGGCCCAGCCGTAGAAGAAGCCGAGCGGCCCCCCGACGACCACCAGCAGCAGGAAAGCGAGGCACAAGGCATTGTGCCAGAACCGCGCGACCGGCGGCAGGTCCGATTGCGGGATGGCACCGCGATCGCGGACCCAGAGCCACAGCCGCCAGACGCCGAAAACGAGCAACGCAATGCCGATCGCATAGTGCCAGCTGCGCGCCACGTCGCGAATGGCGGATTCCTTGTCGAGCCGCGGGAGGATGACGATCAGCAGGCTGTGCGCGATCATCAGGAGGCAGAACGCCCAGCCGACGAGGCGGCTGTCACGGCGCTCGGAAACGCCTGCGGGCTCGGTCAAGCTCATGCGCCGCCATCCGGGCCGAGCTGGCCGGGAAAATGCGCTTCGTGGTTCTGGGCATACCAGTCGGCGATCTCCTCGCGGGTTGCCCACCAGATGCCGTCCAGTCCTTGTGCGTATTCGATGAATTCGCGCAGCGCCCGGATCGTGTAGGCACGGCCCGAGACATGCGGGTGAAGGCCGACATTCATGATCCGCCCGGTCTTCTCGCCCTCCTTGTGCAGCACGCTCAATTCCTCGATCAGCAGATCGCGATATTGATCAGTGGTGCGGTGATTGCGGGTGAGGATGGTGAAATCGTTGATGACGTTGGAATAGGGCGTCGCGACGATCGGCCCGGCATCGGTGCGGATCATGTAGGGCTGATCATCGTTCATGATGTCGCAGTATGCCTTGAAGCCCTCCTCGACGAGGATGGTCGGCGTGTTGAGCGTGCCCCTCAGCGAGCTCGAGAGCCAGACCTTGGGCTTTTTCCCCGCATGGCGCTCATACATCTCGACCGAGCGGCGGATGATGTCGCGCTCGGCGGCGATGTCGTCATGGAAATCGGTGAGCAGTTCGCCTTGCTCGTAATTGTGGGCAATCAGCTCCCAGCCGCGCGTCAGGCAGGCATCGGCCATCGCCCGGCGGCGCTCGAAGGTGACAGCGTTGATGGTGCACCCGGCCTTGGCGCCCATCTCGTCGAACAGCTCGAACATCCGCCACACGCCCACGCGCTGCCCGTATTCGCGCCAGGAATAGTTGGGATAGTCCGGAATGCGCCCGGCAAGCTGGTTGGGCAGCAGCGCGGGGCCGCCGGCATAATAGGGCTGGTCGGTGTCCTTGACGAGATCCCAGGTCTCGAGGTTGAAGGTGAACATCAGCGCGACTTTCGCACCGCCCGGCCATTTGAGCGGCGCTCGCTCGGGCAGGGGCACGTAATCGTATTCGAACATCCTTGTCGCTCCCCCTAGAATTCGGCCATCAGGCGGCCGAAGCCCTCTTTCTTGTCCATGATGCCGTTCTGGCGCAGCGCGTTCCAATAGGTCGCGGTGTTGATCGCGATCACTGGCTTGCCGAGCCACAGCTCGGCGGCGGCCGCGAATTTCACCATCGAGAGATTGGTGCCGACCTGCACCAGCGCATCGACATCGTCGCCGTCCAGTTTCTTCAGTTCCTCGCGCAGGGTCGCGGTCGGCACCTGCGCGATCGCGGTCCAGCTCGGGCATTTGAGGCAGGTGTCGCGCACGACTTCGATCCCGTGATCGGCCATGAAGCGCGCGACCTGCGCATTGGCGCTGGGATAATAGGGCGAGATCACCGCGATGCGCTTGATCCCGCGATAGGCGCCAAACGCCTCGATCAGCGATTGCGAGCCGGTGCACAGCTTGAGCCCGGCGGCCTCCTCGATGTTCTGCCGCCACTCCTCGGCACCCTTCGCGCCGCCGTAGAATGTCACCGCGCTCATGCCCATCACGAGGTAATCGGGCTTGCAGGTGAGCACGCCGCGCACCGCATCCAATGTGTTGCGGCTGATCTCGAGCGTTCCCGCCATGAACGTCTCGTCCGAGATCGCCTGCGCATCGTCGACCACGATGCGGCTGTAATGATTGGTGACGCCGGGCACGCGCAGATCGTCGAAATCGGGCTGGACCACGGTGTTGGTCGAGGGGCCGAGCACGCCGAACAGCCGCCGATAGCCGCGCGCATCGGGATGGGGCCGGGGCTTGGCGGGCATCAGGCGAGCGTCCTTTCCTTCTGCACGCAGTCTATCATCGATTGCCGCAGCAGGAACTCCCGCCGACGCTCTGGATCCGCCCGGATCGCCTGCATTTCCGCCTTGCGCCGTGCGTGCAGCTGCCCTTCGCCTTCCTTCAGATATTCCATGTTGCGGATCGTTTGCGCCTGGATGAAATCGTGCGTGGTCGTGCGGCGCTGCTCCTCGAATTCGGCCAGCTCCTTGTCCGCATCTGCGCCCTTTCGGAAGATGCGCACCAGCCGTTCGGAAAGGTTGAAGGCATCGTGGATGCCGCTGTTCATCCCAAAGCCGCCGATCGGATTGTTGAGGTGCGCGGCATCGCCGATCAGCGCAGTGCGCCCGGTCAGAAAGCTGTGGGCGACACGCTGGTGGACACGGTAGATCGTCCGGTGATGGGTGGTCACGTCCTCGCCCTTGCCGATCAGCCGTTCGAACACCTCGTTCTTCTTGGCATCGGCGAGCAGGTCCTCGTCGGGCGTGTCCATGTCCGCCGGCACGAGAACGCGCCACAGCGACGGCACCCGCAGGAGCACCATCCATTCCGCAGGGTCCGACACGTAGTTCACGTGGCACAACCCCTCGATATGCTCCTCCAGCGGCTCCTGCGTGGTAAAGCAAAGAAACTTCTCGGGGTAGGTGAAGCCATGGAATTGGGTGCCGAGCCATTTGCGCACCGTCGAGTTGGAGCCATCCGCGCCGATCAGGTAATCGGCCTCGATCTTGAGGATTGCAAACGGCGTCTCGGCAAAGACAGTGACCCCGCCCGCATTCTGTTCGATCGCGGCGAGACGGTGGTTGAAGAGCACCTGGGCGGTGTCCTCGCCCTGCACCCCTTCCGAGAGCTTGCGCGAGAGGTGATATTGTTCGCACTGGATGCGATAGGGGTGGCGCGTTGCATCGGCGATCTCGGACAGGTCGAAATCGATGACTTCGCCCGTGCGCCGTTCGCGGAAGTGATAGACCGGAGCCTTCAGGCCCTTGTCGATCAGATATTGGGTTATGTCGAAACGCTCGAGCATCTCGAGCGTGGGCGGATGAAAGGTCGAGGCGCGCAGATCGAGCGCACAGTCCGCGCCGCCTTCCACCAGCACCACATCGATCCCGTGGGACGCGAGATAGAACGCTGCCACGGTGCCCACTGGCCCTGCGCCTGCCACGACCACCTGGGTTCGGATTGTCTGCATCGTCCGCGCGGCTCCGTTGCCAATATATCAGTTCTCGCGCCGTAAGAGCGCACCCCGACGAGGGCACAGGCGGGCAGCGGGGGGAAACGACCAAGCCTGGCGTTTATCGCCATGCGGACATGCCGGGCTGTTAAACGAGCGCGACCATGAGGACTATCCGAGGTGCGAACACGCAAGGTCGCCAATCCCGGCAAAGGGGCGCGGCCTGCTAAAGGTGAGGCGACAAGAGAACGAAGAGGAACGCTCAGCCATGGCGCTCAACACCAGCCCCCTGCGCCCGATCACCGATGACGACATCGAGACCTACGAACGCGACGGTGCGGTGTGCCTGCGCCAGGTCTTGAGCCAGGACTGGGTCGACCTCCTGCTTGCCGGTGCCCGCGAGGTCATCATCGAGAAGAAGGATGTCGGCCTCCTGCCCTCCATTCCGGGTCGCTACATGGCCCGGTGCATGCCCGCCTATCGCAAGCTCGTATTCGAGGGGCCGATCGCGGAAGCTGCGGGCAAGGTGATGCGCTCGAGGGAAATCCGCTTCTTCTTCGATGAATTCTTCGCCAAGCCCCCGCAATCGGATGCAGCGACCTTGTGGCACTGCGACCGGATGGCGTTTCCGGTAAGCGGCAAGATGGTGCCTTCCTTGTGGATACCGCTCACCCCGATTGTCGAGGAGAACTGCCTCGAAGTGCTCGCGGGCACTCAACATGACGATGTGCCCTACTGGCTGTTCAGCCCGAACGCGCGCAAGATGATCAAACCTGATGACCGCGTGCCGCATCCCGATATCGAGAGCCGCCGGGGCGAGCCGGGCCTCAGGTTCCTCAAGTGGGAGATGGACCCGGGCGACATGTTGATCGTTCACCCTTGGGCGCTGCATTATTCCGCCGGCAATCCGACCGGCGACTGGCGCGTCGCGATCTCGGAGCGCGTGTTCGGCGACGATATCCGTTGGGCGCCGCGGCCCGATTGCCTCAACATCGCCGGGTGCAGCTTCGATGAGATGCTCGAGGGCGAGAAGCCGGAGGGGCCGCTGTTCCCGCTGATCTGGTCCGAAGACGGCCGCCGCGAGGACGACAGCGAGTATCCGCGCGGCTTCGCGACCCGCTGGCCCCGGCGCGAGATGGGAACGGTCAACGAATACGAAACCTTCAAGGCGATGAAGGAAAAGGAGGATCGCGGCGAGCTTTCCAACCGGGCGACCGCGCCCGCAGACTAAGGCGCTAGTCTGGCGCGCGGATCAGCAGGTTGGGGATGATCGCATCGTCATATTGCAGGTTCACCTCGCCCATGCGCGCGATCACCAACTCACGTGACGGGACGACATAGACCCGCTGCCCGCCGAAACCGTCAAAATAGACGATATCCTCAGCCGCGAAGGCTTGCGAATGCGGCACCTTGATCGGGTTGGACGCGCTGTAGGCGCGCTGCGGGGTATGCGCGCGGCCGAGCCAGACATGCAGGCCATATTGCGGGTTTACCGCCGAGGGCTGTGCCATTTGCGCGATCCAGCTCTCCGGCACCACCTGCTCTCCGCCTGCTGCGCCCCGCTTGCGGATGAGCTCGCCAATCCGCGCATAGTCGATGAGGCCTGCATGAAGCCCCGCATATCCGCGCGCGGCGCCCTGCTGGTCGATCCAGACCTGCGCATCGCCGTTGCCGAGCGGGCACCACAATTCTTCCTCAAGAAAGGTCAGCACCGAGCCTTTGCCACTTGCCGCCAGCCGCCGGTCGAGCACCAGCGTCAGCAGCTTGGTGATGGCGTTGTTGTAGGAGAATTCGGTATCGGGCTCGGAGACCTGCTCGATCGCGAGCGCGGCCTTGCCGATGTCGGGCGAAAGCAGGATCTCCATGAAGTTCGACTGGCCGAGCCCGGCCGACATTGTGAGCAGCTGGCGCAAGGTGATGGTGCCGCGCGGATCGCCCTGCCATTCGGCAAGGTATTCGCCGACCGGATCGTCAATCGAGCCGATCATGCCCTCTTCGAGGGCGATCCCATAAAGCAACGCAATGACCGATTTCATCATCGATGCCGATGCGCTCGGCGTCTCTTGGGTCAGCCCTGGCGCGAAGCTTTGGTGCACGATCGCACCCTTGTGCAGCACGATCAGGCCGAGGCCGCGCTGCGCATCCGAATAGGCCTGCGCCTCGGCGATCGCCGCAGCGAGGCCGGCACCCGGCGCAGCGCTCGGCAACGGCGCGCCAGCGCAGCCTTCGAGCCGGTAGCTCGGGCGATAACGCTCGACCTCGAGTATGCTCGAACCCTGCGGCAGATCGTCAGGCGTCGTGGGGTTGTCCATCCCGGTAATCCGGGAGGCTGGGCTCGCGGCCTGCGGCGGCGCCTCGAAGGTGGTGCCAGCGCATCCAGCCAGCGCCAGCGCGAGCGAGGTGGCAAACAGGGCGGCTCTCGAACGGATCATGGCGGCTTCAATCCTCTTCGTAGGTCTCGCCCGCAACATTAGCACCAAGCCGGCAGACGGACGACACCGCGCTGCGGCTCTCGATGAAGTGAAGCGTCGTTGCCAGCGCCCGCTCGAACAGCGCGCGTTCGCGCTCGCTCGCAGGCTTCACCCGGCCGAACATTCCGCCGAAATAATGATCGATCCCCTCGCCCACCCACAGCGCGCGCGCGCCCTGCGGCGCATGGACATGGCTCGCGGTGTGGGCCTGCCAATCGTCGATGAAGCCGGGCAGGATGTCCGCTGTCCCAGTGATCGTGAGGCTCGGCGCGGCGAGGCTCGCCCAGCCCTCGTTCGCCATCAACCCCGGCATCGCGCCGGGCGGCGACCAGGCGATGACGGCATCGAGCGCCGGATCGGCGCGGCTCACCTGCGTTCCGTCGGGCTCGAACGCCATTGCGCCGCCGGGCAGCTGCGCGATCAGCCCGCCATAGGAATGGCCCAGCGCAATGCGACGCTCGGGATCGAGGGCAAGGCCGTTTTGCGCCAGCAGGTCGCGGACGGCCTGCGGCGGGTCGAGCGCAAGCGCGAAATCGGCGTTGCGGGTCGACCATGTGATCGGATGCGGGGGACGTTCGGGCTCGCCTTCAGCGCGCGGATAATCTTCCGAATCGATGTGCATCGGGGCAATCACGATATACCCGGCCGCCGCCAACGGTCGCAGCATCGCTTCATAACGATCGGGCGCGGCAAAAGCTCCGTGGGAAAAGGCGATCACCGGATAGGAGCCAGGCGGCAAAGGTGCATGAACCGTGAGCGGGATCACACGGCCATCCGGCCCCGAAATGTCGATCGTGAATGTGTGCGCCTCGCCCTCGAGCCGCTCCGCGCAAGAGCGTGCTTGATCGGGCTGCGCCGAGGCGGACACGGCGCAGGCAAGAGAGGCACCGGCAAGGGCCAAGAAAACGAGGCGCTTCATCTCACCGCGATGGCACGGCGCCGGATGCCGACCCACCGGGCAGACAGCGCGTGTTCGCCAGTCGAACAGCGTCCGCTGTCCATGCGAACGCTGGCGGCGATCTGGTAGATCTGGCGGCCATGGCAAAGCGCGCAGTCTTCATCAGCGGCGGAGGCCCTGCCGGGCTTGCCGCCGCGCTGCTGTTCGACCAGCTCGGCTGGGACGAGATCATTCTTGCCGAGCGCCGCTCGGGCCCTGCGGATTTCGAGAAGAACAAGAGCTTCAACTACCTGATCGACAAGCGCTCGCAGCGCCTGCTGGGGCGGCTGGGCATCCTCGATCGCCTGCCGCAGATCGGCGTGCCCACCCGTGATTTCAGCGCGACCACGATCGCGACCGACGGCACATCGAAGACGCAGACGGTCCCGATTATCGATCCAACCAGGCCCGTGTGCTACTGGACGACACGGCGCGCGCTGCTCTCGATGCTCTATCGCGTGATCGAGGAGCGCGCGAGCCCGCGCGTGAGCGTGCTCTACGGCCACAGCGTGAGCGACATTGGCCGCGCGAGCGATGGCCGCCTGACCGTCGCGCTCGAGAGCGCGCAGGAAGAACGCCGCATCCTCACGCCCCATCTCATCCTCGCCTGCGACGGCCTCGGCTCCGCGGTGCGCAAGGGGCTCGCCGAGCAGCCCGGGACGCCGCCGGGCGCCTTCGACATGATCGCGACACCCTCGCTGTCGACGGGGCTGCGCTACAAAGTGCTCAATCTGCCTGCCCGCTTCAAGGCAAGTGGCGGAGCGGGCGTGGATGACAACACGATGAGCTACATCATCCCCTCGCGTCACCAGGATCGGCGCAAGGCCTGCGCGCTGTTCGCGTTCCCCGTGAGCGACCCGACCCACCCGCGCAGCGTCAACCTCATTCGCGAGGCCGATCACGAGTTATGGACGCTCGAGACGGCGGAGGCGCTCTATGACTTTCTCGAGGATTCCTTTCCGCAGCTCGACATTCGCGCGCTCGTCAGCCGCGAGGAGGCGGAAGATTTCGTCTCGCTGGAGCCGGGGGCCTTCCCCGCTCCGCAGTATTCCAGGCAATTGCTGGCGAGTTTCGGTGACAGCGAGACCCGCAATCACGCGCTGCTGGTCGGCGATGCCGCGCACGCCTTTCCGCCCGATCTCGGCCTCGGCGTCAACTCCGCCTTGCAGGATGTCGACAAGCTTGCCGATCACATCGCGCGCGCAGAAAGCCTCGAGGCCGCCCTCGCCGCCTACGCAGCAGAGCGCCTGCCCGAGGCGCGCGATCTGGTCTGGCTGGTCACGCATGTATTCCCCGAGCAATACAACCACCGCCCCTGGGCGATGCGGCGCTGGATTGCAGGGTTTTTCCTGCGCCGGGGACTCAACACCGCCCTGCCGCATATCTTCGCGCGGCCAGGCTTCTTCCTGACGCAGGATCCGGATCTCAGCTATGGCGAGATGCGTCGCCAGATCGAGACGACCAATGCGCGCATCAAGGGGCTGGGGTTGGGGGCGCTGGCGCTTGCAGCGGGCGCCACGGCAATGGCGCTGCGCTAGCCTCAGTCGCGGTCGGCGCCGCGCAGGGCGGCGATCACTCCGCCCGAGATCGCCGCGACCGCAGCGTCGATCCGCTGCTGGAATGCCGCATCGGGCTGGAAGGTGTCGACCGCCTCGCTGGTGACCACGCCGGCGCGTTCGAGCAGCGTCTCGAGCACCATCACCCGGTCGGTCAGCACTGCGACCTCGCGGGTGAGCGAGAGGACCGCGCGCGCGAGATTGTCGAGCTGGGCCTCCCCTATGATCTGGCCCTCGGGCGTGTTGTAATCGCGCGGATCGGTCGGCCTCACGGCTTGCGGCCCTGGATCACGTAAGGATAGGGACCGCTGGTGGTCACGTCGACGAAGCCCGCCTCGCGCGCGATCGCGACCAGATCGAGGCTCGCGCTCTCGCGCCAGTGCGGCTCCCCGCCGAACATCGCACCGCGATCGGCCTTCCACACGCCGAGCTTGTCGAGATCGGCATAGCGCGTGACGTCGCTCATCAGCATGTCGCCGCCCGGCTCGAGCAAGCGAAAGGTCTCGGCGAACAGCGTGACGATCGCCTCGGCGGGCATCTCGTGAAGGATGATGTAGCTCGCGACGAGATCGAACGCACCATCCTCGAAATTCGTCGCTTCGGCGGCCTGCTGCGAGAGGATCCAGTTCCAGCCATTGGCATTGGCGGTGCGCCAGGCGTGTTCGAGCATCCTCGCGGAGAGATCGACGCCCCAGATTTGCGCCTTGGGGTAGGTCTGCGCCAGCGCAGTGGTGAAATGACCCGAGGAGCAGCCCATATCGAGGATGCGGCTGTAGCGCTCGCGGGGCGCCATCGCGGCGACATCGCGGCGCTGCTGGAAGATGCCGCCGGGGAAGAACCGGCCGACGATCTTCTTGTGGATGAGCTCGCCGTGGATATAGCCCATGTGCTCGTGGCCTTCCCAGCCGCCGGTGGTGCGATGAAAATGCACCCCGTCCCAATAAGCAGGGGGCTCGAGGTCGCGATCGAGCGTGAGCGTTGCCGGCCCCTGCTCGACCGAGGCGAAGGTTTCGGCGAGATCGCCGTGGATTTCCTCGAACGCCTCGGCGCACAGCCGCCCGTGCATCCGCCCGTGCCAATCGCCCATCAGCTTCTGAACAGTGTAATCGGGCACATCAGCCAGCATCGCGTCCATGTGCGCGAGGCGTTCGTCGAGATCGTCGGGCAGCGCGGCGGGATCGCTCACCCGCGCCGCAATCGCATTGTCGACCTCGGCGCCGATCGGCCGCGCGGCAAGGGCCATCTGGGCGAGGAAGTCGATCGAGGCGCGCCCGCGCTGGCGCAGCTGGGGGTTCTGGAAGGCGTTGCTCATGATGGCTCCCGTGTTGGCTCGTGCGTTGGGGCGAGATCGGCCTCGCTCAGGCGGTATCCCGTAAGCAGCAGCATAGCGATGACACCGAAAACCGCCGGCAGCCACGATACCGACATCAGCAGCGCGATGTCGACATTTCCGCCCTGCGGAACATCGAAGGGCAGCTTGTTGTCGAACCCGGCAAAGCTGAGCGCAAAGCCGACGATCAGCGGTCCGATTGCGCCGGTGAGCTTCTCGACGAAGCTGTAAAGCGCGGTGAAAGCGCCCTCGCGGCGCACGCCGGTGCGCCCCGCATCGGCGTTGATAATGTCGGTCAGCATGCTCATCGCCATCACGACATTGCCGCTGAAGGCAAGGCCGACAATCGCTGCGCGCGCGACGATCGCCCAGATCGGCTCGCCTTCCGAGGCGAGCGACCAGCTCAGCGCATAGAGCACATTGGTGCCCGCTGCGAGATAATAGGCGTTCTTCTTGCCGATCCGGCGCGACAGGCGCACGAGCAGCGGGGCGCACACGATGGTCGAGATCGTCACCGTCAGCCCGAAGATCGCCAGCACATCGAAATCGCGCCCGAGGCTCTGGACGAAGAAATAGGCGAAGGCGGCGGCGGTGGTCTGCACGCCCATCAATTGCGCGAACTTGACCGAGATCAGCCGCAGAAAATCGCGGTTCTGCCGCACCGCGCCGAATTCCTCAACCAGCTGCGTCATGTTGCTCTTGCCCGCATCGCGCTGGCCTTGCGTGAAGCGGGCTTTCGCGGTCGCATAATAAGCGGCCATCAGGCTGATGAAGATGAGCACCCCGCACGCAATGCCGACGATGGCGTAGCTCTCCGGCTCCGTCTTGCCGAGCCGCTCGAGCGCGACCTTGACCCCCGCCGTGGCGATGAGCGACCCCAACGAGACGAACACCATGCGAAAGGCATGGATCGAGGAGCGCTCGTGATAATCGTCGGTCATCTCGGCGGGCATCGCCATGTAGGGGATGTTGTAGAGTGTGTAGGCGATTGCATAGAAGCTGAGCACGATGAAGAGGTAGATCGCGGTCACATACTGGCTGGCGAAAGCGGGCGTGGTGAAGATCAGCGCGAAGCTGAGCGCCGCCGTGATCGCGCCCCAGAACAGGAATGGTCGCCGCCGCCCGCGCGCGCTTTCAAACCGGTCGCTCCACACGCCCACCATCGGATCGGTGACGACATCGACCAGCTTGGCGAGGAAGATCACGGTGCCAGCAAGCGCGGGTTCGATTTGGAGGATCGAGGCGGCGAATAGAAGGATCAGACCAGAGATCCCGTTCATCAGCAAGGCAATGCCGAATGCGCCCGAGCCCCAGCCGAGCTTGAGCGCGAAGGGCAGCGCGGGCGAAGGGGAAGGAGCGGATGGCTCGCCCGCGATCGGAGGGGCGGTGGTGGCCATCAGCGGGCTTCCTCGGGGAGCGGCTGCGGCTCGGGCAGCGGACGACCCGCCACGCGCGCGGCGTCACGGATCAGGAGGTTGGGCAGCACGGTGTTGTCCCACGGCGCTTCCTTGGGCGGATTGGCCCCGGTGCGCAGCACGATCATCTTTTGCGAGGGGATCATGTAGACGACCTGGTTCGAATTGCCGTCGAACAGTGCCAGATCCTTGTCGAGATAGGGCTCCTTGTGCGCGACCTTGCCGAAAGGCACGCTGGGATGCGCAAAGCCGCGCGCCGGGATGTAATCGCCTGCGAGCCAGACGCCCATGCCGTAATAGGGATTTTCCGGGGTGCCGGTCAGCATCGTGTCGGTATACCCCTCGGGCAACAGCGCCTCGCCCTCCCACACGCCGCCCGCCATCACCAGCATCGCCATGCGCACCCAGCTTTGCGCAGGCAGCAGCAGGCAGCAGCCCGAATGTGCCGTGCCGCCCTCGCGGTTGGTCCAGATCGTGCCGCCCATCGCGCCGATCGGTTCGAGCAACGCCCGGGTCAGATAATCGCCATACCGCATCCCCGTCGCGCGCTCGATCAGCGGGGCGACGAGCTCCGAATTGGCGTTGGAATATTCGTAGCGCGTCCCCGGCTCGTGCGTCGTCGGATAATCGTTGATGATCACCTCGTCGTGGCGCGGGTGGAGATAGGCGCGGTTGAGGATATCGTCCGGCTCGGGCGAGAAGCCCTGCGGCAGCAGCCCGGTGCGCATGTCGAGGAGGTGGCGCACCTTGATCTTCGAGCGCTCCGGATCGCCCTGCCACTCGGTGATGAAATCGGCCACCGGCTGATCGAGCGACTGGATGTGCCCTTGCTTGAGCGCGCGCCCCACCAGCAGCGCGGTGACTGGCTTGGCGAGCGATTTGGAGACGATCGGGGTCGTCGCATCGAACCCTGCGCCATAGGCCTGTGCCTGGATGACGCCATCGACCATCACGATGAAGGCGGAGGAATTGCGCTCCATCGCATAGCGCTCGGCCTCGGCCAGCACCGCAGCCGAAAGGCTGGGCTGCGCGGCGACGGGCAGCATCGCGGCATCGCCCGCCCCCGCCACCGGCTCGAGCGGATCGTAATTGTCGAGCCCGGCGCCGATCCGCGCAGCCTCGAGCAACTGGTTGAACCGGGCGAGATAGAGCGCCTCGTCCTCCTCGCTGTATTTGGCGATGCTCGCCTCGTCGACCTTGGCCGATGGCGCGGGCGCCGGAGCGGCAATCGCCGCAGGCTGCTGCTGCGAGGCCAGGCCGACGCTAGCGCATCCCCCTAACGCGAGCGGGGCGGCGCTAAGCAGCCCGCGTGCAAGCCCTCGCCGGGGTTCTGAAAGCAGTCGAGCGATCGTCAACACGCGGGTCTTCATCTCCATCCTGACTTGTTTAACCGCCAAGCGAGACAACCGAGCCAGCGCAACGAGGTTTACTCGCCAGTCGGAGAAATCGCCCGCCGCAGGAGCGCGCGGCCCATTGCTCGCGGCAAACTCGTGCGCAAGCAAGCGATCCTGCGCAAGCGTGGATAGGGGAACCCGATGACGAGGCTCACCATATTCGGGGCCACCGGAAAGACCGGGCGGCTGCTGTGCGAAGGCGCGCTGTCGCGCGGGCACACTGTAACGGCCTTCGTGCGCGATCCCGCCAAGCTCGGAGAGCTCGCCGAGCGGGTCGACGCCGTCACCGGATCGCTCGAGGACAACGAGGCCATCGCGCGCGCAATGGCCGGATCGCAGGCGGTGGTGAGCGCACTCGGCACGTTCGACCGCAAGCCCAACACCGTGCTGTCCGACGGCACGCGGCGGATCGTGCGCGCCATGGAAGCGAATGGCGGGATGCGCCTCGTTGCGATCACCTCGCTGGGCTGCGGCTCCTCGCGCTCACAGGTCAACAGCCGGCTGATGCGGCTCCTGATCCGGACGCTTGCCAAGGAGATCTGGGCCGACAAGGACCGGCAAGAGGAGGTGATCCGCGCAAGCTCGCTCGATTACCTGATCGTGCGCCCGGGCGGGCTGACCGACAAGCAGGCACTTGGGAGCTGGACCGAACTGCGCGAAGGGCAAAGCCACAAGGGCAAACAGATGATCGCGCGTGCCGATGTCGCGGGCTACATCCTCGAGCGGCTCGGCAGGGGCGAATTGGGGCGCGAGGAAGTCGCGTTGTTTTAACGTCAGGCGAGCAGGTCGACCTCGTGGCCGCTGCCCTCGGCCAGCGCGGCCGACCAGATCGCATGCGCGGCGGCGAGATCCTGCGCGGCAACCCCGAGCGATTTGTAGCTGGTGATCTCGGCCGGGGATGTGCGCCCGCGCGTGGGATCAGCCGCGACCTCGCCGATTTCGGCCACGATATGCCCCTCATCCACCATGCCCGCCGCGATGGCTTTGAGCAATTCGCCGGCCGCCGCCATCGCTGCCGGGCGATAATCGACATAGAAGCGGCTGCAGCGCACCGCTTCATGATCGACCTCGGCGGTGGTGGGGATGGCCGAACCGACAAGGTTGAGATGCTGGCCGGGCTTCAAGTCAACGCCATGGAGGACAGGCTCGGCTGCGCTGGTGGTGGTGCAGATAATGTCGGCATCGGCCACCGCTTCGGCCGCGCTCGCCGCAGGCTCCACGCGCAACGCGCAGCGCGCGCTCGCCTCGGCGGCGAACTGAGCCGCGCGTTCCGGATCGCGTCCCCAGACAGTCACATGCTCGATCGCGCGCACCTGCTGCATCGCGGCGATATGGCGCATCGCCTGCTCGCCATTGCCGATGATCGCGAGCCGCGTTGCATCCTTGCGGGCGAGCATGTCGGTCGCCAGCGCGCTCGCGGCCGAGGTGCGGATCGCGGTCAGCGAGGAGCCCTCGACCAGCGCCAGCGGCACGCCCTTGGCGCTGTCGAACAGCAGCACCATGCCGACATGCGTGCCCAACGGATCAGGCTTTCCGTCAATTGGCGGGCGATCGTATTTGCACACCAGCTTTATCCCGAAGCTCGCCGCTGCGCCCTTGCCCGCCGTGCCCAGCGAGCCCGGCATCAGCGCGAGCTTTCCGGAAGCGCCCGGCACGGGCATGAACTGGCGGATCGGCAGCGAGACATCCCCGCGCGAGACCGCCATCATCGCCTCGCGCATGACGGGCACGCACGCGCCCACCGGCAGCAGCCGCTCGACCTCGCTGCGGGTGATGAGCCGCATCAGGACTTGCCCCGAGGCGGCAGGAAACGCATCTTCGCCATCACTTCGGCGACATTGTCCGGCCGTTCGAACGGCTCGGGCATGGGCTCGCCGGGGGTGCGCTCCCGACCGATGGCGTAGAACCAATCCTCCAGCCCCGGCGGGAAGAACACCCAGAACATCTTCATGTCGGTTTGCCCCGTGTTCTTGATCCAGTGCGTGCAATTGCGCGCAAACAGGATCGTGGTCCCGGGGCCGAACTCAGTCACCTCGCCGTCGATATCGACCTTGCCCTCGCCCTCGTAAACGAACACGAGCTCGTGGTTCTGCTTGTGCCCGTGCTCGCGCACCATGCAGCCGGGCGGCAGCAGCTGAGTGCCCGAGGACCATGTGTCATATGGCATGTTGTCTGCGGTGAGGTTGACGTTGACATAGCCGCGGCTCGGCATCGGCTGCCACAGCGAGCGTCCCTCGTCCGGGCCAACGATGACCGAGCGGCCCTTCGTGATGTGGCCCACGGGGGGATGGGGCGGGTTCTCATCGGCCAGGGGAGGTCTCCTTTGCAGCGGTGAGGAAGTCCAGCACGATCGGATTGTATGTGTCCGGCACCACCATCGGGCTGAAGTGGCCGCCGTGATCGAGCAGATGCTCCTGCGCCCCCGGGATCAGCCGGGCCATCTCCTGCGTGAAGCCAGGCGGCGTGAGCTGATCGTCCATCGCGCCGATGCACAGGGTAGGAACCGTGATCTCGTGCAGGCGGCTGCGCAGATCGTGGGTGTAGACCGCGTTGATCCGCGAAAGCTCGACTTCAAGGCCCGGAAAGGCCGCGAGCCGCTCCTCCATGAAGGCGCGTGCGCTCGTCATCTGCGGCTGGAGGTGGCGGCTCGGCATGGCGAGATAGGTGCCGATCGTGAGGTAGGCCAGCGGACCACAGCTGATGAGAATTTCGCGCCGGGTGCGAAAGAGTTCGGTGAGATAGGTGTCCGGCCCCGCCCAGCTGCACGAGAGCACCATTCGCGTCAGCCGTTCGGGTGCGGTGAGCGCGATATGCTGGCCGATCGCCCCGCCGGTCGAATGGCCGATATAGTGCGCCGCCTTGATCCCGAGCCCGTCCATCAGCGCGAGTACGTCGCGCGCCATGTGTTCAGCGCCATACACGACCTTGTCGGGCGTGCTCTCGCCGCAGCCGCGATGATCGAAGGTGATGACGCGGAAACTCTGCGCAAAGTCCTGCACCTGCGCCCGCCAGAACGCGCCGCGCCCGCCAAGGCCCGCGACCAGCAGCAGGTCCGGCCCCTCGCCGGTCATCTCGGTGTGGATCTCGGCATCGCCGACATCCACCCGGCGCACCTGCGTCGGGATCGGGCTTTCGCTCACCAGCCCGCCTTGAGCTGGGTGAAAACCGATTTGGTGTTGAGATAGAGCTCGAGCCCGTCGCGGCTGTTCTCGCGCCCGATGCCGGATTGCTTGTATCCGCCGAGCGGCACGTCCCAGTCTGCGCCCATCGCGGTGTTCAGCCCGATGATCCCGGCCTTGAGCTTTTTCGCCATGGTGTGCGCGGTAGTGACGTCCTTCGTCCAGATGCAGCCGGCAAGGCCGTAGTCGCTGTCATTGGCGAGCGCGATCACCTCGTCTTCGCTCCTGAAGCTCTGCGCGACAAGCACCGGGCCGAAGATCTCCTCGCGCACGATTTTCATGTTGTTGCTGGTGTTGGCGATCACGGTCGGCTCGAGGAAATAACCGCTATTGCCGTGGCGTGCCCCGCCGCTGGCGATCTCGGCGCCTTCGCTTGCGCCCTCTTCGATATAGCCTGTCACCCGGTCGAACTGCTTCTGGCTGACGAGCGGCCCGATCTGGCTTGCCTCGTCAAGCCCTGGCGCGATCTTCATGGATTTGCCGAACTCGGCGATGCCCTTGATTACCTCATCGCGCACGTCCTCGTGAACATAGAGCCGCGAGGGGGCGGTGCAGGTCTGCCCGCTGTTGTAGAAGATGCCGAGCGCCGAGGCCGGGATCGCCGCCTCGAGATCGGCATCGGGCATGATGATGTTGGGCGATTTGCCGCCAAGCTCGAGGCTGACCTTCTTGAGCCCTTCCGCGGCGGCATGAGCGATGATCTTGCCGGTCGCGGTCGATCCGGTGAAAGCGATCTTGTCGATCCCCGGATGGCCCACCAGCGCGCTGCCGACGGTGTGGCCATAGCCGGTGACGATGTTGAGCACGCCTTCGGGAAGCCCGGCCTCGAGCATGATTTCGCCAAGGCGCAGCGCCGTCATCGAAGTGTCCTCTGCGGGCTTGAGCACCGCGGTGCAGCCGGCGGCGAGGCAAGGCCCGAGCTTCATCGCAGCCATCACGAGCGGATAATTCCACGGCACGATCAGTGCGGCGACGCCGACCGGCTCCTTGAGCGTGTAGACATGGTGCTCGCCCGGCATGTTGATCGCGTGGGTCGAGCCGTGAATCTTGTCTGCCCAGCCGGCAAAATAGCGCATCGCCCCGATCGCTGCGGCCACATCGCCGCGCGCGAAATTGATCGGCTTGCCATTGTCGAGCGTCTCGAGCTGCGCGAGCTGCTCCGCGCTCGCCTCCATCGCGTCGGCGATGCGATGGAGCAGCAGCGCGCGTGCGCCCGGCTTCATCGCCGGCCATGGCCCTTCGTCGAACGCCTTGCGGGCAGCGCGCACTGCCCGGTCGACGTCCGCTGCAGCCGCCTCGGCAATTCGGCCGATTGCCTCACCATCGGCGGGGTTGATGATCGCGATCGCATTGTCGGCGGAAGGATCGACCCACTCTGCGCCGATCAGCAGTTTCTTGTCCGTCCCGATGAAGGTGCGGGTTTCGCGGGCAAGCTCGATGAGTGCCATGGTTCAGGTCTCCGTGGAATCGTTCTCGGCCAGCAGCGACCGGTAGGGGGTGAGCGCGGTCCCCAGGAGGCACAGGCCCACCGCCATGATCGCGGGCGCGGCGATGGCGAGGCTCGCATCGATTGCGGCGGGATCGGCGAACACCTCGTCGGTCAGCGCCGCAATCAGGATCGGACCTGCCGAATAACCGACAAGATTGGCGATCAGCAGATAGACCGCGATCACCTGCGCGCGCATCCGGTTGGGCGTGATCAGCGGAAAGGTGGCGACACCGGCGCCGAAAGGCACCGTCCCTGCAGCGAGCACCACGCCTAGCAACACAAGCGACACTCGCGCATCCTCGACCAGCGCAAAACCGATCGCAAAAGGCAGCGCAAGCGCGATTGCCCCCATTGAGAGCTTCAGGGTCGCATCGCGCATTCCTGCAAGCAAAAGCCGCTCGGCAAGGAAACCGCCTCCGATGACGCCGAGTGGCCCCGTCACCATCACCACCGGCCCGAGCGCATTGCCCACTTCGAGCTGGGTCCATCCATGGACGCGGATGAAGAAACTGGGAGCCCAGGCTCCGATCCCGAACTGCGCGGCAGCGAAGCAGGAGAAGCCGAAAAAAAGCGGGAAAAACACGCGAGCATGGCGGGCAAGGAAGCCGAGAATTTCGAGCGCGGGCGGGTTCGGCGCAGTCGCCATGGCCACGCCGTCCGGCTGGCGGGCGGGCTCGCGGATCACCAGCAAGAGCAGGAATAGCGGGACACTGAGCACGGCGACGCCGAAGAAGGTGAGTTGCCAGGGCTGGAAGGTGCCAAAAGCGTTGGTCATGGGGCCGGCGGCCTCGAGCCGTGCATAAAGCGCGCCTCCGATCACCAGCGCGAGGCCCGAGCCGATGAAGCCCGATCCGGTGAAGACGCCGAGGGCTGCGGGTAGCCGCGCCTTGGGGAAACTGTCCGAGATCATGGAGAAACCGGCCGGGCTGAGTGTCGCCTCGCCGATCCCCACGAGCATGCGCGCCATGAAGAGGATGGCGAAGGCGGTCGCGAACCCGCTCATGAAGGTCGCCCCCGACCAGCACACCAGACCACCCAGGATCACCCATTTGCGGCTCGAATGGTCCGCCAGCCAGGCGAGCGGGATTGCCATGAGCGCATAGAGCAACGCGAAGGAGAAGCCTTGCAGAAGGCTGATCTGCACGTCGGTTAGGCCGAGATCGGCCTTGATCGGCTCAACGAGCAGATTGAGGATCTGGCGGTCGATGTAGCTGATGATCGCTGCGAGGCTGAGAATGAGAACTGCGGTCCATGCGCGCAGGCGCGAAGGCAGCGCTGGGGCGGCGCCGTCCGCCCCACACAGCGCCTGCGCGGGAGACGTCATGCGCGCCATGACATCCGGCGGAGTTGCAGCTTTTCCCATCCCCCAAACCTAGCGCGCCGATACGCTCGCGCACAATCATGCGCCCGACTATCCGCTTGGCGGACAGGCACTGCCCGCGCCTCGCCCGCGTCGCATTTGCGCTTCAGTCTTGCAGGCATGATCATCGCCGCTCCGCCAGATCTCGACCGCCATCGCGAGCTCCTTGCCGCGCTCGTGGACATGGTCGGAGAGAAGGCGGTGATTACCGACGAGACGGAGCGGCGCTTTGCCAGTCAGGACCTGTTTTTCGAGGGCGCGCTGCCGCTGGCGGTGGTCTCGCCCGCCTCGACGCAGGACGTCGCCGCGATCGCGCGCTGGTGCGGCGAACGTTGCGTGAGAATTGCGCCGCGCGGCGGCGGCATGTCCTACACCGAGGCGTTCCAGCCGCAGGATGAGCGCACCTTGATCCTCGACTTTTCGCGCCTTGCCGCGATCCGCGAGATCCAGCTCGAGGATGGCGATGTGACGGTGGAGGCCGGTTGCACCTGGGCCGCGCTCGATCAGGCGCTCGAACGGCATGGGATGCGCGCGCGGTTCTGGGGACCGATGTCGGGGGGCACGGCCACCATCGGCGGATCGCTCAGCCAGGGCTCGGTCACGTTCGGCTCGGGCGTGGCGGGAGCCTCGGCCAACGCGGTCAAGAGCTTCGAGATCGTCACCGGGACGGGCGAGATCCTGCTGACAGGCTCTGACGGCAGCGCCGGCACCGGCCCCTTCAATCGCAATTTCGGACCCGACCTGACCGGGATATTCGCCAATGATGCAGGCGCGCTCGGCATCAAGACGGCGGCAACGCTCGAGATCGAGCCCCGCCCCGCGCTCGTAAATGGCCTCAGCTTCGCCTTCGACGATTTCAGCGCCATGGCCGACATGCTACGCGAGGTGCGCCTGCGGCGGCTCGCAAGCGAGTTTCTGGCGATGGACGCCGATGTCGCGCGGCAGAATGCGGGACCGCCCGATCTGGTCGCTGATGCAAGGGCGATGTGGCGCATCGGGCTCGCCGCAGGCTCGTTGCCGGGCGCGCTCACCCGGATGGCGCGCGTTGCGCTCGGCGGCAGGCGGTTTCTCGACAAGGCGGCCTACACCGCGCACTTCATGGTCGAGGCGCGCGATGCGGGCGAGATGCGCAGCCGCCTTGCCGCGATCAAGGCCTTGTCGAAGGGCGGCGAAGAGATCGTCAACACCGTGCCGCTCGCAACCCGCGCTACGCCCTTTCCCGAGCTGCCGGTGACGCACCCCGACGGGCGACGCCTGCTGCCGATCCACGGGGTAATGGCGGACAGTCGGATCAAGGCCTTTCACCGGGAATACCTCGCGCTCAAGGCCGATCACGCAGAACGCATGGCGGCGGCGGGTGTGACGCTGGCCGAATTCTTTGCCGGGATCGCCGGGGCGGGCACGCTTTACGAGCCGGTGTTCTACTGGCCTGACAGCACGCTGCTTTATCACCAGCGGCGCACGCCCTCCTATCTGGAGGGTATCGCGAAAGCCTATCCGGAGAATCCAGAGGCGCGCGAACTGGTGCGCGAGATGGTCAGCGCGATCGTCAGCCTGATGCGCACGCATGGCAGCACGCATTTCCAGATCGGCCGACTCTATCCCTATGCCGGAACCCGCTCAGGCGAGGCCGGCGCGCTGCTGCGCGACCTCAAAGCCCGGCTCGATCCTTACGGCATCCTCAATCCCGGAGCGCTCGGCCTTTGACGAGGGTGGCGATTATCGGTGGCGGCATCGGCGGGCTCACCGCCGGGATCGCGCTGCAACAGGCGGGCCACACGCCTGTCATCTACGAACGCGCACCCGAATTTGGTGAAGTGGGCGCAGGCATCTCGCTCAGCCCCAACGCCGTCAAGGGTCTTGCCATGCTCGGCCTTAGCGAATTCCTCGAGGCCGATGCCAATGAGCCGCTCGATCAGTTCCTGTTTCACGGGCTGACCGGCGAGCTCCTGCTGACCTATGATCGGCGCACCTGCCGCAACACCTATGGCGCGGCCTATTGCCAGCTCCACCGGGCCGATTTGCTCGAGGCGCTGATCGCGCGCTTCGGGCGCGAGCACTGCTGCATGGGCAAGGCACTGATCGGGCTCGAGCAAAGCGCCGACGGCGTCACGCTCGGTTTCGAGGACGGCACCAGCACATCGGCCGAGATCGCGATCGGGGTCGACGGCCTGCGCTCTGCGGTCCGCGACATTCTGTTCGATACGCCCCCGCCCACCTTCAGTGGCCATGTCGCCTGGCGTGCGCTGGTGCCGGGGGAACGGCTTTCCAGCCGCGCGGTCGAGCGGGCCAACATCAATCACATCGGACCGGGCCAGAACCTCGTTACCTATCCGATCCGCGGCACTGCGCTGGTGAACCTGGTGGCTCTCACGCGGTCGCGCGAGTGGGCCGAGGAGAGCTGGCAGGCCAAGGCACACCCGCATGAGCTCGCCGCATTGTTTGCCGGCTGGACCGACTACGTCACCGACGCAATAGCCGCGATCGACGAGGGCTCGCTCTATCGCTGGGGGCTGTTCATCCGCGACCCGCTCGAGCGATGGGTGAAGGGCCGCGTCACGGTGCTCGGCGATGCGGCGCATCCGATGCTGCCTTATATGGGACAGGGCGCAAGCTCGGCGATCGAGGATGGCGTGGTGCTTGGCCGGTGCTTCGCGCAGTGCCGCGACCCGCTACAAGCGCTCGCCCTCTATGAGCGCGCGCGGGTGGAACGCTGCGCGCTTTTGCAGCGCGAGAGCAATCTCGGCGGCGACCGGCTGCAGGCGCTCGATCCCTATGCCCTGCGCGACGCCCCGCCAAAGAACGAGGATGCTCTGGGGATTTTCGCCTACGACCCGGCGAGTGTCGAACTGGTCTGACGAGCCGGGCGCCTCAAGCGGGTTTGCGCGCGATGATTGATTGCAGGAACGGATTGGTGAGCAGCGGGCCGTCCTCGACGATGAAGCCTGCCTCGGCGATGATCCCACGGAAATCGGCCGCGACGAAATCGGGCGAATAGGGCTCGCAATTGTTGCGGCTGTCATAGTCGATCAGGAAGCGATGCGAGGCGCTGACCTGGTTCTTGTCGTTGCTCGGGAATTCGTAGATCGAGAACACGCCGCCGGGGCGCAGCACGCGGTAGGTCTCGGCGATGATTTCCTTCATCTTCTCGACCGGCACCTCGTGGAACAGGATGTAGCTCAAAACCATGTCGAAATGGGCATCGGGATAGCCGGTATCTTCGGCGAGCGCCTGCTTGAAGTGGACCTCCTTGCCATGGCTGACCGCGCGCGCATGGGCATAGCGGATCAGCGGCTTGGCGACATCGAGGCCCCACACTTCGGCCTGCGAATAGAGATCCTTGAGCACCGTCGTCGCCTGCCCCACCGAGCAGCCGATATCGAGCACGCGCTCGATCTTGCCGTCCGCAGGCGTCGTCGCCTTCTGCGCCAGCTCGATGTGCAGCTCGTCCTGGTCGTTGAAGCCCTCGTAGAACACCTTGGTGCCATAATGATAGACGATCCCGCCCATCGGATCGTCGGTGTAGCCGCCGGGCTGGCAATGGATTTCGCGGCGGGTGTAGTCGGGCTCAACGAAACCCGGATCAATGTGGATGCGTGTCGGATGCTGCTCCTCGGCATGCGCCATGGCCGCCATCAGCCCGTCGACATCCTGATAGAAGCTCTCGCGCGTGCGGCGCCACATCATCTCCTGCTGGGTGCGCACGAAGCGCTGGAAAGTCGGCGTGACCGGGTTCTTGCCGAACACCTTCTGGATGTCATCCAGCGCCACGCTCCCGCCCTCGCCTGCTCGCCCGATCTCGCCGCTCTCCAGCGCCTGCGCCAGCGCGATCTCGCCGTGCTCAGCGACCTTGGGGAACATCTCCTGGATCGCCAGCCGGCGAAAGCTGGTGATGAATTCGAGATAGCTTTCGTCAGCCAGACGCGTCGGGCGGGGGGTGACACCGATGGAACCGCGGTTCATTTCTTTTCTCCTGTCAAATCTGCGGGGCTGACCGGATTGGCGCGAGGCGTCGGCCGTCGCACGAATGAGCCGAACACCCGTTCGACCAGCGCGGCGCGCTCGGCTGCGCGGCGGGCGATCTCTGCCTCGTCGGGCAGATGCGCCTCGATCGCCTCGCTCACCTCGATGCCCTTTTCGGCCAGAACGGCCTCGAGCACGTTCACCCGGTCGTGATAAGTCCACACCGCCGCTGAAAGTTCGAGCAGCGCATCAAGGATGTTGTCGATCACGACATCATCGAAATAGGCCCTGCCCGGACCGCCGATCTCCTCGCCAAGCTGGGCCGGAACATCACTGGTCGCTTTGGAGTCCATTCTGTCCTCACTCATGCCGAGTGCGAAGTTCTAGCAGGCTCGCGCGCGATCCGGTTTTTACCGACGAGACTATCCGCTCATTGGATAATGTAATCCGCGCGCGCGCTCGCCTACAACCAGCGAAGTTAGGAAAGCGCATGATCCATCCGGCCCGCTATCGTGATATCCATCGCCAGTCGATCGCCGATCCCGAAGAATTTTGGGAAGCGCAGGCGGAGCAGCTCGACTGGCATCGCCGCTGGGAAACGGTGCTCGATCGTGCCGCCTTGCCGGTGCCGCGGTGGTTCGCCGGCGGCAGGATCAACGCATGCCACAATTGCGTCGATCGTCACGTCGAGGCGGGCCACGGGGGCGCGACCGCGCTGATCTACGAGAGCCCGGTCACAGGCACATCCGCGAAGCTCACATTCGGCGAGCTGCAGGATCGCACTGCACGGCTCGGCGGCGCCTTGCAGGCGCTCGGCGTATCGCCCGGCGAGCGCGTGCTCATCTACATGCCCAATTCGCCCCAGGCCGTGATCGCCATGCTCGCCTGCGCCCGGATCGGCGCTGTGCATTCGGTTGTCTTCGGCGGGTTCGCCGCGCCCGAGCTTGCCAGCCGGATCGATGATGCGCGCCCGCATATCGTCATCGCCGCCAATTGCGGGATCGAGGGTGCCAAGGTGCTGGCCTACCAGCCAATTATCGAGGAGGCCTTCCGCCTCGCGCAGCACCGCCCGGCGCACACAATATACTGGCAGCGCGAGGCGTATCTCGCCGACCTCGGGGCCGATCGCGCGCATGACTGGGACGAACTGGAGGCCGCAGCGACCCCAGCCGCGTGCGTGCCCGTCTTGGCGACCGATCCGCTCTACATCCTCTACACCTCGGGCACGACCGGCAGCCCCAAGGGCATCGTGCGCGACACCGGTGGCCATCTCGTCTCGCTCCTGTGGAGCATGAACGCGATCTACGATTGCCCACCGGGCGAAGCCTTCTGGGCGGCGAGCGATGTGGGCTGGGTCGTAGGCCACAGCTACATTTGCTACGCCCCGCTCCTCAACCGCAATGCCAGCGTGATCTTCGAGGGCAAGCCGGTGGGCACGCCAGATGCCGGCGTCTTCTGGCGGATCATGGAGCGGCACCGGGTGCGCAGTTTCTTCACCGCGCCCACCGCCCTGCGCGCCATCCGGCAGGTCGATCCGGCAGGCGATTTCGCGAGGGAGGCAGACCTTTCGAACCTTGCTGCGGTGTTCCTCGCCGGCGAGCGGACCGATCCGGAGACCCTGCGATGGACAAAGGAGCTGCTCGGCGTGCCCGTGATCGACCATTGGTGGCAGACCGAGACGGGCAGCGCGATCACCGCCAACCCGCTCGGGATAGAGCCGCTGCCGGTCAAGCCCGGCGCCTCGACCCTGCCCATGCCGGGCTGGGATCTCGCCTGCCTCGACGAGGATGGCAAGCCCGTCGCCGCAGGGCAGACAGGCTCTATCGTCGCGAGCCTGCCTCTGCCTCCCGGCTTCGCCCCGACATTGTGGAAAGCCCCGCAGCGATACGAGGAAGCCTACTTCGCGCGCTTTCCCGGCCATTACCTTACCGGTGACAGCGGCTTCATCGACGAGGACGGCTATGTCCACATCATGGCGCGGATCGACGATGTCATGAACGTTGCCGGCCATCGTCTCTCGTCTTCGGCCATGGAAGAAGTGCTGAGCGCGCATCCCGATGTCGCCGAATGCGCCGTGATCGGGATGGCGGATGCGATCAAGGGCCAGATGCCGGTCGGATTTGTCGTCCTCAAGGCCGGATGCGAGCGGGCCGAGAGCGACCTTGCCACCGAGCTCGTCGCGCTGATGCGCAGCCAGATCGGCCCGGTCGCCGCCTTCAAGCGCGTCCACGTCCTCGCGCGCCTGCCCAAGACGCGCTCGGGCAAGATCCTGCGCAAGACAATGCGCGAGATCGCTGACGGCGAGACGCCCAACGTGCCCCCGACGATCGAGGATGCCGCCGTCCTCGCCGAGATCGAGCGACTGTTCGCATGAGCGACCTCATGCGCCGGGGCCGCGCCGTCTGATGCCGCGCAGGATCAGGGCGGCGGTCTGTCCGGGCGGGGGCGCCGCACCGGTGATCGAGGACCTGTTCCTCGCCGATCCCGCGCCCGACGAGGTGGTGCTGAGGATCGAGGCAGCAGGTGTCTGCCACACCGATCTCGAAGTCAGCCGGTGGACGCCATGTCCACGCGTGCTCGGCCACGAGGGCGCCGGCACCGTCGTCGAGACCGGCAGCGCGGTGCGCAATCTCAGGCCCGGTGACAAGGTGCTCGCCACCTTCGCCTCGTGCGGCGCCTGCCCCAATTGCGCGGATCATCGCCCGGCCTATTGTCTCTCCGGACCAGAGCTCAATTTCGAGGGGAGGCGCAGCGTGCCGGAACCTGCTGTGACCCGCCCGGACGGCTCTGCGATCGCCGCCGGTTTCTTCGGGCAGAGTTCTTTCGCAACTCATGCGTTGGCGAGCGAAAGAAACTGCGTGACGGTCCCGGAGGACACCCCGCTCGCGCTCGCAGCGCCGATGGGCTGCTCGATCCAGACAGGTGCTGGCGCGGTTTTCTCCCAGATCGGCGCCAGCGCGCAGCGACCGCTGCTCGTCATCGGAGCGGGCGCGGTGGGCCTTGCCGCAGTCATGGCCGGGCGCATTCTGGGCTGTGCACCAATTCTGATGGTCGAACCGCGCCACGACCGGCGGGCGCTGGCGCACGAGCTTGGAGCAAGCCTTGCAATCGATGCTGCAGACAGCGACTGGCCAGCACAGGTGCGCGAGCGGACCGGCGGCGGCGCGAGCGCCGCGCTCGACACCGCCGGGCTCCAGTCGACCTTCGAAGGGGGGTTGGCGGCGCTACGCCCGGGCGGGACGCTGGGCGTCGTCACCCTGCCGGCCGCGTTCGGAGAGCCGGTGCGGCATCCGGGCGGCATGGATTTCCTGGCCAAGTCGATCGTTGGCGTCGTCGAGGGCGACAGCGATCCCGCGCGGCTGCTGCCCCGCCTGATCAACCATTTGAAGGCCGGCGAGCTGCCGATCGACCGGATCGTCACCCATTATCGGTTCGCCGATATCGCGCGCGCCTTCAGCGATGCGGCGACCAGGACCGCCATCAAGCCGGTTCTCACATTCGTGGAAGAGCACGTATGACCAATCCCAAGGTGATCCGCGCCGAGGCCGTAGATACGATCATGCACTTGCCAGTGATCGTGGTGGGCGGCGGCGGAACCGGACTTACCGCGGCGCTCGCGGTAAGGGATGCGGGGGTCGACGTGCTCGTGATCGAGCGCGACAATCGGCCGATGGGGACGACCGCCATGTCGACCGGCCTCATTCCGGCAGCGGGCAGCCGCATCCAGCGTGCCAAGGGGATCGAGGACAGCCCGGAGCAATTCGCGGCCGACATCGTCGCCAAGACCAAGGGGGCGGTCGATCATGCGCTCGTCACGCATCTGGCTCGCCAGTCGGCGCGGACGGTCGATTGGTTGGCCGAGACCCATGAGATCGATCTCAGCCTCGTCGAAGGCTTCACCTATCCCGGCCACTCGGCCTTGCGGATGCATGGCATGCCCTCGCGCTCGGGGAGCGAGCTGATGGGCGCGCTTGCCAATGCCTGCGAGGATGCAGGCGTCGATATCCTGACGAGCAGCCTCGTCGATACGCTTTATGTCGACCACGAGGATCGCGTGATCGCCGTTGCCGCAACCCGGCCCGACGGCGCACGCGACGTGATCGGCTGCGATGCACTGATCCTCGCCTGCTGCGGCTTCGCCGGCAATCAGGCGATGGTGACGCAGCTTATCCCGGAGCTCGAGCACGCAACCTTCCACGGCCACCCCGGCAACAAGGGCGACGCAATCGGGTGGGGCCGCGCGCTGGGTGCCCGGATGGCAGACCTATCGGCTTATCAAGGCCATGCCGGACTCGCCGCAGGATACGGTATTCCGATCCTGTGGCCGCTGATCGCTGAAGGGGGCATCCAGGTCAATCGCTCGGGCCGCCGCTTCGCCAACGAAGCCTCGGGTTATTCCGAGCAGGCGGTCGAGGTGCTGCGGCAGGAGGGGCATGTCGCGTGGAGCATCTATGATGAGCAACGCCACGCGATCATGACCCAGTTCGACGATTATCAGCAGGCGATATCCGCCGGGTGCCTCATAAGGGCCGATACGCTTGGCGAACTGGCAGCGGCGGCGGGGATCGATCCGGCGGGGCTGGAGGCGAGCGTCGCCGAGACTCACCGTCTTATCGCCAGCGAAGATCGCGATGCGTTCGGGCGCAGGTTTGCAGGCAAGGCTCCGCTCGAGGCGCCATTTTATGCAGTCAGGGTGACGGGGGCGCTGTTTCACACCCAGGGCGGGCTTGAGGTAGACGAGCATGCGCGAGTGCTGCGAGCATCGGGCAAACCCTTCCCCAACCTCTATGCAGGAGGCGGGGCGGCTCGGGGGATTTCAGGGCCAGGCGCCGACGGTTATCTTGCCGGCAACGGCCTCCTCACCGCAACCACGCTCGGGCGCCTCGCCGGCGAACACACCGCACGTGAAATCTCCAGCAAGATCAGCGCCTAATCGCTTTACTCGGCCGCTTCCATATCACGCCCATCGCCAGCAGCCACTGCCAGCAGATCATCGTGGATCGCGCGCGCGGTCGCCTGCAAAGGCGCCAGATATTTCTCGACCGCCTCGGCGGAGTTCATCGCACTGGCGAAATAGATCAGCGCCAGCGCCCCGATAAGGGTATCGTCCTCGCCCAGAAGGGGCACCGCGATGCTCGAGGTCTTGCCTGGATCCGCGTTGTAAACGTTGCGCACCTGCAGCGCATAGCCATCGCGCCGGATCTTCTGGAGCATGAAATCGTCGCCAAGCAGCAGCATGCCCATGTTCGAGGCGTCGGTCTCGATCGCCTTCCAGCCCTCGACGATGGCGGTGCGTTCATCCTCGTCGCAGAAGGCGAGGTGGACCTTGCCAGTGGCGCACTCGGCGATCGGCAGGGTGTAGCCGGGAAAATAGTGCGAGAAGGTGAGCGAGGTCATGTTGTGGGTCGAATCGCGCACCATCATCCGCGTGCCCACCCGCGTCGCGATCGAGATCGGCCAGCCGACCTGATGGCACAATGCCTCGATGTGTGCGCGGGCGACGGAGACGAGCTGGTCCTCGGTCTGGAAGCCGGTCGAGAGGGTCTGCACCAGCGAGGTGACGCGGTAGCGTTTGCGCGCGGGTTCCTTCTCGATCAGGCCCTCGTGCAACAGGGTCTGCACGATCCGGCACGCCGTGGGGTATGGGATCTGCGCCGCCCGGGCGATGCCCATCATCGAGATGGGGCCATCGCGATTGATCGACGCCAACACGGCAATACCGCGGCTGATTGCTCTGATGGGTACGCCTCGTTCCATAATACGCTCCCACTCCGGGCGCGGCCATATTCCAGGCCTTCGCCCTTCAATCCGGTGGTTTATGGCGTGCGATCCCTTTCACGCTATTTTTTCAAGCTAAAGGAAAGCCGCGCTCAGGGGAAGCGTTTTGACCACCTGCCGGACATTCGGCGACGGCTCAGGATAGCCGCCGGTCGATTTCCGCAAGCGCGCGGGCCTGTTCGTTGCCAACGATCAGCAGCCCCTCGTTAACCCCCATCCCGGGCTTCGCGAGCATCATGCTCGCGCGCGCGGCAAGCGCGACGTGGACGCAAGCCCGTGCCGAGAGATCGGTCTCCGCACTGGTGCCGCCGCAATAGGCGCCGATCCCGGCCGCGCGCGCCGCGAGGAGCGCGTGAGCGGTGTCCATGAGATTGCCGACATCGGGCGTCTTGACCTGGATTATGTGCGCTGCACGAGCGGCGATGAAGGCCTTGATGTCGGCGAGCGTATTGCAATGTTCGTCGGCGACGACCCTGGCTTGCGGCGCGAGGCGATCGAGGTGCGCGACAATCGCTGCGTAGTTTTCGATCGTGGCCGCCCGCGTGCCGTAATCAGCCGGGCACTCGATGTGGAGCGTGTGCCCTGGAACCTCTTCGGCGAGGCTCGCGATAAACTCGGCGATTTTGCGCGGGTTCGACGAAATGCCAAGGCCGATCCAGCCATAGACATCGAAATGCAGCACCGGGCGGTAGCCGGGGGCGCCCAGCTCGTGCGTGCGCGCTGCGACCCAGCGCAGATAGTCGCGCAAAGCCTCGCCATGCTCGCCGAACTTCTCGGCCGAATTGATTAGCCCGTGAGGAAGGATATCGACGCCCTTGAGTGCCATCGTATCGACCGCGAGGCGGCGCTCATCGCCGCTCTGGGCGAAGATCGGGATGGGCTCGCGCGGAGCGGAAAGGCCGAGCGCCTCGGCCACGATTTCGGCGATGGTGATGGCGCGCGCGTGGCTGGCCGCGCGCAGCAGGGCCTGGCTCAATCCGTATTCGATTGCGAGCGGCAGACGGTCCGCGCCTTCGTGCGCGAACGCCACTGTGCAATTGCCAAAGCCGTCCCGCGCGTCCATCCCGATCAACCTTTGGCTCACCCGTTTCTGGCAGATTGATTTGATCGGCTCGGGATCGAACAGCGGATCGCGGCCCGCGGCGCCCGAATATTGCACGCTGACCATGTCGCCCCAGACGACAGCACCATCCTCGAGCACCAGGCCAATCCCGAGCGCGATCGCAGGCTGTCTGACCGCAGCGAAACCGGGCGTCAGCGGTTCGCCAAGATAGACGATGCCGTTCTGCGCCCGGCCCGCCCGAATCGCGGCCTGGTCATCGTAGAAGAACCCACCGCGCGATGGCGCAAAGATGACATCGGTGATGCGCATTGTCCCTCGCTCGCACAGCCCCGCTTCCTCTGACGCGCTGACAGCCTCGATGCAGCGGGTGAACCCAGATTTGTTCGCGTGGCGGAATGGAACTCGTCTTGGGCTCGTCCCACGAGCGGCCGCGCGCCATGGCTAAACGCCCTACCGCGCCTCGGAGAAATCGCCATGCCAGCCCCCACCGCCCTCAAGGACGCGCTCGCCGCTGGCCGGTTCTTCGTCGCGCCCGGCATGCACGACATGATCGCCGCCAAGCTCGCGCGGCTCGCCGGGTTCGAGATCGGTTTCGCCAGCGGCTATTGGCTCACCGCTTCGGCCTATGGTCTGCCCGATGTCGGCGTCGCGACCTATACCCAGATGCTTGACCGTGTCGCGACGCTCGTGCGCACGGCGGAAGGGATGGCGATCATCGCCGATGCCGATACCGGCTATGGCGGGCTGCTCAACGTGCGCCACACCGTGCGCGGCTACCACGAAGCGGGCGTCGCTGCGATCCAGCTCGAGGACCAGGAGTTTCCCAAGCGTTGCGGCCACTCGCTTGGCAAGAAGGTGGTGCCGGTGAAAGAGATGGTGGCGCGCATCACCGTCGCGTGCGAGGCGCGCGAGGGGCCGGATGCGCCGCTCATCATCGCCCGCTCGGATGCGCGCCAGCCCGAGGGGCTCGACGCCATGCTGCGCCGCCTCGAAGCTTATGCGAAGGCCGGGGCCGACCTGCTCTTTCCCGAGGCGCTCGGCGACGAGGAAGAGATGGCGTTCGTCGCTGCCCGCCTGCCGGGCCCGGCCATTGTCAACATGGCTGACGGGGGCAGCACCCGCATCCTGCCCGCCGCTACGCTGGAAGAAATCGGATTTTCCGGAGCGCTCTTCCCGGCGACGACCGCGCTCGCCTCGGCGGCGGCGAGTCTTCACGCGCTCAAGCGATTGAAAGAGTGCGGCACCAGCGTCCACGATGACGTCGAACTCTTCAGTTTCGCCGAGATGTGCAGCCTTTTGGGATTTGACGAGATCTATGAGCTCGACCGTCGCTGGGCGCACTTGAGCGCATGAGGCGTCAATCCTGCGCCGCGAGGCTCTCCACCAGCGGGCCGAGCACGCTCTCGATCAGCTTTTGCCGCTGCTCGGCTCGCTTGGCCGCATCCTCGCCCGCGGGCGCATGAATGTTCGCCGCAGCCTCCTCGATCACTCCGGCCTCGATCAGCAGGGCCTCGAGCGTCGCCACCCGTTCGCGCGTCACCGAAAGCTCCATCGAGACAGTGACCAGTGCGCGCAGGAGATGATCCTTGAGCGGATCGTCAAAGAACGTGGTGTGCCGCTCGCCTGCGCGCGGGCCTGCTGGCAGATCCTCGCTCATGCGGCCTTGCGACCGCCAAAGAAATGATAGGACGCCTGTCCTACCGTCTCATAGGTCGCAAATGCGCTTGCGGGATCGAACCCTGCGGCGATCGCCTCGGCCTTCATGTCGAGCTCGGCGAAGCCGCTCCAGAATGGCTCGCCATTGTAGCGCACCTGCCAGTGATTGGTGACTTGCCGCACGAGGGGCGTGCGCTCCGGCTGGTAGGGCACATCGAGATGGAGCGCGAGCCCGCCGGGGCGCAGCAGCCGGTGGCACTCCTCGAGAATGTCACGCGCCTGCGCCTTGCTGGTCTCGTGAAACATGATGATCGAGACGATCAGATCAAAGCTCTCGTCCGGAAAATGCGTGTTCCCGGCATCCATCTCGGCGAAATGGACGGGCACGCCGGCATCCTCGGCATAGGCATGGGCGAAGCGGATGAAGGGCCGGGCGCAGTCGATCCCGTGAACCTGCGCCTCGGGAAATTCGCGCTTGTAGGCGAGGGTCTGCTCGCCGGTGCCGCAGCCCATGTCGAGGATCGCCTGGGGCTCGAGATCGGAGGCGTATTTGCGGGCAATCGCGCTCACGAACCGGCCGAAGGCATCCGCCGGCGGGCTCTCGCCCGCAGACATTCCCTTGGCGATCCGATAAAGCTCGACTGTGCCCGAATAATTGAGCGCCGCCTCCAGATCGTCTGCCCGGCGCTCGCGCCAATAGCCGCCGGGCTGGCGGTGGATTTCGGTGGTCGCGACCGGGGCCTTCACCAAAAGCTCGTCGCTGAGCGCGATCGACCCTTGCGCGGTGCCACTCGCGATAAGCGCCTGATAATGCGCGACCTGCGCCTCGATCGTCCGGTCGGTGGTCATCTGCACAGCGTCCCACATGAGGTTTTGGCTGTGATAGGTAAGCGTTGCCCAAAGGCGATAGAGCGAGTGCGGCTCAAGCAGCTGGGCCGCCTCCTGCCGCGAGCCTGGCGCCGGTGCGCCGGCGGCGATAGCGGCGGGCACAAGCGCTTCATCGAACAGCTTCGCAACGCGGCCCTCTATGTCGAAGTTGACGAACTTCTTGAGCGCCCCCACGAACGCAAGACGGGCCGTCTCGTCATGATCGGGTGCGAAGCCGAAGGCCTGCCCGGTCGCGCCCTGTGGCGCTGCAATCGCCTGTTCCTTGCCCATGACTGCGTTACCCAAGCCTTTCCCAATGAACCTATAGCCTATCCTACGGCCCGGCCACGGCCGTTCAAGTCGGCGAGCGTGTTCACCAGTCGAACACTTCGAGGAAAAGTGCGCGCGCCCGGCAGGCGAAGAAGCGCACCGCCCGCCTAGCGTTCGCCCATCTTCGGGAGTGCGAGGGGCTCTTGCGGGATAAGCGTCGTCTTCTCCTCGGTGAACAGTTCGATCGAGCCGGGAAGTCCATCGCGCCCGATGCCCGATTGCTTGTAGCCGCCGAAGGGCGAGCGCAGATCGCGGGCCATCGGCGTATTGACCCAGACGGTGCCCGCGCGCAGCGCCCGGCGGGCACGCATCACCGTGGGCAAGTCGTCGGACCAGATATAGGCGGCGAGGCCGAATTCGCTATCATTGGCCCGCTCGAGCGCATCATCGAGATCGGCGACCCGCTGAATCATGGCGAAGGGGCCGAACAGCTCCTGTTGGCACAGCTCGCTTGCATTGTCGCGCGTCTCGACCACGGTCGGCGCGAAGTAGTAGCCGTCCCCCAGCCCCTCGAGGCGCCCGCCACCGGTCAGCACGCTGTAGGCCGGATCGCAATGCGCGAGCTCGCCGAATGCGAGCAGCTTCTCGAAATGGGCCCGGAACGCCATCGGTCCGATTTCGCTAGCCGGATCGAACGGATCGCCGACCCTGAGCGCCTTGGTTCGCTCAACAAAACGTGCGATGAAATCGTCGGCCACAGTCTCCTCGACGAGGATCCGCGAGCCCGCGAGGCACTGCTCTCCATTCCCCGCATAGATCGCCATCAGCGAGCCGTCGATCGCGCGCTCGAGATCGGCCGAGGCAAGGACGATGTTGGCCGACTTGCCGCCGAGCTCGAGGCCGACCTTCTTGAGCGTGCCCGAAGCGGTCGCCATGATCCGCTTACCCGTCTCGGTGCCGCCGATGAAGCCGACGACATCCACCCCGGGATGCGCCACCAGCGCCTGTCCGATACCTTGCCCCGTGCCACAAGCGACCTGCACCACGGCGCGCGGCACGCCCGCCTCGTGGATCAGCTCGACCATTCGCAGGACTGCGAGCGGCGCATATTCGGAAGGCTTCACGATCGCGCAATTGCCAAGCGAGATCGCAGCCGCAAGCTTCATCGACGCGAGCACCAGCGGCGCGTTCCAAGGCGCGATCAACACTGCAACGCCGACCGGCTCGCGCGTGACGATCGAGAGATATCGCCCCGATTGCTCGTAGCTTTCGCCCGCGTGACCAGCGAGGAGATCGGCGAAGAAGGTGAAGTTCTCGGCCGTGCGCGCCACATGCATCGCGCGCGATTGCGCGATCACGATCGAGGTCTCGAGCGTCTGGAGCCGGGCAAGCTCATCCGCGTGTTCCAGGATCAGCGCGCTCACCCGGCGCAAGGTCGCCGCACGCTCGTTGACCGGCATGGTGCGCCACGTTCCGCGCTCGAACTCCTCGCGTGCGGCCGCGACGAGGCGATTGGCCTCCTGCGGCGATGTGTGCGGAACGAACGCGAATGGCATGGCCGTGGCGGCATGAACAAGGGTTTGCCCCTCGCCTTTCGGCGATCCTCGCGCTGGCGCGGGCAGGCCCAGCTCCGCTGCTGCGGCGGGCAGGCTGAAGCGCTCGGGCGGTGGGGCTGGGCTCAAATCGTTCATGCCGCGATAGATTGCCTCTCCTGCCACTCCTCGACAGCGCGGCGCGGCGCTGTGATCGCTGAGCGGACAAGATGCACCATCGCCATGGTGAAAGGCGGGCGCAAGGCCCGATTTCTTGCAATCTTCAGAAGCAAGTCGCATGCGGGTGTGCGCCTTGGCACCGCATCCGATCGGGAGAGAGCGTCGATGAGCAAGACCGAGGCCTTGAAGGCGCGACTGCGCGAGGCGATCGATGCCTGCCGACCAGACGGCACCTATGACGATGAGACCTTCGAGCAAATCCACGCGCTGATCGCAGAGCTGGTGCCACTCACCCCGACTCCGCGTCCGCTCGATGCGCAGGATTTCGTCGCGGCGCCGTGGGGCTCGCATTTCGCCCAGTTCGGCCCGCGTCACACGGCAGGAAAGCCGATCCGGCACGAAAGCTCGATGAAGCTCCAGAGTTTCAACACCTTCCCCGACCTCCCGATCAAGGTGCTCGAGATCGACCAGGAGATCAGGGTCGAGGGTAGGCACTACAATAACGTCCTCTCGATCACGACACCCGATGGGGAGCATCCGGCGACGCTGATCGTGTGGGGGCGGTATTCGATCCCCGAAGACCAGCCGCAGCGCTATTCGGTCGAATTCTACGCGGTCGAACTGGTGGCGCCCGAGGGAGTGAGCGCCGAGGATCTGCGCGCGCATTTCGGCCTCGAGGAAGGCTTCGAGCTCAGGCGCGAACTGAAGCCGCCCACGCTCCATTCCGATGTCGTCTATTGCGACGAGGACATGCGGATCAATTTCGGCAGCATGGGAGGGGTCTATGTGATGAGCCGCAAGCACTCGCCAGGCAAATCGGTCAGTTTCGCGTGAGCGCTTCCACCGCCGGGCAGCTCGCGAACAAGGGAAGCCCGGCACAAATCGCGCCATGGGCGCAGATTGCATGGGCCTCGGGCTCGTTCGCGACCGGTGCGCTGTTCAACGTGATGGCGCTGTTTGCGCTGTTCTACATGACCAGCGTGCTGGCGATCCCGCCTGCACTCGCGGGGACAATCATTCTCGTCGTGCGGGTCTATGACGGGGTCATCGATCCGCTCATCGGCGCGATCAGTGACCGCACGCAGCACCGCTGGGGGCCGCGCCGGATTTATCTGCTGGTCGGCGCTAGCGCCATGGGGCTCACCTTCTGCCTGTTCTTCAACCTCTCGCTGCTGGGGGTCGAGGGCACGGGCGCGGGGCTCGCCGCGGCGCTCGCACTCATCCTGTTCTCGACCGCCTATTCGATCTTCTCGATCCCCTACCTCGCCATGCCGCCCGATATTGCGGGCGATTATGACGCGCGCACGCGGCTGATGAGCCTGCGGGTGTTCTTCCTCCTTGCCGGCGTCATGGCGGGCTCCGCCGGCGCGCCGCTGCTGGTCGAGACGACGGGCACATCCGGGGCGGGTTATAGCGCAATGGGCGTGGTCCTGGGCATCGCTGCAGCCCTCATGTGCTTGATCGTGTTCATTGGCGCGGCGTGGCTCCCCCGCCCCGCCCCTGCCAATCGCGAGCAACCGGTGGGCGTTCTGGCGCTGCTCGTCAGCCCTTTCTCGGACACCGTCAAGGTGTTCGGAAACGCGCCCTTCCGGCTGCTCACGCTGGTCAAGCTGTTTCAGTTGAGCGTGCTCTACACCGTGCTCACCTGCAGCCCCTACTTCTTCACCTACGTGCTCAAGCTCGGAAATCTCGAGCTCAGCCGATACCTCCTTCTCTTCAGCATTGCCGGGATCGCCAGCGTGCCAGTCCATCGCCTCGTCATCGCACGGCTGGGCAAGCGCCAGAGCTTCATCGCTTTGCTGGTGCTTTATGCCATGGGCCTCGCCTCGTGGTTCGTCTGGGTGCCGGGCGAGCCCCAATGGGCGTTTTTCGCGCGTGCGGTGTTCATCGGGGCGTGCTCGACCGGGACACTGCTCTGCGCGCTTGCCATGCTGCCCGACACGATGGAATATGACCGGCTCGTCTCGGGCGAGGGGCGCGAGGGGATCATGAGCGGCGTCTTCACTTTCGTCGAGAATTTCGCGGGCGCGATCGGGCCCTTCATCATCGGGCTGCTGTTGCAGGCGGGCGGGCTCGTCGCCTCGCGCGATCCTGCGAGCATCCAGCCAGCGCAGGTGCTCGAGGCGGTGCAATGGGGCGTTTCGATCATCCCCGCATTCTTCTGCCTTGCCGCAGTGCCCCTGCTGCTGTTTTATCGCCTGGACGAAACGGAGCTGGCGAACGCCCGCGCGACAGCTGCGCAGTCCGGGTGAGCGCGGCGCGCTGGCATTGCTCGCGCTTCGCTTCAGGAGGAAACCGGGCCCGCCTTCCCAAGGGGACATGATCCACAGCGATCGCGGGTCGGGCCGCTGACCGCATACTTGCTCGCTGCGTCAAGGCCGCCCAAGGCTCCGACGATTTGGCCGACAAGCCCCTGCGCAGCCTGCGCGCAAGCGATCCCCGGCGGCGCGGCCTTGAGGATCCCTCCTCGGCGCGGATCATATCGGCGGTCCGCATCATCCAAGCCTCGTCGATGTCGCAGGCGCAAAACTGTTGGACCCTCGCGCGTCGAAGGTGTTCTCATCGATCGGGGGAACAGTATCATGCGCGGTAGTCCAGGGTGATGGACCCGCTGCGGCTCCGCCGATTCAGGCCTTGAGCCAAAGGCGGATGACCATCGCAACCGCCCCCAGAAAGGTGACACTGGCGAGCCAGATGCCCGCCATCCACGCCAGCCGTTGCCACAGCGGAGCCTCTGGCCCGTCGCCGCCCGAAGACATCAATGATAGCCTTCCTCGCCCACCTTGCCGCGGAACACCCAATAGGCCCAGGCGGTGTAGCCGATGATCAGCGGCATCGTGATCGCGACGCCCACCAGCATGAAGATCTGGCTCTTCTCGGGCGCGGCGGCATCCCAGATCGTGATACCCGGCGGGACGACATAAGGCCACATGGTCACGCCGAGGCCCGCCATCCCGAGGAAGAACAGCGCGATCGCGAGCCAGAAGGGCTTGCTGTTGCGATCCTTGCGGATCGCCTGGATCATCGAGATCGTGATGATCGCGGTGATGATCGGGACGGGCGCGGCATAATAGATCGCGGGAGCGGTCAGCCAGCGGGCCGCATAGTCCTCGTTGAGGGCAATGTTGTAGAAGCTCACCGCCCCCATCAGCACGATCGTCGCGAGCGCCGCGCGCAGGGCGAGATAGCGGGCGTGGCGCTGGGCGCCGCCATCGAGCTTCCAGATCAGCCAAGTGCTGCCGAGCAAAGCGTATCCCGCGACCGTGCCGAGCCCGGTCAGGATGGTGTAGGGCGTGAGCCAGTCGAGCCAGCTTCCGGCATAGGCGCGATCCGCCACCTCGATCCCCTGCAGCAGCGCGCCCAGCGTCATCCCCTGCGCCATTGCGGCAACCAGCGATCCGCCAAAAAAGGCCGCATCCCAGAAGGCGCGGTGCGCCGGGTCGCGCCAGCGATATTCGAACGCCACCCCGCGGAAGACGAGACCCAAAAGCATCGCGATAATCAGCGGATAAGTTGCCGGGAGAACCACCGCATAGGCCAGCGGAAAGGCGGCGAACAGCCCGCCGCCGCCCAGCACCAGCCAGGTCTCGTTGCCGTCCCACACCGGCGCGATCGAGTTCATCGCCCGGTTTCGCCCGGTGCCCACGCGCACCGTGGGAAACAAGATGCCGATGCCCAGATCGAAGCCATCCATCACGACATAGGCGAACACCGCGAAGGCGATGATGAAGGCCCAGATGACGGTCAGATCCATCACGCGTCCTCCTTCTCGCGCGGTAGGGTCTCGGCCTGGCCGGGGTTCTGCGTCGGCCCCGGCGTGATCCCGGCGGTGCGGATCGGCCCCGTGTCACCCCGCTTCACACCGGTCTCCAGCTTCTTGGGCGGCTTGCGCATGAGCTGCAAAATATACCACACGCCGATGCCGAAGACGGTGAAGTAGACGAGGATGAAGGCGAGCAGCGATGCGGCGACTGCCGGCGCATCGAGCGGGCTTGCCGCATCGGCGGTGCGCAGCAGGCCGTAGATCACGTAAGGCTGGCGCCCCACCTCCGTGGTGATCCAGCCCGCGAGCACGGCGGCGAAGCCGCTCGGCGCCATCAGCACGGCGGCGCGGTGCAGCCAGCGCGTATCATAGAGCTGCCGCCGGTATCGGGCGTAGAGGCTCCACAGCCCGATCCCGAGCATGGCGAAGCCGATCCCGACCATGATCCGGAACGACCAGAACACCATGCCCACGGGCGGCTCCTCATCGTCGGGGATGGTGTCGAGCCCATCCATCGGCGCATCGAGATCGTGCTTGAGGATGAGCGAGGAGAGCTTGGGGATCTCGATCGCGTATCGCACCGTCTTCGCCTCTGAGTCGGGAATGCCGAACAGAATCAGCGGCGCACCGTCGGGGTGGCTTTCGAAATGCCCCTCCATCGCCATCACCTTCTGCGGCTGGTGCTCGAGCGTGTTCAGCCCGTGCATATCGCCCGCGATGATCTGCAGCGGCGTGACGAGCGCGGCCATCCACATCGCCATCGAGAACATCGTGCGTGCGTGCACGTTGGCGCGGTTCTTGAGCAGGTGATAGGCGCCCACCCCGCCGACGACGAAGGCAGTGGTCAGATAGGCCGCCATCACGGTGTGGACGAGGCGATAGGGGAAGCTCGGGTTGAAGACGATATCCCACCAGCTCTCGCCGGGGAGATACTGCCCGTTCGCTCCCAGCTCGAAGCCCACCGGGGTCTGCATCCAGCTGTTGACCGAGAGGATCCAGAAGGCCGAGGCGAAGGTGCCGAAGGCGACCATCAGCGTGGCCATGAAGTGCAGCTTCCTGCCGACCTTCTCCATCCCGAACAGCATCACGCCGAGAAAGCCCGCCTCGAGGAAGAAGGCGGTCAAGACCTCATAGGCCATAAGCGGGCCGAGCACCGGCCCCGCGACATCGGAGAACACCGACCAGTTGGTGCCGAACTGATAGCTCATCACGATGCCCGAGACGACGCCCATGGCAAAGGCGATGGCAAAGATCTTGAGCCAGTATTTGAACAGATCGAGATAGACCTGCCGCCCCGTCTTCAGCCACAGTCCCTCAAGCACCGCGAGATAGCTCGCCAGCCCGATCGAGAAGGCGGGGAAAAAGAAGTGGAAGCTCACCGTGAAGGCGAACTGGATACGGGCCAGCAGCAACGCGTCGAGTTGGTCGAACATGGTCTCGCCTTACATCATCCTGATCCGGGTTGTGTTGCACAGTGCGCAAGGGATGTTCGCTAGCCTAACGCAGTTCCCCTCGCGGCGACACATCAATCGAGCCTTCCCCGACCATCAGCTTCACCGGCCATGATCCCGGGGAACGCTTCCATTCAGGAGAGTTCGGAGCGCCCCCTTGAATAGCCATCCGGCATCGCTCGATGAACGGATCGGCCAAGCTGGGCGCAGCTGAGAAAACTTGTCAGGCGGCGAGTTCTTCTGCCCGGCGCCGCGCTCGCTTGAGATGGATGCCGACGGGCAAACAGATCGCGATCATCGCTGCCATAATCGCCCCGCTGACCGGTTCGGCCACGACAAAGCCAAACAGCAGCGCAAGATTGATCGCCAACGCAAGGCCCGGAAGGACCGGGTGGCCCCTCGCGCGATAGGGCCGCTCAAGATCGGG
This sequence comes from Erythrobacter sp., assembly GCA_036350735.1. Classification (GTDB taxonomy): domain Bacteria; phylum Pseudomonadota; class Alphaproteobacteria; order Sphingomonadales; family Sphingomonadaceae; genus Erythrobacter. The sequence goes on from JAZBNR010000002.1 coordinate 111,230, forward strand.
CTGATGCTTTCTGAGCGCGAAATAGGACAGCACGTAAAGGCATGATGCGAACAGGACCATCGCGCCCACCAGCCGAAACACGAACACATAGCCACCCGAGAAGATCAGCGGGATCGCAAGGACAAGGCCCAAGGCGAGAGCGAAGGTGGGCGTGCCGCCGCGATTGACCTTCAGAGCCGCTTTAAGAAACAGCCCGTCCTGAGCCATGCCATAAAGCGTACGCGGATTGGACATGATCGCTGCGTTGAGCGTACCCAGTGCCATCAGCACCGCGATAAGGCCCACAGCCACCTTGCCCCAGCGCCCGGCGGCGGTTTCGATCACCTGCGCCATCGGCAAGGTCGATGCGCGCAAGACCTCAAAATCGAGCGCCCTGATCAGCGACCAGTTGACCGCAAGGTAGATTACGGTGACCAGGATTGCCGATTGGAACAGGGATCGGGGGATGTTGCGGCCCGGATCCTTGTCCTCCCCGGCGAAATAGATCGAGGCGTACCAGCCGTCATAGACCGTTATGATGAATTGCAGGCCGGCCAGGACGGTCAGGAACGAAAGCGGCTCGACGCGAACGGGAGCCGCGACGGCTTGACCTGTGGTCTCGCCAGCCGGCATGGCTAGCGCCACGCCGACAACCGCCAGCAGCAGGGCGAGTTTCAGGACGGTGGTGACGATCTGCGCCCAGCGGCCTTCCTCCACGCCTAGCCAGTTGAGCGCCGTCACACCGGCCAGAGCAAGCAGCGCAACGAGCGCGACATAATTCGAAAGGATAGGGGCCATCAGAGCGAGAAAATCCGCCGCTGCGAGAGCAAGAAATGCCGTCGCGGCGACACCTGCAATCCACATGGTCCAGCCGACGAGCAGCCCCATCGCGTCTCCCAGACCCTCATGCACCGGGATATAATGCCCGCCCGAGCGCGGGATCGCCGAGGAGATCTCGGCCGCGACATTGGCCATGAGCATGACATAGAGCCCGCCAGCGAGCCACAGCATCAGCACGATCGCGGGATCGGGCACCAGATTGGCGATCTCGCCCGGTGTTCGCATGATCCCTGTGCCGACCACCAGTCCCACGCACACCGCGATGGCGAAGGGCAGGCCGAGGCGCTTCTGCAGCTGGCCGGATTGCGAGTTCGCGTTCATTCGGCCGGCTCGGCGTCGGAGATGATCCGCGAGGCTTGTGGCCGGGCGCGATAGCCGCCCCGCCCGGCGGGAATGGTGATCAGGCGCGAGAGCGCGAGATGGACGACGAACGCCGCGGCGATCGCTGGCAGGCTCGCCGAGAGATAGCGGAACGCGGCGCTGGGCGTCTGGCTGACCGGCTCGAGCAGCGTGATATAGGTGGCGAAACCGGCGGTGAGCGCGATCAGCGCCACCGGATTGATCCCGAACCAGAAGGCGTAAGGGCCGCCCGAAGCCTGATGCAATCCGGCCAGATCGACCTTCGAACGCCGCAGCGCCAAAGTGTCGGCCAGCAGAATGCCGGTCGCAGGGGCGAAGACCCCGCCGTAAAAGGCGATCACCGTGTAAAACGAGGCGTAGAGGGTATCGGTCGCCAGCAGCAGGATCAGCGCGGCCGCCATTCCCAGCGCTGCGACATTGCCGGCAAAGCCGAGCGCGCGCGCAGGCGGCCCGAAATTTTGCACGCTCGTGGGCACATTGCCCTGCAGCATCCCGATAAGCGTCGACATATTGGCAAAGATCAGCACCAGCAGCATGGCGAGGCCGATCAGGGGGCCGACGAGCGGGGTCATCCACTGAACCGGGTCGGACGAACCCAGCGCCAGCGATGAAGCGAGACCAGCGAGGGCCGGCAGCAGGGACACCGGCACCAGCCCTGCCCACGTGCCCCACACCGCCCCGCGTGCACTGTGGCCATAACGCATCAGATTGCCCGCAAGGCCGAACCACGACAGCGCTGCTACGATATTGATCTCTACTGCCAGCATCAGCCGCGTCGCGCGATCGTGGGGAGAGGCTGGAGGCTGCGCCGAAAAGACGGCTTCCCATCCACTTTGCCAGAACACCGCTACCAGCAATCCGCCCGAGAGCAGAACCAGCAAGGGCACGAGGGCGAGATTGACCCGTCGCAAGGTATCGCTCCCCTGCGCTGCCAGCAGGCAGCTCAGGATCAGCACGCCGATCGCGATCGCCCCGGCCAATGGCCAAGCAGGCGCGGTTGGCAACAGATCAAGCCCGATCAGCACTTCTTGCGTTGCATCGCCCGCCATTTTGGAGAGGATTGCTGACCAGAAGGGAACAACGCCCAGCATCAGCACGAATGCCAGAAGGCTCGCGCCAACGGTGCCGAAGGCGCTGCGCAGGAAGACAAAGCTCTCGCAGCCGTGGCGATAGACGGGGAGGAGCAGCGCAAAGAACAGGATGCCAAGCCCGACGGCGGTTCCGAAGAACAACGCGATCAGCCCGTCGACAAAACCGACCAGCTGCCCGGTCGCCCCGCCGAACAGGAACCCCCAGGTGGCGATCGACAGTCCGCTTTTGACCGCGAGCATGTCGCGGAAGGACCAACTGCGCTCTTGCGGAAGCAGCGGCAGCGTCTCGGCCAACGCAGCTTCGATCCGGTCAGCATCGCCCGCCATCGCCTAGAGCGCCTGCGCGATCAGCACGACGGCGAAGCATCCGGCGGTGATGACCGCCAGCGCGATCGTATCCGCTTTGGGCAGGCGCCGGTCGCACCCGTCGCCCTGCGCCAGGATCGCCAAACGCCCCTCGAGCTCGGCCTCGAAGCCTGTAGTTCGCAGGCGGGTCATGGCACCACCTCCGACGCGCCGAGACGGCTATCACCCACCCTGGCCAGCAGGAACAACCCTGCCGTCACGACACTCAGAAACGCCACCGCGAAATAGGCGCCTCCATATCCGTGCGTCTCGATCACCGGCCCGGACCAGCCGATCAGGATGGTGCGGCCGAAATTGGGCACGGCCATGAACACGGCAAACAGGCTCGCAGCCACGGCGGGCGAGCAGATCCGCATGGCCCACACTATGGTGATCACTTGGAGCACGGTGGCGAGGCTGTATTGCAACACAGTCAATGTCTGGAAGACCAGGCTCGCATTCCCCAGGCCGAAGGTGACGCCGCCGATCGCGGCGAGGAGGCACAGTGCAAGGCAAATGCCGACGATGGCGGCACGCAAGCCCATCAGGCGGACCAGAAGCACTGGGATCACAAGCCCTGCGCATGCGGCAGCTATGTTTACCACCGCAGCAAAGTTCGAATAGCGATCGCTGCTCCACCCCAGCGCCTGCACCGCGAGCGTCGGGGCGGCGCCCTCGATCAGCGCGAAGGTCGCCATCGAAAGCGCTGCGGCCAGGAGGAAGATCGCCGTGGTCGGCTTGACCAGCGCCGCGATCATCGCCTTCACGATGGGCAGCCAGGCGCCCTGCTGGCGCTCCTCGCATTCAGCCGATGCCTTGCCGTTCGACCATGGCATCAATCGCTCGCCGGCGCGCTCCCGAAATAGGATCACGAACACCGACGCCGCGCCCACCAGACCCGCCAGGATCAGGCCGAGCGCCACCAGCCCGCTCGATGCGAGCACCTGCCCGGCGATGGCGCTGGTCGCCGCGATGCCCATCGCTTGCGCGGCGAACATGCAGGAATTGACCGCGGTGCGCTCCCCATCGGGCACGAGATCAACCGCCATGCCGTCGATCGCGACATCGTTGAGCGTGGCCGAGACATTGAGCGTGAAGCACAGCGCGGCGAGCAGCGACACCTCGCTCGCAGCCGGATCGAGCACCGCGAGAGCGATGAGCGAGATCAGCATGAGCGCTTGGGCTGCCAGGATCCACGCCCGGCGGCGACCCATCGGCTTGTAGGCGAACCGATCCATCAGGATACCATTGAGCGGCTTGAGGGACCACGGCAGGACCGCAGTCGCGACGAACACGCTCACCGCCGCCGGAGTGGCCCCGTTGGCCGCAAGCCAGGCGGGGATGGCGACGGCAGAAAGCCCCCAGGGCACCCCTTGCAGGAAATATAGCACCATGATCGCGGCGAAGCGTGCGGTGCGATTGTCCGCAAGGGCGGGCAGCGTCGTGCTCTGCGTTGCAACCTTGGCATGGGCGATGGCCATCCTCGCTCTCCCTTTCAAAGCGTCAGGTGAAAGCCGCCATCGGCGGTCAGCGTGGTGCCGGTGATGAAGCTCGCATCGTCGGAAGCGAGGAAGGCGATGGCGCGGGCGATCTCGGCGGGCTCACCGAAGCGGCGCTGGTGGATGCCCGCCCTCACCGCCTCGAACGCCTCGGCGCCGAGATTGCCCTTGATTTCGTGGTGCAGCGGCGTGTCGGTGACGCCGGGGCACACGAGGTTCACCCGGATGCCTTGCTCGGCCAGTTCGGCGGAGGCCGACGTGGTGAGGCCCACCTGTCCGGCTTTCGAGGCGCAATAGGCCGCAGCTCCCGGACAGCCGAGGAACGAATTGACCGAACCGACATTGACGATCGCCCCGCCCTTGCCGCCCGCGAGCATGGCGCGCGCCTCGTGCTTCAGGCACAGGAAATTGCCGCGCAGATTGACGGTCAGGACGCGGTCCCACCATTCATCGGGGGTGTCGACGACGGGATAGACCTCGGCTCCGATCCCGGCATTGTTGACCGCGATATCGAGCCGCCCATGCTGTTCGACCGCGTAGGCGACCATCGCCTCGACCTCGCCCGCATCGCTCACATCGGTGCGGATGAAGCTGGCCTTGCCGCCCGAGCGCGCGATTTCCTCGGCGAGCGCCGCTAGCGCCTCTTCCCGCCGCGCGGCGAGCACGACGCTCGCGCCGCGCTCTGCGAGCAGGCGCGCGGTCGCCTCGCCAATCCCGCTGCTCGCGCCTGTGACGAGCGCGACCTTGCCGCCGAGATTCGTCATGCCGGGGCGCCCAGTGCCTGGGTGAGCGCGAAGGTATCGACGTGCTGCTGGTAGGCGGCGATCTTGCCATCCCTGAGGGTCCACCAGTGGACGATCTGCGGGTTGATCTCGATCCCGCTCGCTTTGGCTCGCGCCCGGTACCGGCCCTGCATCACGACGGTCTCGCCGTCCTCGACGACATGGCCCACCTCGACCGCGAAGCCGTCAAAATCCCCTCCAAGGCGGGCGAACACCCCTTCGAGAACAGCCTGCGGGCCGACATAGGGATTGCGGTCTGCGAGCTTGTTGTTCTCAGCCTCGTGCCAGATGATATCGTCAGCCATGAGTGCGAGCACAGCGTCCATGTCGCCGCTGTCGAAGCCTGCATAAAGGGCCATGACGATTTCACGATTGGTCATTGAGAGGACTCCTTGATCAAAAGATCGAATATCCGCCGTCGACCGGCAGGGGGATGCCGGTCACGAAGTCAGCTGCCGCGCTTGCGAGGAACACGGCCGCGCCCGCGCATTCCTCGGGCTGGCCCCACCGCCCTGCCGGCGTGCGCGCCATCAGCATGGCGTTGAAATCGCTCCAGTCGGGATCGTCGCGGGCGATTTGCGTCATCTCGGTTGCGATCCAGCCCGGGGCGATTGCGTTGACCTGAATGCCGTGAGGTGCGAGTTCGATCGCCATCGACCTCGTCAGCTGGACGATGCCGCCCTTGGCTGCTGCATAGGAGGGCACGTCGGCGGCACCGAAGATCGAATACATGCTGGCAAGATTGATGATCTTGCCGCGCCCGCGCTCCCGCATCGAGCCCGCCGCCGCTTTTGAAAGCAGCATGGTCGCGGTGAGATGCGTTGCCAGCGCGTTGTCCCAGCCTTCCTCCGACTGGTTCAGAACCCCGCCGCTGACGTCGGCGTTGCCCGCGTTGTTGACGAGGATATCGATCGGACCCAGCGCCTTTTCGACCCGCCCGACGGCTTCGGCGATGGCCGCGCGGTCGGTGACGTCGAGAATGTCGGCGTAGGTAGGCCGCCCGATTGCTTCCAGCTCGGCCTCGACCTCGGCATTGCGGCGTGCGTCGCGCGCGAGGATTGCGACTGCCGCGCCCGCGTGCGCAAGCCCCAGCGCGATGGCGCGCCCGATCCCGCGATTGCCGCCAGTGACGATGGCAACCTTGCCGGTAAGCTCAAAGGCAGTCGAGCAAGTCAATTCGAGACATCCGCTGCGATGATCCAGCGGGCACCCGCCTTGCGCCACAATAGCGATGCGTAGCCGCCGAACATCGGCTCGCCCGCCTCGTCAAAGACCTCGTATTTCTGGATTTCGACGAAAGCGTCCCGCCCGAGCCTCTCGATCTTCACGACTTCGAGCGTGGCATCATGCGCGGCGCTGGATGCAACATTGACCCAGAAGTCGCGGATCGCTTCCGGCTGCGAAAGTAGCGTCGCATTGTCTGTCGAATAGAGTGAGCCGGTGCCGTAGAGGTCCATGATCCCCGAGACGTCGCCTGAACGGATGCCCGCAATGATGACGCTGGTGCGGCGATCGAGCGTTGCCTCGATCTCGGCATCGCTCGCTGCGCCGCTGGCGCTCGAGGCTTCCGCTGGCTGGCGGGCGGGGCCGACCATGGACGAGGGCAAGGGAAACTCGGAAGTCTCCTGCTGCCAAAGAAGCGAATGCACGCGCCATGTTCCATCGGCCTGACGATGCAACTGGAAGCTGTTGATCCCGCGCACCCCGCCAGGTTCGCCCTCGCGCACATAGTCCCCCGCATAGCTCGACCAGGCCTGCGCGATCCCGCCGTAGATCTCGATCCGGTTGACAAGTTCCTGCTCGCGAAAGCCGTAGGCGACCAGCGCATCGCTGCTGAGCGCGATGTAATCCTCCACGCTGCCGCCGCGAAGGCCTTCGGGGGTGGTCGCGAAGAGGCGTGCATCCTTGCTGAAAGCGCCGCGGAATGCTGTCCAGTCGCGAGGAGCACCGGCAGGTCCGGAAATCGCGGCATAGACCGTGTCGATCGTGCGCTGGATCTGTCGCTTGTCAGCATCGATTTCAGGCTGTGCTGGCCGGGGCCCGTCCTCGCCCAGCTTCACCAGCGCATTGCCGAGCCCCGACACATAGACCGCCCCATCGGGCGCAAGGATGATGCCGGTCAGCAGGCCTGGCATCGGCCCCCAAAGGTCCGGCCCGAGCAACTCGAGCACCGATCCGCCTTGATCCAGCCGGCGATAGGTTTCGCTCACGATCCGGGCGCTTGCTTCGGGCGTCGGCGCGAAGATGGTTTCGCGATCGCCGGTATCTGGATCGACCTTGTAGACCGCATTGGCAAAGGGGCTGGCGACCCAGAGGTCTCCGTCTGCATCGAGCTCGATATTGTCGGGCGTGGGCAGGGTGGCGAGTATGCGGCGGTCCGAGAGTGCGCCGGTCTGCGGGTCGACCGCAAAGCTGAGGATGCGGTTCGCGACGATCTCGTTGACGTAGAGCCGCCCGCGCGGGGCATCGAACACGATGCCGTTGGCAAAATCGAGCTCATCGACGATTTTGACGGCCTGCGGATCGGGCTTGCCCACCTGTTCGGCCGCGATCCGCCACACCGATCCATCGCCGAGCGGCTTGTCCGCGGCGGCGAACATCCGCGCCTCGGCGCCTTCACCGGCGGTGTTCTGCGTCGACTGGGTGAACCAGATCGCACCCGAAGGATCGCGCACGGCGGCATTCACGCCAAAGGGATGGTCGTAAATGCGCGCAACCGCTTCGGTATGCGTATCGACGCGGTAGATGTGTCCGCCAGTGATGTCGGCAACGAGGACGTGGCGCCCATCGGGCTCCCATGAAATGCCATTGGGGCTGTTCCACAGCGGATCGGGCTTGGTCCTGAAACCGGCCGCTGCGAAATCGCCGAACGGGCGTTTCGTCCCGTCGGGGCTCAGCATGACGAGCCCATAGTCCCAATCGCCGACGAGCAGGCGACCGTCCTCAAGCGCAACGCCATCCTCGGCATGAGTCAGCGATCGATCGGCGGGAAACAGGGAGTATTGCGCGCGCGCTTCGTCACTGGGTCGCGCGCCGATTTGCCGGGCGTAATCTGCGGCATCGAACGACCCGCGGGAATCGGCGATCAGGCCATCTGAGCCGATCACCCACGCTTCGACACCGCTGATGCGGACGCTCGCACCCGTGCCGCCCGGGCCGGTATTGGTGCCGGTGAGGGTCCAGTGAAACATCCAGCGACCTTCGCGTTCGCCCAACCGATCGAACGCGACAACCATATCGGGGAAGGCTTCCATGAACCCGCGCGCGACATCGGCAATGGCCGCGCGCCCGACCGCCGGTTCGCTGCCATTGACCACGAGCCGCCCTTCCTTGGCATAGAAGGCAGCGACCGCCTCGGGCTCCTGGCTTGACCATGCCGCGGCATAGCGCCGGGCGAGGTCGATCGGCGCATCGGGCTCAGGGATCCGCATGGACGTGATCGGATCGGCGTGGCGGTGGACAAGTCGCCAGTCGGAGCCGAAGCGCCGATAGAGGCTGGTGACGCGCACCGAAAACTCTGAAAATTCATCGCGCCCCGTGAGCTGCGCCCGGTCGTGCTCGATCTCGACCAAAGTCGCGGAAGCATCGTCGGCATAGAGCGCGACACGCTCGACCCGCGCCTTGCCTCGCTCATATTTCGATGCTGCATTCGCGAGCGTTGCCGCGACCGCCTCGCGGCCTTCTCCGAATGGTCCGAACGGATTGCCAAGGGTGATGTCCTCGCTATCGGCAAACAGCGCGAGATAGAGGCTGGGATCGCCATTGAGGATCGCGTCGAGCGCTTTGTGGCTGCGCGCAATGGCCGCTTCCAGCGCCGGAGGGCCGCTGGCAGGCTCCCGCTCCTCGGCCACCAGGGGTGGCGCCATGAACAGCGAAAGGACCGCCACAAGGAAGGATTTCCCATGCGATAAGTGCCAGGGCCGTTCGGCCATTCCCACGCCCCAGCACATTTCAATCGTTCTCGTGCGTGGACCAGCTGTCGATCATCAGCCGCCATTCGCCGGTTGGCTCGCGGCGATAGATGCAGGTGCCCTTGCCGATCTCGCTCAGTTCCGATCCGTCTTCGCGCGAGCGATAGCGGGCGGTGTAGACGTAGCGGCTGATGGCCAGGTCGCCCGATTGTTCGAGCGCGAGTTCGGTCTTGTCCCAAGATGCCTCGAACGCGGCGAAGAAGCCGTTTGCCCACTGCGCGATCGCGTGCTTGCCGACGAGTTCGGATTCGCCGGGCACCTGGAATACGACATCATCGCTCATCAGATCGAGGATGCGGTCGGTGTCGTTGGAATTGATCGCCGCGACATAGGTGTGGTGCAGATCTCGTGGCGGGATGCTGGTGGTCGCCATGGTTTCGTCTCTCCGTGCCTCTTGAGCAGCAGTCAGGCCCGGCGCTGGTCACGCCCCGGGCTGGACCACCGCCTCCGACAGATCGGGCTCGCCGATGGCCTTGGACAGGATCAGCGTGTCGACATGCTGCTGAAAGGCGGCGATCTTGCCATCCCTGACAGTCCAGAAACTGGCGATCTTCGGATTGATCGTGACCCCGCTGCCGCGCGCCTTGGCACGATAGCGTCCTTGCGTGACCACAAGGTCGCCCTGCTCGAGGATGGTGTCTATCTCGACCGCAAACTCCTCGAAATCCTCGGCGAGCCGCTCGAACACGCCCTCCAGCACCGCCTGTGGCCCGACATAGGGGCTGCGGTCGGCCAGCTTGTTGCCTTCCGCCTCGTGCCACTCGATGTCGTCTGCAAGCAATGCCAGAACCCCGGGGATATCGCCCGATGCAAAGGCGGCGTACATGGTTTCGACGAGATGTGCGTTCGCCATCGTCATGCTCCTGGTCGTGCTTGGAACCCCGACGGGCGGCAGGGTCGCATAGCCGCCCGCCGGAGTTCGAGGACGCCGCGCTCAGCGCGGCATGTATTCCTGGAGCAGCATCGAGCTGATCGCCGTGCGGTATTCCGCGCGATTGCCGCTCGCGACGGCCTGTTCGCGGATAGTGGTGCGTGACCATTCGTCGAAGGCTTTGTCGCGACGTTCCTGTTCTGCCGCGTCGGGCAGGCTGGCGAACTGGACCACGAGAAACAGGTCCGGCTCACCCGCACGCGCGTTCACATTGGCATAGATCCCGTAATCCGAGATCCAGCCTTGCGACTTCGCGTGTTCCTGGAAGCGCTTCCACTCGGTGGCGAGCCACTGGGCGTATTTGAGCGTGCCCTCGCCATCCTCGACGACGATCCCTGTCATCTGCACGTATTCGCCGGCTTTCAAGGGATAGTCCTGCGCGAGCGCCGGACTTGCGGCAGGCAGGGCCAGGGCGATGGCCGCGGCGGCCAGAGCGGTCTTGATGAGCTTCATGTGCGTTCCCCCGTTGTTGCATCACAAAGAAGCTCCAAGGCTTTGGAGACTGGGCAAGTCTTCGCCGCCATGCGAAGCGCAGTTGCGCTTCGCAGCGGGACGTGACCTGCTGAAATGCCTTGTGAACTTCTGAACGCCAACTTGCCCCCGGCCAGCCCGGACGGCAATGGGGGCGACCGTCAAAAAAGCGTCAAAACGTGGGGTTTCAGGAGGTTCGCGGATCGACCGGGATCAAATCTGGCCAGCCGAAGCGCTCCCACGCCTCGACCATGCCGATCCTTTCGGCGAAGTCGATGAAGCGGGGATCGCGGATCGTGCGGTTGACGGGATCAATGTCGATCCACAGGTTCATCAAGCCGAACATGTTTGCGGGGTGGATGCACTGCGAATAGATCTTCATCGCCAGCTCGCTGTGCCCCATCCAGATCGCCGGAAACGCAATCGAGCTGTCGTATGGGTCGGGCATGGAGCTGTGCAGCCCGTCGAGCATTTGGCAATAGGCGGCGCGATCCGCTTCTTCGCCACTGAAGATGCCGCGAGCAGCGAATGCGAAATAGGCGTCGCGCGCCGCATCATCCATCGGCGGCATACCCGGCGGACGCATGATGATCGTTCCCAGATAGAAGCGGGTATCGAAATGGGTCTGGACGGCGGTTTCGCGATCGCCCGCAGCCATCTGTGCGAGCGCAAGCCACATGCTTGGGTTCCCGAGGTCCGCCAGGCGCTGCCCGGCGACGAGCGCCTTAGAGATCTCGCCAAGGCTCAGATAGGCCGAGGTCAGCATCGCATAGTTGCGGCCATAGACCGGGTCACGGTCCACCGCCTCCTCGACATAGGGCAGCGCCTCGCGTGCCTTGCCCAGATAGAGCAGGCACGATCCGAGCCGCGAACACACATCGGCATCATTGGGATCGCGGGCATAGGCCTCAAACGCCATTTCCAGCGCGCGCGCCGGATTGAACCGGGTCCATTCGTGAATGCCCAGGATCGAGAAGGCATGACCCTGCCCCGGATCGAGCGCGATGGCCCGCTCGGCGCAGCGCGCGGCTTCGGCCGATTGGGCAACCCGTTCCAGGCTGGGCGTGAGCGCCGCTGTCATGATGTGCGCGTTGGCAAGCGCAGTCCAGCATTCGGCAAATTCGGGGTCGATTTCCAAGGCCTTCTCGAGAAACTCGATCCCCTTTGCAAAGGCTCCCTCCACGCCGATCTTCTGGATCATCGCCCGTGCCTGGAGATAGAGCGCATAAGCCTCTCGGTCGCGTGTCATCCGGCGCGAAGGGGCGTGCGAAGGCGTCAGCCCGAGGGCGCGGCAAATGGCCGCAATCACATTGGCCCCGATCATCTTGCGAGATTCGAAAAACTCCCCGATCGAGCCAGAGAGCCGATCGGACCAGACTTGATTGCCCGATTGACCGTTGATGAGCGCGATGCGCACGCCGATGCCCTGCTCATCGCGCCTGACCTCCCCTTCGATCAGGTGGGTAACGCCAAGATCCGCCGCGATCTCGGTCAGCGTGCGTCCCTTCTCGATGATCGCGCTGACCGATGTGCGTCCTGCAAGGGCAATGCCATTTATCCCGGCGAGCCTTGTGGAAAGCTCATCGACGATCCCGTCGGCCAGAAAGAAATTGCCGCCCACACTGTCGACCTGGGCGAATGGCAGCACGGCGATCCGCGCCTGATGTGCCACGCGGTTGAAGGTGCGATAGGACGCGAACCGCGCGCGCGCCGCTTCGACGAGGCGCTCGCTCGTGGGCTTGGGCGACTTGCGGATCGCCTCGGAGAGCCCGGCCCGAAGCCGCGCATCGACATGCTCGCGCCGGGCCGCGATCCACTCGTCGAACTCGGGATTGAGCGATGGGCCTTGCACCAGCGGCCGATTGCCGATGGCCAGCAGGTGGTCGATCGCGCTGTCCGGATCAGCCGAAGCGAGCGCTGCTTCGAGAGTAGCGAGATCGGATCTAAGGCTTTCGGGCGCGAGAGCGACTTCGCCGCGCGTCACGAGAAGACAATCGATCCCGTGCTCCGCCAGCTTGCGCCTGAGATCGAGCAGGCACTGGCGAAGGCTGGCCTTGGCCTGTGCGACGAAACGATCAGGCCAGAGCAGATGCGAGAGCACCTCGCGATCGATCCGGCGACCGGGTTCGAGGCACAGGATCGCCAGGATCAAGCTCGCACGACGATTGGCGAGCGCGATCGTCTCTCCTTTCGACGTCTTGACGCAAAACTCACCGAAGAGATGCGCATCGAGCGTGACCGGCGTCGCGATCATGATGTCTGCCTGCTCCAAGAGCTAGCCCCCCTGCTGCGTGGAGAGTAGAGACAAACGTCGGCAATGCAATTGGGAGGGGGATTTGCCCCGGGGCCGCCATCACAATGACCGAAAAGCGAGGGCCCCTGATCCTCCCCTGCGCGCCGCAGGAACCGCGCCTCATCGTGCGCCTCTTTAAGGCCAAGCAGCGGAACGCGACTTCGCATTTCACCCGAAATTGGCGGAGGATGCAGTCAGCTGCGAACTGCTCTCCACATGCGTTTCCTTGCTATACGGAAATTTACAGGGAAAATTCGCGAAACCGCTTCATTATGGGGGTCACGTGGTACCCGCAAACGGCAGAAATCAAGCATTTTCGGCGTGCATTCCCCTGGACTTCCAACAGGGAATTGACAGGCGCAAATGGGGATCCAATAGAACGTCAGCAGAGAACCAAGTCTCCAATCTGCGGGGGCATTTTTGCCCGGGTTATCTTAAGGTTCGGCACGGGCATTCCAGCCTTACTGCTGTTCTTCGAGGCAGAGGCACTGCGCCATTTGGCGCATAGCAGCATTTCTCGGGACAACCATGAGCAACCGCCGTGCACTGCACCTGCCGGGACATTGGTTGTCGCCTACGTGCTGCAAGCTTCGTCCCTCCTCATGCTGCCTGTTCGGCCAGGAAGGACATTAAAGATGACAACCCAATCGAAGAAGTGGGCTGGCGTCGGCAGTCGCAATGGCATCGCTGCTCTCAAGCAGAAACTCGGCCCTATCGAGTACAAGCCGATCGGCTCATTCAAGCTGCACGAGGACAATCCTCGCAAACATCCTGAAAAGCAGCTGGTCAAGCTCGCAGCCTCGATGCGCGAGTTCCGCGTCGCGATGCCCTTGCTGATTGACGAGCAGGAAACGATCATCGCCGGCGAGGCGCGACTGGCGCGCGCAAGGACCTAGAGCCCGCCAGCCCGGTTGAGATCATCTTGCGCGGCCCCCGGCGCTCAGAAAGCCAATGGCCGAAACAAGACGCTAAAGCTTATGCCTCGGTCCTGCAGGTCTCGGTCTCCGACAGGCGCGACATCGACGAGAGACTCAGCCAGAGTGAGCTGCATCGATAGGGCTGGAAGCGGCGCCCAGGAGAGGCTTGCCCCGATGCTCGCAATCTCATCCACTGGCGCTGGCGGCCCAGCCCGATTGTGAACGAAAGCGCCATCGAGAAAGACCGACGCTGTAAGCCTGCCAAGGTCTGACTGGCCTCCGTTGAAAGAAAGATCGAAAGCTCGGGCAAGTCCGATCGAGCCAGACAGACCGGTATCTGCCAGAATCAAGGTCTCCCGATAGCCACGCACGGAATTAATCCCGCCAGCAGCGAAGCGCTCTACCGAATAGAGGATCCCATCTGCCCATTGTCCAGCGACGCGCACCCGCAACTCGTACTCTGAATCGCCAAGTCGCTGGGCTAGGCTCGCATTCATCCGGAGGGCGCGAAAATCATCATCGGGAGCCGGGATACCGGGAACATCGCTGCCACTGCCCCCCAAGGCCTGTGTGGCGGTTGCGGAGAGCGCAAGGACGCGGGACACCCCCCGCTCGACCCAGTCGCCTGTGAGACGCACGACATGGAGGCGGCTCTCGCCGTTCACGAAGCCTGGGCTGAAAGAGAAGGGTTCCCCGAGGAGCTCGGTTCGCGCCTCGCGGTAACCGAAGCGCAAACCCAAACTCACCGACCTCGCCGCTCGCCAACCACTTCCGTCCGCCTTCGGCAGCAAGGGACGTTCGGCGACCCTTCGCTCAACGCCGAGTTCAACATTCCAGTCCTCCGCGACGATATCGAGGCTGCTAAGCTGAGAATCCACGACGGCTGCATCGCTTACCCCGCCCCTCAAGAGAAGCTGCGTGCGCGTATCAATGATAGGAGCCTCGTAGCTGGCCAAGGCATCGGCGTTGCCTCCTGTCAAACCGGATTCGAAACTGAGGAGATCGCCCGGTGAAAGCAGACTGCGAATATAGCCGCCGGTTGCATAGCGCTCGCCCCCGATTGAAGGGGATCGATTGTTGGCAGCGCTCAGGTAGACGTCTGCCCGCTTCGCTGGAACCACCTTCACCCTCAAGCGAGCCTCGCCAGGGCGCTGACCGGGCTGGAGGTTGGCATTCACGGTCTCGATCATCGGGTTTTCGGCGAGAAGCCGAAACTGGCGCTCGAAGGCGATCGCGTTGAAAGGCACCTCTCGTGCTGTAGAGAGGCGCTTCTCGATGAAAGCCTCACTCAAGCCTCGCGCATTGTCGTTCGCAAAGGACGCGATGACGCCAGGCTCGCCGCCGCTCCCGATGGTCCGCCCGCCTATGAGCTTGAGCTTGAGCGCGCCCCCATCAGTGGGGGCAGCTCCCTGAACCAGCACTCCGGAATTGATGAAGCCTTCCCTTGCAAGCAAGATGTTTATCTCGCGCACCAGCGTGTCAATCTGGTCAAGAGCGACCGGTTTTCCGATGAGATCATTCGCGCGAAATTGGTCTCGCACCCAGGCAGCATTGATGCGTCCGGTCGGCGTGAGCGATATGCCCTCATTTGGATCTGCGATTATTTGTTCCAACACTGTTACCGGTGCCGAGAATTCGCCTACCTCTTCGATCTCAATCCGGCCGATCACCGCGCTTCCCGCCAAATTCTTCGCCGGTGCATAGTCGGGTATTTCGAGGACTGGGGGAAGCGGTTCGTTGAATTCCGGCACCGAAGTCTCTGCGTTGACCCCGGTTCGATCGCGGAGCGCGCCTTCAGTCAAGCGGTCCTGCGCAAGCACAACTTGCGCCGATGAAAGCAGGTTCGCCAAGAAGATGGCTGCGATGATTGTTCGAGTGCTCTTGGTCGCCGCCCTAGTCACAGAGCATCATCGCGACAGGTCCAGCTGTCTTGGGTCGGACACCCTCTTGATCGGCCTTTGATTGATCGTGCGCGCCAGACGGGAAGAGTCTGGTGTAGGGGCCAGTCACAAGACTGGAGAACACGCTCGTTTGGCCGGATTGGCGAACAGCCGCGCACTGGCTGTTCAGCACCGAGGACGCGTCCAGAAAATCGACCGTGGTCGTCTCGGTGCCACGGCTGAGATCGGCAAACTGACTGTCGAGCACGACATCGCCATCTACGGCGATCACATTGACGTTGTCCGCTGACTGCACGAAAAAATCGGAAGCGATCTGCACGTTCGCGCCCGAGACCTCGCCGAGAGCGAGAATTCTGCCGCCATCTGACAGAATGAGGAAAGGTTCTGAAATTGTGATCTGGCCACCCGTGTTGGTTCCAGAGGAGGTCGCAATCACCGATTGGAGATCTTCTCCCGACAGTCGCAGCAGACCGTCAGCCGGAAGCGTGAGAGTGATTGTCCCTGCCGGACCGAATTCCGAATTGGTGGTGATTTCGCTGCCTTCAAGCAAGGCAATCTCATCAGCGATGATCCCGATGGATCCGGCTTCGCCCAGCCCCAGGGATCGGGCCTGAATGCTGCCACCTGTGGCGCGCAGCTGTCCGATATTCAGCGCAAGATCCCCTGCATCGCCGCTTGAGTCGGGTGCTGCAGAGCTCAGGATGAAGGATCCGGGAAGCATCTCAACCTTATCGGCCACGATGCTCAAACGGCCTGCGTTGCCGGATCGGATTGTCGAACTGGTGATCGACGAACCCTCGACAATCAACTCGCCGATCGAAAGTTCGACTGCGCCTGCGTCACCGCTTCCTGCGGTTGCTGAACTCACCACGGACCTTCCCGCAACAACCATGGTGTCGGCGCCAATCGCGACGGTCCCCGCCGCACCTGATGATCCAAGCGAGGTCTGGGAGGTAACGGTCGATCCGTCCAAAATGGTCAGACTGCCTGCATCGATCAGGACACGGCCTGCATCGCCAGCAAACAGGGTCGAGGTCGTTATCGCAGAATCTTCGACAACCAGATCGCCGACCGCGAGGCCAATCGAGCCTGCGTTTCCGCTGCCGGCTGTGGCAGAGCTTACCAACGCTTGGTCACTCAAGCGCACTTCGGCTGCGACTATCGTCACCGTCCCTGCGGCGCCCCCGGATCCCAGTTCTGCCTGGGACGCGATCACCGATCCGCCAAGCAAGGACAGGCGTGCAACGTCAATCTCGATCAACCCGGCATCACCAGCACCGGCGGTTCCAGTCGCAATCACTCCGACATTCGCCACAGAAACCTCACCATCGCCGAAGCGGCCTCGGATCAAGACCGAGCCGGCATTGCCGTCACCCAATGTTGTCGACGAGATGATTCCGCCATCGATGAGCAGATGATCGGACCGCAGAGCGATATTTCCGGCGTTTGCGTCCAGTGCACTGATCGCATCGGAGCTGATCCTGCTCCCACCGCTCAGATCTATTTGCGCCGCCTCTATCAGGATGTTGCCCGCATCCCCTGAGGCGAAAAGGCCGACAGCCTCGGTTTGCACGCTTGCGCCCCGGCTCAGACTCAAGCGGCCGGCCTCAACGTTTATAAGTCCGCCCTTGCCTGCTGATATGGTGTCGGATTCAATCCTCGATCCTTCAAGGTTGATGGTATGACCGATCAGAACGATACTGCCAGCGCCTCCGACGCCGAACGTGTCGGCCGTTACGAGGCTGCCATTGCTCAGCGAGATGGACTCAGAGCGAAAGTCGGCCGCGTTTTTGTCGTAGACCAGGAGGTTTCCAGCTTGTCCTGCGCCAAAGGTGCCCGTCCCAATGATCGAATTGTCGAGCTCCACGACCCGAGATGAGATTGTTGCGGCGCCGCCATCCCCGATTTCTCCGGTGATGAAATCGGTCACGCCGTCGGTATCGGACGCTATAAGACTGTCTCTCAAGGCGAGGGTATCGGAGCGGATATCGATATTCCCGGCATCGCCACTCCCCCGAGACAGACTGGTGACGAACGTGTCGTTGAGCGTGATCCTGCCAAAATCAACAACCACGTCACCCGCCCTGCCTCCACGAGCCTGATTTCGCGTGGACGTTGCGATGATGGCCGCATTCCCAACCAGCTCTTCGCCAGATAGCGAAATAGATCCGCCCGAACCGGAACTCGCAGTGCCAGAATCAATCAATGTTCCCGGGGCAAGATCCAAAAGACGAGCGTGGATGGCGACTGATCCGGCATTGCCGTCACCAAAGGTGTTGGAGCTAATGAGCACCTGCCCTCCGGTGAGAAGCGTCTCGGAAAAATCCAGCGAGACAGATCCGGCATCGCCGCCACTGCCAAAGGTCGCGGCACTCAATGTGCTGGTGCCCAAGATCTGACCGGCAATGCCTGAAACGATGATGGAACCCGCATCTCCCCCCGAGTCCGATGCCGAGATAACATCGCTATCGGCCAGCACGATCTCCGGCGACGAAACGGTGATGACGCCGCCATTACCCTCGCCCGAGACAGTCTCGGATTGAATCCTTGCGCCCACAACAAAGAGACCACCGGAGGCAGAGATATCGATGGGTCCGGCATCAACGGCAGAAAAACGCGTCGATGTTTCGATCTGGCTCTCATCGAAAATCGCGATGATATCGCCTGAGATCCCTATGCCTCGCCCCGCCCCTTCGCTCCCGAAGTTCGAGGCGGCCCTTATCCGAGAATTCGCAATCCTCACCAGGGGTGCTGCAAGCTCGATCGCGTTTCCGGAATGGTCATTATTTGCAGAGTCATGAAAGACAATCGAGCCATCGAGCAACAAGTCCTGGCTTGCGCGGATCGAGACCTGACCAGTTGCTGCACTAGAGACCTCGGCGCTGTGAGAGACTTCGCTGCGGACCAGGGAAATCTGATCGGCTTCGATCGAGAGGGAGCCGAGCCTTCCGGTGACGGTGGATCCGTCGATCTGGCCCGCAAATCTGCCAGCAAGCGAACTGATCGTGGAATCGGCCAGGGACAGATTGCTGGCCTCCAAGAGAAGATCGGCGCCGTTGCCGCTCGAGGTGATGTTCGAGATTATCGCACTTTCGGACAAAGAAATGTCTTGTCCCGAAATCTCCACCGATCCTGCGTCCTCGCCCCCGATGTTATTGAAGCGAATGAGGGTATCGTTCAGAATGAGGGACTGCGAGCGTATGGAATTGGCCAGGGATGCCGTGTCACCGGCGGGGATCTCCAAGACAAGATTCTCCATCACGACATTGGCGGCCAAAAAGTCCGCCGCTCTCGTGAAGATCCGTGAGATGACGCCGGGCGATCCAAGAGTGATATTCCCGCTGGTGGGGATCGCTCTCATCCCCGCAAGATCCAGGACCACGCTTGAATTTCCCATCGCAGCCAGACTCAGCGTGTTGACCAGGTATTCACCGTTCATCGAGAGATTTGCGGCAGAGAAGCTTACCATGTCGGCCCGGGCAAAGGCATTCTGGTCGGACACTGCCAAGGCGATGTCGGCCTGAGCCCCGAGAAAACCGAAGGCTGATAACGGAGCGCTCGATAGCGTGGAGCTGTTGGGGAGTATGGCGGAAAACGAAGTTGCGTCCTTGTGCAACAATGTCTCTGCAGTCGAGAAATGCGCAGCGCCCGGGACATCGATTGCGGCGCCTTCTCCGAACAGGATCCCTGACGGATTAACGAAAAAAAAGCGCGCGTTGGACATGTCGGTCATGCGCATCGTGCCGTTTATCTGCGATGCGTCCCCGCCCGTCACGCGATTGACGACATTCTCGATTGTCGTCGCATCCGGTGAGTTGCGCACCCATTGCGCGATATCGCCTTGCGCCAGATCGAACTGAGCGAAGCTATGGAAGAGATTGTTCCCTGCGCGCGTGCCATCGCTGATCGTCGTCACCTCTGCGGTGGTAGAGACGGTGGTCCCGACATCAAACGGATTGTTTTCATCGGCCACGATCGTCGTCTGGGCGATGGCAGTGCACGGCCAAAGCAGAACGAATGGCGCGACGCTGCCGAGATGGCGTTTCATCGCCATGCCCCCATCACCGAGAAGGCCGCCCAAAGCGAAGGATCACCGAGCGGCCCTCCTCGATCTATCAGGGCAAGCTGTGCGTTGCGTAGAGCTTCGGCCCTTCCAGCCCTTGAGGCCAAATTGCGATAGAATTCCCGCATGAGTTCGGCAGTCCCGGTGTCATTGACCTGCCAAAGCGAAGCCACCGCACTTTCAGCGCCAGCTTGCACTGCTGCACCGGCCAATCCCATCGAGGCCCGGTCGTCACCGACAGCGGTTTCACAGGCGCTCAGCACGAGAAGCGCAAGGTCGCGCCCCCGGAAACGGTTTCGAGCTATCAGAGTTCGCAACGTATCAAGAGATACCGCTCCATCGCGTGCAACGATGAATGAGCGCTCCGATGATCCGTTGAAGGTAGCGTGAGTTGCCAAATGCAAGATCTCTACCGGCTTCGAAGCCAAGGCCTGCTCGAGCTCGGCGCTGGCGAAATTTTCGAGGAGAGTTCCCCGCCGCCCGTCGCCGCCGGCCATTGCCGCCACGACCTTGGCTTCCTGCAATGTGCCTTCAAGCGCGGGAAACACGCCAGCTGCAAGCTCGACCCGCGTACCCAACGACGCCGCCAGAATGGCTGGGTTCTGGCTCAAGGTCGACCCTGGGGAGGTGAATGCAAGCGAGGGCGCTATGGCGATGCGAGTGCGTTCGATCAGCGCTGATCCATCCTTGTCACGCAACGCTGCAAAAGGAAGGATCCTGAGCGAACTGTCAGGCACGATGACAAGAGTTCCCTCGCTTGAAAGCCTGTCCTCAATTGGCTCTATTAGTATCTGGTAGAGTTGAGCAGCTGGTTTTTCCCAAGTGTCATCGTCGCCATACCCAATTGAAAATGCCATTTCTCGAATAAGCAAGCCGATCCTGCCTCGGTCCGAGTTGGCGATTGCAGGCAAGCGCTCGTAACCGCCAGTTCCAGCGCTCGCGACCAGCAATTCCACGCGATCATCCAGAAGAATGGGGTAGAGTATGACTTCCCCGGCGAGGAGGTCGGCGGGCGTAATGGGCTCGCGAGGCGGGACACAGTTTTGCCCGAATGTGCTTTGGACTTCTGCCTGGCGGTACTGCTCAACGATCCGCTGTACGCGCTCGATCGATATGTCGGATCCGTCTTGAGATGATTGATCAAGGAGAGACGCGATCGCCGCTCTGAAGACAGGCTCCATATAGAGCTTGAACGTGGATCCTTCGGTGAGGGGATCAAGAAATGGGAGCAAGGGCCTGAGAGATTGCAAGGCCTGATAGGCCCTGCCGACGTGAACAGCCCGGCGATCAGGCTCGACATGCGAAAGGCGCAGATACCAGTCGGCAAGCCGAACCGGGGTCGCGCGCTGACCTTCGAGAAAGATCGCCTGTCTGAAGGCTGAGGCGGCGGCTTCATCTTGACCGAGCCGTTCCAAGTTCCGGCCATGAAGGGAGTGGATCAGCGCCGCCCTGGCTGGCGATTCATCCGAGTGCTTTGTCAGCTCGGCAAGTGCTTGATCGATCAAAGCGTCATCGTCGAGCTCGGCAGCCAAGCCCATTTCGAGCAATCGAGCGGTCAGGTCAAAGCGATCGGCGGCGTCCGTCATCTGGCGCGCAACAAGCAAACCGTTGGCAGCAGAGCTCCTCGCCAATTCAAACAGGCTTTCCTGCAGTCTCGGTCTTCTAGTAGCCTCGATATGCGCCAAACGTGCGAGCTGCAATTGCGCCAGCGCTGCAAGAGCAGGCTGGTTCGATAGCCGAGCATTCGCATAGGCACAGTCAAGCGATGCCTGGATGCTGTACCAACGCGAATTACTGTCGAGAATTTCGTCCAAAAGAAGGTCACAACTCGTGCTTGTAGTGGACGCTTGCGGAGTATCTTGCTCTGTCGAGAGCGCTGAGCGTAGCTCTCTTTGGGCTGATCGTGTGTTCGGACTTGCCGTGGCAGAGCTTACCGTGAGCGCAATGCGGTAAGCAA
This sequence comes from Erythrobacter sp., assembly GCA_036350735.1. Taxonomy (GTDB): domain Bacteria; phylum Pseudomonadota; class Alphaproteobacteria; order Sphingomonadales; family Sphingomonadaceae; genus Erythrobacter. The sequence goes on from JAZBNR010000002.1 coordinate 132,630, forward strand.
TGCGGGCCACCAGTTCACGATCTTGCGCTCGCTCTGAATGTCGGAGGGCATTTACGAGGTATGTGCGGGCGCGCGCCATGCTGCCGTCCTTGGCTACACGCATCGCCTCACCGGCAGCGTTGCAATAGGCGGCATAGGAAGAAGCTTCATAAGAAGCCGAGGGCGCTCGGTTATCGAGCCCGATATCCAGCTCTTCGATCAACCCGGGGAAACCCTGCGCTCGAGCTTCAACATCAGCCAATCTGTCTTCTATGCGAGCAACCGCTCGCTGCAAACTGGCCGCTGAGACATCCGTGTCGGCCTCAAGACGTGCGCAAATGCTCTGAGCATTCGGCGCTGCCCAAGCTGATGCAGGCAGGCTGCAGCTGGCGAGGGTGGCGACAACAAGACCAACAAGGCTTTGAACCCGGAACCGAATGCTCACCTCCCAAACCACGCGACGTGGTCGCCCGCTCGCGCATGGCTTAAATTAAGGTACAACAATGGAACAAGAGAAGAAAGGGCGCGGGCGCGATTGCTTCACGACACCTCATTTCCTTGAAAGAAATGTATGATGGAGGGCGCAGCCGCATCTTAGACGTTCTCCGATTGACTGTCGGTTTGCGTCCTAATTCCGGTCATTGCGGATCGTCTTGGAGACGCCTGAAAGCGGACATGTTTGCCATTGGATCTTATGGGCCGCCCTTGAGCCGCAAACCGGAAAAAGGTTCGGAGCGAATTGGTAGTGCGACTGCGCCCTCTGCCAGCCGCCGCCAGCATTTGTGTCAGCTTTCGGTTGCAGCCGCGCAAAGCCTCGGAGCAGGCGGGTTTGCAGGGCTCAGTCAATACCGGGCTTATCTTTCGAGCCGTCTTTTTTGCCCTATTCAAGAGCCGTTTGCGGGCGGCGTCTCTTGGACCGCCAGCATCCGTTCGGCTTAACTAATCAACATGCAAAAGTGGGACCTTGATCGCTCGTGTCAGGACATTTGTCGAGGGGATCTAACGCCCGCATCGCAAGTACGGCCTTTGCACACAGCGCCGGAATCAGTCGGGCATCGCCGCCAGCAAACGGTCGGGCGTTATTGGGTACTCGTAGAGCCGCGCTCCGCAGGCATTGTAAATGGCGCTGGCGATCGCCGCCGCACCGCCGCACATGCCCAGCTCGCCAATGCCCTTGGCCTGGATCGGGCTGGCCGCAGGGTCGCGTTCCTCGATCATGACGACATTGAGATCGGGTACGTCTCGGTGCACAGGCACGTGATATTCGGCAAGGTCGCAATTTACGAGGTGCCCATCACCGGGATCGAATTCGAGCGCTTCGGTCAAGGCAAGACCGATGCTCCAGGTGATCCCGCCTAGACATTGCGAACGCGCCGTCATTAGATTGAGCACTCGGCCAAAGCCAAACGCACCGAGCATCCGGTCGACCCGCGTCTCCCCAGTGAAGCGATTGACGCGCACCTGCGCGAAGAACGCGCCGAAGCCCGAGGCGGCATAATCCTCCGCAATATCGCCCGGCTCGTAATGGCCCTCGCGCGCCAGTTCCCCGCCATCGAGCAGGTCGCCGAGCGACGTCCCGTCGGCTGTGCAACCATTCGAAAGCGTGAGCACGGTTTCGTCCACCCCGGCGCGCTTCGCCAGTTCCCCGCGCAGCGCCTTGCACGCGACGTATACGGCCGAACCGCTCGATGCCGCACCCCAGCTGCCACCCGATCCGGGGCCGCGCGGATTATCGGTATCGCCCAGATCGACCAGAACGCTCTCAGGGTCGAGCCCGAGCATCTCGCCCGCAATCTGCGCGAGGATCGTGTAGGTGCCGGTGCCGATATCGGTCATGTCGGTCTCAACGAGGGCGGTGCCGTCCGGCTTGAGGGTCACGCGCGCCTTGGCTTCCGTCACGTTGTGTACCCGTGCAGCACTCGCCATGCCGGTGCCGATCCACCATTCGCCTTCCCGGCGCTGACGCGTTTTTCGCGGCCCGGAATCCCAGCCGAACGCCTTGGCGCCCTCTTTCAGGCACTCTGCCAGCTTGTGCGAGGAGAAGGGCAGGCCTTCCTCCGGGTGCCGCTGAGGAATGTTCCTGAGCCGCAATTCGACGGGATCTATCTGCGCTTCCTCGGCCAGCGCATCCATTGCGCTTTCAAGCGCGGGCATGCCCACAGCCTCTCCCGGGGCGCGAACCGATCCGGCGGTCATCCGATGAATACGCGCCAGCTCCAGCTTCAGTTCCCGATTTTCGGCACCGTAGAGGAAATGGGACGATTGCAGGACCGGCTCGGCGAAGGCCTCTCCGGGCAGGTTGGAGACAAGCGCTTCATGTCCGAATGCCGTCAGTTTGCCCTCCTTGTCGCAGGCAAGGCGCAGGCGCTGCGTCGTTTCGGAACGGCGCATGACGCACTGGAAGACCTGCTGGCGCGACATTACCACGCGGACCGGGCGCTCCAGCTCCATCGCTGCGATCGAAGCGGCCACCACGTCCTGGCTGACGCCGAGCTTGGATCCGAAACCCCCTCCGACATAGCGCGAGACAAGGCGGACCTTTTCTTCCTCGAGATCGAGTGAATCGGCCAGCTCGGAAATATTGTAGTTCGGCATTTGCAAAGAGGCGTGGACGGTAAGCTTGTCCCCATCCCACTGTGCAATCGCCGCGTGGGGCTCCATCGCTGCCGAAGCATGGCCCTTCGTCGTGCACGTGACGTCGACCGAATGCGCGGAGGTGAACATTGCATCGTCGAGGTCGCCCTGGTGGACGGTCTCGCCGTCCTGCTCCTCGCGCTCGGCAGCCTCGGGATCGAGCGGCGCGCCTTCTTCCAATCGATACTCGACCTTCAGGTGCTTGGCGGCATCGCGCGCCTGCTCGAAAGTCTCGGCCACGACGAGGGCGATTGGCTGGCCCCAATAGCACACGGTGCGAGGGGCTTGCTGAGGGGACGCTCCCGCCGTCCCCTGCGCGGGGCGCGTTATGAGCCGTGGATCATCGATCACCGCGATTACGCCGGGCATCGACAGCACGCTGCCCTTCTCGATGCCAATGATTTCGCCGCGCACGATGGTTGTGGTGACGAGCACGCCTTCGGCACAATTCTCGATCGGGTATTCGGCGGCATAGGTCGCGGTGCCGGTCACCTTGGCCATGCCGTCGAGACGGGGCAATGCCTTGCCGATCACGCCTTGGGCCATGTCGTCGAGGCGGTTGGAGGTATCGGGTTCGTCCTGCTTGAAATGCACGCTCATGCCGGCCTCTCCGTTGCCTGTTCGAGCACCGCGTGAAGCGTTCTGCGGGCCAGCGGAATCTTGAAATCATTCTCACCGAAGCCTCGGGCTCCTTCGAGGAGGATATCCGCAGCCATGTCGAACAGCCCTGCCGAAGGTGTATTGCCCACCAGAGCCTCGGCGATGCGCGGATCGTGCCATGGCTTGTGCGCGAGCCCGCCAAAAGCGAGATCGGCGCGCGCAAAAACACCGTCCTTCAATTCAACGATGGCCGCGATCGAGACGAGCGCAAAGGCATAGGAAGATCGTTCGCGCACCTTGCGGTAGATCTGAGTCCCTCCGACAGGGGGCGGCAGCGTGACAGCGGTGATGATTTCGCCCGGCTCCAGCACATTGTCGATCCAGGGGGTAGCGCCGGGAAGGCGATGGAAGTCGCGAACCGGGACTGTCCGGCTTGCGCCCTCCGCCGCGGCGATCTGCACCTGCGCGTCGAGCGCGCTCAGCGCCACGGCCATGTCGCCGGGATAGGTCGCGATACACTGGTCGCTGGTGCCGAGGACTGCATGCAGCTTCGCGATCCCGCCGATCGCGCCGCAGCCGCTGCCAGGCTCGCGCTTGTTGCAGGGCTGGTCGATGTTGGTGAAATAATAACACCGCGTCCGCTGGCACAGATTGCCGCCGGTGGTCGCCTTGTTGCGCAATTGCTGGGTCGCGCCGGCGAGGATGGCTCGCGCGAGGACCGGATAATCGGACCGCACCGCTTGATGCACCGCCGTTTGCGTGTTTGTCGCCAGCGCCCCGATCGACAGGCCGCCGTCTTGGAGGCTCTCAATCTCGCCGTAGCCTATCCGGTTGATGTCGGCGAGCTGACCCGGCGTTTCCACCTGCAGCTTCATCAGGTCGACGAGGTTGGTCCCGCCCGCGATCAATGCAGCGGCATCATCGCCTAGTGTTTGTGCAGCCTCAGCGAGCGTTTCGGGCCGGGTGTAGGCAAAGGGTCTCATGCGCTAACCTCCGCGAATTCCCTCTCCGCCACTTCGCGGATGGCGGCGACGATGTTGGCATAGGCGCCGCAGCGGCACAGGTTGCCGCTCATGCGTTCGCGGATTTCCTCGCCGGAGAGCGCGATCTCGCCCTCCAGCGTATCGGTCGCATCGCTTGGCCAGTTGGCGGCAATCTCGTCGAGCATCGCCGTGGCTGAGCAAATCTGGCCCGGCGTGCAATAGCCGCACTGGAAGCCGTCATGTTCGAGGAAGGCTCTCTGCATAGCGCTCGGCTCGTCCGGAGTGCCGAGGCCTTCGATCGTGGTAACCTCGTCGCCACTGTGCATGACCGCCAGCGAGAGGCAGCTGTTGATCCTGGCACCGTTGACAAAAACGGTGCAGGCGCCGCACTGGCCATGATCGCAGCCCTTCTTTGTCCCCGTGAGGCCGAGATGGTGGCGCAACAGATCGAGCAGGCTCACCCGCGGGTCTTCGGGCAACGGATGCAATTGGCCGTTAATGCTGACCACGTTCTCGAAACTCACAATTGCGCTCCCAGCCAGTTTTCCCTTGGCTCTACGGGTGGAGGGCCCTGCCGTTCCGCATTCGACTACAACGAGCGTGGCGGCCTTTCTCCATGCCACCTTCGCAAGCTATCACTGGTTTGGCTCTTTCGCCTTTTGAACTAGGAGGTTGCGAGGTAATCGACCCGTTCAAGTCAATGGCGGCTTACAGGAGACATCAGCCTTTACCAAAGATGACCGTCATTCGGACGCAAAGGGGGCACTACCGAAAGCTGGGTCTCAACTTCATCGCAGGTCCGGGCATTCGTGGCGCCATGCCAAGCGACCACGAGCCGACACCGGAAGACATGATCGCGAAGCTGATCCTCGCTGCGGGTTTTCTGATGGAAGAGACCAATCCCGAGCACCCAACGCCGATCGTCCCGACCCGCGACCCGCTCGAAGCCAGGATGGCGGTCGTGGGACGAGCGGCGGTCAGGCCTCCGACGGCTGGTCGCTGCTCGATGAAGAGTATGACGGGGGAAGCTCGGGCGGACCGCTCGAGCGCCCTGCCCTCCAGCGGCTGCTCACCGACATCGAGGCTGGCCAGATCAATATCGTGGTCGTCGACAAGGTCCACCGGCTGACCCGCTCGCCGATCGACTTCGCCAAACAGGTCGAGACGATGGACAAGGTCGAGGTCAGCTACGTTTCAGTCATCCAGTCGTTCAACACTACCTACTCGATGGCCCGGCTTACCCTTAATACGCTGCTGAGCTTCGCCCAGTTCGCGCGCGAGGTGACCGCCGAGCGGATCCGCGACACGATCGCCGCGTCGAATGCCAAGGGCATATGGGTGGGCGGTGTCCCGCCGATCGGCTACGAGCCCGACGGGCGCACGCTCAACGTCGTCGAGGAGCGCGCATCTCTGGTGCGTGGGATTTTGAAGCGACACCTTGAGCTCGGCAAAGTCCGGCTGATCGCCGAGCAGATGCGTTGGCAAGGTATTCATGCGCCGCGCCGCGTGCTCGGTACCGGCAGGGAAGTCGGCGACGGCCCGCTGACACGCGGCCAGCTTTAGAAGATCACACGGGCATCTGTATCCCCGCGGGGGGAACTCGAGGGCGCGGTGATCGCACGGCTGGCGAAGGCACTGCGGGATTCTATCACGCTTCGGGGACTACGCTTTTTTTCCGGCCCTGAACTTCCGCGTCTACCCGATGCCCGTCGAAGTGGCGCGTCCATAAGGTTTTCCAGTCTCCAACGAAGGAATCCATCACGCAAGACCGATCCAGTGTATTTTGCAGAAGTAGCAAATTCTGCCTGTCATCCATTGGAATAGTGGGCCGCGTTGCTTTCGCGAGCCTGGCATTGGCACAGGAC
>JAZBNR010000003.1:0-89248 GCA_036350735.1 Erythrobacter sp.
CCCATACGCTCAAGCGTGGTGGCGACCGCGCCGCCGAACCGGCCGAGGCCGATGACGAGGACGGGGCGTTTGCGTCTAGCCGACAATGGGGTTCTCCTCAGGATAGCGGAAGGCGCGACCGCGCCCTCCCAAAGCGAGCGCGGTGGCGACGGTGATGGTTCCCACCCGCCCGACGAACATCAGCACGCACAGCGCGATCTGGGCGGCGGGGGGGAGGTCGGCGGTGATCCCGCGCGAGAGCCCCACGGTCGAGAAGGCCGAGATCGTCTCGAACAGGACGTCCTCGAGCCCCGCCTCGCTGATCGCGGCGATGAAGGCGGTGACAGCGAAGATGAGCGTTGCGGCGAGCACGGTGACGGTGAGCGCCTGGCGCTCGATCGCGGGGGTGAAGCGGCGCTGGAACACGCCCGCATCGCGCCGCCCCCGGATCTCCGAGGCGACCACCGCGGCGAGCACCACGAAGGTGGTGAGCTTGATCCCGCCGGCCGTGCCTGCGCTGCCGCCGCCGATGAACATGAGAAAGAGGTTGGCCATTACGGTCGCATCGGTGAAGCCGCCGACATCGAGGCTGTTGAACCCGGCGGTGCGCGGCATGACCGAATGGAAGGCGGCATTGAGCGCCTTGTCGGCGATGCCCATTGGGCCGAGCGTCGCCGGGTTCGCCCATTCCATCGCCAGCGTCGCCACGAACCCGCCGCCGAGCAGCGCGGCGGTGGCGGCAAGCGTGATCTTGGTGTGGAGCGTGTAGCGCCGCCAGGCGAGGCGCTGGGCCTTGAGATCCTGCATGACCGGGAAGCCGAGCGCGGTGATGACGACCGCGAGCATGATCGGCACGAGGATGACGGCGTCGCCGGCAAAGCCCATCACGCTGTCCGAGAAGGTGGAGAAGCCCGCATTGTTGAACGCGCTGACCGCGTGGAACACGCCGTGCCATAGCGCGGCGGGGAGGCTCATGTCGTGCGCGGCGTAGAGCCGCGCGGCAAGGATCGCGGCAACGAGACCCTCGACGCAAAGCGTCACCACCAGCACCAGCCGAATGACCGAGATCGCATCGCCGCGTTCGATCCGGCTGCGCTCGACCTGCGTCGCCATGCGTTCGGCAAGGCCGAAGCCGCGCCCGAGCATGAGGCCAAACAGGGTCGCTGCGGTCATGATCCCGAAACCGCCGATCTGAAACAGCGCAAGGATCACCACCTGCCCGAACAGCGACCAGTAGGTGGGTGTATCGACCACGATCAGCCCCGTCACCGAGACCGCCGAGGTGGCGGTGAAGAAGGCGGTGAGAAGCGGCGCGGAGGTGCCGGTGCTGGTGGCGAAGGGCAGCGCGAGCAGGGCCGTGCCAAGCGCGATCAGCGCCAGGAAAAGCAGCGGGATCAGCCGGATGGGGTTGCGCAAGAGGACGATGCTGGGGTGCTCCTGCGCAATCAAGGCTTCAGCGCACGGCTGGTTCCGGCCGGGTTAGCGGGGAGCGCCGGCTCGCTCAAGCACGAGGAGCCATGCGGCCCCACGAAAAAGCCCGCCCGGTGCTTGTCCGGGCGGGCTCTTTGGCGGCAGCCTTGGGCGAGGGCTCAGCTGCTGTAATACATGTCGAACTCGACCGGGCAGGGCGTCGTCTCCATGCGCAGCTGCTCGGCCCACTTGAGCTCGGCATAGGCCTCGATCTGGTCCTTGCTGAAGACATTGCCCTTCAAGAGGAACTCGTGATCCTCTTCGAGCGCCAGCAAGGCCTCGCGCAAGGATCCGCACACGGTCGGCACCTCGGCGAGCTCGGCCGGGGGCAGATCGTAGAGGTTCTTGTCCATCGCCTCGCCGGGGTGGATCTTGTTCTCGATCCCGTCGAGCCCCGCCATCAGCAGCGCCGAGAAGGCGAGATAGGGGTTGGCGAGCGGATCGGGGAAGCGGAACTCGACGCGCTTGGCCTTGGCGCCCGCGCCATAGGGGATGCGGCAGGAGGCCGAGCGGTTGCGCGCCGAATAGGCAAGCAGCACCGGCGCCTCGAAGCCCGGCACCAGCCGCTTGTAGCTGTTGGTGGTGGGGTTGGTGAAAGCGTTGATCGCCTTGGCGTGCTTGATCACGCCGCCGATGTAATGGAGGCAGGTTTCCGAGAGGCCCGCATATTCGTTGCCCGCGAAGGTCGGCTCGCCGTCCTTCCAGATCGACATGTGGCTGTGCATCCCCGAGCCGTTATCGGCCTTGATCGGCTTGGGCATGAAGGTCGCGGTCTTGCCGTAGGCATGAGCGACCTGCTGGACGACATACTTGTAGATCTGCACCTGATCGGCCGCCTTGGTCAGCGTCGAATAGGTGATGCCAAGCTCATGCTGGGCGGCGGCAACCTCGTGGTGGTGCTTGTCCATGTTGAGGCCCATCTCGAGCATGGTCGAGACCATCTCGCCGCGGATGTCGACACAGCTGTCAACCGGGGCGACGGGGAAATAGCCGCCCTTGGCGCGCGGGCGGTGGCCCATATTGCCCATGTCATATTCCTTGCCGGTGTTGGTCGGCAATTCGATGTCATCGATCACATAGCCCGAGCCGGCATAGCCATCCTCGAAGCGGACATCGTCGAACATGAAGAATTCGGGCTCGGGACCGACATAGACGGTGTCGCCGATCCCGGTGGAGGCGAGATAGGCCTCGGCGCGCTTGGCGGTGGTGCGCGGATCGCGCGAATAATCCTGCCCGTCGGAAGGCTCGACGATGTCGCAGAAGATCGCGAGCATCGGGGTGGCGGAGAAGGGATCGGTGTAGACCGCGTCCATATCAGGGCGCAGGATCATGTCGGATTCGTTGATCGCCTTCCACCCCTCGATCGAGGAGCCGTCAAACATCAGGCCATCTTCGAGCGAATCCTCGTCCATCACGCTCGCCGACATGGTCAGGTGCTGCCACTTGCCCTTGGGATCGGTGAAACGCAGGTCAACCCATTCGATTTCCTCGTCCTTGATCTGCTTCAGGACGTCATTCACGCTTGCCATATTCGTATTGCCTCCACGTGCTGGATTTGAAAATCTCTCCCAAACGGATGCCGTTTCAGGATCGCGCCATCAGATCGCGTCCTCGCCGGTCTCGCCGGTGCGGATGCGGATTGCGCTTTCGATCGCGGTGACGAAAATCTTGCCGTCCCCGATCCGTCCGGTCTGCGCCGCGCTCGCGATCGCCTCGATCACACGCTCGGCCTGATCGTCTCCGACCACGACCTCGAGCTTCACCTTGGGCAGGAAGTCGACGACGTATTCAGCGCCGCGATAAAGCTCGGTGTGGCCCTTCTGACGGCCAAAGCCGCGCGCTTCGGTGACGGTGATGCCCGAGACGCCGATCTCGTGGAGCGCTTCCTTCACCTCGTCGAGCTTGAAGGGTTTGATGATCGCCTCGATCTTCTTCACTGACTTGTCCGTTCCCCGAGGGCCGCTGGAGCCGTTATATGTCGTATCAGGATCGAAAGCATCCCGCTGTCACCGCGTGACAGCCCCGGGGCAAGCCTGCTCCAGAATCCTGTTGCCTAATCCGTTAGCAATATTGTGCGGCGCAGCGCAAGGATTGTCGGCGCTGCCCGCTTTTTGAGCAGCAATCCACCATCAAAGGCGCAGACCGGCGGTTTCCGGCAGGCCGCACATCAAGTTGAGGTTCTGGATCGCCGCCCCGCTCGCGCCCTTGCCCAGATTATCGAGCCGGGCGATGAGGCGCGCGCTCCAGCCGCCCGCATTGGCGCAGACGAACAGATCGAGCCCGTCATCGGGCGCAGCGCCCTCCCTGAGCAGCAATTCGCCCGGCGTCTCGCCCTGGTGGACGCGCACCACCGCACTTTGCGCATAATGCGAGGCAAGCGCCTCGCGCAGTGCATCGGCGTGCGGCTGGCCCGCCATCGCGCCCAGATGCAGTGGCACCTCGACATGCATCCCGCGAAAGGCCGGAACCACCGCCGGCGCAAACAGCACCGGATGGGCAAGCCCCGCATGGCGCTGCATCTCGGGCAGGTGCTTGTGCGCAAGGTCGAGCCCGTAGGAGCGGAAGGCGAGCTCGGGCTCGGCCTCGAACCGCTCGATCAGCGCCTTGCCCCCGCCCGAATAGCCGCTCACCGCGTTGACGGTGAAGGGCCAGTCCGCCGGGAGCAGCCCGGCGCGCACGAGCGGGGCGATGAGGGCGAGAAAGCCGGTGGGGTAGCAGCCGGGATTGGAGACGAGGCGGGCCTGCGCGATCGCTTCGCGCCCGACGATCTCGGGAAAGCCGTAGGTCCAGCCATCGGCCACCCGGTGCGCCGAGGAGGCGTCGATGAAGCGGGTGTCCGATCCTTCCGCCAGCGCCACCGCCTCCATGGCGGCATGGTCGGGCAGGCACAGGATAGCGATATCCGCCTCGCGCAGCGCTTCGCGGCGGGCGTTCTCGTCCTTGCGGCTAGCCTCGCCCAGCGCGATCAATGCGAACTCTGCGCGGCTTTCGAGCCGCGCGCGGATCTCGAGCCCGGTCGTGCCTGCCGCGCCATCGATGAAAACCCGTGTCGCCATCAGCGGATCATCCTCAGCATTGCGGCGGCGCGCCGATCTCGAGCGCTGCGGTGCGAACATAGCCGCTCGGGCCATCGGGCCCGATGCAGCCCCACACCCATGTCTCGCCCACATCGAGCACCTCGAGCGCCGCGCCCTTCTCAAGCACCATCACCGCCTCGCTGTCTTCACGGTCGGTCGTGTGCATCGTCGCTGTCTCGGTGCACACGCGGGCGCTGCCCGGGATGACGTAATGTGCAGCGAGGTGCGTGCCCGCAAGGGCAATATGCGCCAGATCGCCGCGCAGGGGCAGGGTGCCGGGCGCGGGCCGTTCGATCGGGCCTTTCAGCCCGAGATCGCCGGTCGGCACGCAATAGAGAGAGGCATCGCTGCCAGCGCTGCTCATTCGAACCTGTTCCTCATCGCCCCCCACGAGTGCACGCGCCCCTAGCCCCTGATTTCGCGCACGGCAAGTTGCGGGGGCCGGCGAGCACCGCAGGTGGCCTTAGCGGCCATAGCGGCGCTTGAGCATATGCCAGCTTGCGCGCAGGCCATAGGAGGTGCCGCCCTTGGCGCGGCCCGGCTTGGCGGAGGGGCGCCAGGCGAAGGTGTCGAAATGGACCCAGTCGATGCCTTCGCCGACGAACTTGTCGAGGAACAGCCCGGCGACGCTCGCCCCGGCAAAGCCGTTGGCGTGGGAGTTGGCAAGGTCGGCGATGTCGCTCGCGAGATATTCGCGATAGGCTTCGGGCAGGGGGAGGCGCCAGGGCTCGTCGTCATTCGCGCGCCCGGCCGCGATCATCGCCTCGGCGGTTGCATCTTGCCGCGCCATCATCGCCGCGTAATCGGGCCCGAGCGCGACACGCGCAGCGCCCGTGAGCGTCGCAAAGTCGATCATCAGATCGGGCGCTTCCTCGCTCGCGCGCGTCAGCGCATCGCCCAGGATCAGCCGCCCCTCGGCATCGGTGTTGTGGATCTCGACGGTCAACCCCTTGCGGCTCGACAGCACGTCGCCAGGGCGAAAGGCATTGCCCGCGATCGCGTTCTCGGTGGCGGGGACGAGGAGGTGGAGCCGCACCGGCAGGCCACCCGCCATGATCAGCTCGGCGAGCGCGATCGCGTGCGCTGCGCCGCCCATATCCTTCTTCATCAGCCGCATGCCGGTTGCGCTCTTGATGTCGAGCCCGCCCGAATCAAAGCACACCCCCTTGCCGACCACCGCAAGGACGGGGTGATCGCTCTTGCCCCAGGTGAGGTGCATCAGGCGCGGGGCGTGTTCGCGCGCGGCGGCGCGGCCGACCGCGTGGATCATCGGATAGCCCTGTTCGAGCGCATCGCCGCGAACGACGGCGAGCTCGGCTCCGTGCGCCTTGGCGATCCGCGCGCATTCGGTCTCGAGCGCGGCGGGGCCCATGTCCTCGGCCGGGGTGTTGACGAGATCGCGCACGAGGCACTCGGCGCGCGCCTCGGCGGTGATCGCGTCGATCCGCGCGACGTCCTTGACGAGGAGGACGCGCGGCCCGACGGGCTTGTCCTCCTGCTTGTAGCGGGTGAAGCGGTATTGCGCGGTGAGCCAGCCGAACATGGCGGGGCCTGCGCCTGTCTCGCCCGCCTCCCCCGCAAGCCGATATGTGCCCGCAGGCAGCGCCTCGGCGAGCGCAGCGAGGCACCAGCTTGAGAGGCTGGCCGGATTGGCGACCCCGCCGACCACGAAGAATCCGTCCCTGTCGGGCACGATCCCGGTCTGATAGCCGCCGCCGTCGAATTTCTGTGCCGCAAGCGATGCGCGCTGTCCGGCGGTGAGTTCCTTGGCGAAGCTCTCGTAGCTTTGCTGGTTGACGAGGTGGATCGGCGTTGCGGTCTCGCCGCGATCGGGCTGGATCAGGTCGGTCAAATCGGTCATGCCTCGTCCATAATGACGCGATAGGGCTTGTCACGGGGAAAAAGCCGGAAAAGAGGGAGCAGGGTGCATGGTGAAACAGGTCTGGATCGGTGCCGCAACGGGCCTTGCGCTCATGGCGGCGGAGCGCTCCTCGCCCGAGGAGCTGAGCGAGGCGGTCGGCGGCGGCGGCGGCGGCGGCGGCGTGGTGGCTGCGCAGGCGACCACGGCAACCGCCCCGGCAAGCACCCCGCGCGCTTTCGCGATGGACGAGACCGAGCGCGATGGCGAGGGCGAGGACGCGCCCTTGCGCTCCTTTACCTACAACTGGCCCGCCGCCGTCTCCGCCATCCCCGCGCTGGCGCAGATGCTGGCGGCGCAGCGCGACGAGCGTCTCGCCGAGCAGAAGTCCGAATGGGAGGACCAGCGCCTCGGCTGCCCGCCCGATTCCGGCGCCTGCAAGAACAACGCGGTCGAAGTCAGCTGGCAGATCGTCGCCGACACGCCGCGCTTCCTCAGCCTTTCCTCCAACATCTATACCTACGCGGGCGGGGCGCACGGCAATTACGGGCGCACCTCGCTGGTGTGGGACCGCGAGGCGGGCGAGGCGCTGGAGCCCGAGGCGCTGTTCACCTCGCCGCAAGCGCTGGGCGGGGCGATCCGCCCGCCCGTCTGCCGCCTGCTTGACCGCGAGCGCGAGAAACGGCGCGGCGAGCCGGTGCCCGAGGGTTCGAGCGAGTGGCCCTATCAGTGCCCGGTGATGGAGGACACCGTGATCTTTCTCGGCTCGGCCAAGGGCAAGGCGTTCGACCGGATCGGGGTCTATTACGGCCCCTATGTCGCCGGGCCCTATGCGGAAGGGGATTTCGAATTCACCCTGCCGGTCAGCCCCGCGATCCTGGCAGCTGTGAAGCCGCGATACCGCGCTGCTTTCGCGCGCGGTTCGTGAGGGCCTGCGCCAAGGCTCGCTTTACCGACAACCGCTCGCTATATACCCGGCCATGACCGATTATCAGCTCGTTGAAGGCAACGGGACCGTCTATCGCGACGGGACCATCAAGCTCCACACCCAGGAAGGCTTTGAAGGCATGCGCGCCGCCGGGCGCCTTGCTGCGAGGATACTCGACGAGGTCGCCGAACTCGTCCAGCCGGGCGTGACCACCGAAAGCATCGACACCGCGATCCGCGAGATGATGCTCGATGCGGGCGCGGTTCCGGCAACGCTCGGCTATCGCGGCTATACCCATTCCTCGTGCATCTCGATCAACCACGTCATCTGTCACGGCATCCCGGGCGACAAGGTTCTGAAAGAAGGCGATATCCTCAACATCGACGTGACCCCGCTGCTCGATGGCTGGCACGGCGACACCAGCCGGATGTATTTCGCCGGAGAGCCCTCGATCAAGGCCAGGCGGCTTGTCGATGTGACCTATGAATGCCTGATGCTCGGGATCGAGGCGGCCAAGCCCGGCGCGCGGCTGGGCGATATCGGCGCTGCGATCGAGGCTCATGCGCGGCAATATCGCTACGGAGTGGTGCGCGAGTTCTGCGGGCATGGCCTGGGCCGCCTGTTTCATGACGCGCCCGAGGTCGTCCATGCCGCCAAGGCGGGCACCGGCCCCGAACTGAAGCCCGGCATGTTCTTCACGATCGAGCCGATGATCAATCTGGGCAAGCCCTGGGCCAAGGTGCTGGGCGACGGGTGGACTGCCGTCACGCGCGACAAGTCGCTCTCGGCGCAGTTCGAGCACTCGATCGCGATCACCGAAGATGGCAACGAGATCTTCACCAAGAGCCCAACGGGCCGCGACAAGCCGCCCTACAACTGATCCGCCCCAATGGCCGCGCTAGCTCGTCAGCAGCGCGATCCATCCGCTGTTGGTGAACAGCAGGCCGAACACCGCCTGCGACGCCAGCACCGCGCCCAATGCGATCCAGCTGGTGGCGGTGACTTTGCCCCGCGTCAGGCGATCGTAGATCGGCAGCGCGAGCGCGAGCGCGACGTTGATCGCGCTTGCCAGCGGACCGGCGGCTTCAGCCGCAATGCCGAGAAATTCGACCATGATGCGGTTGAACGGCGACGGGATCACAGACATTGCGGCAAGATACATCAGCCGCGCATGGATCTCCGAGCGGCGGCGGTAAACATAAGCAAGGATCACCGCAGGAACGAAAATTTTCAACCCCGATACGAACCGCGCGGTGAACGCGGCGAGCTGGGCATCCTGCGGCAGGGGGGAGACGGGCAACAGATCGATCTGCAGGGCAAAGCCGGTGATGGCGTTGCCGGCCGCGATTATCATTGCCGCGATTCCGGCGCGGCGATGAAGCGCGATCGAACCCGCACCGATCAGCAGCGGCTGGATCAGGCACGCGGTCAGAAACAGCAGCGACAAGACCGCGTGCGGGTGCATCCAAGCGCTGGGCATGACTAAGGTGCCCTGCACCATCGGCGCGAAATAGCGCGGCGTGAAACCGATCAGCGAGACGATCAGAAACAGCAGGGCCATCGCTGCAAGGCTCACCGCGTCGCGCTTCACTGGATTTCTCCCGGGCTCACAGCGTACGGCCGCAAGTGCCGCAGGGACTAACGTCACTTTGAACAAGTCGACGAGATTAACCGCTCGCGGGCTGCGGCAGCGGCCATATCCTGCTTGCCATCTCAGTATCAATACTGATTTAGCGTTTTTCTAAGAATGTTCCGCTAGGGCAATCCTCGCGCCTGGAATGTCGCGCCGCTAAAGCTATGCGGGCCTTGCAACGGCATGTCAGCGCGCACGGATCTCACAAGCGTGGCAAAGCGCCAGGCGCTGGCGGAGCGGAACACCTTAAGGATGAGGCTTCTTCGACGAACTCTCGGACACACCGATGCCGCGGCCGCGCGCGAAGAGGCAGACCGCCCGCGCAGCCGCACGGATTTCCTTTCCGAAATCGAGGATGTCGGGGTCGGCTCGTTCTGGGCGACAAACGAGGCCGGCGAGATCGCCTATTTCTCCGAAAGTGCGCTCGCCTCGCTCGGCAAGGAGGGCAAGGCGCTGATCGGCAAGCCGCTCACCTCGGTTTTCCTGCCCGCCGACGGCGAGGGCGAGGCTGTCACCGCGCGCTCGCTCAATCTCAAGCTGCGCTCGCAGGGCAAGATCGAGGAACAGGTCGTCCAGATCGAGCTCGGAGGGGAGGGCGAGGAGGGCGCCAAGACGGTCTGGTGGAAGATCTCGGCGCGCCCCTATCTCGGGCCAGGCAACCGCTTTCTGGGCTATCGCGGCGTCGCGACCGACATCACCCGCGATTTCCTCCACCAGCAAATGATCGCGCGCCAGTCGCAATATGACGAGCTGACCGGGCTTGCCAACCGCCGCCGGATCAACCGCAAGCTCTCCGCCATGCTGAGCGCGTTCAAGACCAGCGGGCGCGCCTGCGCGCTGCTGATGCTCGATCTCGATCGCTTCAAGCAGGTCAACGACACGATGGGCCACCCTTGCGGCGATGAGCTGCTCAAGCTGGTCGCCGAGCGGCTGCGCTCGATCATCAAGGATACGGGCGAGGTGGGCCGCCTGGGCGGCGATGAATTCCAGATCATCATGCCCGATATCGATGATCGCGGCCTGCTGGGTGAGACGGCGACGCGGATCATCCAGCTGCTCTCGCAGCCCTACATGATCGCCGGGCGGCGGGTGATGATCGGCGCCTCCATAGGCATCGCGATCGCGCCCTATGACGGGATCGACGCGGCCGAGCTCAACGCCGCGGTCGACATGGCGCTCTATTCGGCCAAGTCCGGGGGCAAGGGCACTTATCGCTTCTTCACCTCCGAGCTCAAGGATGCCGCCTCGCGCGGGGCGCGGATCGAGGGCGATTTGCGCGATGCACTGGTCAATGGCGAGATGAGCCTCGTTTATCAGCCGCTGGTCGATCCGCGCGAAAACCGCGTGCGCGGATTCGAGGCGCTGATGCGCTGGGAGCACCCGCGCGAGGGCTATATCTCGCCAGCCGTCTTCATCCCGATCGCCGAGCAGACCGATCTCATCATCAAGCTGGGCGAATGGGCGCTGCGCCAGGCCTGCATGGATGCGGTCCACTGGCCGAGCGACAAGACGATCGCGGTCAACATCTCGCCCAAGCACTTCAACAGCCCCGATTTCAAGAAGACCGTCGCCTCCGCGCTCACTGCGAGCCGGTTGTCCCCCCGCAGGCTCGAGCTCGAGATCACCGAAACGGTCTTCATCGGCAATGACGAGAATGTCGATCACACGCTCGCCTCGCTCAAGAAGCTGGGCGTGCGTCTTTCGATGGACGATTTCGGGACCGGCTATTCCTCGCTCGGCTATCTCAAGCGAGCGCCGTTCGACAAGATCAAGATCGATCAGAGCTTCGTGCGCGGCTGCACCCAATCGGGCGACACCAATCCCGCGATCATCACCGCGATCGTCGCGCTGGCGAAGGCGCTGGGGATGGAGACGGTGGCCGAAGGGGTGGAGGCGATGGACGAATTGACCCTCGTCACCGAACGCGGCGCCGATCTCGTGCAGGGCTATATCTTCTCGCCGCCGCTCAATCAGGCCGAGATCACCGCGCAATTCGAGAATGGCGAGCCGATCTTCCGCGCCAGCGGGCCACCGCGCCACCGTGCGGATCGGATCACGGTGCTGCGAAAGATCGGGCTGATCCACGAGGACCACTATTACAACGTCATCTTGCGCAACATCTCCAAGACCGGCGCCTCGATCGACGGGCTGGGGGGTGTGCCGGTCGGTGTCGAAGTCGTGCTCGATCTCGGCGGGGGGCAGCTGGTGGTCGGCAAGGTGGTGCATTCGCGCGAGGGGCGCCAGGGGCTCTCCTTCGAGGTGCCGTTGATCAGCGACGGGCATGGCGGGCTCGTGACGCGCCACCGGATCTCGCCCTATGCGCTGGCGGAAGCGGGAATGCCGCTCGCCGCGCTCGATGGCGGCTCCTATCCGTTTCACCGGATGCAGAAGGCCTCGAACCGGCCTCCCGCCTTCGTCCAGTTCGAGCTTTCGCACGCGGGCGGCTGAACCTCGCCCGCCGCTAGAGAAACCACACCGCGAGCACCGCGATCATCGCTGCGCGCACCGCATAGCCGAAAGCCAGCATCCAAATGAGCGGCCGCGTCAACCGGCGAGTGATTGCAAGGTCATAGCCCGCCGCGACAAGGCCGGTGAGCGAGATGTCGAGCGCGATCGCGATCGGGTCCCACAGGCCAAGCACCTGCACCACGCGGGCATAGGCCGGCGTCATCAGCGCGAGAGTGGCGATGAGCATGGCGAGGCGATGTTCGTGCACACGCCGCCTGGCAGCGAAGCGCAGCGCAGCCAGATAGAGCGGCACGAATACGGCGAATGCCGCAAGATTGACGATCGTCACCTCTGGCCGCCCGAGTTCGAGGCCGATATTGACCGAGATCATCGCCCCTGTAACGCTCATCAGCAGCACCAGCGCGAGCGAGGCCTTGCCCAGCCGGCGATGAAGCGCAAGTCGGCCGGATGCGGCGAGATAGGCTTGGCTTGCGAACAGCGCCAGCCAGGCGATCATGGCGCCTGCGTGAACGATCACAACGGGCGTGTAGCGCGCCTGAACCTCGGGGCTGGCCACGGCCTTCAGCGAGAAGGCGAAGATCGCGAAGGCGAGCAGCGCGAGCGCAACATGGCCGAGATGACGATTGGCATTGCGCGTGCCCGGCAGCGGCGTGTGCGCGGGCGCGCAGTGGTGATCGGGGTTGCCGTGCATCGAGGGTTCAACGCACCGCGCGGATGGCGGCTCCCGCCGCGAAGGGGGCAATGGCAACGAGCGCGAGGCTGATCGCCGCGACGAAGCCGAGGCTGGCGGCGTCGGCCCGCGCGAGCGCGCCCGCGCCGAAGATCAAGATCGGCAGGGCAAGAGGGATCAGCAGCAGCCCCGAAAGCGCCGCGCCCGCCCTGAGGCTTGCGGTGAGGGCAGCGATGATAAGGCCGATCGCGGCCAGGCCCGGCGTTCCTGCGATGAGGCCCAGCAGCACGAGGCGCAGGCTCTCGCCTTCGAGCTGGAGCAAGGCGGCGGCGGGCAGGCACGCAAGGATGAGCGGCGGGCCAAAGCTCAGCCAGTGCGCCAGCAGGCGCACCGCCATCATCACCTCCTCGGCGATCCCGCGCAGGGCAAGCTGATCGAACGTGCCCAGTTCAATGTCGCGCGCCACCAGCCGGTCGAGTGGCAGGATGCTCGCAAGGAGCGCCGCGATCCAGATCACACCGCCGCCGGTGCGCGCGAGCAGCGGCGCATCGGGGCCGACGGCGAAGGGATAGAGCATCGCCACCGCGACGAAGAACACCACCGGCAGCGCCGCGCCGCCGGCTGCGCCCGATCCGGCAAAGGGGAAGAACAGCGCAAGATCGCGCCGCAGCAGGCGCGCGATCACGGCGCGTCCTCGGGCATCGGCTCGGCAAGGGGGGGCGGCGCATAATCCTCGATCGCGATGGCCTTGAGCCCCGGCACAGCCAGCGGCTGGTGCGAGGCGACGAGCGCGATCCCGCCCCTCGCGCAATGCTCGGCGACGAGCGCGCTCACCAGCCCTTGCGAGGCGCTGTCGAGCCCCGATAGCGGCTCGTCGAGCAACCATACCTCGGCGCCCTGTCCGATCAGCCGGGCGAGCGCGGCGCGCTTCTTCTGCCCGGTCGAGAGGAACCGCACCGGCACCTCGGCAAGCTCGGCCAGCCGCAGCCGCGCAAGGATCGCGGGCACATCCGCCGCGCCATCGAGCGCGAACCAGAAACCGAGCGCGCGCGCGAGCGGCCAGTCGGGCTCGAGCCCCGGGCGCTCGTCGAGCAGCGCTGCGCGCCCCGTGATCGCCGCCTCGCCCGCATAGGGCTCGGCCAACCCTGCCAGCGTGCGCAGCAGCGTGGTCTTGCCCGCACCATTCGCTCCTGTAACATGATATGCCTCCCCCGGCCCGAGCTCAAGCGAGAGCCGGCGGAACAGCACCCGATCGCCCCGCCGACAGGCGAGATCGCGGGCACGGATTGTCGGATTGGCAGAACCTTGCATCGCGCCCAGCGTTAGGCAAAGCGAGCGCAACTCACAATACGGCCGAAAGGAGCACGCCGCCCATGTCCCCCATCCCCCAGCTTTCGCAAGACGAGATCGAACGCCTTCTCAAGGATAATCCCGATTGGAGCCTCACCCGCGAGGGCAAGGCGTTGGAGCGCACCTTCCGGTTCGATGATTTCTCGCAGGCCTGGGGCTTCATGAGCCAGGTCGCGCTGATCGCCGAGGCGCACGATCATCACCCGGAATGGTTCAACGTCTACAACTCGGTCGAGATCACGCTGACCACGCACGATGCCGGAGGCCTCTCGCAGCGCGATGCGAACATGGCGCGGGCGATCGGGAAATTGATATAAGACTTTCGCTTTTTCCCTCGGTGCTGACCCCTCCACTGCGTGGAGTTTATCCTGAGCGGCTGGCTTGCCAGCCAGCCGAAGGGGGGCACCTGCGGGCGGGCGGTCGCCCTTGCTGTCGCCCTTGGGGTCGCTACGCGATCGTTCGCACAACTCCCTCAGACCATTGGGCGCTTAGCCTATCGCCCCAGCACCCCGGTGCCGCCGCGCAGCTGCTTGCGCAAGCGGCCGGGCATCCAGCGTTTGCCGAAGGCGAGGCGCCTGGCGGTCGCTCCGACGAGATAATCGAGCTTCTCGTCATGGACCGCCTGCCACACCGCCTCGGCGACTTCGCTCACCGGGGTGATCTCGAGCCCTGCGGCAGCGACCCTCGAGCGGATCGTCTCGTTCGAGCGGCGGCTGCCGGTGCCCTCGAGCAGCGGAGTCTCGATGAAGCCGGGGCAGATCGAGGCGACCTTGATCCCGTCGCCTGCCCATTCCGCATCGAGGCTCTCGCTTACCCCGCGCACGCCGAACTTGGTCGCGCAATAGACGCTCGCGCCGGGTGAGCCCGCCAGCCCGGCCGCGCTCGCAATGTTGATCAGCGCCGAACCGGGCGCGGTCTTCTGAAGGTGAGGATAGGCTGCCTGCGCGCCGAACAGGACGCCCTTCAAATTGATGTCGAGGCAGCGCTCGATCTCGTCCGGCTCGAGCTCGGCAAGCAGGCCGCCGGTGCCGATCCCGGCATTGTTGACCACGACATCGATGCGGCTTCCCGCCGCCAGCGCAAAGCCGGCCAGCGCCGCGTTCCAGTCCGCCCGGTCGCGCACGTCCAGCCGCTGCATGTAGGTGAAGCCGACAGGCATCAGCCCGAGCGTATCCTCCATCCCCTCGTGGTTGACATCGCCGATCCCGACGAACCAGCCCCGCTCGGCGAAATGGCAGGCAATGGCGCGCCCGATGCCCGAGGCCCCGCCGCTGATGAAGATGGCGCGCTTGTTCTCGGCGCTCATGAGATTCCCTTCGCTTGTGTCCCGATCCCGTCCGCTCGCGATGGGCGAGCGAACGGGGTGCGCACCTGACACGCAGGCATTCGGCCTGCAAGGGGGATGCGCTCGTCAGCCGCCGAGCGCGGCTTCGAGCCCTTCGACATATTGCGCGCCCTCGAGGATCTGCGCGGTGCTCTGTGCCACGTCATCGCCGATCGGCTCGCTGCGCCCGCCAAGGCAGGTCGCGAGGAAGTTTTCGGTGATCGCGGTGAAGGCGATGTTGTTGGTGGGCTTGGCGAAGCCGTGGCCCTCATCGGGATAAAGCACGTAGGTGACAGGGATTCCTGCCTCCTTCATCGCGCTCACGATCTGATCGCTCTCGGCCTGCTTGACGCGCGGATCGTTGGCGCCCTGCAGGATCAGCAGCGGCTTGGTGATCTCGCCGGCCTTGTAGAGCGGGCTCGCGGCCTTGAGCAGGGCGAGGCCCTCCTCGGTGTTCGGATCGCCCATGCGGGTGTGGAACTGCTTGACGATCGGCCCCCAATAGGGCGGGATCGTCGAGAGCAGCGTCTCGAGGTTGGACGGGCCAACGATGTCGACACCGCAGGCGAAGGTTTCGGGCGTGAAGGCGAGGCCGGCGAGCGTCGCATAGCCGCCATACGAACCGCCCATGATCGCGACCTGATCGCGCGTCGTGATGCCCTCGTCGATCGCCCACTGGGTCGCATCGATCAGGTCATCGTGCATCTTGAGGCCCCATTCAAGGTTGCCCGCATTGACGAAGTCCTTGCCGAACCCGGTCGAGCCGCGGAAATTGACCTGCAGCACGCCGTAGCCGCGATTGGCGAGCCACTGCACGGTGCTCGCAAAGCCATAGGCATCTCGCGCCCACGGTCCGCCGTGAACGAGCAGCACCATCGGCACTGCCGCATCGGGGCGGCCATCGCCGTCGCTATCCGAGCCGGGCGGCAGCGTCAGGTAGGAGGGCAGGGTGAGCCCATCGCGACTGGCGATCTCGATCGGGTGCATCGGCTGGAGCGGCATGCCCTCGAGGTCGGGCCGCGCGGTGTAGAACGGCTCGAGCGTCTGTGCCTTGCGATCGTAGATATAGGTCGCGGCCGGCGCCGTCATCGGATCGTTCCAGACGATCCACGTCATGTCATCATCGGTGCGGCTGGAGATGCCGAACTCGCCCTCGAGGCGCTCATCCAGCCAATCGAGCGAGGCCTTGATCGCGGGGTCGAGCGCGGTCCACTCGTTCTTGAGATAGTTAACCGAATAGGCGAGCACCTCGCCCGTGCGCGTGTCGCGGATCGTGCCGCCAAGATCGGCCTTGTCGTCCTGTGCGATCAGCGTGCGCTCGCCGGTCGCCGTGTCCTGTGCGTAAAGCGCGGCGGTGTTGCGGCCGCGGCTGTCGAGCCAGTAGAGGATCGAGCCGTCGGTGGTGTAGCCTGCCGGAGAGGTGGTGAGGGCATCCTCCATCGCGGTCGTCTCGAACGGCGTCTCGGCGACCGTGCCATCCTCGATCGCGTAATAATCGGTGCCGCCCGCTTCGTTCTGCTTGAGCGCCATGCGCAAGGTCAGGCTGTCATCCGCCATGAAGCCGGCAAAGGCGTTGTTCTCGTAGACCAGCTCGAGCATGCCCGTTTCCAGATCGAGCATGTGGACATCGAAATATTGCGGATCGCGATTGTTGAGACCGACGAGGATCTTGTCCTTGATCGTATCGGAGATCGCAAGGATCTGGACGCGGGTGTTCTCGAACGGGGTGAGCGTTGTCTCCTTGCCGGTCGCCACGTCGATCCCGTAGAGCAGGAAGTTCTCGTCCCCGCCCTTGTCCTGAATATACATCACGCTCTTGGCGTCGGGTGACCAGAAGTGGGCGCGGATCGGGCGATCGGTCGCGCTGGTGATCGCCTTGGCAGCATCGGGGTTGTCGCTCGGAGCGAGCCAGATGTTGAGCACGCCGTCCTTGGGCGCAAGCCAGCTCAGCCACTTGCCGTCCGGGCTTATCTGCCCGCCCGCTTTGGTCGGGTTGCCGAACAGCGCATCGCGCGGGATCAGGGGATAGTCGGCGGCAGGCTTGGTCATCGTTGCTCCGGTGTTGCTGGATTGGAAAGTGCCGCTGGCATCGGCAAACGCCGTCTGGGGAAGCGCGCAGGAAAGGGCAAGCGCGCTCGCGGCAATCATGCGGGCAAGGGTGGGGCGGTCAGACATGAAAGGCTCCTCTCGTTGTCGCGCATGGCGACAGTGCTGTGTTAGTCTCATAAGACGGATCGGACCTATGAGCCCAGGCCGCCTTTTTCAAGCGTTTGTGAGCCTTGGCGTGAGCCGGCGATGCCCGGGATCCTGGCGGCAATCGTTCAACCGATCGCGGCGACCCTGGCGGAGCAGGCAGCGAGAAGCGCGGTTTGCTTCGTTAACGACCTGTCAACTAAAAATCGTCGATAGCCAGCCACTATAAAATATTGATGCAGGCTCGAGTGCAACATGCTACACATAGACATGCAGGCATCAAGAATAGAACACGGAGTCGCAGCCTTGCAGTATCAAATTCCGAGATTAGTTACTCTAAGTATCTCTACGGAATACTTGGAAGGCTCAGAGAAGCTTGAAGGTGGGGAGATCTCGCTGGTCGCCAAGCTTGGCTGCATCCAGTCGGCTTATGAGGATGCGGGCGTGCCGCAGGATCGGTGCCTTGCGGTGAAGCGCAAGCTGCTTCGGCTGGCGGGCGAGGGAGATGCGCGGCGCCTTGTCTATCATGCGATCCTTGATGTGCTGAAGCCCGAGCCCGGATCGCGCGGAGGCGCGGATTGAGGCGTGGATGAGGGGGCCGCCTGCCTGATCGGAGGAGGGCTTTTCCTCTTCGCGCTGGCGTCATGGCTGCGCCTCTTTCTCCTCGATCCCGGTCTGCGCGGGCGCCAGAAGGCGGTCGAGGGGCGGTTCCTGATCGCCGTCGGATCGACCTCGCTGGCATTGACCTGGCTCGCCTTCACCTTCCTTGCCGTCACCCTTCTTTCTGCCCGGCCGTCGGCGCACTAGGCCGCCTTCCAAGCCTTAGAGCGCCGGATTGGCATAATAATGCCAGGTGAAGATCGCCATTGCCCCGCGGTGCGGCGACCATCGCTCGCCCAAGGCGCGCGTTGCCTTCTCCTTGGGGCGCTCGTCTAGTTCGAGCAGGCGCTTGACGCCCTCCTGCACCGCGAGATCGCCCGCCGGCCAGATGTCGGCGCGGCCCTCGGCGAAGAGGAGATAGATCTCGGCTGACCAGCGCCCGATCCCCTTGATCTGCGTCAGCGCCGCAATCGCCTCCTCGTCATCGGCCGGCATCGCCTCGAAATCGATCGCGCCCGCCTCCACCAGTTCGCACAAGGACCGGGCATAGCCCTGCTTCTGGCGCGAGAGCCCGCAGGCGCGCAAGGCGTCGAAATCGCGGGAAAGGAGGATCGAGGGTGTGAAATCCTCGCCCAGCTCCGCCTCGAGCTTGCCCCACATCGAGGCCGCAGCCGCGACTGAGACCTGCTGGCCCACGATGGTGCGCAGCAGCGTCTTGTAGCCGCGCGCGCGCAGCCGCGGTTCAGGATAGCCGACCCGTTCGAGTTCGCGCGCGAGGCGGGCATCGCGCGCCGCCAGCGCATCAAGCCCTTGGACGATCTGATCTTGCGTGAGGCCCACCGGCCACTCTCCCGTTCATGCCCGAAGGTGCATCCCCCCGGTTCATCTCTTGCGCGCGCGGCGCTAACCCCTTAGCAAACGCCCTGCCATTTCAACCCGATCGCACGCCGGCGCAAGGGCCGGTGCTTGCGCTCAATCACCCGGAAGGAAGTTTGCCCCAATGCCCAAGCTGGTCGTCACCAATCGTGCAGGCGAAACGAGCGCAATCGAGGTCGAGGATGGCCTGACCGTGATGGAGGCAATTCGTGACAACGGGTTTGACGAGCTGCTTGCCCTGTGCGGTGGCTGCTGCTCTTGCGCGACCTGCCATGTCTATGTCGATCCTGCCTTCATCGACAAGACCAGCGCGATCAGCGAGGATGAGGACGACCTGCTCGAATCCTCGGATCATCGCCGCGAAGGCTCGCGCCTTTCGTGCCAGATCCCCTTCACCCCCGAGCTCGATGGGCTCAAGGTGACGATCGCCCCGGAAGACTGAGGCGCGGATACTCCAGATTGCGCCCGCCAAAGCCGTTCTCGGTTGCCGCGGCGCGGCCCGCGGCTTAACTGCCGTGTCATGACGACCAAACCGCTGGGCACCACGCTCGATCTCATCGGCAACACGCCGCTCGTCCGCCTTGCCGGACCGAGCGCGGCGGCCGGCTGCACCATCTGGGGCAAGTGCGAATTCGCCAATCCGGGCGGCAGCGTGAAGGACCGCGCGGCGCTCTGGATGATCCGCGACGCGGAAAGCCGGGGCGAACTCGAGCCCGGCGGAACCGTTATCGAAGGCACTGCGGGCAACACCGGCATCGGCATTGCGCTTGTCGCCAATGCGCTGGGCTACAAGACCGTGATCGTGATGCCCGATAACCAGTCGAAGGAGAAGATGGACACGTTGAGAGCCTTGGGCGCGCGCCTCGTGCTGGTGCCTCCCACGAAGTTCTCTGATCCGTGCCACTTCCAGCACGTCTCGCGGCGCATGGCCGAGGAGACGCCGGGCGCCATCTGGGCCGGGCAGTTCGACAATGTCGCCAATCGCCGCGCGCATATCGAAGGCACCGCGACCGAGCTGTGGGAGCAGACTGGCGGCGCAATCAGCGGCTTCACCTGCGCGGCGGGCACCGGGGGAACGATCGCGGGCGTGGGCATGGGGCTGAAAGAGAGGAACCCCGACATCCGCATCGCGCTGACCGATCCGCACGGCGCGGCGCTCTACAACTATTTCGCGCATGGCGAGTTGAAGGCCGAGGGATCATCCGTCGCGGAAGGGATCGGCCAGGGCCGCATCACCGCCAATCTCGAGGGCGCGCCGATCGACACGCAGTTCCGCGTCTCCGACGAGGAGGGGCTCGTCTGGGTCGAGCGGCTGCTGCGCGAGGAGGGGCTGTGCCTTGGCCTCTCGAGCGGGATCAATGTCGCGGGCGCGGTCGAGCTGGGCCGACTGCTGGTCGCCGAGGGGCACGACGATGCCCAGATCGCGACCATCCTGTGCGACACCGGCTTTCGCTATCTCTCGACGCTCTACAACCCGCAATGGCTCAAGGCCAAGGGGCTGCCGGTGTTCGATTGGCTGGCCGGGGCAGACGGAGCCTGATACAAGCCGGGGCCACCATGGCAGCACGCAAGTTCTTCGAACGCTTCGCGGAGCGAACCCCAGGGCGCCGCTTCGTGGACCGCAATTTCGGCGCCCCTTCCGGCAATGGGGGGCTCGGCGATCCGCTGGAGAGCCCCGGTGGGGCGCTGAGCGAGGCGGGCCGCGGTGAGACGATCCAGCGGCTTCAGATCGGGGTGACGACGCTCGCGGTGATGCTCACCATGATTGCGCTCGCCAGCATCCTGGGCACTCAGGCGAAGCTCGCCGAGGAGGCTGCTGTGCCTGATGCTGCGCCGACCACCGAGCCGACAGCGGCGCCCGCCCAGCGCGATCCGCTGGCCGATGCGGGCGTGGTTCCCGACATCCCGACCGACGACGAGCCGGCCGAGCCCGAGGAGGGCGGGGAGCGTCGGCTGATCGTGCCCGACACGCCGCCGCCCGGTGCTGTGGGCGGGCAGAATCCGGGCGCGGCGCCGAAGCCCAGACCCGAAAATGGCGCGAGGCGCTAGGCTGCTCACCGCCGTGCTCGTGGCGGTGCTGCTCACCGCTTGCGCCCAGAGCGGTGCGCATGACCATGCGGATGACGACCGGCATGGGCATGATTTCCAGGAGGCGCCCGCGAGCCCGGCCGATCCGGCCGATTCGCGAGCGAGGCCGGAACTCGGCCTCATGACCAGTCTGCCGCTCTACTGGCCGCTCGGCGCCGACTTCGCCGCGCTCGCCAGCGGCGCGGCACCGCGCCCGTGGCAGCGCGCCGCGCTGGAGAAGCGCTTCGAGCTTGTCCCGCTCGATACGCTTTCTGCGATCCCCGCGCTCGCCCCCGATGGGCAGGACGAAAACCCGCTCGAGGGGCTGGAGCAACTCGTGGTGATCCAGCCACGCGGGCTCTCGCCAGCGGACAATGTCGCGCTTGACGAGTGGGTGCGCGGCGGGGGGCACCTGCTGCTGGTGCTCGATCCCGCGCTCACCGGCCATTATGATCTGCCGCTCGGCGATCCAGGCCTGCCCAGCCACACTGCGCTGATCCCGCCGGTGGTGGAGCGCTGGGGGCTGGAGGTTCGCTATGATGAGGCCCAGCCCGCCGAGCCGCGCGAGCTCGAGCTTTCAGGAGCCCCGCTTCCCGTGTGGTTGGCGGGCACGCTTTCGCGCACGAGGGAGCATGAAGGGGCCTGCACGCTGATGGCGCGGGCGGTGATCGCGCAATGCGAGGTGGCCGAGGGGCGCGTGACGCTGATCGCGGATGCCGCGCTGTTCGAGCACCGCGCGCTGGCAGGCGAAGCGGGCGAGGGCATAGCGCGGCTGCTGCGCTTCGCCTTCGCGCCATAGTCCATCGGGGATTTTGCGGGAAAGAATTGCACAGGCGGCGTTGCTCGTGGGCAGAGCACGAGAATCTTACGGAGAATCAGGGGGCGTGAGCGGTCTTCTTCGGGATGAAGCCCATCTTGTGATGAGGGAAACTACCGAAGATTCGATACAAAATAATGATAAATCAATTATTTATCATCTATTCCCCTGAATTCCCCTAAAAAACCTTCCATCCCGGGCTCATCCCCGATATTACCAAGCACCATCAATCGTGCCGTTTTCCCCCGCGCCCGCCTTCTCGGCTGGCGCGCCGGTCGCGCTCACCCGCGACCGGCTACGGGGAAGCCGTGCCCGGTTCGAAAGGGTCATGGGATGGGTGCAGCGCCGAGTTGAAAGGCGCGGTGTCCGGCGTGCAGCAAGGGGAGCATCGCCACGGTGTCGGCGTTCGGAGGATATAGCGGACAAGCCTATTCGCCCGCCGGCGACAAGGGCCGCTTTGTCTTGCCGCCCGACTTCCGCAAGGCGGTGAAGGAGAGCTCGGGCGGGCACAAGACGCTGTGCCTCGCGCGCCACCACAGCTGGAAATGCCTCGTCGGATTCGGCCTCAGCCACGAGGAGCAGCTCGAGGAGCAGCTCATCTACGAAGAGGAGATGGCGGTGCGCGCCGGCCAGCCGTTCGACCGCGACCGGCGCCGGATCACCCTGTTCGGCTATCGCAAGGTGCCCTTCGACGACAGCGGCCGCTTCATCATGCCCGAGGCGCTGCGCCGCCGCGCCAACATCCAGAGCGGGCTCTATTTCAACGGCATGGGCCGGTTCTTCACGATCTGGAGCCCCGAACAGCTCGCCGCCGAGGGTGAGGAGTTCGAGGACGTGCTGATGGATTGCGAGGACGCGATGGCCGAGGCCGAAGCGCGCGGGCGGAGGCGGTCGTGAACGAAGGGCGCCACGTCCCCGTTTTGCTCGAGGAAGTCGTTGCCGCGCTTGAGCCTGCGCCCGGCAGGGCCATCGTCGATGCGACCTTTGGCGCGGGCGGCTATTCGCGCGCGCTGCTTGAGGCGGGCGCGCGGGTCTATGGCTTCGACCGCGATCCCGAAGCGATCCGCGATGGCGCCGCGATGGTCGCCGAGTTCGACGGGCGGCTCTCGCTCCACCAGCGGCGGTTCTCGAAGATGCGCGAGGAGTTGGAGGCGCTGGGCGTTTCCCGGGTCGATGCGGTGGTGATGGATATCGGCGTCTCCTCGATGCAACTGGATCAGGGGGCACGCGGCTTCGCCTTCTCGAGCGATGGCCCGCTCGACATGCGCATGAGCCAGGCGGGGGAGAGCGCTGCTGATTTCCTCAACACTGCCGACGAGGCCGCAATCGCCGATGTGCTCTACCAGTATGGCGAGGAGCGCCAGTCGCGCCGCGTCGCCCGCGCGATCGTTGCAGCCCGCCCGCTCGAGACGACCGGCGATCTCGCGCGCGTGGTGCGCCGTGCGCTGGGGCATCGTCCGCACGACAAGAAGGATCCGGCGACCCGCAGCTTTCAGGCGGTGCGCATCCATGTGAACGACGAGCTGGGCGAGCTCACCGCCGGGCTCATCGCCGCCGAGGCGCTGCTGCGCGAGGGCGGGGTGCTGGCGGTGGTCAGCTTCCACAGCCTCGAGGATCGCATCGTCAAGCGTTTCCTGCGCGATGCCTCCGGGGCGGGGCGTGCGGTCTCGCGCCATCTGCCGGGCGAGCCAGACGCGCCCGAGCCGACCTTCGCGCGGCTCTCCAAGGCGATCCGCCCCAGCGAGGCGGAGATCGAGCGCAATCCGCGCTCGCGCTCCTCGGTGCTGCGCCATGCCCGCCGCACCGCGACCGCGCCGCGCTTCGAACTCGCTGGAGCGCGGCCATGATGCTCACCGCCGCCCGGATGCGCCAGATAGGCTGGGGCGCGCTGCTCGCTGTCTGCATCCTCGCCTTCACCGTGCTCAGCCTCTCGGTTCACGCGGTGCAAAACGAGGTGGTGCTGGCCGAGCGCCGGATCATCGCCTTGAAGCAGGAGACGCTGCTGCTCGAGACCGAATTCGAGAGCCGCGCCAATCAGCGCCAGCTCGCGCACTGGAACCGGGTCGAGTTCGGCTATCAGTCGCCGCGCGCGGACCAGTATATCGACAGCCGTCACGAGCTTGCCGCGCTGGGCGAGCCGCGCGGGCCCGATGCGCCGAGCCCGGTGCGCTTCGCGCGCGCCGATCTCGCTGCGCTCGATCCGGCGCTGGCGGCAGGCATCGCCGAGCGCGCGATGGTCTCTCCGATTTCGGGCGCGCCAATTTCGGCTGGCGCGGGCGAGGAGGGCTCGATGGGCGAATTCTCGGATGCGTTCGAGGAATTCATGCTCGATCTTGGGCCTCGCGGCCAAGGTGGCCAGGGCGGCGCGGTGCGGGTGCGCGAGGCGAGCCTTGCTGCGGGTCCGCTCCCCGGGAACTCGCCTGAATGAACGCCTTCAGCCCCGGCCTAGGACGCCCGATCGGCGCTGTCTCCAACGCCCGCACCGCCCGCCGCACCGCCCTTGGCGACCCCGCACAGCCCAGCCTGTTCGATCCCGCGCCGTTCGCGCCAACGAAAGAGGCCCCGGCGAGCCGGCGCAGCCCCGATCCGCGCCCCGGCGCCACTGCGAGGCCCACGCCCCCGCGCCCGATGGGGCGTGCGCGCATGGTGCACCTGCGCTATCGCCTGCTGCTTGACGCACAGTTTCGCGCCTACTGGCTGATCCTCGCCTTCGCCGCTCTTACCATGATCGCGCTCACCCGCATCGCCTGGCTGGGCTTTGATGCCGATGGCGCTGGCGGCGCGAGGATCGGCGCGACCACGCTCGTTCCCGGCCGCGGCGAAATCACCGATCGCAACGGCGCCATACTCGCGCGCGACTATCCGCAGGCCTATGCGCTGTGGTTCAACCCCGCCGCGATGAAGGACGATGGCCTCCCGCTGACCCGGCCAGCCGACGAGGTCGCCGCGCGGCTGAAAGCGGTCATTCCCGAGCTCGACGAGGGCGAAGTGCGCGAGATCCTCGCCACCGGCAAGCGCACCTATCTTGCGCGCCGTATCCTCCCCGAGCAGGCCAACCGGGTCCACGCGATCGGCGAGATCGCGCTCGAGACCCCACAGGAGATCGAGCGTCACTATCCGCAAGGAAGGCTCGCGGCGCACGTGCTCGGGCGCATGGGCGAGATCGCCGATGGGCCGGAAAAGGGCCGCCCGATCGGCGAATTCGGGATGGAGCGCGCGCTCGACGATCACCTGACGGGTGAGCTCACACGGGCAGAGCCGGTCGCGCTCTCGATCGACGTGCGCGTGCAGGGCGCGCTCGAGGACGCGATGGAGCCCTGGCGGCTGCGCGCGCGGGCCAAGGGCGCGGCGGGCGTGGTGCTCGATGTCGAGACCGGCGAGATTCTCGCGCTCGCCTCGCTGCCCGATTTCAACCCCAATCGCCGCTCGGCGCAAGACGAGCCCAATGTGCTCAACCGCGTGACCAACATGTCGGTGGAACTCGGCTCGACCTTCAAGCCGATCACGGTCGCCGCCGCAATCGATGCGGGCGTGATCACCGATCTTCGCGCGAGCTGGAATTCGACCCCGATGCGGGTGCAGGGCTTCACCATTCGCGATTTCACCGACAAGGGCGAACGGCTCAATATCCCTCAGGCACTGGCCTATTCCTCCAACACCGTCACCGCGCGCGTGGCCGAGGAGCTTGGCCCCGGGCGCCTGCGCGCGGTGATGATGGAGCTGGGCATGAACAAGCCGCTGCCCATCGAGATGCCCTCGCGAGGGCATCCGATCTGGCCGCGTGGGCGATGGGACCGGGTGCGCACGATGACGGTGGGCTATGGCCACGGCATCGGGGTGACGCCGCTGCACTTGGCGAGCGCCTATGCCGCGATGGTCAATGGCGGGATCTGGCGCGCGCCGACGCTGCTAAAGCGCGGAGCCCACGAAATCGCCAAGGGCCGGCGGGTGTTCAAGGCCTCGACCTCCTCGCGCATGCGCCAGCTGTTGCGCATGGTCACGATCTACGGCACCGGACGCAACGCCGATGCGAAGGGATACCGGGTTGGCGGGAAGACCGGATCAGCCGAAAAGTGGATCGGCAACCGCTATGCCAAGGACAAGATCATCTCCTCCTTCGCCGCCGCCTTTCCGATGGACCGCCCGCGCTATGTCGTGGTGGTCGCGCTCGACGAGCCCAAGGCTGTGAACTTCATCGCTGCGCGCACCGCCGCCTCGAACGCGGCGCCGATCGTGGGCGAACTCGTCCCCCGGATCGCGCCGCTGCTGGGCGTGCGGCCGGATGAGGCGCGCGATGTGGATATCAGCGATCTGCAAAGCCTGATGGAGAAGAAGCCGTGAAGCTGGCGAGCCTTGCCGAGCGGATCGGGCTCAGGATCATCGGGAGCGAGGCGGTGAGCGTCACAGGCTTTGCGATCGATCATCGCAAGGTCGCCCCCGGCACGGTGTTCGGCGCGTTCCAGGGCGCAGCGTTCAACGCCGAAGAGGTGATCGGGCAGGCGATTGCTGCGGGCGCGGTCGCGGTGGTTGCGCGGCCGCAGGCGGCGGTCGAGGGCGCGGTGCATATCGCCAGCGACAATCCCCGCCGCACCTTCGCGCAGCTCGCGAGCGGCTTCTTCACCCCCGTCCCCGAGACGATCGTCGCGGTGACGGGCACCAACGGCAAGACCTCGAGTGTCGAGATGACGCGGCAGATATGGCGCATGGCGGGGATGCGGGCGGCCAGCATCGGCACGCTCGGCGTCACCACGCCCGACGAGAGCGTCTCCACCGGGCTGACCACGCCCGATATCGTCACCTTCCTTGCCAACATGAGCGGCCTTGCGCGCGAAGGCGTGAGCCATGTGGCTTACGAGGCCTCGAGCCACGGCCTTGCGCAATACCGCAACGAGGGCCTCACCCTGAGCGCCGCCGCCTTCACCAATTTCAGCCGCGACCATCTCGATTATCACGGCACGATGGAGGCCTATTTCGAGGCCAAGATGCGCCTGTTCGACGAGGTTTTGCCGCAGAATGCCCCCCTGGTAATCCATGTCGATGCCGAGGCGGGCGAGTGGACGCGGCGGGCGATCGACCGGGCCGAGGCGCGCGGGCTCGATTTGCGCACGGTAGGCGCGGGCGGCACCTTCCTGCGGCTCGCCATGCGCGAGCCGGGGCAGCTTGGCCAGACGCTGAGCATCGAGCATGCCGGCGAGAAGCGCAGCGTGAAATTGCCGCTGATCGGCGAATATCAGGCCGCCAACGCGCTGGTTTCGGCGGGCCTTGCGCTCTCGACCGGCATTGCGCCCGCCGCTGTGTTCGATGCGCTCGCCCGGCTCCAGCCGGTGCGCGGGCGGCTGGAGCGCGCCTGTCTGACGCCCGCAGGAGCGCCGGTCTATGTCGATTATGCCCACACTCCTGATGCGCTCGAGGCCGCGCTCGCCGCGCTGCGCCCGCATGTGTCCGTAGGCGGCAGGCTGATCGCCGTGTTCGGCGCCGGAGGCGACCGCGATCCGGGCAAGCGCGCCCCGATGGGCAAAGTTGCCGCCCAGCGCGCCGACCGCATCATCGTCACCGACGACAATCCGCGCGGGGAGGACGCAGCGAGCATCCGCGCCGCCATTCTCGAAGGCGCGGGGGCCGAGGCGCAAGAGATCGGCGACCGGCGCGAGGCCATCGGTGTCGCGGTTCGAGAGGCAGGCCAGCACGACATCATCCTCATCGCCGGCAAGGGCCATGAGCAGGGACAGATCATCGGTTCGGGAGAGACAATGCGAATTTTGCCGTTTGACGATGTCGAGGTTGCGCGCGAATGCGCGGGCGCAGCCTCGAAGGAAGTCTTCTGATGGGCGGGGCACATGCGATGCTGCGGCGCTGGCCGACGGACCCGCGCGATGAACTGCCGCTCGCGCTGTGGAGCGCTGCCGAGATCGCGGCGGCGACCGGCGGCGTCGCGAGCGGCGATTTTCAGGCCGCAGGCGTCGAAATGGACAGCCGTGATGTAAAGCCCGGCGATGTCTTTATTGCGCTCAAGGGCGAAAGCATGGACGGGCACCGCTTCTTGGCTCCGGCATTCGAGAAGGGCGCCATCGCCGCGATCGTCGATCGCCCGGTCAATCACCCGCACGTGCTGGTCAAAGACACGACTATTGCGCTCAAGGCGCTCGCCGCCGCCGCGCGCGATCGCAGCGGGGCGATCCGCATCGGGGTAACGGGCTCGGTCGGCAAGACCGGCGTCAAGGAGGCCATCTTCACCAGCCTCGATCGTGCCAGCCGGGGCGCGGCGCATCGCAGCGTGCGCAGCTACAACAACCATGTCGGAGTGCCCTTGAGCCTCGCGCGGTTGCCGGCGCGCGCGCGCTTTGGCGTGTTCGAGATGGGGATGAACCATGCGGGCGAGATCGCCCCGCTGACGGCGCAGGTGCGCCCGCATGTCGCGCTCATCACCACGATCGCGGCTGCGCACATCGAGAATCTCGGCACCATCGAGGCGATCGCGGACGAGAAGGCGCAGATCTT
Organism: Erythrobacter sp.; assembly: GCA_036350735.1. Classification (GTDB taxonomy): domain Bacteria; phylum Pseudomonadota; class Alphaproteobacteria; order Sphingomonadales; family Sphingomonadaceae; genus Erythrobacter. The sequence continues at coordinate 27,810 of JAZBNR010000003.1, forward strand.
CACCGGGCTGATGCCCGGCGGCACCGCAATCATCCCGGCCGACAGCGACCAGGCCGAGCGGCTGATCGGCCATGCGCACGCGCTCGGGGTCAGGATCGTCACCTTCGGCCGCGCAGGCCACGCCGATGTGCGCCTGCTTGATGCGATCCCCAGCAACCATGGCGGCAGTGTCGTCACTGCTGATCTTGGTCATTGCCGGCTGTGCTATTCGGTCGCCGAACCGGGCGAGCACTGGATCGCCAATTCGCTGGGCGTGATGGCGGCGGTCCAAGCGGCGGGCGGCGATCTCGCGAGCGCGGGGCTGGCGCTCGCTGAGATGGGCTCGCTCAAGGGTCGCGGCGCACGCCACGCCATTGCGGTGCCCGGCGGCAATGCGCTGCTGATTGATGAAAGCTACAACGCCAACCCCGCCTCGATGCGCGCCACTTTGCGCACGCTCGGCCAGACCCCGGCGCATCGCCGCATCGCGATCCTCGGCACGATGGGCGAGCTTGGCGATCTCGCGCCGCAATTCCATCGCCAATTGGCCCAGCCCCTCATCGAGGCAAGGATCGACCACGTCATCCTGGTCGGCGAGGGGATGCATCCGCTGGCGGAGGAACTGGGGAAAGCGGGCGCGGTTTCGCTTGGCTTTGTCCCCGGCTTCACGCATTGCGCTGATACCGATCAGGCCATCGCTGCGCTCGAGGAATTTGGCCTGACCAATGGCGATGTCGCCTTGGTCAAGGGCTCGAACTTCATGGGGCTTGGCCGGTTGGTCTCGCACTTCACGCGCGCTGCGGGATAGTCAACGCCAAGGGACCCAAATGCTCTATCTTCTTGCCGAATGGATGGACTTCGAAGGCATCTTCAACCTGGTGCGCTATCAGACCTTCCGCTCGGGCGCGACGCTGATCACCGCGCTCGTCATCGGCCTCATCATCGGCCCGCGCTTCATCAATTTGCTGCGCGTGCGCCAGGGCAAGGGCCAGCCGATCCGCGAGGACGGGCCGCAGACCCATCTCGCCAAGAAGGGCACGCCAACCATGGGCGGCCTCATGATCCTGATCGCGCTCACCGCGGCGCTGATCCTGTGGATGGACCTCAAGAGCCCTTTCGTATGGGCGTGCCTTGCCGTCACGCTCGGTTTCGGAGCGATCGGCTTCATCGACGATTATGACAAGGTCACCAAGAACAGCCACAAGGGCCTCTCGGGCCGGATGCGGCTGCTCGCGGAATTCGCGGTGGCGGGCGTTGCGGGCTATATCATCGTCAGCCAGATCAACACCAATCTCTATCTGCCCTTCCTCTCAGACGTGAACATCCCGCTGGGGCCGGCCTATTACATCTTCGCCGCCTTCGTGATGGTGGGCGCGGGCAATGCAGTGAACCTGACCGACGGGCTCGATGGGCTTGCGATCATGCCCGTGATCATCGCAAGCGGCACCTTCGCGATCATCGCCTATCTTGTGGGCCGCGCGGATTACAGCGAATATCTCGGCATCCCGCATGTGCAGGGCGCGGGCGAGCTCGCGATCTTCTGCGCCGCGATCATGGGCGGCGGGCTCGCCTTCTTGTGGTTCAACGCGCCGCCTGCCGCCGTATTCATGGGCGACACCGGCAGCCTCGCGCTCGGCGGAGCCCTGGGCGCGATCGCGGTTGCCTCGCATCACGAGGTTGTGCTCGGCATCGTTGGCGGGCTGTTCGTCGCCGAGGCGCTCTCGGTGATCATCCAGGTGTTCTGGTTCAAGCGCACCGGGCGCCGGGTCTTCCGGATGGCGCCGATTCATCACCATTTCGAGCAGCTCGGCTGGAGCGAGAGCAAGGTGGTGATCCGTTTCTGGATCATCGCGATCGTGCTGGCGCTGGCCGGCCTCTCGACGCTCAAGCTGAGATGAGGCAAAACCCTTCATGATCACCGCGCGCGCCTTTGCCGATCAACGCTATGCCGTCCTCGGCCTGGCGCGCTCGGGCGCAGCGGCGGCGCGCGCGCTGATCGCGAGCGGGGCGCGGGTCACTGTGTGGGATCGCCAGCCCGAGATGCGCGAGGAATTCGAGGGCCGATGCGAGATCGCCGATCCGCTTGAGCTGGACCTCACCGGGTTTGCCGGGGTCGTCGTCTCCCCCGGCGTCCCGCTCAACACTCACCCGATCGCGCCGCACGCCGCGCGCTTCGGCGTGCGGGCGATCGGCGATATCGAACTGTTCGCGCAGGCGCGGCCCGAGCTGCTGCCGCACAAAGTTGTGGGCATCACCGGGACCAACGGCAAATCGACCACCGTCGCGCTCGTCCACCACATCCTCCAGATGGCGGGAATGCCGAGCGTGCTCGGCGGCAATATCGGCGAGGCGATCATGGCGCGCGAACCCCTCGCGCCCAATGAGAACGGGGTGGGGGTCTATGTGCTCGAGCTCTCGAGCTACCAGATCGATCTGACCTTCGATCTTGATTGCGAGATCGCCGCGCTCACCAATATCACGCCCGATCACCTCGATCGCTATGCCGGTTTCGCCGCCTATGCCGCCGCCAAGGCACGGCTGTTCGAAATGCAGTCTGCGCGCCATCTCGCGGTGTTCGGCTCGCTCGCCTCGCCGTGCGCCGAGATCTACGCAGCCGAGCGCCAGCGCCGCCAGCCCGATCGCTGTCTCGCTGCGGACCGCGAAGCTTTGTTGGATATCCAGGCCGAATGGCCGAGCCTGCAAGGCCCGCACAATCTCGAGAACGTCGCGGTGGCGCTCGCCATTGTCGAGGAACTCGGGGTCAAGCCCGCGCAATGGCGCCACGCACTGCCGCGCTTTCGCAACCTTGCGCACCGGATGGAGCGGGTGTGCGAGGAGCAGGGTGTGCTTTACATCAACGATTCCAAGGCCACCAACACGGCCTCGACCGCGCCCGCGCTTGCTGCCTATCCGCCGATCGAGGGCCATGCACGCATCCACTGGATCGTCGGCGGGCTCGCCAAGGAAGATGGCCTGGGCGATTGTGCCCTGCATCTCGGCAATGTCGCCGCTGCCTACACCGTGGGCGAGGCCGGCCCGCGCTTTGCCGAGTTGTTGACCGGAGCCGTCCCGCTGGTTGAACGCTGCGAGCTCATCTCGGAGGCGGTCCGCCGGGCGCACGAGAACGCCAAGGCAGGCGATGTCGTCCTGTTCTCTCCCGCTTGCGCGAGTTTCGATCAGTTTCGCGACTATGAAAAGCGCGGTGAGCATTTCCGCACGATGGTCGGCGTGATCGCCGATTGCGCGGACTGCTCGCCCGCCAGCTTCGTTGAAGGCGACATCCCGTGAGCGCGCGCCGCAGTCATCACGTGACGCCGCGCGCAACCATGGGCCCGGCGCTCGCGCGTGGCGGCCACGGAGCTGCCAGCGCCGCCGCAGCGCCTTCCGCCGCCTATCACGCCCCGCTCCCCGCCCGCCGCGCCTGGCGCGATAATGCGCGCATCTGGTGGCGCGAGCTCGACAAGGTGTTGCTCGGGCTGATCGTGCTCCTGATGCTGGTCGGCACCGCGGGCGTGCTTGCCGCCTCGCCTGCGGGCGCAGCGGACCTGTCGACTTCGGAAAAGACGCTCGACCCCTTCCTGTTCTTCAAGAAGCATCTCGCCTTCCAGGCAGTCGGCCTTGCGCTCATGCTCGGCGTCTCCTTCGCGAGCCGCGATGATGCGCGACGCATCGGCGTGCTCGCTGCACTCGGCATGTTCGGCCTCCTGCTGCTGGTGCCGGTGATCGGCGTCGAGAAAAACGGCGCGGTGCGCTGGCTCAATGTCGGCATGAGCCTTCAGCCAAGCGAGTTCCTCAAGCCCGGTTTCGCGGTCGCTCTCGCCTGGATCCTGAGCTGGCGGCTGCGCGATCCGAACCTGCCGGTGCTCGCCGCCGCATCGATCCTCACCGGGGTGATTTTCGCGCTGCTGATGCTCCAGCCGAACCTTGGCGAAGCGCTGCTGTTTGCAGGGACATGGTTTGTGCTGGTGCTGCTCTCGGGCGTCCCCGTCTCGCACCTCGCCAGCTTGATTGCAGGGGGGGCGGGGCTGATCACGCTGGTCTATCTCACTTACGAGAACGGGCGCCACCGGATCGATGCCTTTCTCGGCGGCGGCACCGAATTCGATCAGGTCGACCTCGCCTTCCGCACGCTCACCAATGGCGGCTGGTTCGGCAACGGGCTGTGGCTCGGCATCCGCAAGAACAGCCTGCCCGAGGCGCACACGGATTATATCTTCTCGGTGATCGGCGAGGAATTCGGCCTTGTCATGTGCGCCGCCGTGGTCGTCATCTATCTCGCGATCATCGTGCGCGTGCTGCTGCGCATGGCGAGCGAGGACGATCTGTTTGCGCTGCTCGCGGGTTCGGCGCTGATCGCGCAATTCGGCGGGCAGGCCTTCATGAACATCCTCGTGAACCTCAAGCTGTTCCCGTCCAAGGGGACAACCCTGCCGCTCATCAGCTATGGGGGTTCCTCGACGCTGGCGATTTGCTTCGCGCTTGGGCTATTGCTGGCCATCACCCGGCGCAATCCTTTCCTCGAACGCGAGACGCCGGGACTGAAGGATCTCACCAGCCGTGCGCTGCCCGCACGGCAAGAACGCCCCAAGGAGGGCCGCAGATGAACAGCGAAACCTCCCAGCCGCTCGCCACGGGTGCAAGCCGCCATTTCGTGCTCGCTGCGGGGGGCACGGGCGGGCACCTCATTCCCGCCTTCGCGCTCGCGACCGAGCTTCACGAGCGCGGCCATCATGTCGCCCTCATCACCGACGAGCGCGGCTCAAACATCCCGGGCAAGCCCGATTTTCTCTCCGCGCACGTGCTGCCCGCCGGTCGGTTCGGCAAGAACCCGCTGCACTGGCCCAAAGGCATTGCCGCAGTGCTTGAGGGGCGGCAGATGGCGCTGCGGGTGTTCGACGCGTTTGAGCCGAGTGCGATCGTCGGCTTTGGCGGCTATCCCGCGCTGCCGGCGCTGCTCGCCGCGATCGCGGTGAAGGTGCCGAGCGTCATTCACGAGCAAAACGCAGTGCTCGGCCGGGTCAACCGGCTGCTGGCGGGCCGCGTCGATGCGATCGCGACCTCCTATCCCGAGGTGGCGCGGCTCAAGGGCAAGTTCTCGGGAAAAACCCACCTCATCGGCAATCCTGTGCGCACCGAGGTGCTCGCACTGCGCGACCAGGATTATCCGGCATTGACCGAGGACAGCCTGCTGCGCGTGCTCATCACCGGTGGCAGCCAGGGCGCAAGCGTGCTCTCGCAAATCGTGCCCGATGGCCTTGCCATGCTGCCCCCGGCGCTGCGCTCGCGCCTGCAGGTGACGCAGCAATGCCGGCCTGAGGATCTCGAAACGGTGCGCGAGCGCTATGCCAGCCACGATATCCCGGCTGAGCTCGGCACCTATTTCGAGGACATGCACGAGCGCCTCGGCGACACGCACCTGTTCATCGGCCGCGCGGGCGCCTCGACCATCGCGGAGCTCACAGCCGTCGGGCGGCCCGGAATCCTCATCCCGCTGCCGATTGCGACCGACGATCACCAGGCCGCCAACACCGGCGAGATCGTCAAGGCGGGAGGTGCGCGCATGATCCGGCAGGAAGCCTTCACCCCCAAGGAGCTCGCCAAGCAGATCCAGGCCATGGCGCAGCGCCCGGGCAGCCTGGCCAACGCTGCGCACGGCGCGTGGAATTGCGGGCGGCCCGATGCCGCGAGCGACCTTGCCGATCTTGTCGAGAGCTTCGGCGGGATCGACCTGATGGACGTCATCCGGGTCAGCGATCCCGCTTCCGCCAAGGCGCAGACCGCCGCCACCGCGCCCAAGCCCGCCACGCGGCAGCAGACCGAGGATGCGCAGCGCCAATGAAGGGGGTGGGAACCGATATCGGGGTCATCCACTTCGTCGGGATCGGCGGGATCGGCATGTCCGGCATCGCCGAGGTGATGCACAATCTGGGCTACACAGTGCAGGGCTCGGACATCGCGGAAGGGGCGAGCGTCGAGCGGCTGCGCGCCCGCGGCATCTCGGTGCGGATCGGTCATGCCAAGGAGAATGTCGAGGGCGCGGCGGTGGTCGTTACTTCAACGGCGGTGCGCCGGACCAATCCCGAAGTTGCCGCCGCGCTCGAGAACCGCATCCCGGTGGTCCGGCGGGCGGAGATGCTGGCCGAGCTCATGCGCCTCAAATCGACCATTGCGGTCGCAGGCACGCACGGCAAGACCACCACCACCAGCATGATCGCGAGCCTGCTCGATCGCGGCGAGATCGATCCCACCGTCATCAATGGCGGGATCATCGAGCAATACGGCTCCAATGCGCGGCTGGGCGACAGCGACTGGATGGTGGTCGAGGCGGACGAGAGCGATGGCAGTTTCCTGCGCCTCGACGGCACTATCGCGGTCGTCACCAATATCGATCCCGAGCATCTCGACCATTATGGCGATTTCGCCGGTGTGAGGCGCGCCTTCATCGAGTTCATCCACAATGTGCCGTTTTACGGCGCGGCGATCCTGTGCATCGACCACCCCGAGGTGCAGGCGGTTATCGGCGAAGTGCGCGATCGCAAGGTCGTCACCTACGGCTTCTCGCTTCAGGCGGATATCTGCGGGGTCAACGTGCAATCGGTCGATGGCGGCAACACGTTCGACGTCATGGTGCGTCAGCGCGGCGAGGAGGATCGTCGGATCGAGGGCGTCCATCTGCCGATGCCGGGGCGGCACAATGTCCAGAACGCGCTGGCAGCGATCGCGGTGGCGATCGAGATGGGCTGTTCGGATGCGGTCATCCGCGAGGGCTTCGCCCATTTCGGCGGGGTGCGTCGCCGCTTCACCAAGGTGGGCACGATCGAGATTGGCGGCGGCCATGTGAGCGTGATCGATGACTACGCTCACCACCCGGTCGAGATCCGCGCCGTGCTCAGCGCCGCGCGCGAGGCGGCGGCAGGGTCGCAGGGACGCGTGATCGCGGTTGCCCAGCCGCATCGCTATTCGCGCTTGAACGATCTGATGGACGATTTCCAGACCTGCTTCAACGATGCCGATCTGGTCTATGTCACCCCCGTTTACGAAGCGGGCGAGACGCCGCTCCCGGGGGTCGATTCCGCCGCGCTCGTCGCCGGGCTCAAGTCGCGCGGGCACCGATCCGCGCAGGTGATCGAGGATCAGGGCGACCTTGCCGCATCCCTCGCCGCGGCAATCGCACCGGGCGATATCGTCGTTTGCCTTGGCGCGGGGGATATCACCCGTTGGGCCTCTGGCCTCGCGCCCGCGATTGCAGGAAAATTGGCGGCATGATGCACCCCCGGCAACCCGACGATGCGCCCCTTCGCGATGATGGCATGGCCCCGACCTGCGAGGTCGAGGGCGCGGTCGCCGCGCCCATCCCGCTCGAGGGCATTCGCGGCGCCATCACGGGCCGGGCGAACCTTGCCAAGCTGGTCTGGTTCAAGACCGGGGGCGCGGCCGACTGGCTGTTCGAGCCGGCCGATCTCGACGATCTCGTCATCTTCATGGAGCGGGTCGATCGCAGCCTGCCGGTGATGGCGCTGGGCCTCGGCTCCAATCTCATCATCCGCGATGGCGGGGTGCCGGGCGTCGTCGTGCGGCTCGGCAAGGCCTTTGCCGATATCAGGCAAGAGAGCGAAACCGATCTTGTCTGCGGCGCGGGCGCGAGCGGCATCCTCGTTGCCTCCAGCGCGCGCGATGCCGGGATCGCGGGGCTCGAATTCCTACGCGGCATTCCGGGCACGGTGGGCGGTTTTGTGCGGATGAACGGTGGGGCCTATGGCCGCGAGGTCGCCGACATCCTCGTCGATTGCCGGGTGGTGATGCCCGATGGGGACCTGATCCGCCTGCCTGCCGCCGACCTCAAATATTCCTACCGCCATTCCGCGCTCGAGGATGGGGCGATCGTTGTTTCCGCGCGCTTTCGCGGGCGCCCTGGCGATCCTGCCGCGATCGGCACCGAGATGGACCGCATCGCCGAGGCGCGCGAGGCCAGCCAGCCGCTGCGCACCAAGACGGGCGGCTCGACCTTCAAGAACCCGGATGGTCACAAGGCGTGGGAACTGGTCGATCGCGCCGGATTCCGGGGCCAGCGCCACGGCGGGGCGCAGGTTTCCGAAAAGCACACCAATTTCCTTCTCAACACCGGCGCCGCCACCAGCGCCGAGATCGAGGAACTGGGCGAGATGATCCGCAACAAGGTGTTCGCCGAAACCGGCGTGTGCCTCGAATGGGAGATCCAGCGGGTGGGTCGCCCGCTGCCGCCCAGGGGAGAGCGCGGATGAGCTCTCCCATCCATGTCGCCGTCCTGATGGGCGGCTGGGCCAATGAGCGCGAGGTCTCGCTGATGAGCGGCAACGGCGTGGCCGACGCGCTCGAGATGAAAGGCTACCGCGTCACCGCGATCGACATGGACCGCGATGTTGCCGCGCGGCTGGCCGAGGCCGCGCCCGATGTCGTGTTCAACGCGCTCCATGGCGTCCCCGGCGAGGATGGCACGGTGCAGGGCATGCTCGATCTTATGGGGCTGCCCTACACCCATTCGGGCCTTGCGACCTCGGTCATCGCGATCGACAAGCAATTGACCAAGCTCGCGCTCACCCCGCACGGCATCCCCATGCCCGGCGGGCGCATCGTCACATCCGAAGAGCTTTACGAGCGCGACCCGCTGCCGCGACCCTATGTGCTCAAGCCCGTCAACGAGGGCTCCTCGGTCGGTGTCGCGATCATCACGGCAGACAGCAATGTCGGCCATCCGATTGCGCGCAGCGCCGCGGGGCCGTGGCAGGAATTCGCCGAATTGCTGGCCGAGCCCTTCATCCGCGGGCGCGAGCTCACCACTGCCGTGATCGATGGCGAGGATGGCCCGCGCGCGCTCGGTGTCACCGAACTCGTGATCGAGCACGGCTTCTACGATTACGAGCACAAATACACCGAGGGGCGCACGCAGCATGTCTGTCCCGCCAGGATCCCGTCCGAGATTGCGGCCTTGTGCGAGCATTATGCGCTCAAAGCGCATCAGGTGCTCGGCTGCCACGGCACCAGCCGCACCGATTTCCGCTGGGACGACGAATTGGGCGAGGAAGGCCTGTTCGTGCTCGAGACCAACACCCAGCCGGGCATGACCCCCCTCAGCCTCGTGCCCGAACAGGCGCGCCATGTCGGCATCGATTATGCCCAGCTGGTCGATCTGCTGATCAAGGATGCGCTGCGGCGGCACCGGGGGCGCACCACGCCGAGAAAATCTTCGGAGGCGGCGCATGGCTAGGATCACGCGTTCGGGCACCAGGGGCGTTCGCCGCGCCGCGCAGGCGCAGGGGCGCGCGGCCGGGGCAAGGCGGGCGAGGGCAAAGACCGCCGGCCTGTTCGATCGCGCGATGGGCCTGCTTCCGTTCAGCGAGGACCAGTGGGACAGCGTCTTCATGGCGTTGATCCTGGCCGCCCTTGCCGGCATCGTATTCGTGATCGCCAATCTCGCGGGCGTTCCCGCGATGGCGCAGGCCGAGGTCGCGCGGATTGCCTCGGCAAACGGCTTCGAGGTGCGCGCGGTGCGCGTCTCGGGAACGAAGCGGATGGACGAGAGCGAGGTCTATGCCCGCGCGCTCGCCCAGCGCGACCGGCCGATGCCGCTGGTCGACATCGAGGCGTTGCGTGCGGACCTGCTGCAACTGCCCTGGGTCAAGGATGCGCGCGTCTCGCTCCAGCTCCCCGACACGCTTTCGATCGACATTGTCGAGCGCGAGCCGCATGCCGTGCTCGAAAAGCCCGATCATCTCGTTCTGATCGACGCGAGCGGACACGAACTTACCCCCGTCACTGCCGAGGAGGCCGAGGGGATGCTGCGGATTTCCGGGCCGGGCGCCGCGCGCCAGATGCGCGCGCTCGACGATCTGCTGGCAAGCGCCCCCGCGCTCGCGCTCGACAAGCGGATCATCGCGGCGGAATGGATCGGCAACCGCCGCTGGAACCTGACCTTCTCGACCGGCCAGATCCTGGCCCTACCCGAAGGACGCGATCTCGCCGCCAGCCAGCTCGTCAAGTTCGCCAATCTCGACGGGCAGAACCGGCTGATCGGCGGCAAGGTTGCGAGCTTCGACATGCGCAATCCCCCGCGCATCTACATGCGCGTGCCCGGCAGTGGCGATCGGGTCGAGCTCGAGGGGGCGTCTCCATGATCCCGGCGCGCAGCACCAAGTCCATGAAGCCCAGACCCGCTGCGAGCGCGCGCGCGCGGCTCACCAAGACTTATGGCGCGGTCAATATCGGCTCGTTTCGCATCTCGGCCATGATCATGGGCGAGACCGAGAACGGCGAGCTGATCGTCATGGGCTCGGGCCACCGCGAGAGCCGCGGAATCAAGCGCGGCTATGTCGTCGACATGAAGGCCGCAACCCACGCCATTCGCGATGCGGTCGAGCGGGCCGAGCAGAACGCTCAGGTGCCGATCCAGGGCGTGTGGGTCTCGTGCGCCGGGGCCGGGCTCTCGAGCGAGGTCATGTGGAACGAGATCGAGATCGGCGGACGGCGGGTGGAAGAGGAGGATATCGAGCATCTCCTGCTGCTCGCGCGCGAGGCGATCCGGCCGATGGGGCGCGAGGTGCTGCATGCAACGCCCACGCATTACACGCTCGACGGCGCCCATGGGGTGGCAGACCCGCGCGGACTCCATGCCGAGCACCTTGGCGTCCACATCCACGTCACGCTTGCCGACGGGGCACCGATCCGCAACCTCAAGGAGGCGGTCCACAACGCGCATCTCCAGGTCGAGGATATCGTCGCCGCGCCGCTCGCCTCGGCTTATGCCTGCCTCACCGAGGAGGAACGCGATCTGGGCGTCGCGCTGGTCGAGATCGGGAGCGATGTCACCAATGTCTCGGTGTTCGCAGGCGGTATGCTGCTGGGACTTCGCGCGCTGCCGATGGGCTCGGGCGAGATCACCGATGCGATCGCCAGCTCGTTCGGCATCCGGCGCAATCAGGCCGAACGGCTGAAGTGCATCGCGGGCTCGGCGATCGCCTCGCCGAGCGATCACCGCGAGATGATCCCAGTCCACGGGCCGAGCGATGCGTGGCACGACGAGGCGGGCAATCCCACCGGCGGCACGCCGCGCGCGCGCGGAGCGGATGAGAGGAACCGCATTGCGCGCGCCGAACTCGTCGCGGTGGTGGTGCAGCGTCTCGATCATCTCACGCGCGGGATCGCAGACGCGCTCAAGGAGCTTGGCTTCCATGGGCCGGGGGCGGGGCAAGTGGTGCTCACCGGGGGGGGTGCGGAGCTGGCAGGGCTCGCCGAATACGCTCAGAGCGCGCTCGGAATGCCGGTGCGGCTCGGGCGCATGCCCGCGCTCAAGGGCCTGCCCGAAGCGCATGCGACCCCGGGCTTCGCGACGCTCGCGGGCCTGTGCCTTTATGCGGCCGAGGAGCCGGTCGATATCCAGTCGCTCAAATCGCGCTATGTCGATGTGCGCGAGGCGGCGGGGCCGCGCTCGGTGTGGCGCGCGGTCGGGCGGCTCTGGCGCGCCTCGCGCGAATATTTCTGAATCTTCGCACGCCAATCGTTCGGCCGGGCCTTATTTGCGAGGGCACCGCTCAACAGGCGTGTTTATGGCGCGGCGAATGGTATATGAAGGTTTTCTGCATGAATGTGGGACACTGTGGATAAGGGTTAACGTCCTATCAACGCCACATCGTGAATATGTCACAGATGGAAAGACGCGCCGAATTCTGGGGGTTCGCGTCTGGAGAATGAGCTGATGAGCATCAATATCGGACCCGCCGCGAGCGATGAACTCGCGCCGAAAATCACCGTCATCGGAATTGGCGGCGCAGGCGGCAACGCCATCGCCAACATGATCAACTCCGAGATCGAAGGCGTCGAGTTCATCGTCGCCAACACAGATGCCCAGGCGCTGAGCACCAGCCCGGCGGAAAAGCGGATCCAGCTTGGACCCGATATCACGAACGGCCTTGGTGCGGGCGCGCGTCCCGAGGTTGGCAAGGCGGCGGCCGAAGAGACGGTTGGCGAGATCGAGACGGCGCTCGAGGGAGTCAACATGGTGTTCATCGCGGCCGGCATGGGCGGGGGCACCGGCACGGGCGCAGCGCCCGTGATCGCGGAAGCGGCGCGGCGCATGGGCGTGCTCACGGTGGGCGTTGTCACCAAGCCGTTCTTGTTCGAGGGCACCCGCCGGATGCGCGCGGCCGAGGCGGGGATCGCCGAGCTGCAGCAGCATGTCGACACGCTCATCGTCATTCCCAACCAGAACCTGTTCCTGATCGCCAGCCCCGATACGACCTTCAAGCAAGCCTTCGAGCTCGCTGACGAGGTGCTCCAGCAGGGCGTGCGCTCGATCACCGATCTGATGGTCATGCCGGGCCTCATCAACCTCGATTTCGCCGACGTGCGCTCGGTCATGAGCGAGATGGGCAAGGCGATGATGGGCACGGGCGAGGCCGAGGGCGAGAACCGCGCGCGCGAGGCGGCCGAGCAGGCGATCGCCAATCCGCTGCTCGACGGCGTCTCGATGCAGGGCGCCAAGGGCGTCATCATCTCGATCATCGGCGGCGAGGACATGAAGCTGTTCGAGGTCGACGGGGCGGCCAACCATATTCGCGAACTGGTCGACGAGGATGCCAACATCATCTGGGGCAGCGCCTTCAATCCCGATCTTCAGGGCAAGATCCGGGTCTCGGTGGTGGCGACCGGGATTGATCAGGAGGCGTCCTCGCACCCCAGCTCTTCCTACGGCCATGCCGGCCTCCCGAGTGCGCGCGCGCCCAAGCGCCCGGTGCTCGATCTGACCGGAGAGGCCGAGGCCGATGCGCACGCCGAGCAGGACGCGAGCACGTGGCCCGGCACGGCGCACCATGCCGGCGCGCCACGCCCGCCTTTCGTCCCGCCCATGCCGGGTGCTCAGGAGCATTCCGAGGCCGCGCAAAAGTCCGGCGAAGATGAAGTGGCGGAGTTCGAGGAGATCGAAGAAGAGCCCGCTTCCTTCGGCGGCGAGGCTTCCGAGGAGGCCGATATGCCGGAACCTTCGCCCAAGCCCGCCAAGGGCCCGCCGCTCTTCGCCGATCCCGTCGCGGCGGCACAAGAAGCGGACGAGGAAGATTATGACGACCGCGCCAAGCCCTTCGATCTCACCGGCATGCAGGCAGGTGATGACATGGGCGAGGAGGAAGACGATGTCGACGAGATCATCGATCCGCTCGCCGGGCTGCGCGGGGCCGAGGAAGAACCCTACGATCTCGCCGACGAGGAGCCCGAGGCGACCGGCTCGGCGGCAATTCCCAGTGCCTATGAGCCTGACGATGACCAGGTCTCAGATCGAGAGCTTTTCGCCAGCGCCGATCGCCTGAACGCTGAGGATAAACCGGTCGAGGCGCGGCTGGGCGGCGGCCGGAGGCGCGGCGCGATCGGGGGCGGCGCGATGGGCCTCGGCGATGGCGATGGCGATGCAGATGGCGATCAAGGCTCCGGTGGCGGCAAGGCCGGCGGCAAGGGCGGCGGCGCTCGCAGTGCCGGTAGCACGCTGTTCGAGCGGATGGCCAATCTCTCGCGTTCGTCGAGCGGCGACGAGGATGACGAGGACGAGGATGACGACGATGCGCCCGCGCTTAGCATCCCTCGTTTTCTGGGACGTCAGAACAACCAGTGATCGCAGCCGTGGCCGCCGACACGGTTCGGCTGGCCGCGCCCCCACTGGCCGCGCACCCACTGGCCACGCACCGCCTTGGATGGCAAGAGGAGCGCATGCGCCCCTTCACCGAATTGATCAGCGCCCAGGCGCTACCCGTTCATCCCCGGGCCCGCACGATATTGGCCAGTGCGCTGCTTGCCCTGTCGCTGACCACGCACACGAGCGCCCAGCCGGTCGTTCAGCCCCTGCCCTCGGGCGAGGTGCAGAGGCTGAACCGGGCGCTGCTCGAGCTTGCCAAGCGGCCGCGCGATCTTGCTGCCCTGCTCGAGGCAGGCAATGCGGCGATCGAGGTCAACGATCTCGAGGCCGCGAGCGGCTTCTTCCAGCGTGCGCGCGAAGTCGATGGCGCCAGCGCGCTGGCCGATCTCGGCCTCGCCAGGGTTGCGCTGCGGCAGGGCCAGCCGGTAGCTGCGCTGGCGCTGATCGACCAGGCACGCACCAAGGGGGCGCCGACCCGGCAGGTGCTGGCAGAGCGCGGCCTGGCCTATGACATGGTCGGCCAGCAACAGCGCGCGCAGGCCGATTATCGCGGCATTCCTGATTACGATCAGGATCCGCTCATCATCCGGCGCCTCGCCATCAGCTATGCGATCGAGGGGCGGCTCGCCGAATTCGAGCGGACCTTGCGCCCGCAGATCGAGCGGCGCGATCCCGCCGCCTTTCGCACGCGCACTTTCGGGCTTGCGATCATGGGCGAGGATGCTCGTGCCGTGGCGATCCTCGAGGCGGTCATGCCTGCCCGGCTAGCGAACGAACTCTCCCCTTATCTCGATGTGATGCCTCGCCTGACCCCGGCGCAGCAGGCTGCCGCGGCCAATCTCGGGATTTTCCCCAGCCCTGCCGATATCGGGCGCGACAGCGCCGACATCCTCCAGTTCGCGGCGGCACAGGCACAGGCACAGGCACAGGCACAGGCCGGACCGGCAGCGGCGACAGGGCGGATTGCCGCGGCGCCATCGGAGCGGATTGCCGATGCGAGGCTGGAGCCGCGCGGTGCACCTCTCGGGGCTCCCGCCGCATCGGTCTCCGCGAATGCGAGGCCGGCGCCTCTCGAGCCGCCCGCCTCGGCTCCTGCGATGGCGTCAGCCGCAGTTCCTGCTCCCGTCTCCGCGTCCGCCCCCGCGCCCGCCGCCCCGCAGAGCGTCGCCGACGCCTTCGCCGATCTGGGCGGTGCGTCCGCCCCTGCTGTCTCCCCCGCCACTGGCGCAGTCGATCTGGCGCGGATTGCGATCCCGCGCGAGGCTCCGCCGGCGCCGCGCCCCGCGGAGCCGGCCAAGCCAGCGCATCCCAGCCGCATCTGGGTGCAGGTCGCAACCGGACGTGACCTCAAGGCACTCGGGTTCGATTGGCGCCGCCTTGCGCGCCGCGCGCCCGAGCAGCTCGGCGATTTCACCGCGCACACCGTCCCTTGGGGCGAGGCGAACCGGCTGCTCGCCGGACCCCTCAAATCAGCCTCCGCGGCGCGTGAACTGGTTAACGCCCTGCGCGAAAAGGGCATCGAAACCTTCCCCTATACCAGCCCTGAAGGCCAGGAAATTCAAGAACTTGAGTGATCGGAGCAGGGCCTTTCAAACCTTTCCACGAGATTGTTTTTTCACAAGGTTTGAACAACATGCCGCGCTTCTCCCCAAGGCTCGGGAGCGCTGCGATTGCCAAGCCCGGCTTGCGCTGCGCATGAGGGCATCACATGAGAAACAGGATCAACGCTGATGCGCCCGCGCCAATCTGAATACTCGGCAGATGAGGATGCCGCGCCGGTCGAAATGCTCGCGGCGCTGTTCGAGGCGCGCGGCTGGTCGTTCGAGGTCAGCTCGGATGATGAGCTTACGGGTGAGGTGCAGGGCAGCTGGGCCAAATATCAGCTGCGCGCGATCTGGCGTTCGGCGGACAATGTCCTGCAATTCCTCTGCCTGCCTGATATCCGAGTTTCAGAAGGCCAGCGCCAGCGCGCCTATGAGCTTCTCAGCCTGGTCAACGAGCAGGTCTGGCTTGGTCATTTCGACATCTGGTCAAGCGGCGATGTGCTGCTCTATCGCCACGGCGCGATGCTCGGGCAGGACGGGATGCTGAGCCTCGATCAGGCCCAGGCGCTTGTCGAAATCGCGATCGACGAGTGCGACCGGTTCTACCCCGCTTTTCAGTTCGTGCTGTGGGGCGACAAGAGCCCGCGCGAGGCGCTCGAGGCATCGATGGTGGATGTGGGCGGCGAGGCCTGAAAGGGGCCAGGCGCGGCAGCCTGGCTCGCTGTGCAGCGCCTGTGCGTCGGCCTGTTCATCTGCGAGCAATCCAGGGTTAACGAATTGCGCAATGCCCGGTCCGGTTTTGCTTGAAAAGCGATCCCCAAACCCTGATATTGCGGAGGCGAGGGCGCCGCAGTTCGTGCGCCTTATTTGGAGACAAGGGATCCATAATGGCTAACTGGAATGAACAACAGCGGACCCGCCAGGGCTTTGGCTCGGTGCCGCGCGCCGGCGGCGATGTTGCCGGCGTCAAGTATGACGAGGGCCTGCGTTCCTACATGCTCTCGATCTACAATTACATGTGCTCGGCGGTCCTGCTGACCGGCATTGTCGCGCTGATTTCGGCCGAAAGCGGGCTGACCATGGCGTTTGCGGGCACGCCGCTCGCATGGGTCGTGATGCTGGCGCCGCTCGGCTTCGTGCTGGCGATGAGCTTTGGCCTAAACCGCATGAGCAAGGGCACGCTCAACGTGCTGTTCTGGCTCTATGCGGCGGTGATGGGCCTTTCGATGTCGACGATCTTCCTCGTCTTCACCAACGAATCGATCGCCGTCACGTTCTTTGCCACCGCCGGCGCGTTCGCTGGGCTGAGCCTGTTCGGCTACACCACCAAGAAGGATCTCTCGGGCTTCGGGACGTTCCTCATCATGGGTGTGGTCGGCCTGATCATCGCCTCGATTGTCAATATCTTCCTGCAGTCGGGCGCGCTCGCCTTCGTGATCAGCGGGCTTGGCGTGCTGATCTTCGCGGGCCTCACCGCCTACGACACGCAGCGCTTGAAGGAGCAGTATTCGTTCCTGCGCGGGACCGAGATGATGGGCAAGGCGGTCATCATGGGCGCGCTCAACCTGTATCTCGATTTCGTGAACATGTTCATGTTCTTGCTGCAATTCCTCGGCAGCCGCGAATAATCGGTCCGACGCATCCTGCCGCCGGTCTGCCTACCCGGGCGGGCCGCGGCCAAGGAAACGGTGCATAGTCGATGCCCGGCACCCGATTTGAGGGTGCCGGGCATTTTCTTGTCCGCGCGGCGCGCCTACACACCGGGTCTTCAGCATCGGGCAAGGCGCGGCGCGCTAGCCCTCAACGAGCCACCGCACAGCAGCACGAGATGACGAAAGCCCCTATGACCGCCAACACCACCCCGGCTCCCCTGACGATCCTGCCTGCACACCAGTCCGCGGGCGGGCGCAAGCCCGCCGCCGGAGCACTGGCGGCCGCCGTCGGCCTCGCTCTCCTCGCCGGCTGCGCGACTCCGCCGCCGCCCCCGCCTCCCCCACCGCCTCCCCCACCGCCGCCGGTGGTCGAAGCGGTGCCCTATCGCCCGCTCCCGCCGGGCGGGGCCGCCTACGTGATGCAAATTCCTCAGCGCAACGCGATGGGCGTGCGTGAGACCATCAATACCGGGATCACCGACGACGAGCGCGTCTGGCATTTCCGTTCTGCCTGGAACGTCGCCGCGCTCAATTGCCTCGCGCCGGAATACACCCCGATCCTCACCGCCTACAGCGCCTTCATCAAGGACCACGCGCGCACGTTGAAGCGGGTCAACGATCGGATCGACGAGACCTATCGCAAGCGCGCCGGCGCAAAGCGCGCAGGGATGCTCGAGCGCGAGGCGCAGATGACGGGCGTCTACAATTTCTTCGCGCTGCCTCCGGCGCGCGCCGATTTCTGCCGGGCCGCGCTCGATATCTCGAACCGCGCGATCGCCGCGCCGCCCGAGGATGCGACCGCCTTCGCGCTCGCCAATTTCGCCCAGCTCGAAGTGCCGTTCGAGAATTTCTTCAGTGCCTACGAGGTCTATCGCCGCGAATCTGCCGCGTGGGACGCGAAGTGGGGCGATCTATACGGTGCTTCGCAGCCTGGCTGGGTCGCGGTGCAGGAAGCCCGCGCGCGTGGCCTGCCCATCCCGACGGCGGGCCTCAGCGATCCTGCCGCGACGCTCGCCTCCCCGTCTGCGGTGGCGGGAGCGGTCCGCGATCCGGAGACGGGCACCGACGTTCCGGTCATCCCGGTCGACGAGCGGTTCGTCTCGCAGCCGGTGGTCGAGCCTGTCACCAAGGAAGAGCGCGACCCGCCGCAATAGGGCCTTGCACAAGGTGGGCGTGCAATAGGCCATTGCACATGGCGGGCGTGCAATATGGCATTGCACATGGCGGTCGTGCGCGCTAAGGCGCGCGCCTGCTTGTCGCAGGGGGCCCGAAAAGGGGGCGCTGCAATCACTGGAACGGGGCCGTAGCTCAGATGGGAGAGCGCGTCGTTCGCAATGACGAGGTCAGGGGTTCGATTCCCCTCGGCTCCACCAGGTGATTGCCTGTTCGGCCCAGTCCGCGGCCATTCCCTCGCACAAGCGCCTCGCATTTGCGCGCCACAAGGCATAAGTGCACCTCATGCACTTTCTCGATCAGGCAAAAATCTATCTCAAGTCGGGCGGCGGCGGACCGGGGGCGGTCAGCTTCCGGCGCGAAAAATATGTCGAATATGGCGGTCCCGACGGCGGCAATGGCGGGAAGGGCGGCGACATCGTGTTCGAGGCGGTGGCCGGGCTCAACACCCTCATCGATTTCCGTTACACCCAGCACTTCAAGGCCAGGCGCGGCAGCCATGGGCAAGGCAAGGACCGCACCGGCGCAGGCGCGGACGATCTCGTCATCAAGGTGCCGGTGGGCACGCAGGTCCTCTCCGAAGATAAGGAGGAGGTGCTCGCCGATTTTACCGAGGTCGGTCAGCGCATTGTGCTGCTCGAAGGCGGGATGGGCGGGCGCGGCAACGCCTCTTACAAGACCTCGACCAATCGCGCCCCGCGCCAGCATCAGCCAGGGATCCCTGGCGAAGAGATGTGGGTGTGGCTGCGCCTCAAGCTGCTCGCCGATGTGGGCCTCGTGGGCCTGCCCAACGCCGGCAAGTCGACCTTCATCAACGCGGTTTCCAATGCCCGCGCCAAGGTCGGCGCTTATGCCTTCACCACACTCATTCCCAAGCTCGGCGTGGTGCGCCACCGGGATCGCGAATTCGTGCTCGCCGACATCCCCGGCCTGATCGAGGGCGCGGCCGAGGGTGCCGGAATCGGCGATCGTTTCCTCGGGCACATCGAGCGCTGCCGGGTGCTCATCCACCTCGTCGATATCACCGGCACCGAGGATGCCGACCCGGTCGAGGCGATGCGCATAGTCGAGGAGGAGCTCGCCGCCTATGGCGCCGGGCTCGAGGACAAGCCGCGCCTTGTTGCACTCAACAAGCTCGATCTGGCCGATCCCGAACTCGGCGCCGCCTTCTCCGACGAGCTGATCGCAGCCGGCGCAGAGAAGGTCTTCGCAGTCTCGGGCGCGAGCGGGGAGGGGATATCCGACCTGCTTGACGCCGTGCTCGGCTATCTCCCCGATCGCACGTCGACCGAGACCAAGGCGCTGGAGGTGGAGGACGAGAACGAGGACGGAGCGGACGAGTGGTCTCCGATCTGAGCGGATTGCTCGACCGGGAGGCCTGCCCGGCGCTCGTGATCAAGGTCGGCTCGGCGCTGCTGGTCGAGGGCGGGGCGCCGCGCGCTTCCTGGCTCACCTCGCTCATTGCCGAGATCGCGGACCTGCGAACCGCCGGACAGCGGATCATCCTCGTGAGCTCGGGCGCGATTGCGCTCGGCGCAGCGCGGCTCGGCCTGCCGAGGGGCGGGCGCGCGAGCCTTGCCGATGCTCAGGCCGCAGCATCCGTCGGTCAGGTGATCCTCGCGCAGCTTTGGGCGCAGGCGCTCGGCCAGCATGGCATCATCGCGGCGCAGATGCTGGTGACGCTCGGAGACTTGGAGGATCGGCGGCGCTACCTCAACGCCGCAGCGACGCTCGAGCGGTTGCTCGAAGCCGGCGCCGTGCCGGTGGTCAACGAGAATGACAGCGTCGCGACCGAGGAAATTCGTTTCGGCGACAACGACCGGCTGGCCGCGCGCGTGGCGCAGGCGGCGGGGGCGAGCGGCGTGCTGCTGCTGTCCGATGTTGCCGGGCTCTACGATCGCGATCCAAGCGAGGCGGGGGCGCAGCTGATCGAGCGGGTCGAGGGCGTGACGCCTGAGATCATCGCGATGGCGGGCGAGGGCTCGGGCTCGGGGCTCGGCTCGGGCGGGATGCGCGCGAAGCTGCAAGCCGCGCGTATCGCCGAGCGGGCAGGGATCGCGCTCGGCATCAGCGACGGGCGGCAGGATAGCCCGCTCACCGCTCTGCGCACCACCGGACGGGGCACCATTTTCCTGCCGACGCGAGCCGACACGGCACGCAAGGCCTGGCTCGGCGGGAGGCTGGCGATCGAGGGGGTGCTCAGCGTCGATCAGGGCTGCGCTGAAGCGCTCGGCAAGGGCGCGAGCCTGCTCGCGGCCGGGATCACTGCGGTTGAGGGCGAGTTCGAGCGCGGGGCGCTGGTCTCGCTCCATGGGCCCAAGGGCGAGCGTCTGGGGCAGGGCCTGGTCGAATATTCCGCCGCCGAATGCCGCGCGATCCTGGGCCTCAAGCAGGCCGAACAGGAGGTGCGGCTTGGCTATGCGCCGCGCGCGGCGGTGGTCCACCGCGATCACATGGTCCATGGCTGAAGCGGCGATGGCGGTGCTGGCGATCACGGGGGCGACGGGGTTCGTGGGCGGGGCGGTGCTCGATCGCGCGCTCGGCGAGGGGCACATGGTGCGCGCGCTGACAAGGCGCGAACAGCCGCCGCGCGCAAACGTCGCATGGGTGCGAGGCACGCTCGCGGATCGCGAGGCACTCGCCGACGTGTGCGCGGGCGCGGATGCGGTGGTGCATGTCGCCGGGCTTACGAACACGCCCGATCCTGCCGAGTTCGATGCCGTCAATGTCGCGGGCACCGAGCACGTGATCCATGCCGCCCGCGAGGCTGGGATCAGGCGCTTCGTGCTCGTTTCCTCGCTCGCTGCTCGCGAGCCCGCGCTCTCGGCCTATGGCGCCTCCAAAGCGCGCGCGGAAACCTTGGTGGAAGCGAGCGGCCTCGACTGGACGATCGTGCGCCCGCCCGCAGTCTATGGCCCTCGCGATGCAGACATGTTCGAGCTGTTCCGCTCGGCAAGGTTAGGCATCGTCCCGCTGCCGCCGGGCGGAGCGACCTCGATCATCCATGTCGATGACCTGGCGGCTTTGCTGGTGACGCTGGCGACAGACAATCCCGCACCCACCCGCAAGCAGATCTATGAGCCCGACGATGGCCGCGAGGGTGGGTGGAGCCACAAGGAACTCGCTCAGGCCATCGGCCAGGCGGTCGGCCGGGGCAGGGTCTTCGCGCCGCACCTGCCCGCAGGCGTGCTCGGCCTTGCCGCCGGCTTCGACCGGCTGCTGCGCGGCGACCGGGCGAAGCTCACGGCGGACCGGGTCGGTTACATGTGCCACCCCAACTGGGTCGCGCGCTCGAGCAGGGCGGTCCCGCGCGGGGTGTGGGAGCCGCGCATCGCAGGCAAGGAGGGGCTGTCGGCCACGGCGCAGTGGTACAAGCGCGAGGGCTGGCTTTAGTCGGAAGGTTCGGGCGTCATGCAGGCCTGGGTGCCATATGCTTCGGCATAGCTCCTGCCCCAGCATCGCTTGAATGCTTGCAGCACATGCAGGTTGGGCGGCCATTTGAAGTCGTCGGCCGGTCTGCCGTCGGCATAGACCATTGGCGCCTCGCGCGGCCCGATGCCCTTCAATCGCTCGATGGCCTTTGCAAGCCCCTCGCGGTCGCCTTCGAGGAAGGCGATGGTTCCGTCCATATAGTGGTTCCAGCCGAAATCGGCGTCCTCATCCATCGGCTTGTAGGTCAGGCGCAGCAGCGCGATGGCCTGTGCGGTCTGCCCGGCATAGGCACGCATCTGCCCCTCGTGAGTGTAAAGAATGCTTGTGTGATCGCGCTTCTCGTGACGCCAGGCGCGGATCAGCTCGGCCGCCTCGGCATAGCAGCCGCGCTCAAACAGGGCGCGCCATCCGCCATCGGGCAAGGTCTGGTCGAAGGCGCGTCGATCGAGCTCGAGCATGACTCCAAGATCGTAGGTGCAATCGGGTGCGGGGGTGGGCGCTGGGTCGGCAGGCTGGGCAGCGGCGAGGAGCAAAGCGAGCATCGCATCAGCCTAACGGATTCGCGCCTGCGCTCAAGTTCCTAAAGGAACGGCTCCTCGCCCGGCTTGTGGATGCCGCATTCGGTCTTGTCCCAGCCTTTCCAGCGGCCGGAGCGCGGGTCTTCTCCGGGCGCGACCTTGTGGGTACAAGGCTCGCAGCCGATCGAGGGGAAGCCGCGCGCGACGAGCGGGTGGCGCGGCAGGTTGTGCTTCTCGAAATAGGCGGCAATGTCCTCGGCGCGCCAGTCGATCAGCGGGTTGATCTTGAGGCGCCCGGAAGCATCGGAGGTGTCGAGCTCGAAGCGCGGCAGGTTCGCGCGGGTCTGCGATTGGAACGCCTTGCGCCCGGTGAAACTCGCATCGTATTGCGTGAGCGCCTTGGCAAGCGGCTTCACCTTGCGGATCTCGCAGCAACCATCGGGATCGTAAGACCATCTGAGGCCGCTCTCGTCCTTGCTCGCGATATCGGCCGCGTCGGGCTCAAGCACGACGAGATTGGCGAGCCCGAGCCTTGCCGCCAGCTCGTCGCGATAGGCGAGCGTTTCGGGAAAGTGCTTCTTCGTGTCGAGAAACAGCACCGGGATCGTGGGATCGACCGCGGCGAGAAGGTGCAGCAGCACCGCACTCTCGGCGCCGAAGCTCGAGACGGTGGTCACGTCGCCCGCGAGGCTGCCCTTGATCACCGCCTCGAGCATTTCCTGCGTCGAGGAGCCGCGAAACATGCGGTTGAGCCGCACCGCATCGTGCTCGCTGAAGCGCGGGGCGAGATCGAGCCGATCGCGCACGCGATCCTGCGGGGAGGTGGTGAATTCAGGTTTCATGGCGCTTTTCCGGGATCGTGCGGCGGGAGCCTGCGCGCGTATCGACCGCGTGCTGATAGACGTTTTCCCAGGTCGCGAAGGCGCGGCGCGCGTCCTCCTCGTCGAGCGGTTTGTCGGGCGCGAAGGCATCGAACCCGCAGCGGCGCATGTGGCTGAGCTGGTCGACCAGCACCTCGCCCACTGCGCGAAGCTCGCCGGCATAACCCGCCTCGCGCAGGATGCGGGCGGCGGAATAGCCGCGCCCGTCGGCAAAGCCCGGGAAGTTGATCTCGATCAGCGCGAGCCGGCCAAGGAAGGGCAGGAGCACGCGCGCATCGTCGCCCGGCTCGATCCGCACGGCGGTGGCGTTGGTCTGGTCGCAGCAGGCATCGACGGTGACGGTGCCATGATCGACCCTCTCGTCGTCGCGAAAGCGGAACTGGACCTGATCAGGCGAGGTGCCCCAGTCCTTGGCGGCGCGATCAGCCATAGAGCGCCTCCTTGAACGGCTCCATGCCGATCCGGCGATAGGTATCGACGAAGCGCTCGCCCTCCTGGCGCTGCACGAGGTAAAGATCGGTGACCTTTTCGACCGCCTCGATCACGCCGTCCTCGTCGAAGCCGGGGCCGGTGATCTTGGCAAGGCTGACGTCCTCGGCCTCGGAGCCGCCGAGCGAGAGCTGGTAGTTCTCGGTTCCTTTCTTGTCGACGCCGAGGATGCCGATGTGGCCCGCATGGTGGTGCCCGCAGGCGTTGATGCAGCCCGAGATCTTGAGCTTGAGTTCGCCGAGCTGCCCGGTCTTGCCGCTTGCGGCAAAGCGCTCGGAGATGCGCTGGGCGAGCGGGATCGAGCGGGCGTTGGCGAGGCTGCAATAATCGAGGCCGGGGCAGGCGATGATGTCCTCGATCGTATCGAGATTGGGCGCAGCAAGGCCCGCCTCGTCAAGCGCGCCCCACAAGGCGGGCAGATCAGCGATAGCGACATGAGGCAGGAGCAGATTTTGCGTATGCATCACGCGCAGCTCGTCAAAGCTGAAATCGCGCGCAAGCTGCGCCACGAGCCGCATCTGCTCCGCCGTCGCATCGCCCGGAATGCCGCCGACCGGCTTGAGGCTGATGACCGCCGAGACATAGGCATCATGCCGGTGGCGATGGGTGTTGCGATCAACCCACAGCGCGAAATCGGGATCCGAGCGGTCGAGCGTCTTGGGACCGTCCTCGAACTGCGGATCGGAAAAGAAGGTTCTGATCCGCTCGAGTTCCGCGCGCGGCGGCTCCACGCCCACCTCAAGCAGATGCGCGAATTCCTCCTCGACCTGGCGGGTGTATTCCTCGGCGCCCAGCTCGTGGACGAGGATCTTGATGCGCGCCTTGTACTTGTTGTCGCGCCGGCCGTAGCGGTTGTAGACCCGAAGGCACGCCTCGGCATAGGTGATGAGCTGATCGAGCGGCACGAATTCGCGCACCAGCGGGGCGATCATCGGCGTCCTGCCCATGCCCCCGCCGACATAGAATTGCGCGCCCAGTTCGCCCGCCGCGTTCCTGACAATGCGGATGCCGATATCGTGCAGCCGCATCGCCGCGCGATCCTTCTCGGACGCGATCACCGCGATCTTGAACTTGCGCGGCAGGTAGGTGAACTCGGGGTGGAAGCTAGACCATTGCCGCAACAGCTCGGCATAGGGGCGCGGATCGACGAGCTCGTCATGCGCGGCCCCTGCGAAGTGATCGGAGCTGATATTGCGGATGCAATTGCCGCTGGTCTGGATCGCGTGCATCTCGACCCTGGCGAGATCGGCGAGCGCATCGGCTGCATCCTCCAGCTTGATCCAGTTGTACTGGATGTTTTGCCGCGTGGTGAAGTGGCCATAGCCGCGATCGTATTTCTCGGCGATATCGGCGAGCGCCTCCATCTGGCGCGAGCTGAGCGTGCCATAGGGGATCGCGACGCGCAGCATGTAGGCGTGGAGCTGGAGATAGAGCCCGTTCATCAGCCGCAGCGGCTTGAACTGCTCCTCTGTGAGCTTGCCTTCCAAGCGGCGGCGTGCCTGGTCGCGGAACTCCTCGACGCGCGCATCCACCATCGCCTGATCGTATTGGTCATACTGGTACATGTCAGATCACCCAATCGATGGCTGAAGGGTCTTTCGGCTTGAGCGTGAGATCGGGGCGCACCGTGGGGCCGAGCGCACGGATGCGGTCCTTGATGTGCGCGGGCCGCACGCCGCCATCGGCGGTGCGGGTGGCCTCGATCAGATAGGGCACGTTGACCCTGCGCGCAGCCTCTTCGGTAGCGAGAATTTCCTCGCCGTGATCGCCCACATCGGCGGCTTCATCGACATGGCGCGACCAGCCATTGCCGGTCCACCAGATGACATCGCCGGTCTTGAGATCGTTGCCGGTGAGGATCCTCATCGGGCCTGCTCCATCGCGAGCCGCGCGAGGGCATCGTCGCTGCGCGAGGTGACTTCGCCGATCACGATCAGCGCGGGGCTCTCCACCGCATGGCGCTCGATCAGATCGGGCAGGCTCGCCAGCAGCCCGCGGATGACGCGCATCTGCGGGAGCGCGGCGTTCTCGATCACGGCCAGCGGCATGTCGGGCGCTAGCCCGTCGGCCATCAGCTTCTCGGCGATCTGCGGCGCAGTCTTGACGCCCATGTAGATCACGAGCGTGCGCCCCTTGCCGGCGAGGCCCGACCAGTCCTGCTCGGAGAGGCCTTTGCACTGGCCCGCGACGAAGCTGACGATGCTCGCTGCATCGCGGTGGGTGAGAGCGATCTGGGCGGCGGCCGCGGCGCCATTGGCGGCGGAGATGCCGGGCACGATCTCGACCCGCACGCCGCACGCGCGCGCTTCCTCGGCCTCCTCGCCGCCGCGCCCGAAGATCAAGGGATCGCCGCCCTTGAGGCGGACGACATCATGTCCGCAAAGCGCCTCGCGCACCAGCAGACCGTTGATCTCTTCCTGCGGCAGCGTGTGATGCGCGCGTTGCTTGGCGACGCTGATCAGCCGCGCGTCGGGGCGCGCCAGCGCGAGTATTGCGGGGCTCACGAGCCCATCATGAACGATCACTTCTGCGCGCTCGATCAGCCGCGCAGCGCGCAAGGTGAGGAGATCGGGATCGCCCGGCCCTGCGCCGACGAGATAGATGGTGCCTGAGTGCATGGCGCCCAGATGGTCCAAGTCTTCGCGCCCTGCCAGCGAGAATGGATTGGGGGCGGGGAAGGAGAGCTTTCGCCGCTAATCGGATGCGGCATCCGGGCGTGCACGCATCAGCTCGACCAACTGGTCGAACTGCTTGGTCGAGCGCAGGTTGAGGTCGCGTTGCGGGAACGGGATCTCGACCTCGTGCTCCTTGAAGAGCTTCCAGATGCGCATGTAAACGTCGGACCGGATGTTGGCGAGGCCGCCCTCGGGATCCTGGATCCAGAAGCGCACCTCGAAATTGACGGAGGAATCCCCGAATTCCATCACGTTGACGCGCGGCGGCGGGTGCCTGAGCACGCGCGGCGTCTCATCGACCGCCTGGTAGAGCAGCTTTGTCACTAGATCGAGATCGCTCGCATAGGAGACGCCGACCGGCGCCTTCACCCGCACATCCTTCGAGCTGTAGGACCAGTTGACCACTTGGTTCACCATCAGGTTCTCGTTCGGGATCAGGTGCTCTGTCTGATCGCGGGTGATGACCGAGATCGCGCGGATGCCGATCTTGCGGATCTGGCCCACCGCCTCGTTGCCCGCCTGATCGGTGACTGAGATGACGTCCCCCGGCTTGATCGAGCGGTCTAGCAGCAGGAGGATGCCGGAGATGAGGTTGCCGAAAGTCTTTTGCAGGCCGAAACCGATCGCAAGGCCGAAGGCACCGCCGAAGAAGGCGAGCGCGGTGAGATCGATCCCGACGAGATCGACCCCGATGAAGAAGGCTGCGGTCCATATGAGAATCGTCGCCAGCTTCTCGCCTAGGAGCGCCTGGGTGCTGTCGATCCCGCTCATGCGACCGATGAGATTGCGCGCGACCCGCGTGGCAAACCAGGCGGCGGTGACGACGAGCAGGATGCTCACGAGCACGAACAGCACGTCGAACAACGAAATCCGCAAGGTGCCGACATCAAGCGCCCACTTGTCGAGCGCGCCGACCACGGCAGCGCTCGTCTCGCTGGTCGAGGCAAGGCCCGCCTTGGCATCGCCTGCCACCTCGATCACCTCGCGCGAGGGGGCATCCTCGGCAAGGCTCCACGCCTGCCCGGGCCCTGAAGGATCAAGGGCTTCGCCCCCGGTGCCAGCGTCCGCGTCGCCTGCCTCCGCCTCTGGTGCGGCGGGAGAGGAAGGGGCGGGAGAGGACGGGATGGCGGTCATCGGCTGTCCATTTGCGCGAGGGCCCGGGCAAGGTCGGCGATGAGATCGGCGGGTTCCTCGAGCCCGATCGAGAGGCGGATCGCGGGCGCTGGGCCGCTCTCGCCCGACGTGGGGCAGGGCATGGTGCTGCGATGCGTGTGCGGCGTGATCGGCAGCGCGAGGCTCTCGAAGCCGCCCCAGCTGTAGCCGATCCCGAACAGCTCGAGTGCATCGACTACCCGGCCGGACGCATCCATGTCGTCGCTTGCGAGAACCAAGCTGAGCAGGCCACAGCCGCCGGTGAAATCGCGGCGCCACAGCGCGTGTCCCGGATCGCCCGGCAGCATCGGGCACATCACGCGCGCGACCTGCGGCTGCGCGTCGAGCCAGCTTGCGATCTCAAGCGCGCTCGCGGTCGCCCGCTCAAGCCGCAGCGCCATCGTGCGTAAGCCCCGCGCCGCGAGTGCGGCATCGTCGGGCGAGACCACGTGGCCGAGTTCCTGCGCGGTCAGCCGCAGCGCGCGATACCACCGCTCGCCCGCGCTCGCCGAACCCATCATCAGATCCGAGTGCCCGCCAACATGCTTGGAGAGGCTCATCATCGCGATGTCGCAGCCATGCCCCAGCGCGGCGAAACCGAGCGGGCTCGCCCAGGTGTTGTCGATGAGGCTGACCGCGCCATGCTCGCGCGCGATCGCGGCAAGCGCTGGGGTGTCGCACACCTCCATCGTCAGGCTCCCCGGGCTCTCAAGCCAGACCGCGCGGCTCCGCTCGCAAAAGGCGGCGCGATAGGCATCGAGATCGAGCGGATCGAAGAAGCGCGTCTCGATCCCGAGCCGCTTCAGCAGCCCCGTCGCCATCGAGCGCGAGGGATCGTAGGCGTTGTCGCACATCAGCAGCACGTCGCCGGGCCGCAGCACGGCGAGCAGCGCACCTGCGATCGCGGCGACGCCGCTGGGATAGAGCACGGTGCCAGCCGCGCCAGGCTCCAATTCGGTCAGCGCCTCGGCCAGCGCCCATTGCGTGGGCGAGCCCCGTCGGCCGTAGAAGAATTCGCCATCGCGGTTGGAGCCGGTCGCCGCCTTGCGCGCGGCCTCATCGGGATAGAGGTGCGTCGAGGCGCGCCAGACGGGCGGGTTGACCACGCGCCCGGTCCACTCCTCGCGCCGACCGGCATGGGCGATGCGGGTGGCCGGTGCGAGCGGACCTTCGGGTGACTCGCCGCTCACTTCGCCGCGCCTTGCAGCTTGGGCGTGTCGGGATCGGCTGACCATTCCTGCCAGCTGCCATCGTAAAGCCGCGCGGTTTCGACCCCTGCGAGGTGGAGCGCGAACAGCAGGACCGAGGCGGTCACCCCGCTGCCGCAGGTGGTGACGATCGGGCGGGCAAGGTCGATCCCCGCCTGTTTAAACAGGGTGCGCAGCTCGGCGGGGGACTTGAAGGTGCCGTCCTTGGCGAAGACCTCGCCGAAGGGAAGGTTGCACGAGCCGGGGATACGCCCATTCTGGCCGCCGTGGACCGGATCGATGCCGGTCCCGAACACGCGGTCGGCGCTGCGCGCATCGAGCAGCTGGTCGCTGCCGGTCTCGATGATCGCGAGGACATCCTGCTTGGTGATGACCCGCTGCGGCTCGGACAGGGCGGCGGGGATGGCGGGCGCGGTCTCGGGCAATCCGCTTTCGAGCGGCCGGTTTTCGGCGCGCCACCTGGCGAGGCCGCCATCGAGCAGCGCGACCTCGGCGATGCCGTGCGCCTTCAGTGCGAACCAGGCGCGCGCGGAACTCTTCACCGCGCTGTCATCGTATAGCACGACCCTGTCGCCTTCGCTCCAGCCCAGCTGCGCGAGCCGCTCGGCCAGCTGCGCCGGGCTCGGCAGCGCGGCGGGCACGGGCGAGGCCTTGTCGGTCAGGCTGGCGAGATCGAGAAAGCGGGCGCCCGCAATGTGCGCATCGTTGAACTCGGCCCGCGCATCGCGATTTGCCGCAGGCAGATGGAGCGAGGCATCAAGGAGCACCAGGCCGGACAAGCCCAGATTGTCCGCCAGCCACGCAGGCGAGACGAGCGGGGGAAAAGGATCGGTCATGTGGGCGGGTTAGCCCGATCGAGCCGGCAAGCCAAGGGGAGGAGGCTCGCGGACCGCGCGCCCTCGCCAACCTTCAGGCCGGCTCCGCCAGCGGTCGGTGGCGGATCTCGTTGGCGCACAGGCCCGCGATCCCGCCAGGCGGCGTATCAAGCGGGATCGGATGCAGCCGTGCCCTGTTCGCCTGAATCATGCCTGCCTGCATCGTGCCCGCCCGGCTGGGGCTGCCGATCACGAAGCTGCGCGCGATTGTGGCCGTTCCGGGACGCTCGATCGCGATCTGCAACAGCGGCACAAACAGCGGTGTGTCGCCCTGATGCATCGCCTCGACATCGCTCAGCGGGAGCTGCATCGTCGCGCTGATTGTGCGACGCTGGTGCGGGCCGATGCGTGCGATCGCTGCGAGCGGCGGGTCGCCGCCGCCCATGAGGCTCTTGGCACCGGCGCGCTTGGCGCAAACCAGCCGCGCGTGCAGTTCGAGATCGCGCATGGCCCGTTCGGAGCGGTTCCACAGCATCAGCCGGTATTCGAGCGTGAACATCATGACGCTGCGCGTTGCGCGGACGATCTCGAGCGAAAGCTCGAGCGCTGTTCGCTCGTCCAAAGCCGACTGCTGCAACACTCCCTCCTTGCAAAGCGCGGCGGCTCGGGGGGAGGAGGCGAACGTCAGGGCAGGCTCCACCGGGCGCGCCTTGATCGTCTCGCTCACTCCCCGCGCAAGCCCCCCTTCGAGCGCTTGCGTCAGCCGTGATCGACGCCCTTGCCGCGTCCACCAAACCAAGCCGGCAACCATTCCGACCAGCAGCGCGACCAGCGCCCACAGCCAGGCTTGCGGCACCGGCAACGCAGGCTCGGACTGCGCCGCGAACGGCGCTGTCGCTACCGTCCCAGACGCAGCAAACCCCTCGTCAGCACCGCTTGATTGCGGATCGAGCTCGACCCATTCTTCCTCGCCAACGAGGAAATCGCTTGATCCAGGCGGCTGCACCTCCCCGAGGCCGGCGGGCGGGGATGCGAGCTCGGCAGGCGCGGGCGATGGTGAGCCCAGCGGCGGCGCAGGCGCGATCCGTGCCGTATCCCCGGCGGGCGGCATCTGGGCCGGAGCTTGCGCCGCCGGTGGCCGCGGTGAGGGCAGCGGTGCGGGCAGCTCTCGCTCCGGCGGCGCTTGCGAAGGCGCGGGCGCGGCGCTTTTTCGCGGGATCACGCGCGGCGGTATCGCCACGCCGGCGCGCTCGTCGGCTGGTCCCTCCGGTTGCGCCGATCGCGTGCGCGTCGGCTCGGGCAGCGTGAAGTCTTGCGGCTCGCTGCGCTGGGCGAGCGCGGCGGGCGTGGCCAGCAGGACCAAGGCCGACAGCGCCGCTCGACGAGCAGGCGCGGCTCTCCCGGCGGCTACGAGGGCAGGGCGGCTGACGGGTCGCATGGCGGGCCTGAATGTCCTTCGGGAGGAACGCTGGAAGGGGCTGAGATACCAAGGCAGTCTAGCCGATCCGCGTGGGCCGGCAAAGCCCGCTGGATCAGCGTTCGACGCTTGCAAGCCACATCCCTTCGCGGCAGAAGCACGCGGATGACCTCTCCTGACCGCCCTCAGCCAGCCTTTCTCGGCAAGCAGACCGCGCTTCCTGCCTCGCCCGAGGAAGCGGTGCTGGATTACGTCCCCAATCCGCGGCCCGGCGCGCTTTTTCTCGTGCGCTTCGCCGCGCCCGAATTCACCTCATTGTGCCCCGTCACCGACCAGCCCGATTTCGCGCATCTGGTGATCGATTATGCGCCCGGAGAGACGATCGTTGAATCCAAGAGCCTCAAGCTCTTTCTCGGCAGCTTCCGCAATCACAACGGCTTTCACGAGGACGTGACCGTGGGAATCGGCCAGCGCCTGTTCGACGAGATGAAGCCGCGCTGGCTCAGGATCGGCGGCTACTGGTATCCGCGCGGAGGCATCCCGATCGATGTGTTCTGGCAGAGCGGCACACCGCCCGAGGGGCTGTGGCTGCCCGATCAGGGCGTGCAGCCCTATCGCGGGCGCGGCTGAAGGAGCGGGGGCCTATCGCCCCCGCCCACCTCACCCTTTACGCGAAAGCGCGATGTGGCGCTTCATGTGATGGTCGGTGTTGCCGAACTCGCTTTCGAAGATCGTCAGCCGCTTGAAATAGTGCCCGATCGCATATTCGTCGGTGACGCCGTTGCCGCCGTGGATCTGCACCGCTTCCTGCCCGATCAGCCGCGCCGCCTGCCCGATACGCACCTTCGCCGCCGAGACGGCGAGCTTGCGCTCGCGCTCCTCGGCATCGAGCCGCAACGTCGCGAGATAGGTCATCGAAACGGAGCTTTCGTATTCGGTGTACATGTCGACCATGCGGTGCTGGAGCACCTGGAACTTGCCGATCGGCACGCCGAACTGCTTGCGCTGCTTGGAATATTCGAGTGTCATTGCGTGCGCGACCTTCATCGCGCCGCACGCCTCGGCGCATTGCGCCGCGATCGCCTCGTCGGTGACGCGCTCGATCAGCGGCAGGCCTGCGCCCTCCTCGCCGATCAGGGCCTCGGCGGGAACGCTCGCATTCTCGAAATAGACTTCGGACGCACGCCGCCCATCGACCGTGGGGAAATCGCGGGTGACGACACCGTCTGCCGCCTTGTCGACAACGAACACCGAGACGCCCTCACCATCCCGCCGCCCGCCCCCCGTGCGCGCGGTGACGATGAGATGGCTTGCCCAGGGCGCGCCGATCACGACCGCCTTGTGGCCATTGAGAACATAGGCGCCGCCATCCTTCTTCGCGGTCGTCTCGAGATCGGCATAATCATAGCGCCCGCGCGGTTCGGCATAGGCGAAGGCGAACAAGCGCTCGCCCGCGATGATCGCGCCGAGATGCTCCTCTTTCTGCGCGGCCGTTCCCGCATGCTTGAGGAAGCCACCGGCACACACCACGGTGGGCACGAACGGCTCGACCACGAGGCCCTTGCCGAATTCCTCCATCACCACCATCGCATCGACCGGCCCGCCGCCAAAGCCGCCATCCTCTTCGCTGAATGGCATGCCGAGGATGCCGAGCTCGGCGAGCTGCGACCAGATTGCGGGGCTCCAGCCGTCCTCGCTCGCGATCGCCTTGCGCCGGGTCTCCCAGTCATACTGCTCGCGCACCATGCGCGAGAGCCCGTCGCGGACCATGTCCTGCTCTTCGGTGAAATTGAAATGCACTGTGTGTTCTCTCCCGTGTGTCCTTCAAGCCCTAGAGGCCGAGGATCATCTTCGAAATGATGTTGCGCTGGATCTCGTTCGATCCGCCGTAGATGGAGGTCTTGCGCATGTTGAAATAGGTCCCCGCCGAATGCTGGGCGTAATCGGGGCCGATCGGATATTCGTTGGACATGTTGTCGTTCGCGAGGCCCAGATAATAGGGCGTGCCATAGCTGCCGACCGCCTCGAGCGTCAGCTCGGTCAGGCGCTGCTGGATTTCGGTGCCCTTGATCTTGAGGATCGAGCTTTCCGGCCCCGGCCCCTTGCCCGCCTGCTCGCCGGCGAGCGTGCGCAGCTCGGTGATCTCGAGTGCGGCAAGGTCGATCTCGAGCTGGCTTACCTTGCGTGCGAAGTCGAAGTCCTCGATCAGCGGCTTGCCGTCGAGCTGCTCCTTGGCCGCGATGTCGCGCAGCTTCTCGACGCCGCGCTTGGAGCGGGCGACCCCGGCGATCCCGCTGCGCTCATGCGCGAGCAGGAACTTGGCGTAGGTCCAGCCCTGGTTCTCGACGCCGACGAGGTTCTCGACCGGCACGCGCACATCGGTCAGCCAGGTCTCGTTGACCTCGTGCGTGCCGTCGAGCAGCTGGATCGGCTTCACCTCGACGCCGGGCGTGTTCATGTCGATGAGGAGGAAGCTGATGCCCTCCTGCGGCTTGGCGGCGTCCGGATCGGTGCGCACGAGGAAGAAGCCCCAGTCGGCATGCTGGGCAAGCGTCGTCCAGGTCTTCTGACCGTTGACGATGTAGTGGTCGCCATCCTTGACCGCGGTGGTCTTGAGGCTCGCCAGGTCCGAGCCCGCGCCGGGCTCCGAATAGCCCTGGCACCACCACACATCGCCCGAGCGGATGCCGGGCAGGTGGCGCGCCTTTTGTTCTTCATTGCCGAAGGTGTAGATCACCGGCCCGACCATCGAGACGCCGAACGGGAGCGGCATGATCGCGTTGACCCGCGCGTTCTCCTCGGACCAGATGTAGCGCTGGGTCGGCGTCCAGCCGGTGCCGCCATATTCAACCGGCCAGCTCGGGACCGACCAGCCCTTTTCGCCCAGGATCTTGTGCCAGGCGAGGAAATCCTCGCGCGGCAGATCCTCGCGCAGCCCCGCATCGGCGAGGTGCTTGGGATAGTTCGCCTCGATGAACGCGCGGACTTCCTCGCGGAAGGCGATCTCTTCGGGGGTGAATTCGAGGTTCATGGTCTCTCCGGCTCCTTGATCTTGTTGCTGGGGTTCTTGTCAAAGGAAGCTACGCGGCGAAAGGGCTAATTCTTCATTCCGCGAGGCGAGATGCGAAATTCGGGCCATGAAAGAGGCTTCGCGCGCGCCATATTGCAGCCTTGCAACAGAAGCTTCGCATTGTGTAAGCACCGCGACAAAGCTGGATCCGCCCTCGGCGCAAGCCGTTAAGCATCCAGCGCATTTCTATTCACGAAGGAACGCTGCCTTGCGCCTGATCGCCATTTTCCTCGCCCTGTTTCTGGCCTCGCCCGCGCTCGCGCAGGGCATCGAGCAGACCAAGGGCGATTTCGAGGACAAGTTCCGCCAGTTGGACGAGGTGCTGCCCACGCCCAATGTCTATCGCAATGCGAGCGGCGCGCCGGGGCATGAATACTGGCAGCAGAAGGCCGATTACGTCATCAAGGCGAGCCTCGACGAGGACGCCCGCCGGCTGACCGCAACCGAGACTATCACCTACACCAACAACTCGCCCGACGCGCTGCCGTGGATCTGGCTCCAGCTTGATCAGAACATCTTCAAGCAGGACTCGATGTCCGAGCTCACCACCACCTTCGGCGGGCCGGGCAGGCGCGGGCCGGCGGTGAGCGCGGGCAGCGGGGACGAGCCCGCCAAGCTCAGCCTCGAGGAATTGCGCCGCCAGCAGGCCATGGACGACAACACCTATGGCTATGACATCAATCGCGTGACTGCGGGCGGGCGCGCGCTCGATCACACGATCGTGGGCACGCTGATGCGGGTCGACCTGCCGGCCCCGCTGCGCCCCGGTCAGAGCGTCACCTTCACAATCGATTTTGCCTTCAACATCGTCGAGGAAGATGTGATCTTCGCACGCTCGGGCTACGAGCACTTTCCCGACGATCCGCGCCCCGGCGGCAACGACATCTTCCTGTTCGCCCAGTGGTTTCCGCGCCTCGTCGCCTATTCGGACTATGAAGGCTGGCACAACAAGGAGTTCCTCGGACGCGGCGAGTTCACGCTCGAATTCGGCAATTACGATGTGATGATGACGGTGCCCGACGATCACATCGTCTCCTCGACTGGCGTGCTTGCCAATCCGACCGCCGTGCTGACGGCGGCGCAGCGCCAGCGGCTCGCCAATGCGCGAAACTCCGACACACCTGTATTCATCGTCACCCCCGAAGAGGCCGCCGCCAACGAGGCGACCGGGCCGACCGGCAGCAAGACCTGGCGCTTCACCGCGCAGAATGTGCGCGATTTCGCCTGGGCCTCGAGCCGCAAGTTCATCTGGGATGCGCAAGGCCACCGCCAGCCAGGCGCGGAAAACCCGGTCGTCATGGCGATGTCGTTCTGGCCCAAGGAGGGCGGCGACCTGTGGCGCAAATATTCGACGCCTGCGGTGGTCCACACGCTCAAGGTCTATTCGCGCTTCAGCTTCGATTATCCCTATCCCACCGCGCAAAGCGTCAACGGCCCGGTCGGCGGGATGGAATATCCGATGATCACCTTCAACGGCCCGCGCACGACGCTCCAGGAGGATGGCACGCGCACCTATTCGGAAAGCGAGAAGGTTTTCCTCGTCGGCGTCGTGATCCACGAGATCGGCCACATCTACTTCCCGATGACGGTCAATTCCGACGAGCGCCAGTGGACCTGGATGGACGAGGGGATCAATTCCTTCCTCGATTCGATCGCGGGCTATGAATGGGATCCGGACATGCCCTGGGGCGGCAGCCTCCCGCGCGACCTCATCCCCTACATGACCTCGCAGAACCAGGTGCCGATCATGACCCAATCGGACAGCGTGCTCAATCTTGGCCCCAACGCCTATGGCAAGCCCTCGGCCGCCTATCACATCCTGCGCGACACGATCATCGGGCGCGAGCGGTTCGATTTCGCGCTCAGGGAATATGCCCGCCGCTGGAAGTTCAAGCGCCCGACCCCGGCCGATTTCTTTCGCACGATCGAGGAAGCCTCGGGCACCGATCTCGACTGGTTCTGGCGCGGCTGGTTCTACACCACCGACCATGTCGATATCGCGCTCGATTCGATCTACAAGCTGCGACTCGATACCAAGAACCCCGACATCGACCTTGCCCGTCGCCGGCAGGAGCTGCAGGACGAGCCCGAAAAGGTCGGCGTGCGGCTGAACCGCGAGCAAGGCGTGCCGATCTGGGTGCTCGAGAATCCCGGCATCACCGATTTCTACGACGAGAACGACCAGTTCACCGTCACCCCGAAGGACCGCAAGAGCTATGAGAGCTTCCTCGAGGGGCTGGAGCCGTGGGAGCGCCGCGTGTTCGATCGCGCCATCGAAGAGGACAAGAACTATTACGTCCTCAGCTTCTCGAACAAGGGCGGGCTGGTGATGCCGATCATCCTTGGTCTGACCTTCGCCGATGGATCGACCGAGAAGATGATGATCCCCGCCGAGATCTGGCGGCGCAATGCGCGCAATGTCAGCAAGCTGCTCGTCTTCCCGAAGGACAAGGAACTCGCCCAAGTGGTGGTCGATCCCAATTGGGAGACGGCCGACGCCGATGTCGAGAACAATTATTATCCGCGCCGCATCATCGAGAGCCGGATCGAGGCGTTCAAGAGCCCCGAGCCGACTTCGCGCACCGGGCGCGATCTGATGGCTGAGGTGCTGGTGCAGGATAACGAGGAAGAGGGGGCAGACGAGGGGTCGCAATGATCGCTCGCCTGCTTGCCGTGCTCGCCCTGCTGCTTGCTGCGCCCCTTGCCGCGCACCAGCAGAAGATCGCGATCTCGATCCTTTCGCACAACGATCGCACCGGGATGCTCGAAGTGGTGCACCAGGTGCCGCTGCACGATGCCGAACACGCTTTGCGCGCGCTGGGCATCCGGCAGGCCGATATCATCAACTCGATCGAGAGCCGCCGCGCCTTTGCGCGTTATGTCGCAGACCGGTTCGAGCTCGCTGCTGACGGCAAGCCGGTCGAGCTGGCATTGCTGGGCAGCGAGATCGAGGCGGGCGGGCTCTATGTCTACCAGGAGGCGCCTTCGCCCGGACGGGGGAGCGAGCTCGAGGTGCGCTCCATGATCCTGGTCGACATCTGGGCGCGGCAGGAAAACCGCGTCAATTTCGGCGATGGCACGAATGTTGAGACGCTGATCTTCCGCGCGGGCGATCCGCCCCGGCGCGGGCTCCTACCCTGAGATTACATCTGTAAACGCTTCGTCGAGCCTGACGAACGCCTGGTGGAGATTGTCCGATCGGGCCAGCGCCCGGTCGGCTCCTGTTCAGCTTCGCGCGCGCACCTTCCTCGTCGGTTGTTCCAACAGGAGGTGTCCGATGATCCGTGCCCCGCGCTTCTGCCTTGCCCTAGCCGCCGCCACTGCCATCACCGCTATCGCCGCTCCCGCGGCGGCGGGCGATCGTCCCATCGTGGTCGAGCGCGACAGAGGCCGCGCGCTGCCTGTCGCGCCCAACAATTACACCAACAAGTGGTGGATCGACTACGAGACCGACATCAGCGAGGCGAAGCGCGAACTCGCGAGCGACCTGCGCCGCGCGACCGACCGCGAAGACCGGTTCGATGCGCGCGAGGAATATCGCCGCGAAGTGGCGGATGCGCAATACGACTACCGCAAGGAGATGTTCGAGCGCGGATTTCGCGTGGTGAGCTTCCGCGAGAACAATCGTCGCTGGGCCGATGACGGGGCAAGGCGCTGGTCGCGCCGCTGATCCCCGTGCGCGCTCAACCGCGCGAGGCGCTCTCTAGTGGCTCGGACGTGACCGGATAGCCCGCATCCTCAAGGATCCGCAGCATTGCCGTGCCGTTGCTGGTGTCGATCTGCGGAGTGATCGTGCGCACGGGGATTGCCAGCGCCTGCATGCGCGCTTCCTCAAAACTGTTGAACAGCGCGAGTCGCTCGAGGTTGCGACGCGTCGGGAAGATCAGCTTGATCTCGCCGCGCGCGGCCATCTCGAGCGCGGCCTGCGGGCTCGTCCAGAACAGGCGGGTGTTCTCGGCCCGGTCGATCGAGATAGCGACATCGCCGGTGCCAAGATCGGCGAGATAGAAGCGGGTATCATAGACGCGGGCGAGCTGCTCGCTCTTGGGAAACCACCTGGCGAACGGCGTGATCGCCGCGAAATCGAGTGACCAGCAAAACTTCTCCAGCACCGGGCCGAGCGCTCCGGTTTTCTCCAGCAAGGCGCGCGCCTCGGCGGCGCTTTGCGCCGAAATGTCGCCCGCGAGGCCGAGCGCAAGGCCCGTCTCCTCAAGCGTTTCGCGGATCGCGGCGATCTGGTGCGCGGCTTCGTCGACCGGCAGATCGGTGCCGCCATCGGCCACCACCTTCTGCGCCAGTTCGAAATCCTCCGGATCGACCCTGCCGCCAGGAAATACCGCCATGCCGCCGGCAAAGGCCATATCGCGCGAACGCACAGTCATCAGGACCTGCGCAGGTCCGCCATCGGGGCAGTGACGATAGATGATGATGGTCGCTGCAGGAGTGCCCTCGCCTCGGGCTGGCGACGAGGCGGCTTCGTGGTTCGAGCTCGCGGGTGATGGGTCGGATTCGCGGTCCATGGCCTCGGTGATGCCCGGTGCAGGGCCGCTTGCCAAGTCGCGCTTTGCCCACACACGGTGCCGTTCGGCACGGATGCGCCGCCGAGCGGCAAGGGGTGTCGGCGAGATTTACACCGCGCCGCTTGAGGGCACAGGCGTTATCTTGCAAAACCCTGTAAAATAGAGAGTTTTGGATTTTGGCACGGCAAGTGCATAGGGAATGGTAGCCGTAATGGTCTTCGAAACGAGGCGAGACTTTCCTGGTCTCTGGTCTTGCCTCTTCACCCGATGAAGGGCCGCTCTGCCTGGTCCGCAGAGCGGCTTTTCGTTTGAGTGGGATTAACGCGCATCGAGCGCAGTGCGATCGCAGGGCCGGATGATGAACGGGCAATCAAATCCGCGTTGCCGGACCTCGGCAATCGAGCGGGCCTCAGGCTTTCTCGACGCCGACCTGGTCAAGCATCTGCTTGAGTTCGCCCGCCTCGAACATCTCCATCATGATGTCGCTGCCGCCGACAAACTCTCCCTTGATGTAGAGTTGCGGGATCGTCGGCCAGTCGGAATAGGCCTTGATGCCCTGGCGAATTTCCATGTCCTGCAAGACATCGACGCTTTCGTACTGGGCCCCGCAATGATCGAGGATCGCGACGGCGCGACTGGAAAACCCGCATTGCGGAAAGAGCGGCGTGCCTTTCATGAACAGAACGACATCGTTTTCGCCGACGAGCGAGGCGATCCGGGAGTTGATATCAGCCATGGAGTCGGGTGCCTTCTGGATGGTTATGCTGTTGCGTTGCGTAAGAATCACGATAGTCGAGCGTTACGTGGGAACAACCGTCGTGAGTTGCAAGGCGTGCAGTTCGCCGCCCATCTTCTCGCCGAATGCGGCGTAGACGAGCTTGTGCTGCTGAATGCGGGACTTGCCGACGAATTGCGGCGCGGTGACGCGCGCGGCCCAATGGTTGTCATCGCCAGCAAGGTCGGTCAGCTCGACCCTTGCGCCGGGCAGCGCCGCCTCGATTGCGTTGACGATGTCTTCACCGCGCATCGGCATAAGAAACACTCCTTCAGCTTTCGCTCATCAGTTGGCGGCGCGCCTCGATTGCGAATTCCTCGAGTTTCGCGCGGATGTCGCCCTCGCTGACATTTGCGTCGGCCGCGGTGAGATCGCCCAGCAGCTTGCGGATCACGTCCTCATCGCCCGCTTCCTCGAAATCGGCCTGGACGACCGCCTTCTTGTAGGCGTCGGTTTCTTCCGGGGTGAGGTTCATGAGCCCGGCGGCCCATTCGCCCAGCAGACGGTTGCGGCGCGCCGCAACCTTGAAGGCGGTCTCCCCGTCCATCGCGAACTTGGCTTCCTCGCCGCGCTGGCGATCCTTGAAATCGGTCATCAATCCCTCCGCAGTATGCTCGCCCCGCGATAGAGCCGCCCTGCGCGAGCGGCAAGCGCGTTAGTCCATCGTCACCACGAGTT
Source organism: Erythrobacter sp. (assembly GCA_036350735.1). Lineage (GTDB taxonomy): Bacteria > Pseudomonadota > Alphaproteobacteria > Sphingomonadales > Sphingomonadaceae > Erythrobacter. The sequence continues at coordinate 67,442 of JAZBNR010000003.1, forward strand.
TGCCCACCGCTTCGCGATTTTCAAGCTTGGCGATCGCCTCGCCCGCGCGTTCGAGCGGGAAGGTCTCGGAAACGAGCGGGTCGATCTTGCCCGCTGCCATCAGCTCGAACAGCTCCTTGACCTGCGCGACGAACTTGGCCGGCTCGCGCGCGGTGAAAGCGCCCCAGAACACGCCGCAGATGTCGCACGATTTGAGCAGCGTGAGGTTGAGCGGCATCTTGGCGATCCCCGCCGGGAAGCCGACCACGAGAAAGCGCCCCTCCCACGCGATCGCGCGCAGCGCCGGCTCGGAATATTGCCCGCCTACGATGTCGTAGACGATGTTCGCGCCTTCGGGCCCGCAGGCGTCCTTGAACTTCTGCGACAGCGCCTTCGAGGCGTCCTTGTCCATTGCCTCGCGCGGATAGATCACGACCTCATCCGCCCCGACCTTGCGCGCAACCTCGCCCTTGGCCTCGGACGAGACCGCTGCGACCACGCGCGCGCCATAGGCCTTGGCGAGCTCGATCGCAGAGAGGCCGACGCCGCCCGCTGCGCCCAGGATGAGGACGGTGTCACCCGCCTTGATATGCCCGCGATCCTTCAATCCGTGGATTGTGGTGCCGTAGGTCATCAGCAGCGAGGCAGCCTTCTCGAAGGGGACGCCATCTGGCACCGGGAACATGCGCGCGGCGGGCACGATCGCCTTTTCGCGCAGGCCCCCATTGCCCATGCCCGCCATCACGCGGTCGCCGACCTTGAAATTCTCGACCCCTTCGCCGACTGCCTCGACCACGCCGGCGATCTCGCCGCCGGGCGAATAGGGGCGCTCCGGCTTGAACTGGTAGAGATCGCGGATCATCAGCGTGTCGGGATAGTTGATCGCGCAGGCCTTGACCGCGACAAGCACTTCGCCCTTGCCGGGGGTGGGCACCTCGATCTCGTCGAGCGTGAGCGTTTCGGGGCCGCCGACCTGGTGGGTGCGGATCGCTTTCATGAATGTTGCTCCTCGTGAGATTGTGTTCAGATGGCGGTGCCGCGCGTCAGCCAGTCCATCGCGCCGCCGCGCTGGTGCTCGAAAGCGGCGATCGCCTGGTCGCGCTCGAGCGTCAGGGCGACCTCGTCGAGCCCGTTCATCAGGCAGTGCTTGCGGAACGGGTCGAGCTCGAAGGCGAAACGGTCCTGGAAGGGTGTGGTGACGGTCTGTGTCTCAAGGTCGATGTCGATCGGGTGGCCTTGCCGTGCGACCTCGAGCAGCCGGTCGACCGCCTCCTGCGGCAGGACGATCGGCACGATCCCGTTCTTGACTGCGTTGCCGGAGAAAATGTCGGAATAGCTCGGCGCGATCACCGCCCGGATGCCGAGATCGCCCAGCGCCCAGGCGGCGTGTTCGCGGCTCGATCCGCAGCCGAAATTGTCGCCAGCAAGCAGGATCGGCGCGCCGGCATAGGCGGGATCGTCAAACACATTGCCGGGCTCCGCGCGCACTGCCTCGAAGGCGCCCGCACCGAGCCCCTCGCGGGTGATCGTCTTGAGCCAGCGGGCCGGGATGATGATGTCGGTATCGACGTTCTTCTGGCCGAACGGGATCGCCTTCCCGCTGACCCGCGTGACTGCTTGCATGAAGATGCTCCGGCGTTGCTGAGGATCAGTCGGTCTGGGGCGGTTCGCCCGAAGGCACGTCGCCCGGCGGCACGGCCTTGTCCTGCGGCTTTTTCATGAACCGCCGCCCGGCATAAAGCAGCGCGGCGGCGATCGCGGCGGAACCGATCGCGGCAGCGGCGCGGCCGGCCGTGTTCGCATCCTTCTCGCCCTTGTCGTTGTCTTTTGTCATGCTCGTCTTCATGCGCCTCGCGCGAACGGGTTGCAAGGGAGGGTTTCAGGCGAACTCGCGCGGATCGGTGAGCCGCCCCGTGACCGCGCTCGCCGCCGCCATCGCGGGGGAGACGAGATGGGTGCGCGCGCCCGGGCCCTGACGGCCGACGAAATTGCGGTTCGAGGTTGAAGCGCAGCGCTCGCCCGCGGGCACCTTGTCGGGATTCATGCCAAGGCACGCCGAGCAGCCCGGCTCACGCCATTCAAACCCGGCCTCAATGAAGATCCGGTCCAGCCCCTCGGCCTCGGCCTGGCGCTTGACCAGCCCCGAGCCCGGCACGATGATCGCCCAGCGCACGCTCTCGGCCTTGCGGCGCCCTTCAAGCACCTGCGCGGCGGCGCGCAGATCCTCGATCCGGCTGTTGGTGCAGCTGCCGATAAAGACGTTTTCGATGGCGATGTCGCGCATCGCGGTGCCGGGGGCAAGGCCCATGTAATCGAGGCTCTTTTGCGCCGCGGCCTGCTTGGAAGGGTCGGCGAAGCTCTCGGGCGAGGGCACGGTGCCGGTGATCGGCACGACATCCTCGGGGCTCGTTCCCCAGGTGACGCTGGGCGCGACATCGGAGGCATCGATCACCACGCTCTTGTCGAACACCGCGCCCTCGTCGGTCTTCAGCGTTTGCCAGTATTCGAGTGCGCGGTCCCAATCGGCCCCCGTGGGGCTCATCGGGCGATCCTTGAGATAGGCGAACACCGTTTCATCCGGCGCGATCAGCCCGGCGCGCGCACCCGCCTCGATGCTCATGTTGCACACCGTCAGCCGCTGCTCGACGCTCATCGCCTCGAAGGCGGGTCCGCGATATTCGATCACATGGCCCGATCCGCCCGCCGCGCCGATCCGGCCGATGATGTGGAGAATGAGATCCTTCGCGCTGACGCCCGCACCGAGCATCCCCTCGACGCGCACCTCCATCGTCTTCGAGCGTTGCAGCAGCAGCGTCTGCGTTGCCAGCACATGCTCGACCTCGCTTGTCCCGATGCCAAAGGCGAGCGCGCCCAGCCCGCCATGGCTGGCGGTGTGCGAATCGCCGCACACGATGGTGGTGCCCGGCAGCGAGAAGCCCTGCTCGGGGCCGACCACGTGGACGATCCCCTGCTCGGCTGCGACCGCGTCGATATAGCGGATGCCGAATGCGGGCGCGTTGCGCTCGAGCGCGGCCAATTGCGCTGCGCTTTCGGGGTCGGCGATCGGCAGGCGCGCGCCGTCGGGTGCAACGCGCGGCGTCGTGGGCAGATTGTGGTCCGGCACAGCGAGGGTGAGTTCGGGCCGGCGCACCGGGCGCCCTGCAAGGCGCAGCGCCTCGAACGCTTGCGGGCTCGTCACCTCGTGGACGAGATGGCGATCGATATAGATCAGCGCGGTGCCATCCTCGCGCTCCTCCACCAGGTGATCGGCCCAGATTTTTTCGTACAAGGTGCGTGCCCGCTCAGCCATTTTGGCCCTTTCCAATGCTCATTCGCTGCCGCGATAGCTGCGGGGGGGCGATACGTGCAATATTCGTGTTGATCATTGTCAATTTCGTCATGGAATTTTCACCCCCGGTGGGTTAGTTTACAACCATGTCAGCAGCGCCGCCCGCCAAGCCTCCCTCCAGGCCCTTCGTCTATCCGATCACCGTCGAGCCCGGCGATATCGATTTCATGGGCCATGTGAACAATGCGCGCTATCTCAACTGGGTGCAGGATGCCGTTTTGGCGCACTGGCGGCGGATCGCCCCGGCGGAGGACGTGGCGAGCACGGCCTGGGTCGCGCTCAAGCACGAGATTACCTACCGCCGCCCTGCCTTTCTCGAGGACGATGTGATCGCTAATCCGGTGCTCGAGCGATACAATGGTGCGCGTGCGTTTTACCACACCGTGATCAAACGCGGAGAAGAAGTGCTGGCCGAGGTCAAATCGAGCTGGTGCTGCCTTGATGCAGAAACCTTGCGCCCGGCGCGCATCGGGGAGCATCTGCGCGAGGTTTTTTTCCCCAAGGGGGAATGAGCGCGCAAACGCTGGACGCACCCGAAGGCCACGCCTAAGCGTATCTTGCACATGGCCGCGCATTATTCATTACCGGGCAGAGGTTTCCAGCGGGCGATCGGGCTATTTCTGGCCGTTTGCGTCGCCGGCTCGTGGCTAGCGATCCACTTCTACGCGATGTTCGTTTTCGAGCTGACGCTTGCCAACCTGCCTTTCGCGCTCGCGCTTGCGGCGGTGCAGGTGTGGCTGAGCGTCGGGGTTTTCATTGTTTGTCACGATGCCATGCACGGCAGCCTTGCGCCCGGCCTGCCGCGCCTGAACGCCGCGATCGGGACGATGCTCCTGTTTCTCTATGCCGGCTTTGCGTGGAAGCAGCTGCGCGATGCCCATTTTGCGCATCATCGCTATGCCGGGCACAGCGGCGATCCCGATTTCGACGAGCAACACCCGAGCGATTTTGCGCGCTGGTACGGGACTTTCTTTCGCCGCTATTTCGGCTGGCGATCCATCCTCTATGTTCACACGGTGGTGGGGATATACTGGCTGGTGATCGGAGTGCCGATGGTTCAGATCGTCGTGCTCTATGGCCTGCCCGCGCTGGTTTCGTCGGTGCAGCTGTTCTATTTCGGCACATACCGCCCGCATCACCATGCGCCGGCTGATCCTTTCGCAGACCGTCACAATGCGCGCAGCAACGATTTCGGCACGCTGGCGAGCCTCTTTTCGTGTTTTCACTTCGGCTATCATCTGGAGCATCACCGCCGCCCTGAAGTGCCGTGGTGGGCGCTGCCCGCCGCCAAGCGGGCAGGCATCGGTCGGATGCAACCTACGCCATTGGAAAGCGAGCCGCAGCAGGGTAAAACGGCGCTGTCATGACCCTTGTCGAAATCATTCTCACCGTGCTCTCCTCGCTCATCGGCATGGAGATCTTCGCCTGGGTTGCGCACAAATACATCATGCATGGCTGGGGCTGGGGCTGGCACCGTGACCATCACGAGCCGCATGACAACGTGCTGGAAAAGAACGATCTGTTCGCGGTCGTGTTCGGCACGATCAACGCCGCCATGTATATCTACGGCGCGCTCTACTGGGACTGGCTGTGGTGGTTTGCCGTGGGCATCACGCTTTACGGCGTGATCTACACGATCATTCACGATGGCCTTGTCCATCAGCGCTATTTCAGGTGGGTGCCCAAGAAGGGCTACGCCAAGCGGCTCGTGCAGGCCCACAAGCTGCACCATGCGACGATCGGCAAGGAGGGCGGGGTAAGCTTCGGCTTCGTCTTTGCGCGCGATCCGGCGGTGCTCAAGCGCGAGCTCAAGGCGCAAAAGGAAGCCGGAATCGCCCTGGTGCGCGACAGTGCCGGTGCCACGGGCGACGGCTTCGAGACCGCCGGACGCAACCTCTAGATCACGCCGCTGCGAGCCGCGCGGCGTGTTCCTTCACAAGCGCGATCATATTGGGCACACCTTGCGTGCGGTTGGAGGAGAGCTGGTTTTTTAGGTCGAACGGCGCGAGCGCTGCGGCAATGTCCATCCCGGCAATCTGGCTCGCGGGCTTATCTTGCACTGCGGCGATCACGAGCGCGACGATCCCCTTGGTGATCGCAGCGTTGCTGTCGGCGAGGAAATGGAGTTCGCTGCCGCTTTCGGTCGGATAGACCCACACCGAGGCCGAGCAGCCGCGCACCAGCGTTGCATCGGTCTTGAGGGCATCGGGCATTTCATCGAGCTCGCGGCCGAGCTCGATCAGGAGGCGATAACGCTCATCGCCTTCGAGAAATTGGTATTCGTCGAGAATGTCGGGGAGGGATCGCATGGCGCGCTATGTAGGTTGCGTGCAGCCGGTGTCCAGCCGCAAGGGCCTCTCGCAAGGCTCACAATTCGACGCCGCTCGCAATCGCCTCAAGCTTCTTGATCCGCTCCTTGAGGTCGGCAAGCTCGATCCGGGCGGCTCCGACGCTCAAGCCCTTGTCGTCCTCGCCCCGGCCCACGGCCGCGCGGCGCTCCTCGAGTTCGCGCCGCTTCAGCTCAAGCCAGCCTTGCCAGGCGCGCAACAGCGCCAAGACGACAACGCTGATCCCCAGAAGGCAGGTCAGGGCAATCACGATCACGGGATCGATAGAGGTCGCATCGATCATCATTCGCTAAGGTCCTCTTTGCTGGATTGCTTGGCCGAAGCCCTGATGTCACTCGCGAGCACGTCTTCGCTGCGACGCAGGGCGTCGATCTCGGCGGCGATACGCTCGCGCTCGCGGGCATCGGCGGAATTGGCATCGGTGGCGATGCGCTCGAGCACCTGGATGCGCTCGCGCAGGTTCTCGATCTCGCGCCGGTCCGCCTCGATCTCGTGCTGCGGGCGCGGCGCGAAGACCGGGTTGCCATCCTCGTCGCGCGTCACCCCGAGCATGTGATCGTGCCGGCGGGTCCAGATCGTCACGAACCCCCAGATCGCGGCGATGATGACGATGGCGGTCCAGAAGCTCACTGCGCATTCTCCCGGTCGGCACTCCGGTGCGCGAGGCGCAGCGCCTCGATCTCGTCGGCGAGCATCTGCCCGCGATCGGTTGCGATCCGCTCGAGCACGGCCAGGCGATCCTCGATATGCGCGGTGCGCTCGGCGATGGCCCGCAGCTCGGCGCTGCCCGGCCCCTTTTGCGCCTCGTGGCGCAGGCGCTTCTCGCGCATCTGCTGGCCGACGATCCCGTTGAAGCTCACGCCGATGATCAGGACAATCGCGACGATGGTCATCGCAACGATGGCGAGTCCGTCCATCACGCGTTCCCCTGGTCGGGCTGGCCCTCGAGCGCCTTGGCGCGCAGCGCGTCGATCTCGGCGCCGAGGTGATAGCCGCGATCTGTCACGATCCGCTCGACATTGGCGAGCCGATCCTTGACCGCGCCCATCTCGGCGCGCAGCTCGGCGTTCTCCGTGGTCAGCAGCGCCACGCGCTCCTTGGCCTGATTGTCGGTGACGGGCTTCAAGGCCTGCCCCCACGAGCCCTCGAGCGGATAGCCGTTCTTGACCCTGAGCCAGGTGGTGAAGACCCAGCCGCCGATTGCGGCCAGCCCGACGATGATCATGAATTCAGGGGTGATGAGATTGCCCATTATGCCTTTTCCTTGTTGGCGAGGTTGAGCGGAACGCCGGCATTGGCGGCATCGGTTTCGCGCGTATCGCGCAGCGCCTCGATCTGGGTGGCGACATCGTAGCCGCGATCAGTCACGATCCGCTCGAGCACCTGCACGCGATCCTCCAGCTTGGCGATCTGCGTCGCGTATCGCGCCGCCTTCTCGGCGCTCTGGGTGGCGGTTGCCTCGATCTCCATCTTGGCGATCTTCTGGCGGTGCGAGGTCCAGATCGCGACGATCGGGATCGACACCCCGATGATCGGGATCATGAGGGCAAGCGTGCTGGCGTCCATGGGTCGGTCCCTTCGGTCAATGGTTTCAGTCGGCGTGGCGCAACGCTTCGATCGCGTCGGCGGTCCGGCGGGCGGGATCGGTGGCGATCCTCTCGAGCACCGCGATGCGATCCTGCATCAGCGCGACGGTTTCGCGCAGTTCCGCGTTTTCGCTGGTGAGTGCCTCGCGCTTGCCCGCCTCTCGAAACTTGAGCTCGGCCATTTCCTTGCGGTGGCTGAGGATCGTGTCGACGATGCCCCACAGCGCGGAGCCGCCGCCAAGGGCAAACATCACGATCAGAACTATCGCCCAGCTTTCCATGATGGTCCTCCGTGGATCAGCGAATTAGCGCAGCCGCTCGATCTCGGCGTTGAGGCGCGGATTGTTCGAGACATAGTGCGCCTCGACATTGGCGAGCCGGCGGTCGATGTCGCGGAAGTTGGCGCGGATCTCGCGGGCGGTGCGCTTGGGGCTCTGGCGCACGCGCTGCCAGTATTCCTGCTCGCGCGCATCCTGATAGAGATAAGGCGGCTTCTTGTTGAGGATCATCCCCGCAACGAAGTAGAGCAGCAGCGGCCAGCCGAAGGCGAGCGTGAGGCCAACGAAGCCGAGCCGCACCCAGAACCGGTCGATCCCGGTGTAATCCGCGATCCCTGCGGCGACGCCCAGCAGCTTGGCATTGTGCTTGTCGCGATAGAGGCTTGTGCGCGGCGAATTCATGAGCGTTGTCCTTTCTTCTCCTGCATCAGCAGTTCGAGCTCACGCAGCTGCTGGTTGTCCTTTTCCTGATCGGCCTGGAGCCGCCTGACCGGGCTGAAGCTGGGATCATCGTCGGCGACGAGCCGCTCGACCGTGTCCATGCGCTCATCGAGCCGCTTGGCGAGATTGTAGAGCTCCTCGAGCAGCACCTCGTCATCGCTGGTGATGGTCGCGGCGGTCTTCCACTTGGTGACGTAGTGCAGGATCATCCACGGCAGGCCGATGATGATGATCGGGACAATGATGAGAGCTTCCCAATCCATGGCTTATTCCCCTTTGCCTTGCGCATCGTCCTTGCCGAGCGCCTTCTTCATCTGTGCAAGTTCATCGTCGATCGCATCCTTGCCCTCGAGCGCGGCGATCTCGTCGGAAAGCGTGGGCCCGCCGCTCGCGATGTCGAGCGCTTCGGCGCGGCCTTCGGCATAATCGACCCGGCGTTCGAGCTGGTCGAACTTGGCGAGCGCCTCATCGGTGCGCTCGGTGCTCATCAGCGTGCGCAGCTTGAAGCGATTCTCCGCGCTCTCGAGCCTTGCAGCGATCGCGCTCTGGCGGCCGCGCGCCTCGCGCAGGCGATGCTGCAGCTTGGAGATGTCCTCCTCATAGGCTCGCAGCGCATCGTCGAGCACGGCGATCTCGGCCTTGAGCTGGTCGCCCATGTCGGCCGCCTTCTTCTTCTCGACGAGCGCGGCGCGGGCGAGGTCCTCACGATCCTTCGAGAGCGCAAGCTGCGCCTTCTCGCCCCAGTCGGCCTGGAGCCGCTCGAGCTTGACGACATGGCGGTGCATCTCCTTCTGGTCCGCGATCGTGCGGGCCGCGCTCGCACGCACCTCGACAAGGGTTTCCTCCATCTCGAGGATGATCATCCGGATCATCTTCGAGGGATCGTCCGCCTTGTCGAGCATGTCGTTGAAGTTGGCGGCGATGATATCGCGCGTGCGGCTGAAAATGCCCATGAAGGCGGCTCCATCTAGAAACGGGTTGGTGCTTGGTGCAGTGCGGCGCGTGCCGGTTTCCTCTTCCTCGGACTCGCGGCCCCGGAAATTGCGAGTTTGCGTCGGAGTGGGGCTGGTGCGCAAGGCCTCGATTTCGGCATCGAGGCGCGACACCCTGTTCCCGCTGTTCGCGAGGGGTTGGACCGGAGCGCGGGCAGCGCCATCGGGGGCTTGCGCGCTGCCTTTGTCGGGGGCTTTGCGCTCCGGTCCGAGAGGATTGCGAGGATCGGTATCACCCATGATCCGGCTCAGGCCAGTTCCACCACGCCCGCAGCGTCGTGCTGGGCGGCGAAAACGCTGGCGCTGGGCTGGAACTGGGTGGTGAGCGCGATCACGCAGAGCATGGCACCGATGCTGGCGAGGCTCGCCTGGCCGAGCTTGGTCTTGAAGAACTGGCTGGTGTACATCGTGGGTCTCCGTTGGTCCGTTCCGGCGCGGGGCCGGTCTTGCCCTATACTTTGCAACCAGCGTGCCAAACTCGCAAAATGGCTGGAAACCGGCGATTTTCCGAGCCCACCGGATCAGCGTATCGGTTTCTATTGCCAACCCTTGGGAATTTTCACTATACCTTGGGAAGGATACTCGGGCAGGGGAGCGCAGATGGAGCGCGAAAACCAATTCATCGGCCAATCCACCGCCTTTCTCGACGCGGTCGAGCGGGCGAGCCGCGCTGCTCCAATGAGCCGCCCGGTGCTCGTCATCGGCGAGCGTGGCACAGGCAAGGAACTGATCGCCGAACGCCTCCATCGCCTCTCGACCCGTTGGGACGAACCGCTCGTCACCATGAACTGCGCCGCGCTTCCCGAAACGCTGATCGAGGCCGAATTGTTCGGCCACGAGGCGGGCGCCTTCACGGGGGCTACCAAAACCCGGATCGGAAGGTTCGAGGAAGCCGACAAAGGCACGCTGTTTCTCGACGAACTGGGCACCTTGTCGATGGGCGCGCAGGAGCGCCTGCTGCGCGCGGTCGAATATGGCGAGGTGACGCGGATCGGCTCCTCGCGGCCGGTGCGGGTCGATGTGCGGATCGTGGCGGCGACCAACGATGATCTCCCCGCGCTCGCCAAGAGCGGTGAATTTCGCGCCGACCTGCTCGATCGCCTCAGCTTCGAGGTCATCACGCTGCCGCCCTTGCGCGTGCGCGAGGGCGATATCGGCGTGCTCGCCGAATATTTCGGGCGGCGCATGGCGGCCGAGCTCGAGTGGCACACCTGGCCCGGCTTCGCGCATCACGTGGTCGCCGCCTTCGAGGATTATGCCTGGCCGGGCAATGTGCGCGAATTGAGGAATGTCGTCGAACGGGCTGTCTATCGCTGGGATGATCCCTCCAGCCCGATCGCCCACGCCCAGTTCGATCCGTTCGACAGCCCGTGGAAGCCCAAGGCGCCGCCGCATCGTCGCTCGGATGGCACGGTGCGCGACGGTGCTCTTGCGCACCCGGCCTCATCGCCCGCCGCACCGGCAAGGCCCGATTTCGACGCGATCGACGACCTGCGCGCCGCGGTTGATGCGCATGAGCGCGCGATCATCGAGCACGCCCTTGGCAAGCACCGCTGGAACCAGCGTCAGACCGCCAAGGCGCTCGGGCTCACCTATGATCAGTTGCGCCATTGCATCAAGAAGCACGGCCTCAAGGAAGAGGTGCCGCAGGATTAGGCCTTGTGGTGCAAGCTGCGCACGATGAGGCTTGCCAAAGCCCAGCCTTGCGCCTATCTCCCCACCCATCCCGACATTGTCGATGATGTGGAGGGCTGGCGCCGCGAGGGGCCGGCGCCCATCGCGCTTGTCACAGAATAAGAGTATAACACCGCCTCGATGACCGATATCGCCCGCCTCACAGCCCTCATCGAACCCGAAGCGCAAGCGCTTGGCTTTGATCTGGTGCGCGTTGCCATGATGCCGAGCGAAGCGGGCGATGGCGGGCAGGCGTTGCAGATCATGGCGGAAGACCCGGCGACCGGCCAGCTCGTGATCGACCAGTGCGCCGCGCTCTCGCGCCGTGTCTCGGACATGATCGACGCGCACGAGGAAGCGGGCGTGGTGCTCATCGAGGGCGCCTACCACCTCGAGGTCTCCTCCCCCGGCATTGACCGTCCGCTCACGCGCGATAAGGATTTTGCCAATTGGGCGGGGCACGAGGCGCGGATCGTGATGGTCAAGGACTATGCCAGGGATTCTGGGGCTCAGCGTGTCCACAAGGGCGAGCTTCACGGGATAGAAGATGGTATGGTGCTCATCACCGATGCCAAGGCCGGGCTGACCAGGTTGCCCCGCGCCGAGATTCACAGCGCCAAGCTCGTCCTCACTGACGCGCTGATCGCCGCCACCAGGCCCATCGACACCAAGGGTGCCGAGGAACTGATCGAAGACACCGAAGAAGAGAAGGCAGACGACTGATGGCCAGTGCCATTTCCGCCAATAAGGCAGAACTGCTCGCGATCGCGAATTCCGTCGCGTCCGAGAAGATGATCGACAAGGCGATCGTCATCGAGGCGATGGAAGAGGCGATCCAGAAGAGCGCCCGCAATCGTTACGGCGCCGAGAACGACATCCGCGCCAAGCTCGATCCGCTGACCGGCGATCTGACGCTGTGGCGCGTGGTCGAGGTGGTTGACGAGGTCGAGGACTATTTCAAGCAGGTTGATTTGAAGCAGGCCGAAAAGCTTCAGCCCGGCGCACAGGTCGGCGATTTCATCGTCGATCCGCTGCCCCCGGTCGATCTCGGCCGGATCGATGCGCAAAGTGCCAAGCAGGTGATCTTCCAGAAGGTCCGCGATGCCGAGCGCGAGCGCCAATTTGAAGAGTTCAAGGATCGCGCGGGCGAGATCATCACCGGCGTCATCAAATCGGTCGAGTTCGGCCACGTGATCGTCAATCTCGGCCGCGCCGAGGGCGTGATCCGGCGCGATCAGCAGATCCCGCGCGAGGCCGCCCGCGTCGGCGAGCGCGTGCGTGCGCTCATCACCAAGGTGGAACGCAACAATCGCGGCCCGCAGATCTTTCTCTCCCGCGCGCATCCCGATTTCATGCGCAAGCTGTTCGCGCAGGAAGTGCCCGAGATCTATGACGGCATCATCGAGATCAAGGCCGCCGCGCGCGATCCGGGCAGCCGCGCCAAGATCGGCGTGATCAGCCACGATTCCTCGATTGACCCGGTCGGCGCCTGCGTCGGCATGAAGGGCTCCAGAGTGCAGGCGGTGGTGCAGGAATTGCAGGGCGAGAAGATCGACATCATCCCCTGGTCCGAGGACACCGCGACCTTCATCGTCAACGCGCTGCAGCCCGCCACGGTCGCGCGCGTGGTGCTCGATGAGGATGACGGCCGGATCGAGGTGGTCGTCCCCGACGATCAGCTCAGCCTCGCGATCGGGCGGCGCGGGCAGAACGTGCGGCTCGCAAGCCAGCTGACTGCGCACCAGATCGACATCATGACCGAACAGGAAGCGTCCGAGAAGCGCTCCAAGGAATTCGCCGAGCGCTCCAAGATGTTCGAGGAAGAGCTCGACGTCGACGAGACGCTTTCGCAGCTGCTGGTCGCCGAAGGGTTCTCCGAGCTCGAAGAGGTCGCCTATGTCGAGATGGCCGAACTCGCCTCGATCGAGGGCTTCGACGAGGAGCTCGCCGAGGAACTGCAGAGCCGCGCGATCGAGGCGCTCGAGCGGCAGGAAGCGGCGCACCGCGAGACCCGGCGCGAACTCGGCGTCGAGGACGCTATTGCCGAGCTGCCGCACCTCAGCGAAGCAATGCTGGTGACGCTGGGCAGAGCGGGCATCAAGACGCTCGACGACCTCGCCGATCTTGCCACCGACGAACTCGTCGCCAAGCGCCGCGAGGCCCCGCGCCGGCGCAACAACGCCGACGGCCCGCCGCTGCGCCGGCCCCAGCGCCAGGAGGACAAGGGCGGCGTGCTCGGCGAATACGGCCTGACCGAAGAGCAGGGCAACGAGATCATCATGGCCGCGCGCGCGCACTGGTTCGAGGACGAGGAGCCGCAGGCGGCCTCGTCCGGGACCGGGGACCAAGAACCCGCCGCTTCGGCGGAAACTCAGGAGGCCGCCAATGCGGACCTCCCCCAATGAGCGCCTGACGTCCGACATTCCTGACGCCGCTTCCTCGCCCGTGTGCGCGAGCGAGCGGCGCTGCATCCTCACCGGAGAGGTGCGCCCGCGCGAAGAACTCGTGCGGCTCGCGCTCTCGCCGACGGGCGAGGTGTTGCCCGATCCGGGGGCCAAGGCGCCGGGCCGCGGCGCGTGGATCGCGCCAACCCGGGCGGGCCTTGAAGCCGCGATCGCCGATGGCCATTTCAGGCGGGCGCTCATGCGCGCGTTCAAGGGCGGGCCGGAAGGCGCGACGATCTCGTTTCCCGATGATCTGCCCGAACGGATCGAGACGGCGCTCAGGCGCCACCTGCTCGATCGGCTCGGGCTCGAACTGCGCGGCGGCAACATCGTGCTCGGCTCCTCGCGGATCGAGGAGCAGGCGCGCGGCGGCCTCGTTGCGCTGCTCGCTCATGCGAGTGATGCGAGCGAGGGCTCGCGCCGAAAGCTCGATCAGGCCTGGCGCGTGGGGATGGATCGCGAGGGTTCGGGGCTGATGGGCATGGTCTTGCCACTGGACCGGACGGCGCTCTCTGTGGCATTGGGCCGCGACAATGTCGTCCATCTGGGCGTTCTTGGCGCGCGAAGGTCGCGCAAGGGTGCCCCGGATGCTGCCGCCCGCATTGCGCTTGCGACCATGCGGCTGGCGCGGTTCATCGGGAGCGATCCCGCACTTCCCGCTCTCGACCATGCGGGCGAGCCTTCTGCACCAGCGGGCGGCGACACGGACAACACTTGAAGGAATAACGAGCTATAATGAGCGACGACAACGACAAACGCACCCGTAAACCGCTCGGCCTCAAGCGCGCCGTGGATGCTGGCGAGGTCAAGCAGACCTTCAGCCACGGCCGCACCAATAAGGTCGCGGTCGAGGTGAAGCGGCGCCGCAAGCTCGTGAAACCGGGCGAGACCCCGGCGCCCGAGGCCGCTCCGGCGCCTGCGCCTGCGCCTTCGCCCGCCCCTGCGCCCGCGCCGGTCGCGAAGAAGGCGCCCCCGCCGCCGGCCTCCAGAGCGCCCGCGGGAGAGACGCCGCAAGAGCGCGTCAAGCGTCTCCAGCGCGAGGCCGAAGAGATGCGCCTGGCGCAGCTCTCCGAGGATCGCAAGCGCGAGGACGAGCAGGCGAGGAAGGCCGCCGAGGACGAGAAGCGCCGCGCCGAGGAAAACCGCGCCAAGGAAGTCAGGGCCGAAGAGGAAGCGGAGAAGCGCGCCGCCGAGGAGGCGGCCGCCGCCAAGGCCGAGCCGCAAGGTTCAGCCGCAAGCGGAGCTGGCGCCCAGCAGGCCGCGCCCGGCGTTGCGCAGGCCGGCTCTGCGGCCGGCTCGCGGGCCGATCCAACGCCCGTCCAGCGCAAGTTCACCCCCGTCGCCCGGCCCGAGCCCAAGCGTCCGGAAAAGAAGAAGAAGGAAGATAAGCGCGCCGCTGCGCCCACCCCGACTGGTGGAGAGAAGGACAAGCGCCGCTCTGGCAAGCTCACCGTCACACGTGCGCTCAACGAGGACGAGGGGCGCCGCGCGCGCAGTCTGGCCGCGCTCAAGCGCGCCCGCGAGAAGGAGCGCCGGATGCAGGGCGGCGGCACGTCCAAGCCGCGCGAGAAGCAGGTGCGCGATGTGGTCGTCCCCGAGGCGATCACGGTGCAGGAGCTCGCCAACCGCATGGCCGAGAAAGGCGCCGACCTTGTGAAGGCGCTGTTCAACATGGGCATGATGGTGACCGTCAACCAGACGATCGATCAGGACACCGCCGAGCTGCTGGTCGAGGAGTTCGGCCACAACATCACCCGTGTCTCCGAGGCCGATGTCGACATCTCGACCGACGCGGACGTCGATCCCGAAGAGACGCTGCGTCAGCGCCCGCCCGTGGTCACGATCATGGGTCATGTCGATCACGGCAAGACCAGCCTGCTCGATGCACTGCGCGGCACCGACGTGACCAAGGGCGAGGCCGGCGGCATCACCCAGCATATCGGCAGCTACCAGATCACCACCAAGAACAAGGAAAAGATCACCTTCCTCGACACCCCCGGCCACGCCGCCTTCACCGAGATGCGCGCGCGCGGAGCGAACGTCACTGATATCGTGGTGCTGGTGGTGGCTGCGGATGATGGGATCATGCCGCAGACGATCGAGGCGATCAATCATACCAAGGCGGCGGGCGTCCCCATGATCGTCGCGATCAACAAGATGGACAAGCCCGAGGCCGATCCCGACCGGATCCGCAATCGCCTGCTCGAACACGAGATCATCGTCGAGAAGATGTCGGGCGATGTGCAGGATATCGAGGTTTCGGCCAAGACCGGCGACGGGCTCGATGCGCTGCTCGAGGCGATCAGCCTTCAGGCCGAGCTGCTCGAACTCAAGGCCCGCCCCGATCGCGATGCCGAGGCGACCGTGATCGAGGCGCAGCTCGACAAGGGGCGCGGCCCCGTCGCGACCGTGCTCATCACGCGCGGCACGCTCAAGCGCGGCGACACCTTCGTGGTCGGCACCCAGTCGGGCCGCGTTCGGGCTATCGTCGATGATCAGGGCAAGCAGATCAAGGAAGCCGGCCCGGCCATGCCGGTCGAGGTGCTGGGCCTCGGCGGCGTGCCTTCGGCGGGCGACCAGCTCACCGTGGTTGAGAACGAGCAGCGCGCCCGCGAAGTCGCTCAGTATCGCCAGGAAAAGGCAACCGAAAAGCGCACCGCGCTGGCGCCGACCAATTTCGACACGATGTTCGCAGGCCTCACCTCGAATGTGATCGAATGGCCGGTGGTGGTGAAGGCAGACGTGCAGGGTTCGGTCGAGGCGATCGTCAATGCGCTCCACAACATCTCGAACGACGAGATCAAGGTGCGCGTGCTCCATGCAGGCGTCGGCGCGATCACCGAGACCGATGTGAGCCTGGCCGCGGCCTCGAAGGCCCCGATCATCGGCTTCGGCGTGCGTCCCAACGCCAAGGCCCGTGAGCTCGTCAAGCGCGACAATGTGCGCATGATGTATTACGATGTGATCTATCACCTTACCGAGGAAGTCGCCAAGGAGATGGCGGGCGAGCTCGGCCCCGAGCGGATCGAGACGGTCGTCGGCCGCGCCGAGGTCAAGCAGGTCTTCCCTGCCGG
The DNA here is from genome assembly GCA_036350735.1 of Erythrobacter sp. GTDB lineage: Bacteria > Pseudomonadota > Alphaproteobacteria > Sphingomonadales > Sphingomonadaceae > Erythrobacter. The sequence continues at coordinate 83,607 of JAZBNR010000003.1, forward strand.
CAAGCGCGACAAGGCGGCAGGTCTGCTGGTGCTCGATGGCGCGATCCGGCGTGGGCTCTTCACCCGCCTCACCCGCGACGATGTCATCGTTTCGGCCACCAAGATCGCTTCGCTCCGGCGCTTCAAGGACGATGTCGACGAAGTGCGTGCGGGCCTTGAGTGCGGCGTGGTGCTCGAGGATACGAACGACATCAAGCCGGGCGACAATCTCGAGGTGTTCGAGGTCGAACTGCGCGAGCGCACGCTCGAGTTCGGCTGAGGGCGCATGAGCAATGGTGATGGACGAGGCGATCCAGGAGGGCGCTGACAGCTCGCCGCATTCGGCGTTGCTGGGCTCTGAATTCGTGGGCTTCGACGAGGCCACGCAGACCGCGACCATGCGCTTCACCGTGCGGCGCGAGATGTGCACCTGGCGCGGCGGCGTGCAGGGTGGGCTTGTTGCGGGCTATCTCGATGATGTGATGGGCTATGCCTTCGTCGCGGCGACGGGGGGCGAGCTTGCGCCGCTCAATCTCGATCTTGCGATGAGCCTGATCCGCCTCATCCCAGCAGGCGCGGTGATCACGGCCAAGGGCCGGGTGGTCAAGGCCGGGCGCAAGGTCGTCTTCCTCGAAGGCGAGCTGTTTTCCGAAGACGGCAAGCTCTATGCCCGCGCCACCTCCACCGCGCTGCCTACGCCGCGCCCCACGCCGACCGAGACGGGGATGGGATGATGGCGCGCAAGGATCCCTTCACTGCCGAGCAGCACTCGGTCCGCGTGCTCAAGGTGGGCGAGCGGGTGCGCCATATCCTCTCTGAGCTGCTCGCGCGCGGGGAGGTGCATGACGATATCGTCAGCGCCTCCAACATCGCCGTCACCGAGGTCCGCATGACGCCGGATCTGAGGCAGGCAACCGCCTATGTGAAGCCGCTGCTTGGCGCGGGGCCGGACATCACCGATGCCGAGGTCGTCCACGCGCTCAGGCAGAACACCGCCTTCCTTCAGCGCGAAGTCGCCCAGCGGCTCGGGCTCAAATTCGCGCCGAAACTCAAGTTTCGCAAGGACGAGAGCTTTGCCGAGGCCGACCGGATCGAGGCGCTGCTGCGCGATCCCAAGGTCGCGCGCGATCTTGACGGTGACGACGAAGAAGAGTGATTAGCGCGGGATCATTCGGGCGCGCATCGTGATATCGACCTTGTTGCCCACGATCAGCTGATAGCTCTTCATCCCGAATTCGCGTCGGTCGATCGTGGTCGTCCCCTCGAAGCTCACCGCCTCGCCGGTCTGCGTCTTCAGGGGCGCGCGATCGAAGGTGACGGCGAGCGTCGCCGGGCGCGAGACGCCGCGCGCGGTCAGCGTGCCTGACACCTTGCCGCGGCGCTCGTCGGTGAAGGCGAGCGAGCGGCCCACAAAGCGCACTTGCGGATATTTCTCGACCCAGAAGAACTTCTCGCCGCGCAGGCGCTTGAGCGTCACGCTGTCAGGCGCCTCGATGGCTGTGGCATCGAAGGTCACGTCGATGATCGCCTTATCGGGCGCGTCCGGCACGATCGTGACCATGCCCGCCATCTTGGGGAAGCGCGCGGTTTTGCTGGCAACGCCAAAAAAGGGGACCTTGGCCGAGACGTTGCTGGCGGTCTCATCGAGCCGGTATTTGCGCGTGGCGCCGGTGTTGGCGGCGAGCGCCAGCAGCACAGCGAGCGCGAGCGCGATCACGGCAAACAGGCGCAAGGGCTGAAGGAGGCGCAAGATCATGTTCAAACTACGTTCGGGGGCATGGATTGGTTTCGAGACGCGTGCAATGGTCGGCGCGCCATGGCCAAGCTCTATTTCTACTATGCCAGCATGAACGCAGGCAAAAGCTCGCACCTCCTCCAGGCCGATTTCAACTATCGCGAGCGCGCGATGACGACGCAGGTGTGGACCGCCGCACTCGATTCGCGCGGGGGCGGGATGGTGAGGAGCCGGATCGGGTTGGAGGCGCAGGCGCGGCTCTACCGGCCGGACACCGATCTTGCCGGCGAGATTCTCGCCGCTCACGCGCGCGCGCCGCTGGGCTGCGTGCTGGTCGACGAGGCGCAGTTCCTGAAGCCGGAGCAGGTGTGGCAGCTGGCGCGCCTCGCTGACGAGGAGGGCATCCCGGTGCTGTGCTATGGCCTGAGGACCGATTTCCAGGGGGAGCTCTTCCCCGGCTCGGCAACCCTGCTTGGGATTGCGGACGCGCTGGTCGAGTTGAAAGCGGTGTGCTGGTGCGGGCGCAAGGCGACGATGAACCTGCGGATCGATCCTGAGGGCGACCCGGTGCTCGAGGGCGCGCAGACCGCGATCGGGGGCAATGAAAGCTATCTCGCGCTGTGCCGCCGCCATTTCAGCGCAGCCCTGCGCGGTGAGGTGGGCGCGCTGGGATAAGATTTCGCCGCGGGGCCAGATGGCGCAAGCGTTCCGCGCACCCTATATCGCGGGCAATGCTCGAAACCCTCACTCTGGCCGCAGTGCTGATCCCGTGCCTCGTCATCGCCATCGTGTTTCACGAGGTCGCCCATGGCTATGCCGCCAAATTGCTTGGCGATCCCACCGCGAGCGAGAGCGGGCGGCTGACATTGAACCCGCTGGCGCATGTCGATCCGGTGGGCACGCTGCTGGTGCCCGGCGCGCTCGCGCTCCTGGGCGGGCCGGTGTTCGGCTGGGCCAAGCCCGTGCCGGTGATCAAGCAGCGCCTCTCCAATCCGCGTTTCGGGATGATGGCGGTGGCCGCTGCCGGCCCCGTCTCCAACTTCGTGCTCGCTGCCGTGGGGGCCGCGCTGCTGGGAGCAAGCTGGGTCAATGGTGCGCGCTTCGATCTTGCCGCAACGGGCACACCGCTGCTGGTCGGCGCTGACGGCGCTGCGCTCTACTGGCAAAGTGGGCTCTATTTCTTCATTCTGATCAACCTCTTCCTCGGCCTGTTCAACCTCCTGCCGATCCCGCCCTTCGATGGCTCGCACATCGTTGGCGGGCTGCTGCCACGCTCGCTGCGCCCGGCGTGGGAGCGGCTGCAGGGGGTGGGGATGGCGATGATTATCGTCGTTGTCGCGTTCAGCTGGGTGTTCGGCACGGGCTGGCTGGTGAACGTGCTGGGCGCGCCGATGGAATGGGCAATGGGCTTTTATCTCGGCATCGCGGACTGGGTTTCGCGGCTCTGACGGATCACGCCGCTCGCGAGGCGGGCCCATGCTCGCACAGCCACGCGGCGAGGCGCGCCTGCTCCTCGGCTGTGAGGTGCAGATAGAGCTTGGAACGGCGTTTGAGCACGTCATCGGCGCTGGTCGCGAATTCTGCGCGCACGAGATATTCAAGCTCGGTCTCGTGGAGCCCGCCGCCCAGGTGCTCGCCGAGATCGCTGGCGCTGGTGGCCTCGCCCAGCACCGCGTGGACCCGGGTGCCATAGGCACGGGCGAGCCGCAGTGCGGTGGCGGGGGCGAGGAAGGGGTAGGCGGCTTCGACCTCGCGTACGAAGTCATCGAAGCGCGAAGGGTCGATGTCTCCCCCCGGCAGCGGTGCGCCTGCCGTCCAGGAGCGGCCCGGCGCGCCGATCCGCTCGAGCGCGTGCTCGGCGAGCTTGCGGTAGGTCGTGATCTTGCCGCCGAAGATGGAGAGCAGGGCGGGGCCGCTCCCGTCTGCGCCGGTGTCGAGCTCGAACTGGTAGTCGCGCGTCACGGTCGAGTTCGAGCGGGCGTTGTTCTCGTAGAGCGGGCGCACGCCCGCATAGCTCGCCACCGCCTGCCCGGGCGAGATTTCCACCCGCAGGTATTCATTGACCGCGTCGCAGATGTAGCCCGCTTCCTCTTCGCTGATGTCGATGCCCGAGGGATCGCCTTCGAAGCCGATGTCGGTCGTCCCCACCAGCGTGAACTCGCGCTCGTAGGGGATGGCGAAGACGATGCGGTCGTCGCGGTTCTGGAAGATGTAGCAATGCTCGCCCTCATAGAGCCGCGGGAAGATGAGGTGGCTGCCCTTGACGAGCCGCAGATGGGCGGGGTGCTCGCCCGGAAGCGCGCGGCCGAGCACCTGATCGACCCACGGTCCCGCCGCGTTGACCACCTGGCGCGCGGTCACCTCGCTCTCGCCGCCGGGGCCGGCGAGGGTCGCGCGCCACCGGTCGGTGCGGCGCTGGAGGCCTACGCATTGCGTGCGTGTGCGGATATCCGCGCCGCGCTCCCTTGCGTCCATGGCGTTGAGCACCACGAGCCGCGCATCCTCCACCCAGCAATCCGAATATTCAAACCCGTGGGTGAGCCGATCCTTGAGCACCGCGGCGTGCGGGGGGGCGCGCAGATTGAGCGTGCGCGTGGGCGGCAGCAGCTTGCGCCCGCCGAGATGATCATAAAGGAAAAGCCCCAGGCGCAGCATCCACTTGGGCCTGAGGCCAGCATCGTGCGGCAGCACGAAGCGCAGCGGCCAGATGATGTGCGGCGCGATGGCGAGCAGCCGCTCGCGCTCGATCAGGCTCTCGCGCACCAGCCGGAACTCGTAATGCTCGAGATAGCGCAGGCCCCCGTGGACAAGCTTGGTCGAGGCGCTCGAAGTGCCTTGCGCGAGATCGCCCTGCTCGACGAGGCACACGCGCATGCCCCGCCCGGCCGCATCGCGCGCGATGCCTGCGCCGTTGATGCCGCCGCCGATGACGAGAAGGTCGAAATCATGCTCCATGTGAGGCCGCAATGTTGGCGCAGGCGCTCGGCTTTGGCTAGGGGGGCCGCGTGTCGAATATGCAAGACCCCCCGCGCAAAGCTGCACCCCACGGCTGGCTGATCCTCGACAAGCCGCGCGGGCTCGGCTCGACGCAGGGCGTCGCGGCGGTCAAGCGCGCGCTGCGGCAGGGGGGCTATGCCAAGACCAAGGTCGGGCATGGCGGCACGCTTGATCCGCTGGCCGAAGGCGTGCTGCCGATTGCGCTCGGCGAGGCGACCAAGCTTGCCGGGCGGATGCTCGATGCGAGCAAGATCTACGAGTTCACGATAAGGTTCGGCGAGGAAACCGACACGCTCGATATGGAAGGGCAGGTGGTGACGACAAGCGAGGTGCGCCCCACGCTGGCCGAGATCGAGGCGGTGCTGGCGCGCTTCACCGGGCCGATCGAACAGGTGCCTCCGGCCTATTCGGCGCTGAAGGTCGATGGCAAGCGTGCCTATGATCTGGCGCGGGCGGGGCAGGAGGTGGAGCTGGCCTTGCGATCGGTGCACATCTTCTCTCTTTCCGCTCACCCTGAGCTTGTCGAAGGGTCGTCCTTCCCTTCCGAAGCAAGGAGCGGTGCTTCAACAAGCTCAGCACGAGCGGATTCAGGAAATCCGGCGCAAGGCATGATCCAACAAGTGACCCTCACCGCCCAAGTCTCCAAGGGCACCTATGTCCGCAGCCTTGCCCGCGATATCGCGCGCGCCCTTGGAACATGCGGCCATGTCACCTATCTCAGACGCACCAAGGCTGGCCCGTTCCGCGAGGCCCAGGCGATTTCGCTGGACAAACTTTCGCTGGACAATCCGGGCGAAACCGCTAATGGCGCGAGCCTTGAAGACCTCCTCCTGCCGTTAGAGGCGGGGCTGGACGACATCCCGGCCCTTCCCCTCTCCCAGACAGACGCGCAGGCGGTCCGTGCGGGCCGGGTCCTGTCTGGAATGCCCCA
>JAZBNR010000004.1:0-237079 GCA_036350735.1 Erythrobacter sp.
AGTCGGCCCCGGCAGCCCACCGGCCCCGCCGCAGGCCGCAAGCGCCGCGCAGGCCAGCGCCGCGCCGAGCGTCCTGATCACGAGCGGTGCGGCCGGACCCGGGCGATCACCGGTTTCCGCAACGCGAGGCGCGGCCGGATGCGGGCGGTAAGGCAGCTTCAGTTGCATGGCTCGGCTCCATCAGGCTCGCCCCCGGTCCCCGCCTAGCCCATCGACCAGCAAGGATAAAGATGCGCTCAATGCGTGGCTGCCCGAAGCGCTCCGCTGGAGCGCCTGCGCGTGTGCAAAAGCCGACGAGCGGGCGCGGATGCCTGGGCGCTTGCCCCCACCCGGCCATCGGCGTAGCAGCGCGCCAGAGCATCCGAACAACATCAGGGGCATAGCACGCATGACCGAGACCCTTATCGCCGATATCGAAACCGCGTGGGAAAGCCGCGCCGAGATCACTCCGGGCGCGGAGGTCCGCCACGCCGTCGAGCAGGCGCTCAGCCTGCTAGACAACGGCGAAGCGCGCGTCGCCGAGCCGGACGGGGCGGGTGGATGGCGCGTTAACCAGTGGCTTAAGAAGGCAGTGCTGCTCTCCTTCCGCCTCTCCGACAACCGGGTGATGGAAGAGGCGAGCGGCGGCGAGCCGGCGTTCGACAAAGTGCCGCTCAAGTTCGCCGGCTGGGGCGAGGCACGCTTTCGCGAGGCGGGCTTTCGCGCAGTGCCCGGCGCGATCGTGCGGCGCGGCGCCTTCATCGGCAAGGGCGCGGTGCTGATGCCGAGCTTCGTCAATATCGGTGCCCATGTCGGCGAGGGAACCATGGTCGACACCTGGGCGACGGTCGGCTCGTGCGCGCAGATCGGGCGGAACGTCCACCTCTCGGGCGGCGCGGGCATAGGCGGGGTACTCGAGCCGCTCCAGGCCGAGCCTGTCATCATCGGCGACGGTGCCTTTATCGGGGCGCGCGCCGAGGTTGCCGAGGGCGTGCGCGTGGGCGAAGGCGCAGTGCTCTCGATGGGGGTCTATCTCGGCGCCTCGACCAAGATCATCGACCGCGCGACCGGCGAGGTCTATCGCGGCGAAGTGCCGCCCTATGCGGTGGTTGTCCCTGGCTCGCTACCCGGCAAGCCACTCCCCGACGGCACGCCCGGCCCCTCGCTCTATTGCGCGGTGATCGTCAAGACGGTCGATGCGCAGACGCGTTCCAAGACGGGCATCAACGAGCTGCTGCGCGACTAAGCGCCTGCGCGCTCACGGGAACCTGCGTCGATCCATTTCATTGACATAGGGTATATATCACCGGAGGGATCATGGCCGACCGCAAGGACGAAATTCACATCGACGACCAGGATGCGCGGGCGGCTTCGAGCCCCGGCGTCGTGCGCTGGGTGCTGCTGATCAGCACGCTCCTCGCGATTGTCGCGATGACGCTCGTCTGGGTGATCCCTGCGCTCAGCGAAGGCGAGGTCGAGAGCGCCGCGACCGTGACCGAACGGGTCGAAGAAATGCGCGAGGACGGCGCCGAGCCGGAAAATATTCCCGGCCAGTCGGAGAGCAATCCGAACCAGCCCTCCTCGGCGCAGATGGATAATCGCACGCAGTAATCGGTTCACCGCGTTCGCGGAAACTCAGCTAGCCCGCGCTCATTCCTTTCCCGTACTGCTTACGGAGAAAACACATGAGCAATTCCAACAGCTTCCGCACCGATCAATACGTCAAGTGGAACTGGGGCAACGGCGAGGGCAAGGGTCAGATCACCGAACGATTTGAACGCGAGGTGACGCGCACCCTCAAGGGGTCCGAAATCACCAAAGACGGTGACGCTGAGAACCCGGCCTATCTGATCAAGCAGCAAGACGGCGACGAAGTCTTGAAGCGCGGCAGCGAACTCGAAGCCTGGGAGCGCGACTGATGGCCAAGGCAAAGAGCAAGGCGCAGCAGAAGGCTGCTGGAGCAGCTCTCGCCGCCAAGCGCGGGGAGCAGAAGGTTTCCTCGCTGCAAGGCGCGTCCAAGGAGATGTATGACAGCATGAGCGAGGAGGAGCTTGACGATATGGCCTCCACCTCGCGCGATGACCTGCCCGAATCCGCCGAGGACGATTGACCATGCCGGAGTTGGAGCGGGACGAGGTCTTCGCCGCGTTCAACGAACGCGTGAACATGGCGCCCAAGGAGCTTGAGGACTGGCTCGAGACCGACAAATCGCAATCGGTGGGTGACAGCGGCGACGGGAGCGAAAGCACCGGGCACAAATCCGGGCGCCGCATCGTCGAAATCAAGCGTACGAAAAAAAGCGATCTGTCCGAGGACCAGCTTGCGCACATGAACAAGGTCACGGGCTATATCAAGCGCCATTGCGCGCAGCGCCCGGACGGCGATGTGAGCGAGACCAAATGGCGCTACAGCCTCATGAACTGGGGCCACGATCCGCTCAAGGACTGAGCCTCACCCGGGTTGCTCGAGCAGTGTCTCGATCGGCGCCGCCTCGCGCTGGCGCGCGGCGTGACGTTCGACTTCGCGCAGCACCCGGATCGCGTTGCGACTTGCAATGAGTTCAAGTTCGGCCTGCGAATAGCCGCGCCGCGCCAGCTCGGCAAACAACGCCGGATAGCCGCTTACATCCTCGAATCCCACGGGCCCCGAGGGCATCCCGTCGAAATCGCCGCCGATGCCGATATGCTCGACCCCCACCAGCGCCCGGATGTGGTCGATGTGATCGGCCATGTCGGAGACCATCGTCTGCGGCTCGGGATTGGCCCGCGTCCATTCGCCCATGCCGGCCTTCACCAGATCCGGTTGCCCTTGATGGAGCGCGTCGAGCCGCGCTTCCTCGGCCATCCAGCGCGATTGCCACTGGCGGCGCTCCTCGCTGAGATAGCCCGGCAGGCCCACGACCATGACGATCCCGCCATTCTGCGGCAGCCGCTCGAGCACGCTGTCGGGCACGTTGCGCGCATGGCCGTTGACAGCGCGCGCGCCCGAATGGCTGAAGATCACCGGCGCCTTCGCCACATCGAGCGCATCGTGCATCGTCGCCTCGCTGACATGGCTGAGATCGACCACCATGCCGAGCCGGTTCATCTCGCGCACCACGTCCTGGCCGAAATCGGTGAGCCCGTCATGCACGGGCTCGTCGGTCGCGCTGTCGGCCCAGGGGGTGTTCTTCGAATGGGTCAGCGTCATGTAGCGCACGCCGAGTTCGTGCATCTGGCGCAGCACAGCGAGGCTCGAGCCGATCGAGTGCCCGCCCTCGATGCCCATGAGCGAGGCGATCTTGCCGTCGCGCAGCGCGTTCTCGACCTGATCGGCGCTCTGCGCATAGGCCATCTGCTCGGGGTATCGCGCGATGAGGCGCTTGGTGACGTCGATCTGCTCGAGCGTCATCTGCACCGCCTGTGGCTCGGGCAGGGTGGCGGGCACGTAGATCGCCCAATATTGCGCGCCCACCCGGCCCTCGGCCAGGCGCTCGAGATCGGTGTGCATCGCCTGTCCGCTGGGATCGCTCGGGGCGAGGCCTTGCGTGTTGGTAAAGTCGAAGGCGTTGATCCGGTTGAACACCCGGCGGCGCAATTGCAGCGGCATGTCGTTGTGCCCGTCGAACACCGGCGCTGCATCGAGCGCGGCGAGAGCTGCCTGCATCTCCGGAGAAGCCGGCGGGGGGGCCTCCTCGGCGAGCTGAGCCGGTTCGGAGATTGCGGTATCCTGCGCAAGGGCAGCGGGCGTTATCAGCGCCGCGAGCCAAGCGGCGCTGGCGAGCAGGAGGGCACGATGTTGCATCATTGGCGAAACTCCCGATAGATGTCCGGCAAGGGGCCGAGCGAGGAGATGGGGCAATGGCGAACGCCAATTCCGAAACCAGCGATAGCGCGGCGGCGCTGATCGCACAATTGGAGCTTGCCCCGCACCCCGAGGGCGGATGGTATCGCGAGACCTGGCGCGCCGAGGCCAGCGAAGGCGAGCGCGCCGGTGGCACCGCGATCCTCTTCCTTCTGAAGGCGGGCGAGAGCTCGCACTGGCACCGGGTCGATGCGGACGAATTGTGGCTGTGGCAGGGCGGCGATCCGCTGCGGCTCTCGATTGCACCGGGCCAGGAAGGCCCGATCCGCGAGCTGTCGCTCGGCCCGGCGCCTGCGGGCGGGCAATTCTTGCAGGGGCTCGTCCCGGCGGGCGATTGGCAGGCGGCCCGCCCGCTCGCGGGCGAGAGGAGCGCGCATGGCTATTGCCTCGTCTCCTGCGTGGTCGTGCCCGGCTTCGATTTCGCCGGCTTCGAGCTCGCCCCCGCCGGCTGGGCACCGCGCGCATGAGCGGCAGGGCGCTGACCCGGCTGATCCTGCGCTGGGTGCTGGCCGTGTTCTATGCTTTCGCAGGCTTCATGCACCTCGCCCGGCCCGAACCCTTCATCGGGATCACCCCCGAGATAGTGCCCTTCCGTGAAGCGGTGATCTTCTGGACGGGAATCGCCGAGATTGTTGGGGCGATCGCGCTCGCGCAGCCTTTCTCGCGCCCTTTGCGGCAGGCGGGCGGGATCGGTCTTGCGCTCTACGCACTGTGCGTCTTTCCCGCCAACATCAATCACTTCGTGATCGACATGGCGCGCGAGAGCGGCGGGCTCGGTCTCGCCTATCACGTGCCGCGCATGTTTGCGCAGCCGCTCGTCATCTGGCTCGCATTATGGACCGGCGAAGCGATCGGCCCGCGCCCTGCAGCCGCATCCGCGCCGCAGTGAGCGCACAGTCGGCTCAAATCGCGATCCTCGCTCTGCTCGATCGGCGCGAACGGGGCACGACGATTTGCCCCAGCGAGGTCGCCCGCGCGCTCGCGGCGCAGGACGATTGGCGTGCGCACATGGCAAGCGTTCACGAAGCCGTGGACATTCTTGCCGCTCGCGGCGACATCGCCCTTTCATGGAAGGGCAAGCCACTCGATCAGCGCCGCGGGGCCTATCGCATCGCGCGGCGCTGATCGGTTCGAGGCAAGTTTCAGCTCAGGTGCTTGGAGACCGCCGCAGTCATCTTGAACATCGAAATCTCTTCTTTGCCGATGACCCCGCCAAGCTTTTCATCGGGCACGATCGTGCGCTTGTCCGTCGGCTTTTGCAGGTTGTGCGCCTTGATGTAATCCCACACTTTCGAGGTCACTTGCGAACGGGGCATCGGACCCTTGCCGATGACCGCTTCAAGCTCCGGTGAAAGTTGCACCGGCTTTTGCAGTGCGTTCGTTTTGCCAGCCATGGTTGTCTCCCTTATGATTTTGGCAGGTTACTCGAATTCATCCTCATCCCACGCTTCTGCGGCCTGTCCCGTGAACGAGACGTGGAGCACCGCGCAGGCGGTGACGAAGCCCTTGAGCGTGGCGATGATCTCCTCGCGGCTTGCCCCCGGCATCAAGGTGAGCGGGATTTCGGTCGCGAAGATCTGGAACACGTAATGGCGCGTCTCGCCCTCGGGCGGATCGGGCAGCAGCCACTCGGAATTGCCGAAAGCGTTCTTGCCGGTGCGCGGCGGCACTTCGCCCTCGAGCAGCTTGCCGCGCTGGCCGGCAAGGCCCCAGACGAGCCAGTGGCAGGGGGGCGCAGCGCCATGCGAAGTCGCATCCTCGACAATCACGACCAGCTCCTGGCTGCCGGGCGGGGGCGCGCTCCATTCGAGCGGCGGCGCGACCGCATCCTCCTCCTTGGCGGTGAAGCACGGATCGAGTTCGCCGCCGGGCGAGAAAGCCGGACTTGTGAGCGCGAAGCCGCCGCGCGCAAGGCTCGGCGCATCGCCGAGCTGCGTCACCGCCAAGCCCGGGTGCTGCGCCGCTTGCGGAAGCGCCGGTTTGAGCCAATCGGGAAAATCTGTCATGCACAAAGCCTAATCATGGCGATCGAGCCTAGGGCGTCGCGCGCGGCCAAACGAGCCTTGAGAGGGGCGTTTTGCCCTCTTTCCTGCGGAAAACTCTGCAATCCGGCTCTCAATCGCCGTTTTTCACCGTTCAATCACGGGTCAGGTGCGCTGTGGTTCTCCCGCTCCGGCGCGGCCTGCCGCCAACGCGTTGCATCACGTCGTTGAATGTTGCAGGTCATCGGACCGCTTTTCATTCGGAGTCGCAATCCCCCATGTCCATCCTCCGCACTGCGCTTTGCTCGACCCTTGCCCTTGCGCTCGTCGCATGCGGAGGCGACGACCGGGTGCCGCCCATCCAGGGGCCGACGCCCACGCCGACGCCCACTCCGACGCCGACGCCCACTCCGACGCCCACGCCCACTCCAACGCCCACCGGAACGGCCTGCCCGGTCCAGCAGCAGATCGATTTCGCGGAAACCGTGCTCGATGACTGGTATCTTTTCCCCGAGCTGCTCGACAACACCGTCGATCCGGACAGTTTCTCGAGCGTGCAATCCTACCTCGATGCGCGCGTCGCGCCGGCGCGGGCGCAGAATGTCGACCGGTTCTTCACCTTCGCGACCTCGATCCGGCAAGAGAACGAGCTGATCACCAGTGGATCGAGTGCCGGGTTCGGCATCCGGCTGTCCTATGACACAGCCAATGATCGGGTGTTCGTGCTTGAGGCGTTCGAGGCAGGCAACGGCTTTGCCGCCGGGATCGATCGCGGCACCGAGTTGCTCGCGATCGGCGAGCCAGGGGGCCAGCTGGTGAGCGTTGCCTCGCTGATGTCATCGGGCGGCGCGCAGGCCGTGGTCCAGGCGCTCGGCCCCTCGACTCCGGGACTCGCCCGCGTCCTGCGCTTCCGCCAGCCGGGCGGCGCGACCGTGGAGACGACCGTGACCAAGAGCGAGTTCTCGCTCGATCCGCTGTCCGATCGCTATGGCGCGCTGGTTCTCAACGACGGCGGCAAGCAGGTCGGATACATCAATCTGCGCACATTCATCGTGGCCGATGCGGCCAGCCAGCTACGCGACGCATTCGCCGAGTTCAGCGGGCGGGGCATCACCGAACTCGTAATCGATTTTCGCTACAATGGTGGCGGTCTCGTCAGCGTGGCCAACACCTTCGGCGATCTCCTGAACGACAACCGGGTGGGCCAGGTATGGAGCGAGACCGTCTACCGGGCCGAGCAGAGCCAGGAGAACAACACCCGCGCCTTGCGCAATGAGGTGAACGCGATCCAGCCCACCAAGATCGCCTTCATCGGGCGCAGCGGGACAGCGTCGGCGAGCGAGCTCGTGATCAATTCCATGCTGCCCTATCTCGATGCCGATTCGATCGCGCTGATAGGGGAGAATACGTCCGGCAAGCCGGTCGGCCAGGACGGCTTTGACCTGCCCGATTGCGATCTGCGCATCCGGGCCGTTACCTTCCGGACGGTCAACGCCGATGGCGAGGGCGAATATTTCAACGGTCTTGCCAGCGTCGTTCCCAACACCTGCCGTGCCGAAGACGACATCTCCGCACCACTCGGCGATCCGAACGAGGCCTCGATCGCGACCGCGCTCGATTTCCTCGCCGGCCGCTCGTGCACCCCGATCACCGGGACGGCCGCCAAGCGGGCGCAGTCGGCCACGCGGATGCGAGCGCTTCAGCCGGTCCGGCCCAATGCCGCTCAGCATCAGTTGCCCGGGCTTTACTGAGGCTTGATCCCTCGCAGGCTGGCCGACCTATCCGGCGGCCGCTTGCACCGCATCATCATCGCCGCTCGCAGCAAGCGAGAGCGCAGCGGCAATGACCTGGTCCGAGGGCACGGGCTTGGCGACGAGCGGCGCGCTTAGGGTGCGGATCTTCTCCTCGTGCCGGTCGAGATCTCCCGAATGCAGGAGGAAAGGCACGCCAAGCCGCTCGAGCTCGCGCGCGACCGGCACGCACGTCTCCCCCGCGCCGAGCGAGACATCGAGGATCGCCGCCGTCAACGAAGTCCCGTGCCGCGCGATCAGAGCCAGCGCCTCGGCGCAATCCTGCGCGCCCAGAGGCTCGCACCCGTGATCCTCGGCCGCATATTCGAGATCGATCAGGATCAGTGGCTCGTCCTCCACGATCAGCAGCTTGCCCACCGCGCCTTGCCCGGCATGAACCATCTCAGCCGCCCTTCTGCACCGGCACATGGATTTTCGCGGTCAGCCCGTCGCGGCGCCACTCGCGCTCGATCGTCCCGCGCGCGGTGGCGAGCAGCCGGTCGACGATCGCCATGCCGGTGCCCTGCTCGATCGCGTCGCTCTCGATCGGAGGGCCGCCCTCCTCTTTCCACGTGATGACCAGTGCGGTCTCGTCTTCGGACAGACGCCAGTCGACCAGCACTCGGCCGCTTTCGATGGACCATGCGCCATGCTTGGTGGCGTTGGCGGCGAGTTCATGCAGGATCAGCCCGACGACCGAGATGATCGTGAAAGGCATGCGCACACCGTTGCCCAAGAGCTCCATCCGGGCGGCATCGCGGTCATAGGGCATCAGCACCGCGCGGATCGCCTCGCCTATCGCAATGCTGCCCGAGGAAGCATCATCGAGCGTCGTCTCGTAGGCGCGGCCGAGCGCCTGAATGCGCGAATTGATCTCCGCCGCTTCGGCCTGGATGCCACGCACCCGTCCGGTCACGTTGACGATCCCGGAAATGACCGCGAACATGTTCTTCATCCGGTGCGAAAGCTCGCGCGGCATATCGCGCGCGTGCTGTTCCTCGGCCCGTGCGGCGCGCACGTCGGAGACGTCCCATTGGCTGCCGAAGAAGTAAACGAGCTCACCCTTGTCGTTGTAGATTGGCCCCAAGTGAAGCGCGTTCCAGAAGGTGGTGCCATTCTTGCGGTAATTCAGCAGCTCGACCACCACCACATCCTCGTTCGCAATCGCCTGACGGATGCGCGCGATCGGTTCGGGATCGGTTTTCGGCCCCTGGAGGAAGCGGCAGTTACGGCCGACGACCTCCTCCTCGGAATAGCCAGTCAACCGGCGAAAGGCGCGGTTCGCAAAGACGATCGGCAGGTCCTCGTGATGCGGGTCGCACAGGCAGATCGCCATCCGCGTCTGCGCCATCGCCTGTTCGAACAGCACGCCAGACGCGCCCGTGAACTGATCCTCGATATTGCCCGAACGAAACCGGTCGGGCGCGTCGTCAAATCGCATCGAGGCCTGATCAATCCTCGGCAGGCTCTCATCGTCGGTGCTCACCACACATCCTTTCCAGCCGCAAAAGGCCCGAACCAATGCGAAGGCGGACCGCCGCGACTTTGTGAATCTTCCATGCGTTCAATGCGTTCGGCCATGCAGCGTTCCAAGATTTGGTCCTCGCTCCACTCTCGAAGGGCCTCATGTCAGGCTGGCAAAGGCGCGCACACAGCCTTGCGGGGCAAATGGGCAGCACACAGCGCTGGCGACGATTTCGGCGAGGAAGCGAGAGGCGCCATGGTGATCCCTCTCCTTGACAGCGCGCGCGGTCGGGGCGCGAATATCGCGCCAAAAGCCCCGCTTGGCAAGCGAGGCAAAGACGTGGGAATACAATGTTCAGGATGAAGTCGCGCCCGGCGCCGGCCGAGGCTGACCGCTCAGGGCGAGACCGATTGCTCAGGGCGAGACTGACTGCTCAGGGCGAGGCAGGGCCGGTGAACGGTTCTTCGCTGGTCGAGCCACAGCCTTCGAGCAGTGTCTCGCCGATGCGCACGCTTGCGGTGTAAGGATAGGTCCGGTCGCTCATACCGTCGCTGCATTCGCCCGGCGTGATCGCGATCTGAACGGGTTGCTCCTGCAGCGCCCCCGAAAAGCCGAGGCCGTTGTTTCCGGCAAAGCGGGTGGCGGCAAAGCTGGTGCCCTCGATGTCTTCAGGGGTGGAATAGGTCGCGGTGTAGCCCTCATCTGCGATGCTGGGCGCGATCGCGAGGCTCCAGAAGGGTTCGGTGCCGTTGAGGTTGATCGCGGCGTCGGGGGCGATGCGATCGAACACCCGCCCCTCGCTATCGATCAGCGTGTCTTCCGTGCTGCACCCTGCGGGGAGGGCCAGCGCGATGGCAAATGTCAGGCGGAGAGGGGCATAGCGGCGGATCATCGCTGGCGCTCATAGCGCGGGCGGGCCTCCACATCAAAGGCCCGCCCGGCTGCGCAATCGATTATTCCGGCATCAGCACGGTGTCGATCACGTGAATGACCCCGTTCGAGGCTTCCACGTCCGTTGCGGTTACGGTGGCCTTGTTGCCAGCGGCATCCATCAGCACCACCGAGCCGTTCTCGACCATCGCGGTAAGCGTGCCGCCGCCCAGCGTGTTGACAGTGTAGCCGTCGGCGCCCGCCTGCTCGATCGCTGCGGTCAGCGTCGCTGCATCGACCGAGCCTTCGACGACGTGATACTGGAGGATGTTGCCGAGCGTGTCGGTTTCCTCGGTGGTGAGCGTCTCGACTGTGCCCTCCGGCAGCTTGGCGAAGGCATCGTTGGTCGGCGCGAACACCGTGTAGGGGCCTTCATCCGCGAGCACGGTGCCAAGGCCGGCGGCGGTCACGGCAGTGACCAGCGTCGAAAAATTGTCATCGGCCGAGGCGACATCGACGATCGTGCCGGTTTCGGCATCGGCGATGCTCGCGGCGTCATCGGGGTTGACCTCGGCAGTGGTGACGTCCTCGTCCGCCTCCTGCGCGCAGGCTGCAAGCGACAGAGCGACGGCAGAAGCGAGGGTAAGCTTGATGAATTTCATGGATTGGATCCTTTGCAGCAGTGCGTAGGTGCGAAAGCCGCGACGCGTCAGAACACGTCACGGTTTCCCATAGGCAATGAACCGGGGGAGCCGATGTTCCGGACGCTGAGCTTTGGCAACAAGCGATCTTCGAACTCGCCTGTGCAGCAACAAGATGCCACGTTTTGCCGCTTGAGAGAAATATGATTCCGAGCCTGTGTGGGCGGGAACGCCTGCGGCCCCGTGCGATTGAGCGAGGATGCAACCTATCCCCACGCGCAGCGCCGGGCTCGAACGGCTGGCCGACTTCCTGCCCCGCGCCGCCCGCGCTTATGCCGATACCCGCAACCATGACAGCGGCGGCGGGCCCGAGGGCCTGCGCAGCAACGTCTCGCAGCTCTCGCCCTGGCTCCATGCGGGATTGCTCAGCGAGGCGGAGGTCTGCAATGCGGTGCTCGCCCGCCATAGCCTCATCGCGGCAGACAAGTTCATCTCCGAGGTCTTCTGGCGGGTCTATTTCAAGGGCTATCTCGAGCAGCGCCCGACGATCTGGGAAAGCTATTGCGAAGGGCGCGACGCGGCGCTCGCGCGCCTCTCGGGCAATGCAGGGCTGCGCAAGGCCTATGATGAGGCGACCAGCGGCGCAACCGGGATCGCGGCGTTCGATCATTGGGCGAGCGAGCTTGTGCAGACGGGCTATCTCCACAACCACGCCCGAATGTGGTTCGCGAGCATCTGGATCTTCACCTTGAAGCTCGATTGGCAGATTGGCGCGGACTTCTTCCTGCGCCACCTGATGGATGGCGACGCGGCGTCAAACACCTTGAGCTGGCGCTGGGTCGCGGGGCTGCACACCAGGGGCAAGCACTATCTCGCGCGCGCCGACAACATCGCGCGCTACACCGCCGATCACCCGCAAGGACCGCTCGCCGCCGAGGGGCTCGCCGAAGATGAGCCCGCGCTCGAGGAAGCGCGCGAGCACTCCCGCGTGAAGCTCGACCTGCCCGCGTCTGCGGACGGCGCGGCGCTGGAAGGGCGCTTTGCCTTGCTGCTGCACGACGAGGGTGCAAGCCACGTGCCGCTCGATCTGCCCTGCCCGCCGGCGCTGGTGATTGGTGCCGCGCGGCCTGCGGCGCGCTCGCCGGGCGAGGTCGGGGCGCAGGCGCGGGCCTTCGCCGAGGGCGCTGTGGAAGCGGGCGTGAGCGGGGCTGCCGCCGCGTTCGGTTGCCCCACGGCACATTGGGCGCCCGCGGCCAGCCTTTCCGCGATCCTCGCCGATGCCGGCATCCAGCGGGTGGCGATGCCTTACCTTCCCATCGGCTGGACGCGCGATGCCCTCGCCCCCGAACTCGAGCCGCTGGCACGCGAGCAGCGCCTCTCGCTGCTGCTGGGCGAGCTCGAACGCACAACGTGGCCGCTCGCCAAGGCGGGCTTCTTCAAGGTCAAGCAAGCGATCGAGCCGGTGCTGCGCGAAGTCGGGATTCCGGGCTCGCCCTCGACGAGCCCCGCCTGAGGGGAGCCTGCCCCCGGTTCAAGCGGCAAGCCTGACTTAACCACATTCTTACCCTTGGCCCTTACCACGCTCCACGCATCCCGCAGGAGCTGTTGCCGTGCCCTACCCCAACCGCATCCAGGCCGCGCTCGTGTTCGACGGGCGGTTCGAGGCGCTTGAGGCTACAGCGCGCGACTTTAGCCGCATCGTCGAGCTCAAGACCGGCCTTGCGTTCGCCGTGCTCGAAGGCGGCATCGAGGGCGATCTCGTCCGGCTGGCGAGCCCGGCGAGCGGGCTCGTTGTGCGTCTCGATCGCGTGGGCGGCCCGCCGCCGCTCGAGCCGTTCGAGGGCGCGCTCGCTTCGGCGATCACCGGGCTCTTCGCGCCCACCGCCCGCGAGACCTTGATCGACGCGCGCAGCCATGTTCTCGTCGAGGTCGGCCACGATATAGCGGACGAGCGTGCCGACGAAGCGCTCGCCCGGTTTGCCGAGCGGCTGGAGCTGCTCGCGCTGCTGGTCCGCATCACAACCGACCACGCGATGCCCGGCCTCATCCACTGGACACAGTCCGATCAGCTGCTCACGCCTGATCGGTTCGAGGCCTATGCTCTTGCCGGGGTCCCCGGTCCGCTCCACATCCACCCACACCTGTTCGGTTCGGCGCACGATCCACAGAGCGAGCCGCTGGTCGGCGTGCGCAGCTTCGGCGCGGTTCACTGGATCGGGCGCGAAGTCGTCGTGCGGCCCAGCACCCTGCCGTGGCAGGCCGCTTACGATGCGCTGCTTGCGTTCGTGGCCCACGCGAGCGCCGAGGCGGGCGCGCTGATCCCCGATGGCGACACCTTCGGCTCGGCGGATGGCGGCGAGTGCTTCTGCCTCCATCACCGCGCCGCCGATCCCGAGGCCGGGCTCGATGCCGCCTTCGAGATCACCCCGCTGCGCCACGATCCAAGCGGCTTCGTCTCCGACGAGTACGCCGCAAACGCGCAGATCGTGAAGCTGCGCGACGCGCAGACCGGCAAGCCACCGGCCCCGCCCGAAGCCGCCCTCACCCAGTCCCAAGCCTCCCCCGAGGCACCTTGCGAAACCCCATCCCAGAACCAGCGCATCCCAGAGCCCGAGCCCGAGACCGAGACCGCTCCGCTCTCGCTGGTGCCGCAGACCGGCTCGAAGCGCCCGGCGCGGGTCATGATCCGACCTACGCCGAGCCAGCCGGGCGAGACGAGCGTTTCGGGCCGATCGCTCAGGGCGCGGGTGTTCGGCAAGTCCGAGGACTGACCCCGCCACCCATCACGGGTCCCATCACGGGTCCCACGGCGCGCAGGCGGCTACATCACCTTGTCAGGGCGCGGCTCGTGGCGGTGCTTGTCGCCCTTGCCGAAGTGCCGCTCGAGCCGCTCGGCCAGCGTGCTCGCCGCCCGGCGCGCCGCATCGTCGACCGTGCTCGCATGCGCGGTCACGCCGAGCGGCTTGCCACCGCGCGGGCGCGCCTCGATCGTGCAGGCCTTGTCATCCGCTCCGCCCTTGGCGCCGTTCTCGTCCGAGACGTGAACCTCGAGCCGCGTCAGCCGATCCTCGAACCGCGCGAGCTTGCCGCGCACCGAGGCCTCGATCCGTTCGGCGACGTTCTCGGTTCCCATCACGGAACTATCGGAATTGAACTGGAACTGCATGGTCATGACCGGGCGTCTCCTCTCTTTTGCGTTTTCGTCACATCCAATGTGGGAGCGCGTTGCAGGCCTTGCAATCGTTTTCGGCCCGCCCCGCATGGCCGCGGCTCGTCGCTCACAGGGCACGCTTGAACCGCCTGTTACACTGTCCAGGCGCAAAAACCGCCGCCCCCGGAGCAAGCCATGCGCGCGCTCGGCTGCAGGCTCACAAACAGCGAAAACAGAGAGGGAGAGTGCGCGAAGGGCCATCCCCTCAATAAGCCATATCCGCGCCATGTAGGAAAGCGCCAGGCCTGCCCCCTCGGGACGCCGCGGCAAAGATACATAGCGGCTCCTTGACCGGACATTATCGCCATCGCTCCCACACACCGATAGCCGGGCAGGAGGGTCCGGCACGCATCTAAAAAGGCTGCTTGCATGACCGGATTGCTCAGGAAGCCGGGCGCCGCCCGCGCGCAGACGCGGACCCTGACCGAGTTCGATCGCGCGCTCCTGCAACTGGTGCAGACCACGCAGGCGATCATCCAGTTCGAACCCGACGGCACCATCATCGATGCCAACGAGGCGTTTTGCGCCGCGGTCGAATACGATATCTCGGAGATCAAGGGGCGCCACCACCGCATCTTCTGCGCACCCGATCTCATAGCGAGCCCCGAATATGCCCGGTTCTGGTCGGATCTCGCGCAGGGCAAGAGCTTCACCGCGCGCTATCCGCGCATCACCAAATCCGGCAAGGAGATCTGGATCCAGGCCACCTACGGCCCGGTGCGCGATCCGCGCGGCAAGATCGTGCGCGTGGTCAAGATCGCGACCGACGTGACCTCCTCGCGCAAGGCCATGGACGGTATCCTCAACGCGATGCGCGCCCTCGAGGAGGGGGATCTTGGCCAACAGCTCGAGGCCACCGGCATCGAGGAGTTCGATGCGCTTGGCGGCGCCTTGAGCCGCGCCAGTGGCCGGATTGCCGACACCATCGGGCAGGTCCGCTGCAGCGTCGGCGAGATCCGTTGTTGCAGCGAGAAGGTCCAGGCGATCTCGAGCACGCTGGCGGAAACGGGCGCCAGGCAGGCCGAAATGGCAATCCAGACGACCGCCGCGACGCAGCAGTTCGAACGGACGGTGGATGAAGTTCTCGGCACGGCGCGCACGATGCAGGCCGCGCTCAAGCAGGCGAACGAGAGCAAGCAGGAGAATGCCGCCTGCGTCACCGCCGCAGTCGGCACGATCGACCAGATCGCGCAATCCTCCAACCAGATCGCCAACATCGTCCAGGTGATCGAGGGGATCGCCTTCCAGACCAACATGCTGGCGCTCAATGCGGGCGTCGAGGCGGCGCGTGCGGGCGAGGCGGGCAAGGGCTTCGCGGTGGTGGCCGAAGAAGTCCGCAAGCTCGCTCAGAGCAGCGCCAATTCGGTCAACGAGGTGCGGCTGCTGATCGATCAGAACAGGGGACACATCGCGCAGGGCACGGCAACGGTTCGCAGCCTCGGCGCATCCCTGTCGGACCTGTTCGGGCGGGTCGATGCCCTGAGCGATGGCCTTGGCCAGCTGATCGAGGCGACAGGCGGTCAGACGGTCAATTTCGGGCAGATCAAGGCGGCGATGGGAGGGCTCAACCAGGTCTCGCAAAGCAGCAAGCGCATGGTGGACGAGGCGCTTGGCATCAGCGAGGAGCTATACGCCTCGTGCGAAGGCCTTGAGCGATCGCTGGCCAATTTCCAGCCGGGCAATTTCCATCCGCGCGACTTCCACCGCGCTACGCCGCCGAGCGGGCCCGCCAGGGCGGCGCTGCACCAACGCTACGGCTGATCCGGAGCTTGCCGCAGGCAGTCTCGGGCGGGATGAAGCGGGTCAGCCGGCGGCAAGGGCACGCTATCGCCGGCGTCTCCCATTTCCGCGCTGGAGCGGGTGAAGGGAATCGAACCCTCGTCGTCAGCTTGGGAAGCTGCTGCTCTACCATTGAGCTACACCCGCAAGGCGCTGAAAAGATGAGTGAGAATCCAAGTCGAAGCCCACCGGTTTTCGGCTCGGTTTACACTCCTTTCGCAATGCGCTCGCCGATTGCCACGATTGTACGCGACTGGTCAACACAGGTTCGGCGGATACCGGACACCTTTTCAACCGACCATCCCATGATCTCGGCGACCTCGGCATCATTCAGCCCGGCCAGGATGAGGCGCGTTGCGAAGGTCCCGCGAACATCGTGCAGGTGCTTGCGCTTCTTCTCGCCGCTGTCCGGGTCAACGAACATGATCCCGGCAGCATCGCGCGCGCGACAGCCGCCGCTCGCAAAACCCCAGGGGATTGTCGAAGTGCTTGAACCGGATGGGCCTATCAGGCGGCGCTCTAACAAACCACCCATCCACCAGGGATGAAACGATAGCCTCCAAGGCGAGGGGCATCTGGCAGTTGGCGGTGTCGGCTTAACAATTCAGGCGACGCCGAGTTGCAGCACCTCTTTTCGCTCTTTTGCCAGATTGGCCCGGATCGGATCGAGGACAGCACGAACTTCGGGGAGGTTGCGAATGTTGTCGAAGAGCGGATCGCTGCGCAGCAGGTTGATGGCGGTGGGATTGATCCGGGCCACGCTATAGGGCCAACCGAATTTCGGCAATTCGCCGATCATCGCGACTGCCTTTTCAGTATCGTTCGTGATAGCGGCCAGCTTTAGCTCGGCCAATGTCCGGTCCAGCCACGGGCGATCAACCTTTCGCATCCGTTGAACCGCATTCTTGAGCAAGGCCAAATGCTGTCTCGCTTCCGGCTCACGACCTGCCTCACGCAAAGCGAGAAAAAGGTGGGGCGATAGCTCGCTTACCAGTTTATCGGGCTGGTCGGCCTCCTGGGTGAAAGCCAGAAAATCGGAATGGCTCGCAAACCGCGCATCGTAATCCGCCAGCAATTCATTCGCGAGACCATTCTTGAGATAGAGCGGCATCACCACGGCGATAAACGTGAGATCATCCCATGCTTGCTTCCCCGTAAGTCCCTTGGCGACCAATTCGCCGCGGCTCACCGAGACTTCACGATTAAGCTTTTGCATAATGGCCTGAGGCGCTCCGGACAGCGGCAATGCGCTGCCCTTGGTCGCTGGCAGGTCAAGCAGAATGCGGATCGCACGATCGAGCAGTGTTTGGCTAAACATGCGTTCCGTGGTCGTGTTGGTCTGCGCCGCGCGCTGAGTGAGGCGATAGAACTCTGAAAAATCCCCATCGAGCCGGGCCAGCCGCGCCTCGACCAGCAGGCGTTGCGACGGGGTGACAGAAGCGGCCAGGATCTGCCTTTCCATATCACGCGCCCGTTCGATGTCGCCGAATTCAGCCGCTAATGCCGGGCCTTGCCAGGCTGCGGGCCAGAGCGGATCGATGTCCAGCAGTTTCTGAGCGCTCTCCAACGGGTTGCCCCCGTCCAGAACGAAGCGTCGCTGCACAATCGTTAGCCAGAACCATCCTTCTGAGTCTCCGGGGTCAAGCTCCACCGCCCGGCCAAGGTTCGATAGCGCGGTCTCGGGGTCCTTTGCCAACATACCAAGAACCTTGAGCGCCTCTATGGTGTCGGGATCTTTCGCCACCGCGCGCTCGGCAATTTGGCGTGCCTTTTCCCGATTGGCCTCGATCATTGCGGGATCATCCGAATGAGAGAGAAAATAGGCCATTGCCAGCGAGCCCAAGCTCTCAGCAAACTCCGGATTTCGGTTGGAAATGATCGAGAGGACTTCGCGCGCAGCGCGCACCTGATCCCTGTCTCGGCTTTTCAGCAAGCCATTCGCAACAAGGTAGAGGCGAAAATCGCCGGCGGGCAAGGTATCGGGTGTCGGCGTGATCCGCACCGGGCGTCCGAGCGCCCGCGACACCGAGCGCGCCGTGCGGAACGGCAGGTGCTGCGTATCGTCAGGAGCGCTGCGCAGCGTTTCGATCCGCATCTCCTCCTGCGTCTCGACATCGATCACCACGATATCGAGCGCCGCGCGCTCGGCTTCGACTGCGAAATAGCCGGTCCAGACATAGTCCACACCCAGCCGCCTGCCGATTTGCGCAGGAGAAAGGCCCTGCTCCAGCAGCATTTTGGCACTCTGGGTGGCGATCACCCGTATCGATCCGACCCGGGCAAACTCGCCCCTCAATTTGCTCTCAAGGCCGGCTGCGTAGATCGGATCGACGCCTTCAGCGGTTTCGAGCGGGAGAATGGCCATCTGCACCTCGGGCAGTGGCCCATCTTCGAGCGGGCGCAATGAGAGAAAGGTAGCTGCAAGACCAAGTATGACGAGCAGCGCTGCGCCCGCGGCAAAGGCGCGCCGCAAGCTGCGAACTTGCGGTTCTGGCGAGGCAGGCGCACTGCGCCCATCGAAGCCTCCGGCAGGATGGGTCTGCTCCTCGTCCTTCGCCGGTGCATCAACGATCAGCCGGTATCCAACCTTGGGCACATTCTGCACGACCACCAGGCTTTGCGCGACTTGCGCGAGTGCGCTGCGCAGCAGCGAGATTACCCGGTTGATTGAATTCTCGCCGACGACCCGGCCACCCCAGCATCGGTCGATAAGGTCATTGCGCGAAAGGATGGCACCGATCGGATCGCTGAGCGCGATCAGCACCTGCATGACCTTGGGTTCGAGCATCTGGTCGCCATAAGGACCGGTGATCCGGCGAAGGCTTGGCTTCACCCTCACTGCCCCCAAGTCGAAATCCGCATGGTGAGCAAGCTCGATGCGACGCGCAAATTGCTCAAGCTCCGCATCCGATCGGCTCGAATGTTCATTCACAGCAAGGTGCCCCCGTAAACCGCTCCGACTGACGCGTTACGGTCGGCCTATGCAGGGAAACGCGCCTAGTCCACGCATTTGAGCACAAGGATAAGGTTTTCATAAGATAAAAATCAGCGCCCCTGTGAAGCGCCGGTAAGTCGATCGGCTCATTGTCTCTTGTCTCCAGAGGTCAATCACCGAAGGTCAATTCATGGATTTTCTCATCCTTTCGCTGGGCTCTTCGACAAGCCTTGCCGCGGGCAATTTCACCATCTTCGGCAAGAAAGGCGGCGCTGAAAGCGTCACGCTGATCACCTCTGAGATCGGCAATCTCAATGTCGTGTTCGATGCCTCTTTCAACGAGGGCGCAGACACGATCACTTTCACCGGGGCCCCGTCAAGCTTTACGATCGCCCGCAGCGGCTCGAGCGTTATCATCAGCGACGGGATCGTGACTGCGACCATTCCGGTGGGGCTCGCCGGGATCGAGATCGCCTTTGCCTCGCCGGATGGCCCCGGAACGAGCGCGATGCTCGATCTGCGCACTGATCCAGAGAGGCAGAGCATCTTCCTGGGCGATCAGGTCATCGAAGCGGGTGACCCGCAGCCGCTTGATGGCGTGATCACCTTCACGAGCCCGGCGGCTGTTTTTGTGGCAGAGAACCAGACCACTGCGCTCGATGCTGACATTGCGGCTGGGCCAAGCGCCGCTTTTGGCCTGTCGGGCGAAGATGAAGACCTTTTCGCAATCGATCCTCAAACCGGCTTCATCACGTTCAACGAGGCGCCTGATTTTGAAATGCCGGGCGATAGCGATGGCGACAACACCTATGACCTGATCGTCACGGCGAGCAACGCAACAAGCATTGTCAGCCAGGTGATCGAAGTCAGCGTGAGCGATGTCGACGAAACGACGCCTCCTGCAAACCGCTCGCCCGTAGTCGTCGATGACAGCGCCAGTGTGCTTGCAGGCTCGTTCGTCACCGGCGATCTGTCGGAAAACGACAGTGATCCCGATGGCGACCCGCTGATCTACGAACTCGCCGCTCCCAGCGCCGGCTTCAGCGTGAACCGTGCCGGCGACTTTTCTTTCGATGCTTCCGGCCCGGCCTTCGCCGACCTTGCACCGGGCGCGATCCGGGAACTGAGCGCAACCATCAACGTGAGCGATGGGCGAGGCGGAAACGCGACGCAGACCCTTGCGATCACCGTCACCGGCACAGCCACCGCGCCCCCGCCATCGCCGCCTTCCTCCCCGACCAATCAGGGCCCGGTGCTCGATAGGTTGCGGGAAGCAAGCTTCAGCGAGAACCAGACGATTGCCTTCACGGTGGAAGCCGAGGATCCCGATCCCCAGGATACGATTACTTATGCAATCACCGGCGGCGCGGACGCCGCGTTGTTCACGATCGATGCGGACACCGGCCTCGTCACCTTCAACGCATCCGCAGACTTCGAGAACCCGCTCGATGCCAATGCAGACAACGTCTACACCTTCACGATCAGTGCGAGCGACGGGACCATCCCATCCAGCCAGACAGTGCGGATCACGATCACGGATGTGCCCGAGGTCGAGCTTTCGGGCCTCGATGGCGGCAACGGCTTCGTTATCAACGGGGTAGAGGCAGGCGATGTCAGCGGTCTTTCCGTTGCCAGCGCGGGCGATGTCAACGGCGATGGGTTCGATGATCTCATCATCGGGGCATACGCTGCGGGCCCGGGTGGGCGCGAGTACGCAGGCGCGAGCTATGTGGTGTTCGGTTCCGCGAGCGCGCCAGGAGCCAGCTTTGATCTGGCTGCGCTCAATGGCAGCAACGGCTTCGTAATCAACGGAATCGATGCAGATGATTTCAGCGGACGCTCGGTTGCGAGCGCGGGCGATGTCAACGGCGATGGGTTCGATGATCTCATCATCGGGGCTTATCGTGCCGATGCGAACGGCAACAGCTTTGCAGGCCAGAGCTATGTCGTGTTCGGCTCGGCGACCAGCCCCGGGCCCAGCCTTGATCTCTCGAGCCTTGATGGCAGCAACGGCTTCATCATCAACGGGATCGATGCAAGTGATTCAAGCGGCCGCTCGGTCGCGAGCGCGGGCGATGTCAACGGCGATGGGTTCGATGATCTCATCATCGGGGCCCATTTGGCCGATCCGGGTGGGCGCGACTACGCAGGCGAAAGCTACATCATCTTCGGGGGGGCGACCGGGACCGAGGACATGACCCCCGTCCGCCTTATCGGCACTGCTGACGCGGACAACCTCATCGGCAATGCAGGCAGTGATAACATCGGCAGCGTCGGCGCAGGTGATATCGTGCGCGGCGGGGCTGGAGATGATTTCATCACTATCGTTGATCTTGGCTTTGCCGACATCCGCGGCGGGGGCGGCTTCGACAGGCTCGGGCTGTCTGGCCGCGGAATTGACCTTGACCTCACAACCACCCCCGGCCCGAAACTGGATTCGATTGAGCAAATCTTGCTCGGCTTTGAGGGCAACAGTGTTACGCTAGACAAGCTTGCGGTCTTGAATATCTCCGATGACACGAGCGAGGGAATAACAAGTCTGCAGATAACTGGTTTTGGATCAGCCCCGGAAGGCGCTGTGTTCCTTGAGGACTTTGACGATTGGACGTTTGCCGGGATCTCGATAGGGATAGGCGATTTCCTGATCTATACCAATGGCGCCGCGCGCCTTTTCATTTTCGAAACACTGACCGTCCTCGATCCGAACGCGATGATGGCCGCCCCGCAGGCCGAGCTCGCGCAGGCGCCGCCGGAGCCTATCCCCCAGGTTATGATCGAGAGTTTTGCGTTCGCCTGACGAGGGCTTAAGAATACGGCTTTCGCGGCCTCTGCCCATGTTCCAACTGGCAGGGGCTCCTCATCGGCGGGCATCCTTCCATGGGCGCGCTCGCAAGACAGCAAGCTCGCAGCAAACGCATGAAACCGACCGCATCCAACAACGCCGCCTTGCGAACACAGCCCCAGTTCTCGGTCGATCTTTCGCGTGGGTTCGAGGGGTGGCTGGCGCAGCAGAATGCGAGCCTTGCGCTGACCACCTATCAGGTCGGCAAGCTCATCTTCTTCGGGCTCGACGGCGCGGGCAAGTTCTGGAGCTACAACCGCAATATCGGGCGCTGCCTCGGGCTTGGCATCGGCCACGATCCCGCCAGCGGCCGCGCGCGCGAGCTGTGGGTCTCGAGCGAGGTCCAGCTCTTGCGCTTCACCGATATCCTCGATGCCGGTGCCCCCGGCCCCAAGGGCGCCGACGCGCTCTACGCCCCGCGAATGAGCTACTTCACCGGCGATCTCGACGCGCACGATCTCGCGCTCGATGGCGAGGGGAAGCCGATCTTCGTCAACACGCTGTTCAACTGCCTGGCGCGCCCCGATCCCGATCACAGCTTTCAGCCCATCTGGAAGCCGCCCTTCATCTCGCGCCTCGTGCCCGAGGATCGCTGCCACTTGAACGGCCTTGCCCTGCGCGAGGGGCGGCCCGCCTTCGTCACCATGGTCGCGCGCTGCGACACGTTCGATGGCTGGCGCGACGGGCGGCGCGATCAGGGCGTGGTGATGGATGTGGCAACGAGCGAGGTGGTGTGCGCCGGGCTCTCGATGCCGCACTCGCCGCGCTGGCACGAGGGGCGGCTGTATCTGCACAATTCGGGCACGGGCGAGTTCGGCACCATCGATCTTGCGCGCGGCACCTTCGAGCCGATCGCGTTTTGCCCCGGCTATCTGCGCGGGCTCTCGTTCATGGGCAACACCGCAGTGGTGGGCCTCTCGCTCCCGCGCGACAACAAGACCTTCTCCGGCCTTGCGCTCGACGATGCCCTGGCCGAGCGCGGCATGAACCCGCGCGCCGGGCTCTACTTCATCGACCTTGCGCAAGGCGCGGTGGTCCACTCGATCATCTTCCAGGGCATCGTCACCGAGCTCTACGATGTCGCCGCGCTCACCGGCGTGCGCCAACCTGCCGCGCTCGGGCCAACTTCCGAGGAAGTGAAACGCACGCTCAGGATCGCCCCCGCAGCAGCGGCGCTTGGCGAGTGAGTCCGCTGCTTGAAGTGAGGCAGCCACAAACTCTTGAAGGTCCAACCTGGGGTCGCGAGCCGAACGTCAGCTGCCAGAGATCGCTCCCTACGAAGCAGTTTACGCCGAATTTGCAGATCATTGAAATCATTGGGTGAAAACAAACCCGCTTCCAGCAATAACCGTTGTTTTCCGGGGATCTTCGCAGCTTGGCGAGCTGCTGCTCTACCATTGAGCCACACCCGCGCATCAAGCGATCAAGCCGGTGGTCGCAGCGCTGCTTGCAATGCCTGCTTGCAGCTTTGCTTGTGGCCGGATCGCTTGTCGCTCGTCCTTGTCCCCGTCACTGGCAAATCCACCGCGCGGCCCCCGGGGCTTTTCCTGCTCGGTTCAAGACCCGGCAATCGCACGCGATACGCTTGTGCTACAGGCAAGGGTCGATACCCGCTCGCCAGACACGAAGGCCCCTTGCGCCGTCGCGAACGAGGCGGCGCAAGGGACCCAGGGCGCTTGCCCTCTTGCAGGCCTCCCCCCGAAGGCCTGCTCGCCCGCCTGCCGATGCAGGCGTGACTGGTTCAGCCTGGGGTGTTCACATCGCCCCCGGCACAATCAGGCATGGTGGACGCAAGGGCCTCGCGCGCCTTCTGCGATGCAGGAAGGAGCAGCCCGAGCCGCCTGCGGCTTGATCGAGTTCGGCTTGGGTGAGTTCGACAGTCAACTCGGTGCTGGTCATTTCGCGTCTCGTTCGTTCGAAGTGAGCTTCTTCTAGAAGGATCGGAGAAGCCCTTCTGTGATGCGCATCACAGGGACGCTGTTTGGTGCTTTGCTCCGGAGTTCTGGCCCCTGGATGGGCGCGACAAGGGCATGGCGCTAAAGGCGCGCAAGATCGCGGGCCACCATGCGATGGTAGGCCGCTCGGACGGCAAGAAGCTCTATCGGCGCAGCGCCCAACGGCTCGGCCACCGGGTGGATCACGGCGCGGCGCTGCTCCAGCCGAAATACGCCCGGAAACGCGTCCGGATCGGCAATTGCGCTAGCCCGCCATGCCTTGATCTCGTCTATCCCTGCGGGGCGATGCCGACCTCGGGCAATGTCCCGTTCGTGGTTTGCGGCATGTGGGACGGCGCGATCGAATAGTCGATCGGTTTGAAACTGCCGCCATTCGAGGCATAGGCCGAGCACGCGGTGAGCCCGATCACAAGGTCCATCTCGGCGCGAAAGCGGATCAGATCGCCCGGCTTCGTGCTCGGCGGCTCGACGCTCAGAGCGCCGCTGCGGCCATCGACCGGCACGTTCATGAAGACGTTGAAGGCGGTCGGGATCGCGTGCTCCTCAATGCCATAGGGCGCCAGCGCTTCGGCGAGATTGCCATGGCAGCCGCGATGTTCGGGCTTGTCGGGATAGAAGTGGCGGAAGGTCGCCCGGCTGCACGGGGTCAGGAGGAAATCGTGGCACCCGGCGGTGTCCTCGATGATGGCGAGCATCGGGTTCGAGCGATTGGACCACAGGCGATGGCCCTCACCGATCCTGATGGTCTCCTCATAATCGAAGGTGCGCCCGTTGGAGATCACCTCGCGCACGTCCGCGGCGTTGTAGGCGACAAGATCGGCGACCTGCCCGCCTTCAGGATCGCACACCGTAAGAACATCGCCGGGCGCCATTGCAAAGGCGATGCCACTGCGCGGCTCGATGCGGTTCATGATTTATCATTCCTCGTGTCGGTGAAGGGGCAGCTCCACTCCTCGTCCACCGCCCGGCCGCTATATTGCCGCGCCTCGCTGGCATCGCCGTGGCGCGCCAGCATCGGGTTGATCGTGCCGGCGAGCGCCTCGTCGCGCTGGAGGATCGCCTCGCGCATGCGCTCGTAGCGACCGCTTGCCCGCAGACGCTCGAACTGATCGTGGAGGTTGAAGACGAGCGTCGGGCGCGGCGAGCGGCGCGCCGGACGCGAGGCGCCGGGATGCAGGCCGACCACGAAATAAGCCTCCTCCCCGAAGCTCAGCGAGAAATGCGGATCGGAGGGATCGGGGCTCACCCGCTCGTCATAGGCGAGCCCGCGCCAGGCATCCTTGTCGGCGAGCGACTGGATACGGTCCCACATCGCCTTCTCGAAGGCGGCCTCGTCAAGCTGGGTTGGCTGATCGAAGACCACGGCGAAGGAGCGCAGCCCTTCGCTGTCGTCGCGATAGGCGAGGCTCCAGTGAAGCAGCCGGTCATGCAGGCGCACATCATCCCACCCGCTCTCGATCGACCAGGCGCACTCGATGTGCAGCGCCCCGCGCGCGAGCGCGGATTTGGCACCCACGCAGGGGAAATCCGCTCGTTCGACATGCGCGATCAGCCCCGCCTTGAGCGCCTCGCAATCAAGTTTGGTGGGCCATGCCAGCGGCGCGACAGCATCAGCGTTCAACATGGCCTTTCAACCGTGAAATCACCGGCTTGGGTTCAATCTTCACCTTTGTTAATCCGCCCCCGGAGCGGCGGGGCATTGGTCAGGCGAAATCGCAGCACCACGCCTGTGCAGCCGCGATCCGGGATGCCTCGAAGGTGCGCGCCTCGAGCGGAAGGAATTTGCCGAAGCCCTCGATCGCGCTCGCAGCGGCATGGGGGGCGGCAACCACGGCATAGCGCGAGACCGGCCCGATCGAGCGGGTGCTGGTGATCGCGCCCTCGAGCGAGAGGAAGGCGCCCGCCTCGACCTCGTTTGTCGCACTCAGATCGAGCAGCAGGCGCAAATCCTCGAATTGCTCCATCGCCTGTTCGACTTCGTGCGCCATCGCCTCGACCGCCACCTTGCCCAGCACCGGGCCGAAGGTGAAGACGAGGCAGATGGAAGAGCCCTGTTGGTGGCGGTGGAGTTTCATGCGCGCGTGTCCTTGAGGAGAGGCCCTGGCCTGCATGGCGTCTTTTGCGGCAAGGCGCGACGATGGAGCCGATCGCGCGTGCACCAAATGCGGCGAAGGCTCCTTCCGGTTCGACGCCCCACGATGCTGCGCGCGATCATGCCATGGCGCGCAGCCCGGGCAAATCGAGGTTCTCGCCCGAAACCGCGAGTTCTTCGGCTTCGAGCCTCCCCGCCTCGGCGAGCATCTGCGCTGCGTTGAGCCCCTCGCCGCGGCGCAGATGGATCGTTTGACGGTTGAAGAGGCCGAGGAGGAGGTCGTCGATCAGCGCCATATCGTTATGGCAAGCGTCATAAGAGAGCCGCGTTGCGCCATCGCGCGTGCGCAGCTTCGCTTGCAGGGCTGCAAGGCGTGCCTCGATCGCTACCGCGGTGAACGTCCTGGGCTCGCTCTCACCCAGGAGCACGAGCAGCGCGCCTGGCGTGCGGACCGCGCCGTGCAGCCGCGCAGGCAGAACCCCCTCATGGTGGCGCGGCTCCAGACCTTCTGCGACCAGCATGATCCCTGCCCCGCCCGCCGGCGCGAAAGGCTCCGCCCGCAGCATGGCGAGCGCCTCGGGCGAGAGGGGCAGATAGATGAAACCGCCGATCGCACAGGCGACGAAATCGACGATCGCCTGAAACCCGCCCAGACTCGAGGCGAGCACGTCGCCGCGCCCAAGCCCGACCCCGCGCAGCTCGATCCGGCGGCCATGCGCCGAGGTCCAGATATTGGCTGCCGAGATGATCGTCTCGCCGCTGGCATCGCAGGTTTGCAACACCGGCGTGCCCTGCCCCTTGAGCAGTGTTTTCAGGCGCTCCCTCATAGGGCCTCGGTGCGATAATCAGCCCACGCAGAAAGCGTGAGCGCTGCGGGGACGGGATGGCCCTGCCGCAGCAGCGCGCCCCGATGCGCTATGAAGGCGCCTGCGCGCAGCAGCTCGCCGGCGATCGCGAGCCGCTCGCCGAGATTGAGCAGCGCCGCCATGCTGCCGGGAACGATGTCCTGGTTGTAGCCCTCGGCTGGCGAGGTCAGGTTGCGTGCGGGCACGCCGCCGGCGCGCAACGATTGCTCGAGCGCGTTCATCAGCTGGTGAATGCCCTTGACGTGATCGCCGCGCGCGCATTCGAGATTGCGCGGCAAGCCGCCGCTTTCGCGCGGATCGACCAGCAGGAAGGATTGGCGGTTGACCATCTCGGCGCATTTGCAGGCGACATCGAGCAGCTGATCGGCCGCGGTGGCGAGGCCGGCGGTGTAGAACAGCCCGCCATGCGCGATTGCGATCGCCGGGCCGTCATGGTCGATGATCGGGTTGTCCGAGACCGAGTTCGCCTCGGCGCAGATGCGTTCGGCGGCGAAGTGAAGCTGCGCAAGAGCGTTGCCGAGCACCTGCGGCGCGCAGCGGATCGAATAGCGCGGCTGCGGCGCGGCCTGGTGAGCCGGTGCGCCTGCGAGGCGCGGCGTTTGCGCAAGGAAGGCGTCGCGCGCGGCGGCGATCAGGGCGCCTGCCTCGCCATTGCGATGGTGCGCAGGGTTGATCGCGAGCGTGCGCCCGGCGCAGAACTCGTCTTCGAGGCCCAGCGCCACGCTGGCGAGCGCGGTGGCGCGGGCTGTATCCTCGAGCAGCGCCAGCACCTCCCCGAACAGCTCGACCGCGAGTGCGCTCATCATCGCATTGGTGTTGACAAGGCCCAGCACGTCGCGCGGGCCCTTGACGCCGTGCCGCTCGAACACGGGGGCGACTGCATGCGCCATCGGCACCAGATCGCCGCTTGCGCCGAGGCTGCCGTGGCGCGGCACCAGCGGCAGCGTGGCGGAGTTGGAGAGCGCGATGAGCCCGGCGATGGTCTCGGGGTGGATCGCTGAGAAGCCTTGCAGAGACTTGCGGGCCTGGATGCGCAGCGCACGGCGCACCACGCGCCCCGGCAGCGGCGCGCCGACGCCGACATGGAGATAGCGCAGCAATTCGGCCTGCTGGCGCCGCCAGTCGGCGGGATCGCGCGGGTCCTCGATGTCGGCGCCGTAATAGGTATGGATGCCGTAAATCCGCTTTTCGGGATGAGCGGCGAGAAATGCACTGAGCGCGGCGTGGCTTGCCTCGGCGCGCTTCAGCTCGGCGGGCGAGGCAGCAAAGGCGCGCGCCGGATCGCCAAGCTCGAGCAGCCGGCCGATCTCGGGAAAGGCGGCAAGAGCGCAGTCCGGCTGTGTCGCATCTCTTGTCTTCCCGAACAGAGCGACGGCGCGGACTTCATCAAATTCCCCCGGTGTTATGAGCATGAGCCAAGCATTCCTTCGATATCGAGAACAAGAGTGAGTTCCGTGCCCGTGTTGAGCACCCCGGCAACGCCCGCATGGCCGCCGGGCATGGGCAGCGGCTTGACCCGCCCGCGCGAGATGCCGTGGACTTCCTCGACCCTGAGCGCCGGCTTGCCCGCAGCGCCCAGATCAGCAAACACGATGAGGTTGCGCGGGTAATCTGCGCTGGCGCCGAAGACCGCGCGGCTGAGATCGAGGATCGAGTAGCAGGACCCGTCCGCTCCCGGGATCACCCGCGCAGCAGAGCGCAGGCGCGCGGGTTCCACCTGCTCGATGAAACTGACATATTGCGCCGGAATGGCGAGGCGCGAGTGATCCGTGCCGTTGAAGGTCGAGAAGCTGAGATATTCGGCATTGCCACTCATCATGAAGCTCGCCTCGACGATCAGCTCGCTGCCCTGGCCCGGCATATGCGAGTGACGAACAGTGAGCCCCGATTGCAGGCTCGTCCGGCGCGGCTCGAACCCGCCTGTTCCCAGGCCATCATCGGCGAGGATGAAGGTGAGCGTCTTCTCGTCGCGCGCGATCCGCCAGGTGAGCGTCAGATGCGCGCTCTTGCCATTCGCCTCGCGCTCCTCGGGCGAGCTCTCGAGCGAATGGGCGAAGAGGTGTTCGAGCCAATCGCGCGCGGTGACGAAAAACAGATCGCAGATATCGGGCGGGATCAGCTCGGAAGATGCGCGGTTGGCCGTCTCGAGCAGCGCCGTCACGCGCGAATGGGCAAGGCGCCTGACCATCTCGGCCTCGAGCGCTGCGTGCAGATCCCCGAGTTCGATCCCCATGGTGGCATCGATCGCCTCGATCGAGCGCGCGATCCCCTTGTCGAGCTTCTCGAGCAGCCCCCGGTCGGCGATCGATCCGGTAATGGCCTCGCCAACCGCGCCCGCGACCATCTCGCGCACCGAGTAAAGCTCCTGCATCACCTCGCCCACGCCGCGCCCGGTGGCGGCAGTGATCGCCATCATCCGGTCGGACATCGCATGAATGCGCTCCACCGTGCCGAATGGGTCGGCGGCGAGCTTGAGGGTCCAGAACAGCTCGCGCCGGTCCTGCAGCGTCTCGAGCTTTTCGGCGATCTTGGACAGCATCGAGCCCAGCGCCATCGTGCGCGGCTGGGCTGCGCCCTGGAGCATCGTCTGGTATTGCATCTGATCGTTGTAGCGCGACCATTCATAGCGCGTGGCAAGCCAGGTGAGCGGGATGTGCTTTTCGGCCTCGCTCTCATCGTCGTCGAACACGAGGTCTTCCATCGCCCCGCAGATTGCCTCGCAGCGGGCGATGTAATCCTGCGTGATCTCGCCGAGCAGTTCGGGCGTGATCTCGGGCGTGAGCGCGACCACGCCCATGGCCGCCTCCACCTCCTCGGGCGAGAGCAGCGCATGACGCAGCGAGCGGATCTTCGACATGGGCGCATCCAGGGCTCGGGCTGCAAGAGGAGCCGGGGTGCCCGCAGCGCGGGCGAGCCCCGGCCCGCGATCGATCACTTCTTCTTCACGAAGACCCAGTTCGAGCCCGAATTCTTGTCGTGCTTCATGTGGATCGCGACATTGGTCGGTCGCAGCTTGTAGGTGAAGGTGTAGTTGAACTCGGCATCGAGTTCACCCGCCTCGACACCCTTCTGGAAACGACCGTAGAACAGCTTGTTGTTGGTGCACGGCGCGACTTCGGTGAAGAAGTTGCGGCCTTCGGCAGCGGCGGGCGTGATGCCGGCGAGCTCGGCCTCGTAATCGTTGTAGAGCTCGATCTTGCCATCATCGTCGACCTTGACGATCCCGAAATCGGCGGCGTTGGCCGCATCGCGCGAGAGGGTGCCAAGATTGGTGGCGATATCGGCGGTAACGAAGGACATTGGTCTTCTCCTCTGTATCGGTGTGGGTTGATTAAAATGTTGCGGGTCGCTGACGGGTAGATCCGGCCGCAGGTGCGACATCCATCCGGCCGTAAGGCTCTCTGGGGCTTCCCCGAAGTCTGGGCGCTGGCGTCAGGCAGCGGCGGCCAGTTCTTCCTTCTCCGCGTAGAGCGAGACGAGCTGCGCCTCGAGCGAGGTGATCGTCTCGTCCTTCTGCATCATCAGCGCGTCGGCGGCGCCCTCTTCCTTCTCGCGATACAGCTCGATGAGCTGCGCCTCGAGGCTCGCCATCATTTCGCGCAAGGCGGCCTTCTCGGCGGTGGTGTCCTGCTTCTCGGCGTAAAGCGCGATCAGCTGTTGCTCGAGGCTCTCGAGCATCAGCTCGATGGCTTCGGATGTGTGGGTGGATTGATATGACATGCTCTCTCGATACTCCTCTTCTGCGCCCCTCCTTGGGGTGCGAGACGTGTTGCACCGAGCGCGGTTAAGGGAGACGGGGAGGTGCCGGGCGTAATAATACTATCCGTGGGAACCACATGACTTACGGGTTATTGCATCCCTTCCGCTTAGACGACGTTCAGCCTCGCGAACTAGCTTTGCAGACACGTTTCGATCGCCAAGGGAGCGGAGGATCGCTCGCTGCGAAGACCAGCATGAGGGAAAGGAACAAGGCAATGACCGCGCCAGCTCGGGTCAACGAGATTCTCGACAGCAGCCGCATCAGAGGGATGATCCACTTCACCGACACGATCGGCGAGGAGGAGAAGCGGCGGATCGGCGATTTCGTCGCGGATCAGGCCGAGCGGATCAAGAGCGGCATGAACGATATCGAGGACGACGAGGACGCAGGCTATTTCCTCGCGGTCAAGTATGTCGAGACCAAGGCCAACTGGATCCAGATGAACCTTCAGCTGAACTACCAGACCGTGCTGCGCGGTGATAAAGACGAGGTGTTGTTCAACAAGGCAGCCGCCGTTGCCGGGTTTCTCGGGCAGATCGAGCCGTTGATCTCGACCGACGACCTCAAGATGATCAACGGCCTGCTGCTGGAAGGCATGCGCAGCTGATCGCAGCGCCTTCACTGGTGCGCTGCAAACATGGTGAGCCCTGCTGGGTTCGAACCAGCGACCTACTGATTAAAAGTCAGTTGCTCTACCGACTGAGCTAAGGGCCCTCGTGGGGTCGCGCGGCGACCTCGCAGGAGGCGCTCACCTAGGCAGCGCTCGCCTGCGGGTCAAGCGGGCATTGAGCTGGCGCAGGCTGTGCCCGGTGCGCGGATCACGCCAGTCGGGGGCTATCTGCGCAGCGGGGTCCAGCACAAATGCACGGCGGCTGAATTCAGCGTGCGGAATGGTGAGATCTGGCGAGGCGAAACCCCCTTCGCTCCACAGCACGATATCGCAATCGAGCACGCGGTCGCCCCAGCGCTGCCCGCCGCGCCGCCCGAATTCGCGCTCCAGCCGCTTGAGGCCCGCAAGCAGCGCGGGCGGATCGTATTCGCTCTCGATCATGCAGGCGGCATTGGCGAAGCGTCGCCGGGCCGGGCCGAGCGGCGGGGTGGGCACGATCCGCGAGCGGGCCGTGACAGTGCCGAGCGCGGCGAGTTCCTCCATCCCGGCGGCGACGACTTCGCGCGGACTGCCATAAAGGTGATGCCGCCGGTTCGAGCCGAGCGCCACGAGGTAAGTGCTGCTCATGCGCTGCGGCTCAGATGTCCTCGGCTATCCGCCCGTAAAGCTGCGGGCGGCGATCGCGGAAAAAGCCCATCCCGGCGCGGTGGGTCGCGGCTTGCGCGAGATCGAGCGTCGCGACCAGCGCGCCGGATTCTTGCGCCCCGAAATCCTCGACCAGATCGCCCCATTCGTTGCTGATGAAGGAGTGGCCGTAGAAGCTCTGCTCGCCCTTTTCGCCCTCGACCCCGATGCGGTTGGCCGAGACCACCGGCATACAGTTCGAAACCGCGTGCCCGATCATCGCGCGGCGCCACATGCGGCTCGTGTCTAACTCGGCGTCATAGGGTTCGGAGCCGATCGCGGTGGGGTAAAACAGCACTTCGGCGCCCAGAAGCGCCATCACGCGCGCGCATTCGGGATACCACTGATCCCAGCAGATGCCGACGCCGATGCGCACGCTTTGCCCCTCGTCACCGGGCACGTCCCACACCTTGAAGCCATCATTGCCGGGGCGGAAATAGTATTTCTCCTCATAGCCCGGGCCATCAGGGATGTGACTTTTGCGATAGGTGCCTTGCACGGCGCCATCAGGGCCGATCATCGCGAGCGTGTTGTAATAGTGATGCCCGTCGCGCTCGAAGAAGCTGGTTGGGATCGCAACCTTCAGGCGGGCGGCAAGCTCCTGCATCGCGATGACGCTGGGATGCTGCACGGTCGGCCGGGCGAGCGCGAACAGCGCCTCTTCCTCCACGCGGCAGAAATAGGGGCCGGAGAAGAGTTCAGGGGGAAGGATCACCTTCGCGCCCCGGTCTGCCGCCTCCTCGACCATCGCGGCGACGGCGGCAATGTTATCGGCTTCATCATCGCGCGCGAGCGCGAGTTGCAGGGCGGCGACGGTGAGTTTGGTCATGTCGCCGCCCAGATAGGATCAGTCGGCCTTCTTGAACAGCAGCGTCATGCGGTTGCTCTCGCCGATCGCGAGATATTCGGCGCGCCGGGGATCATTTTCGCCAGTCGCGAGGATCGGCGGGAGGGTCCACACGCCGCCTTCCCAGTTCGCAGGGTCCTTGGGATTGCGGTTGATGTCGCTCTCGGCGGCGAGTTCGAACCCGTTGGCCTCAAAGATCGCGATCACGTCATCTTTGCGCATGTAGCCGCGCTGGCGCGCGCCGTAATCATCATAGCTCGCGCCCTCGGGCGCCATGTGCTGGACGACGCCAACCATGCCTTCGGGCTTGAGCATGCGGCGCGCCGCCTTGAGCACGTCGTCGGCGTTGTTACCCATGTTGAGCCCGTGCATCGAGCGGAAGATCAGCACCCGGTCGACCGTCCCTTCCACACCTTCGGGCATCTCGTCGATCTCGAAGGCCATGACTTCCTCGGCCTTCATGTCGGTCATTTCGGCGAGGGTCGACTTGAAGCTCTCGGTCCAGCCCTTGGCGCGGGCCTCTTGGGCGCGGTTGCGATAGGTGCCCGCGCTGCTGTCGGTGTTGAAGGCGATGTATTGGCCGCCGGGCTCGATCCAGGGAGCAAGGACGCGGGTGTACCAGCCGCCGCCGGGGGAGAATTCGGCAACCGTCATGGTCGGCTCCACGCCGAAGAAGGCGAGCGTTTCGGCCGGGCGGCGATACTGGTCGCGCGCACGGTCATCGGCGCGATGGTCGCTCGCCAGAACCTGATCGAGGCTGGCGCTGGAATGGTTGTCCGCCACCGCGGGAGCGACAATCGCCGCGCTGAGCGCGAGGGCTGCGAAAAGGGCTTTCTTCATCCTGGTTTCCTCTCATGGTCCGCGAAATCCGCTGAACTATGTCCTTACGCAGTGACGCAGCGATGACAAGCTGTTCGCAGACGCGCTCTGGCAATCGCCCTGCTTGATCCTATGTCAAACCCCAAAGGAGATCGAGAATGGAACAGGCAATCATTGCAGGCGGGTGTTTCTGGTGCACCGAAGCGGTGTTCCGCGATGTCATCGGGGTGAGCGCGGTCGAAAGCGGTTATATCGGCGGCGACAAGGCAGAGCCCACCTACAAGGAGGTCTGCACCGGGCGCACCGGCCATGCCGAAGCGATCCGCGTGACCTTCGATCCCGACACGATCACGCTTGCCGAGATCTACGACGTGTTTCTCGGCACCCACGATCCAACGCAGCTCAACCGCCAGGGCAACGATGTCGGCACGCAATATCGCAGCGCGATCTTCCCGCTCTCGGCCGAGCAGGGCAAGGCAGCCGAGGCCGCAATCGGGCGCTGGAACGCCGAGCACGGCGCGATGGCGGTGACCACGATCGAGGGGCTCGACGGCGAGGCCCAGGTCCATCCGTGGTATCCCGCCGAGGATTATCACCAGGAATACTGGGAGGGCGAAGGCCAGCGCAATCCCTATTGCCTCGCGGTGATCCCGCCCAAAATCATGAAGCTGCGCAAGAGCTTCCAGAAATACGTCAAGGCCGACGCCTGATCGTGCGCGTTCGCTAGCGCGCGAAAGTGAGCGCGAAATAGGCGAGCGCGAGGCTTGTCATCATGAGGATGGCAAAGATGTTAAGCGCCCGGATCGCTCGGCTCGGGCGAGCGTGGTCGGGCAGGGAGCATCGCGTCATTACCAGATGATTGAGCAGGGCCACGAGCGGCGCCCCGATGAACACCGCGGTGGTGGCGAGATCGAGCATCGCGGTGAAGCTGCGGGTGAAGAGATAGAGCACCAGCGAGGTCAGCGCGATCATCACGGCTAGCGTGATCCGGTAGACCCGCGTGAAGATCCGCGCGGCTTGCGGGCCTGCATCCGGCTGCCGGAAGACCTGTTCATAGGTGGAGGCGACATTGCGCCCGCCGATGTCGAGCGCCGCCAGCACGGTCGTCGCCATCACAGAGAGTGCGGCGATTGCGGCGAGCGTGGCCGCGCCCGGCCCGAGCGTCTCGCTGTAAAGCCCGACGATCTGCTGCGCGAAGCCCGGGGCGCTCTCTTCGGGGGCGATCCCGCCCGAATGCATCACGCCCGCACCGATGATGCAGAAGCACAGCGCGAGGAACGTGGTCATGGCATAGCCGGCGAAGAAGGCCAGCCGGGCCTCGCCCAGCGTGCTCTTGCCGCCGCCCTTCCCGCCTTCGGCCTCGGCGGTCCACATAGAGGTCGTCACCGAGACTTCGAGCGGGTTCGGCATGAACCCTGCGAGCGCGACCACGAACAGGATCGCGCGTGGATCCGACGCCCAGCCGACATCGCCCAGCGTTCCCCACTCGACCCGCGGCAGAGCAAGGGCGGTCACGATCACGGTGGAGACCAGCAGGAAGGCAACCAGAACTCGGTTGACGAGATCGAGCCAGTCATAGCCTCCAACCGCGAGGATCGCCGCTGCGAGAACGAGGATCGCCAGCGCGAGGACCGGCACCGGAAGGGCGAGCCCGAACACGGCGATCGCGATCCCGGCTGTCGCCGAGGCAAGCGCGGCATAGACGATCGGATAGACCAGCATCGCGAACACGACGAAGACCAGCGGCGCCCAAATGCCGAGCTCGCGATAGCCGACCAGCATCGAGCGGCGCGTCGCATGGCCATAATCGACCCCGAAGCGGAAGGAGGGGTATTTGAGAACGCAGATGACGAGGATCACGCCGAGCAGCCCGAGCCCATAAAGCGCGCCCGCCCGCGTCGACTGGACGAGATGCGAGGTGCCGATGGCGGAGCCCGAGAACAGCAGGGCCGGTCCGATCACGCGCCACATTCGCCAAACTCCCCCAAAGCCGAGGCTTTGCACAGGTCCGGCGCGCTGCATAGCGGTTAGTGCGGCTTTGCCCACCGCGCGATGAAGAAGCCATCAAGCCCGCCTTCATCGGGCAGGAGCCCGGGATGGGTGCGCAGCCAGCCCTTTTCAGTGGGCACAAGGCCGCAGGGGAGCTCGTCTGCGCGGATCGGCAGCGCCTCGAGATCGAAACTGGCCTCGATCCACCCAGCCTGGCCTTCGCCCTCTTCGCGTTCGAGCGAGCAGACCGCGTATACCAGCACCCCGCCCGGTCGCAGCCAGCCGACCGCCCGTTCCACCAGACCACGCTGGAGCTGCACCATCGCGGCGATGTCACGCACGCCGATCCGGTGGAGCACGTCGGGATGGCGGCGGCAGGTTCCGGTCGCGGTGCAGGGCGCATCGAGCAGGATCGCATCGAACTGGTGCTTGGGCTCCCAGGTCAGCGCATCGGCGCGGACCGGCGATGCGGCAAGGCCGGTGCGCTTGAGATTGGCCTTGAGCAGATCGAGCCGCCGCTTGGAGAGGTCGAGCGCGGTCACTTTCCAGCCCGCTGCGCTCAGCGCCATGGTCTTGCCGCCGGGCGCGGCGCACAGATCGAGCGCGTGGCGCTGATCGCCCGCGCCCAGCAACGCGGCGGGCAATTGCGCGGCAAGATCCTGCACCCACCACTCGCCCTCGGCAAACCCGATCAGCGTCTCGACCGCGCTGCCGCGTGGCAGGCGGACATGGCCCGGCGCAAGGCTCGTCCCATCAAGGCGGCTCGTCCATTGGGAGGTCTGATCGGGCGATTTGAGCGAGAGATCGAGCTCGGGCGGATGCGCTAGCCCGCGCGCGATCGCGTGCGCCGCGTCGCCCCACCGCTCGCGCACAGCATCGGGCAGGCTCGGCGCCTCGGGCAGCTGTGCGGATTTGATCAGCGCCGAAAAGACCCCGTGCGCCAGCCGCCGCGGTCCTCCAGCGAGGAGCGGCAGCCCGGTTGCGATCACCGCGTGCGGGGGCGTCTCCAGCCGCAGCGCCTGCGCCAGCATCAGCCTAAGCACGGTGCGCACCTTGGCATCATCGGGCAGGCGCTGGCGGGTGGCGCCATCGATCAGGCCATCGAGATCGACCAGCCAGCGCAGCGTCTCGCCCGCGATCGCGCGCGCCAGCGCCCGGTCGGGCTCTTGGCGGACATCGGCGAGCGCGGGCGGCCCCGCCTGTTCGAGCGTCTCGCCCCGGCGCAGCACCGCGTCGAGCATTCTGAGGCTTGCGCGCCTTGCGTGTATTCCGGGAGGCTGGGCCATGAGCGCCTCGCGTTAGCGGTCCTTGAAACCAAGCGCCAGCACACGCATTGTTGAAGGTGATGACCAAGGAAAAATCGCAAGCCGCCAGGAACTTCCAGAAGCCCGCCCACTGGTCGAACGATCCGCCGCCCAAGCCCAAGGCGGTCGATCCGCTCAAGGACGAGCCGCGCGAGCTTTCGCCAACGCGTTACGGCGACTGGGAAAAGAACGGC
Source organism: Erythrobacter sp. (assembly GCA_036350735.1). Taxonomy (GTDB): domain Bacteria; phylum Pseudomonadota; class Alphaproteobacteria; order Sphingomonadales; family Sphingomonadaceae; genus Erythrobacter. The sequence continues at coordinate 36,458 of JAZBNR010000004.1, forward strand.
ATCGCCTGGGATTTCTGAGCCCGGCCGCGCTTGATCCCTAGAGCTTGACGAACCGAAGCTGGAGCCCGTCCTTGGGCTGCGGGATCGGCCAGGGCTGCCAGTCGGGCGCGTAGTCCGCGCCACCCTCGGCCGGCTCGATCCGGTATTGCTGGAGGAGCTGCGCGAGCAGAACCTTGATCTGCATGTAGGCGAAGTGCAGTCCGAGGCACATGTGGGCGCCGCCGCCGAACGGAACCCAGGCATATTTGTGCCGCTCGCGCACCTTCTCTGGCGTGAAGCGCATCGGATCGAAGGTTTCGGGATCGTCCCAGTAATCGGTCGAGCGGTGCGTCCAGTGGACATTGATGCCGACCATCTGGCCCGCCGGGATCCGGTATCCTCCATATTCGAAATCGCGCAGCGCGCGGCGCGGCATCGAGGGCACCGGCGGGATCAGGCGCAGCGTTTCCTTGAAGGCCATTTCAGTGAGCTCGAGGCGCGCCATGTCGTCATAGCTCAGCGGGCGCGGCTTGCCGTTGCCATCGGGTCCGCCGGTGACGGCGACGATCTCCTCGCGCAGCTTCTCCTGCCATTCGGGGATGGTGGCGAGATAATAGAGCATCGAGGTCGCCGAGGAGGTGATCGTATCGTGCGCGGCCATCATCAGGAAGCTCATGTGATCGACCACCTCGTCGACCGGGAGCAGCGAGCCATCCTCGCGCGTGGCGGTGGCGAACTGGCTGAACATGTCCTGCCCGCCGCCCTCGCGCCGGCGGCGATTGGTCTCGCGGGTGAGATATTCGACCATGTAGGCTCGCCCGTCGACGCCCTTCTTCATCTTGGTGAAGGGCAATGGCCGGCGGATCGGCGCGACCGAGGCCTGCACCATGTCGACGAAGGCGGTGTTAATCCGGTCCGCTTCCGGACCCCACGGAATGCCGAGGAAACTGTCCGCCGCCAGATCGAGCGTCAATTGCTTGATGACGGGCTGGAACTGCATCTCGCCCTCCCATTTCGCCGTCTCGCGCGCGATCCCGGTGTTGAGCGCGCCGGCATAATGGCGCATCGGCTCGGGCTTGAAGGCAATCGAGAGCGCGCGCCGATCGATCCGGTGGTGATCGAAATCGAGCAGCATCAGCCCGCGCGGGAAGAGCTGATCGAGCACCGGACCCCAGCCCTGCTCGCTCGAAAAGATGCGCTCCTTGTTGAACAGGACGAGCTCGTTGGCATCCGCCCCGATCAGCTGGACGGTGTATCCGCCGAAGGCCCGGTTCTTGTAAACCCGGCCATAAGTGTCGATCATGCGCTGCGCGAAGCCGTGCGGATCGGCGAGCATCTTGAAGGTGTTGCCCACCAGCGGCCAGCCCGCCTCGCCCGGAATGTGCGCGATCGCGTCAGCGTCGGGGATGCCCGCGCTCCAGTGCTTGAAGGGATTGGAGTTGAGCTTTTCGCCTTGGCCCGCTTCAGCAGCGGGCGGGACGGCTTCGCGGGCGAGAGTGGCCATGGGTCGCTCTATCTCTTTCGGTTATCGGTCAAGCCGATCAGTACGGCAAAACAACTGACCCGAGTGTAAATAAGCGACCGCGCTAAATCCAGCCGGAAAGTTCGCGCCGGATGATCGTCTCGAGCATCGCGATCCCGCTGGTGCTGGTGTTGAGGCAGGAGAGAACGGCATATTGCTCGCCGCCCGCCTCGATGAATTCCTCGCGCCCCTCGAGCGCGAGCTCCTCGAGCGTCTCCACGCAATCGGCCGAAAAGCCGGGCGCGGCCACCACCAGCCGCTTGGTGCCCTTCTCGCCTTCCGCGATCAGCGTGTCGTCGGTTGCGGGCTCGAGCCACTTGGCGGGGCCGAAGCGGGACTGGAAGGTCGTCTCGAATCGCACGCCGACGAATTCGGGACGGTCGGCGAGCCGCTCGCGCAACAGGCGCGCGCTCTTGTGGCAGTGGCAATGATAAGGATCGCCGCGCTCGAGCGTGCGCTGCGGCATGCCGTGAAACGAATGAAGCATCACCTCGGGCCGGAAATCGAGCGCCGCGACCTGGCGGGTCAAGTCCTCGGCGAGCGCATCGAGATAGGCGGGATCGTCATGATAGGGCGGGAGGAATCGCAGCGCCGGCTGCCAGCGCATGTCGCGCAGCACCCGCGCGACTTCGTCGAACACCGTCGCCGTGGTCGCGGCGCAATATTGCGGATAGAGCGGAGCGATAAGGATCCGGTCGCAGCCCTTGGCGGTGAGCTCGATGAGGCGCTGCTCGATCGAGGGCGAGCCATAGCGCATCGCATAATCGACGACGATAGCCTCGCCCAGTTCAGCCGCGATCGCCTCGGCCTGGCTTGCCGTGATGTCGGCGAGCGGCGATCCGCGCTTCGTCCAGATCTTGGAATAGGCGCGCGAGCTCTTGGCGGGCCGCGTGTTGAGGATGACCCCGCGAAGGATCGGCTGCCAGGCGATCGGGGGAATTTCGATCACCCGGCGATCCGACAGGAATTGCCTGAGATAGCGCTTCACCGAGGCGGGATCGGGCCCGTCCGGCGTGCCCAGATTGACGAGCAGCACGCCAACAGAGCCGCTACTGACGGGCGGGTGATCGTTGGGTAAGTGCTGGGGCTGCCAGGTCATCAAAGCGCTCAACGCACAAGAGGGAGAGGGTATCCACAACAAGAAGGGCTGCGAATCATGCCATCAGGGCTGTGGGGATACGGACGGGATTTCGCAAGTCAGCTGGCGGTTCAAAGCCCTCCCGAGAGCAGCGGAAGCCGCCGCAGCCTCAGGCCGGTCGCGGAGTAAAGGGCGTTGGCGATCGCCGGCGGCGCGACGACCGCGCCAAGCTCGCCGGGATCTGCAGGCGGTGCCTCGCTGGCGATGAAATCCAGCTCGATTTCGGGGCAATCGGGGAGCGCCGGAATGCCGAGCCCGTCATATTCGACACTGCGCGGCAGACCTCCCCTGAAATCGGGCGCATTGCCGAGCGCAATCCCGAGGCCGAAAACGAGTCCGCCCTCGATCTGCTGGCGGGCGATATCGAGATTGACGATCCGCCCGATATCGGCCGCGACCGAAAGCCGCGTCACGCGCACCCCGCCCTCGCTCGCGCGCGCGGTGGCGATGCAGGCGATGCGGGCGCCGGTTTGTGCATCGCCCATGCGGTGACAGGCAAGGCCCTGCCCGCTCTGATCGGTCCCGCCGCCCCACTCGGCAAGGCTCGCCGCCCGCTGAAGGCAAGCGGCCATGCGCAGATCGCTGCCGAGCATCGCCATGCGATACGAGAGCGGCTCGCGACCGTTGGCCGCGGCGATCTCATCGATGAAGCTCTCGATCGCAAACGCGGTGTAGCTGTGTGCATTGCCGCGCACCCGGCCGACCGGAAGATTGATCTCGACCGGCACGTGCTCGACCTTGATCGCGGGAATTTCATAGGGCGGGACCGCACCCTCGCAGGCCAGCGGATCCTTGCGCCCCGCGCTTTCGCGTTTCGCCGCCCAGCTCGTGCGATTGGCGAACAGGCGCTCGCCGAATTCGATCGCGGCGGGAGGGCAGGCGATCCGCACCCGCAGCGCATCGATGCTTCCGGCCGAGCCGCCGCGCGGATCGGCGAGCTGCGCACCGAGCAGCAGAAAGGCGGGCGGGCGCGGGCGCTGGCGGACAAGATCGTCGCGCCGGGGCCAGGTGAGCTGGACCGGGCGATCGAGCGCTCGAGCGATCTGGGCGATCTCGATTGCATGATCGTTCTCGAGCCGGGCATCGAAGCTGCCGCCCGCAGGCATCGGGATGAGCGCGACGTCCTCGGGGGCAAGCCCGATCGCGCGCGCGGCGGCTCGGCGCGCCTGTTCGGGAGCCTGGCTCGCCATCCACAGTTCGAGCCGCCCATCGATGAACCGCGCCGCCGCGCTCGCGGTCTCGAGCGGGGCGGCAAGATGCGGCTCGATCTCGTAGCGCCGGGCGAAATCGACCCGCTTCATGCCTTCCTCGCCGAAGCCGGTCTCGGCGATGGTGAAGGCACTGCCGCCGGTCAGCAGCGTGCCCAGGCGGGTGGCCATCGCATCGCTATCGACCGGATAGGCCACCTTGAAGCGCGGGTTCATCGCCTCGATCGCCTCGTTCGCGCTCCACCACGTCTCGGCGGCGACCGCAAGCCAGCGCTTGCTCTTGACGACGCCGACGACCCCCTTGATCCCCTCCGCACCCTCTGGGGCGAACTCGGTCAGCTCCGCGCCGTCGCTCGGCCCGTGGCGGATCGAGGCATAGACCATGCCCGGCAGGCGCACATCGCCCGCGAATTGCAGGCTGCCATCGACCTTGGCGGGCAAATCAATGCGGGGATATTCGATGCCGGCGCTCTCACCCTCGCCGCCCGGATTGCTGACGATCCGCGCGGCGGGGGGCTCGGGGAAGATCGGGGGCGGATCGGGCGGGCTCCGGTCCGCCGCGCCGGTGGCAAGTTCACCGAAGGTCGCGCTCCGACCGCCATGCCTCACGAGGCCCGCGGCGACTTCGCACTCCTCCCATGCGACTCCCCACCGCTCCGCCGCCTCCATCATCAGCAGCGCGCGCGTGGCCGCCGCAGCGCGCCGCGCGGGTTCCTCGTAGGCATCGAGCGAGGTGCCATCGGCTGTTGCGGTGAAGCGCTGGCTGTGGGCAAAGCGCTCGGCCAGGGCATCGTCGAACTCCTCGGAGACGCCGCTGACCCAGGGATCGATCAGCGCAGACCAGCGCCGCGCCAGCGGCATGTTCGGGTAAGCGCCGGAAATCGGCGCGGGTTCGACCGCGATCTGCCGCCAGTCCGCACCGAGTTCGATCGCGACGACCTGGGGCAGGAGCGTGGTGATCCCCTGCCCCATCTCGAGCTGCGGCACGGCGACGGTGACGACGCTGTCCTCGCCGATCTTGATCCACGCATCGAAGGCGCTCTCCCCGCTCGCGGGCACAAGTGGATTGGGGTAGACGCGGGGGAGAAACCACCATGCGACGAGCAATCCGCCGCCCACGGCAGCGCCCGCGGCCAGGCCGCGCCGCGAAATCAGCATGGCTCAGATCGCTCCGCTGTCGAGCCAGCGCGCAAGCTTCTCGGCGATTGCGGCGAAGGGCGCAGCCTGCGGCCCGTCCTGCGCGGCCGGCGGCTTGCCCGCATCGCCTGCCATCCGGGTCTCAATCGTGAGCGGGATTCGCCCGAGAAAGGGGATCTCGAGGGCGTGCGCGAACTTTTCCACCCCGCCTTGGCCGAAAGGATCGCTGATCTTGCCGCAATGCGGGCATTCATAACCCGCCATGTTCTCGACGAGCCCGATGATCGTCACCTCGCCCTGCTCGAACAATTGCCCCGCGCGCGCCGCATCGATCAGCGCGAGATCCTGCGGGGTCGAGACCAGGATCGCACCGTCGGGCTTGTTATCGGCCATCATCGAGAGCTGCACGTCGCCCGTGCCGGGCGGGAGATCGATGAGGAGCAGGTCCGTCTCGTCCCACTCGGCGTCGATCAATTGCGCGAGCGCCTTGCCCGCCATCGGCCCGCGCCAGGCGAGCGCCTTGCCCGGCGCGACGACATGCCCCATCGAGAGCACCTTGACGCCATGCGGGCTGTCAATCGCGACCAGCTTGTCACCCTGCGTGGCCGGACGCTGACCCTCTGTCGCCAGCAGCTTGGGCTGCGAGGGGCCGTAGATATCGCCATCGATCACCCCGACCCGCCGGCCCATCCGCGCGAGCGCGACCGCGAGATTGGTGGTCACGGTAGATTTGCCGACGCCCCCCTTGCCCGAGCCGACCGCGATGATCCGGCGCCGGCGGCGTTCGGCGGTGAGCGCGACATGGACCTCGCTTACGCCCGGAACCCCCGTGGCGGCGAGCTTGATATCGGCCTCCAGCATCGCCCGCTTGGCGGCCGGCAGATCGCCCGCCTCGGCGACGAGAATCGCCCGCCCCTTCGTGATCCGGGCCGAGCGCAGGCGGTGCGCGAGTTCAGGCGAAAGCGCGGCGCGCACGCGCTTTTCGGCCTCGGCGGGCGTATAATCAGGGTCGGGCGGAGTGGGGGTGCTCATGGAGAGGGGCGGATGATCGCGAGGATGGCAGGGCGCTTTCGAACTTTGCATCACCCTAGCATCAATTTCGCACATCCCACCCCTGTTTTTCCACCATTTGCGACCCTATAAGGGAAGAATGCGAATTCTGGACGGATTGAAACACCTCATCACCGGTGCAAATCAGCGCCGCGGGGCCGCGTTGGCGATGGCTGGCAAGAAGAACCCCTGGGGCGGTGCCTCGTCGGACAATGACGATGGCGCAGGCTCGGGCAGGCCCAGCGGCGACAAGCCGGATGATCGCGGCTCCGGCCCTCGCAATCCGTGGCTCCCCGGCGGCGGTGGCGGCGGCGATCGCGGTCGCCGCACGACCAACATCGAGGATCTCTTCAAGAACCGCGGCCCCGAGGGCCCGCGGCGCGGCGGCGGCCCCCGCGGGCCGAACTTCCGCCTGCCCGAGCGCCCCGGCGGCAAGAGCTGGGTGCCCGTCATCATTATCGGCGTGCTCGCGATCTGGGCGCTGGTGACGAGCGTGCATTTCGTCCAGCCGCGCGAGCAGGCGGTGGTCACGTGGTTCGGCGGCAAGTATTCGCAGACCCTCAATCCGGGGACCAACATCACCCTGCCCTTCCCGATCCACCAGGTCACCAAGACCGACGTGAGCGAGATCCGTTCGGTCGACGTGCCCAAGAAGCTGATCCTGACAGGCGACCAGAACCTGGTTGATCTTGGCTATCTCATCCGCTGGAACATCAAGGATCTGACGCTGTTCCAGTTCCAGCTCGCGGATCCCGAGGAAACGGTGCTCGAAGCTGCCGAGACGGCGATGCGTTCATCGGTCGCCGAAAAGACACTCGATTCCGTGATCTCGGGCGAAGGGCGCGCCGATATCGAGCAGAACGTGCTGACCCGGATGCAGAACATGCTCGATGCCTATGGTGCGGGGATCAATGTCCAGGGCATCGAGATCGCCAAGTCCGATCCGCCCGAACAGGTGATCGAGGCGTTCAACGACGTGCTCGCCGCTCAGCAGGACGCCGAGCGCGAGCTCAACCAGGCGCGCCGGTTCTCGCAGCAATTGCTCGCCAAGGCGGAGGGCGAGGCAGCCGAGTTCAACGAGATTTACGAGCAATATCGCCTTGCCCCCCAGGTGACGCGCCAGCGCCTCTATTACGAAACGATGGAGGCCGTGCTCTCGAACACCGACAAGACCGTGATCGAGGCGGATGGCGTGACGCCCTATCTGCCGCTCTCGGAATTGCAGCGCAGGCCGCGCCCCGCGCAGTCTGCTCCAGCGCAAGGAGGCCAGTGAGATGGAAATGGTGTGGCAGCGCTATCGCTATATCCTGATCGCGATTGGCATCGTGCTGGTGATCGCCGCGATGAGTCTGTTCGTGGTTCCCGAAACCAAGCAGGCGGTGATCATCCGCGCTGGTAAGCCGGTGCAGATCGTCAACCTCTATCGCCCCGATGTTCCCTATGGGCAAACGGGAGCAGGCTTTTATTTCCGGATCCCGCTGTATGACCGGGTGCAACTGGTCGAACGCCGCGTGCTTGATCTGGATATGGGTGATCAACAGGTCCTCACCAGCGATCAGCAGCGCTTGCAAGTCAACGCCTATGCCCGTTTCCGCATCATCCAGCCGCGCATCATGATCGAGCGGGCAGGCGACGAGGAGCGGCTGCGTTCGCAGCTCTCGCCGATCCTCACCTCGGTGCTGCGGCAGGAACTTGGCCGACGGACCTTCGCCAGCCTGCTAACGGCGGATCGCGGCACCGCCATGTCGAACATCCGCGACCAGCTCGATCGCTCGGCGCGCGAATATGGCGCACAGATTCTCGACGTGCGGATCAAGGCGGCTGACCTTCCCGAGGGCACCCCGCTCCAGGCGGCGTTCACCCGGATGCAGTCCGATCGCCAGGAAGAGGCCGCAACGATCCGCGCGCAGGGTCGCAAGAACGCGCAGATCATCCGCGCCGATGCACAGGCTCAGGCGGCCAAGACCTATGCCGATGCCTTCGGCAAGGATCCCGAGTTCTACGATTTCTATCGCGCCATGGAGAGCTATCGTCAGACCTTCATCCAGGGACAGGGCGCAAGCTCGATGGTGCTGGACAACGACAACGAATATTTCCGCCAGTTCCAAGGGAATAACTGAGAGCCTGTGCGCGGCGCCGTCGCTTGACCGACCAAGCGCTGATCAACGGCGACGAACGGCAGGGTCATTCAATCGGCGTTCAGTGCGCCAAGGCGCAATAAGGGACGCGGAACTGACCATCAATTCGGGCGCTTTCTCTGCGCGCCCTGCCCGAACCTTTCGGCCCCTTCTTGGCCGATCCTTGCGGGCTCAGACGAAAAGGAACGAGAGGACGTGAGACCAGTGCGGTATGTTTATGGACTGACGAGCGCGCTCCTGATCGGGGGCGCTGCGGTGACCCTGATCACCGGCCAGCCGGTGGGCGCCCAGGTGGCGCAGAATGACGATGCAGCAATGAACGAGATCGTGCCGCGTGCCGGCGCGCCCTCCAGCTTTGCCGACCTGACCGAGCAGCTCCAGCCGGCGGTGGTCAACATCGCGACCCGCCAGCGTGTCGAGGTGAGCCGCAACCCATTCGCGGGCACACCGTTCGCCGACCTGTTCAACCGCCGCCGCGGCGATGCCCAACCCGAAACGCGCGAGGCGCAATCGCTCGGCTCGGGCTTCATCATCTCGGCCGACGGCTTCGTTGTCACCAACAATCACGTGGTCACGCCGAACAACCGGGCGACGCTCGAGGAAATCACCGTCACCATGCCCGACGGCGCCGAATACGAGGCTGACCTCGTCGGCGCCGACGCGGCCTCTGACCTCGCAGTGCTCAAGATCAGGGCCGACAAGACCTTCCCGTTCGTTCGCTTCGGCGATTCAAGCCGGACCCGCGTGGGCGAATGGGTCGTCGCCATCGGCAACCCGTTCGGCCTTGGCGGCACCGTCACAAGCGGGATCGTCTCGGCGGTCTATCGCAACACCGGCCAGGGCGGAGCCTATGACCGCTACATCCAGACCGATGCCAGCATCAACCGCGGCAATTCGGGCGGTCCGCTGTTCGACATGCGCGGCAATGTCATCGGGATCAACAATGCGATCTTCTCGCCTTCGGGCGGCAGCGTGGGCATCGGCTTCGCCATCCCCGCCGAGATCGCTGCGCCGATCGTCGAGCAGCTGAAGGCCGGACGCGAGATCGAGCGCGGCTTCCTCGGCGTGGGCCTGGCGCCTGTGAGCGACGACATCGCGGATTCGCTCGGCCTGCCGCGCGATCGCGGCGAAATCGTGCAGAACGTCCAGGATGACAGCGCCGCTGCGCGCGCGGGACTGAAGCCCGGTGACATCATCACCAGCATCAACGGCCAGGATGTGACTTCGGACCAGACGGTGATCTATTTGATCGCCAACCTTCAGCCGGGCGAGCGCGCCGAGATCGAGTTGCTGCGCGAAGGACGTCCGCTCGAAGTCACTGCCACGCTGGGCAAACGCCCGACCGAGGCCGAGCTGCGCGCCCAGGAGCAGACGTTCGATCCCGATTCCGAAGAGCCGATGGATCCCGAGACGTCGGATGATCTGATCGCCGAAAAGCTCGGCCTGCAGGTGATCGAACTGACCCCACAGATCGCCCGCCGCCTCGGCGCGGAAGCCGACACGCAGGGGCTCGTCGTGGCCGTGGTCGATCCCAATTCGGATGCCGGCCGCAAGGGCCTGCGCCGTGGCGACATCATCCTCTCGGTCAACTACAATGCGGTCCCCAGCATCGAGGCCCTGCGCACGCAGGTCACCGCGGCCGAGGAAGCCGGCCGGGAATCGCTCTTGATGCGGATCCAGCGCCGTGGCCTTCCGCCGCGCTTCATCGCGATCCGCTTGCGCTGAGCGATGAGCGATGAGCGCGCTCGCCTGCGGTGATCGCGATTAGGTGATGAGAGCCCCGGCAACCGCAAAGGCGGCTGCCGGGGCTTTCTCTTGCACGTCTGGTTGAGGCCGCGCTCGCCCGCGTCAGCCGGCCAGGCGCTCGTTTCGCCCATCCTAGATCGGACGCTCGGGCAGGGGGCGTCTGGCTGGAGGCTGCGTTGCCGATGGCGGTGTCTGGGCCGGTGCAGGGGGCGGACTGCGGGTCTGCCCGGGCCGCGGCACGGGCGCGTTACGCTCAGGCGGTATATTCTGGCCCGTCGCTCTCTCGAGAAAATCCTCGCTCGCCGCCGACGGTGGCTCGTCGGCCTCGATCCGGCCTCGTTCGTCCCTGCGCTGGGAGCCGCGCTCGGTCCCCCGCTCCTGGCTCCTGTCCTGGCTCCGGTCCTGAACACGCTCCGGCCCTCGCTCGCCATCGACATCGAACGCATCCTCGAAGGTGTCTCGCCGGCCGGGCTCGATCAGGTTGCCCTGCTCGTCGATGAAGTAATACTCGTCCGGATCGCCGTAGAGATATTCCTCGTCGGGCTCGAGCTGCCATTCGGGCAGGTTGAGCTCGGTGTCGAATTCCTCCACCGGACGGTCCTTCACCGCAAAGCGCATATAGGCCGCGAAGGCCTGCGCCGGCGCGCGCCCGCCCTGGAGGCCTGCAACCGCGCGCGCATCGTCGCGCCCCATCCACACGCCCGTGGTGATGCCGGAGGAAAAGCCGATGAACCAGCCATCCTTGTTGGAACTCGTCGTGCCCGTCTTGCCGGCAACCGGACGGCCGATCTGCGCCGCGCGGCCGGTGCCGGTGTTGACTGCGGTCTGGAGGAGATCGGTGATCCCGGCCGCCACATATTCGGGCACGAGCTGCTCGCGGCGCGGCCGTCTGTGTTCGTAAAGGAGATCACCGCTCGCGCTGACAACCCTGGTGATGCCGTAGGGCTCAACCGAGGTGCCGCGCGCCGAGATCGCGGCGAAGGCGCGGGTCATCTCGATCAGGCGCGTCTCGGAGGAGCCGAGCACCATCGAGGGGAAGGTCGAGATCGGCGAAGTGATGCCGAAGCGCCGCGCCATCGAGGCGACCGTGCCGAAACCGACCTCGTTGCCGAGCTGCGCTGCAACGGTGTTGATCGAATAGGCGAATGCGGTTCGCAGATTGGTCGTGCCGACATTGCGGCCGTTGGAATTGCGCGGGCTCCAGCCGTCGATGGTAACGGGCACGTCGCGCACCTCGTCCTCGGGGGTATAGCCCGCCTCGAGCGCGGCGAGATAGACGAACAGCTTCCACGAGGAGCCGGGCTGGCGCATCGCATTGGTCGCGCGGTTGAAATTGGTCTGGACGTAATCGGTGCCGCCCACCAGCGCGAGGATCGCGCCGTCGCGATCGAGGCTGACAAGCGCGCCTTGCGCGCCGCTTGGCGTGTTGGCCGCGATCGCCGCAGTGGCAGCGCGCTGCTTGGCGATGTCCAGCGTGGTCCACACCTCGATCGGCTCGAACGTCTCGGGCAGGAGAATATCGAGCTGCGGCAGCGCCCAATCGGTGAAATAGCGCACCGAGTTCTGCCCCGATTGCTCCTTCAATCTGACCGCGTCGACATCGACATTGGCCTCACGCGCGCTGATGTAGCCCTGCTCGCGCATGAGCCGCAGCACCACCCGCGCGCGCTCGACCGCGGCCTCGACATCGGCTGTCGGCGAATAGCGGCTCGGCGCCTTGACCAACCCGGCGATGATCGCGGCCTCGGCGACCGAGAGCTCGTCGCCCGGGTGGCTGAAGAACTTGCGGCTCGCGCTGTCGATCCCGTAGGCGCCGCCACCGAAATAGACCTTGTTGAGATAGAGCTCGAGGATCTCCTCCTTGGAAAACTTCCACTCGAGCGCCAGCGCAAGCACCGCCTCGCGCGCCTTGCGATCGAAAGTGCGGTTGGAATTGAGGAAGATGTTGCGGGCAAGCTGCTGCGTGATGGTCGAGGTGCCCCCGATCTGCGAGCGCTCGCCGGTCACGCCCTCGATCAGCGCGCCGACCAGGCGGATCGGATCGACCCCGATGTGATCGCGAAAGCGCTTGTCCTCGACCGCGATCATCGCGCTCTTCATCGTCTCGGGGATGTCTTGATAATCGATCCACTCGCCAAAGCTGGGGCCGAGTTCGACGATCTCGCTCCCGTCGCGCGCGCGCACGAGGATGGTCTGCGCGTTGGGAGTGGTCTTGAGCTGATAGAAACTGGGGATCTCGCGGGCCGCAAAGCCGACCGCAAAGCCGATAAAGATCAGCGCAAGCAGCGCGAGGGCGATCGAGCCGAGCGCGAGGCGGCGGATCCACTTGCCGATCACCGAGGGGCGCTTGCCGCCGCCTGAGCGCGAAGCCGAGCCCGAGCCGCGCGGCGCTGGCCTGCCGCCGTTCTTGCTCGCGGCGCCCGCGCGCTCGCGCGCAGCCCGGCGGCTTGCGCGCTGGCCCCTGTTTTGCAGGCTATCACCCCGTCTGGACATGAGGCGCGCGTGTGCATGCGTTGATTGTCATGATCAAGCGCCTTGCATGGGTGAAACGTAATCCCTCATGAACATCCGCGCGCCCTTCAAAGGCACCGGCCGAGGCGAAGCGGAGTTCAATCCTCTTCGGGCGCGAATTCGAGCGCAGCGGAATTGATGCAGTAGCGCAGGCCGCCCTCTTCGGGCGGACCATCGGGGAAGACATGTCCCAGATGGCTGCCGCAATTGCCGCACAGCACCTCGGTGCGGAGCATGCCGAAGGAAGTGTCGCGCCGTTCCTCGATCGTGCCCTCCTCGGCAGGGCGAGTAAAGGCGGGCCAGCCGCAGCCGCTGTTGTATTTCGCCGCGCTGATGAAGAGCCGCGTCCCGCAGGCCGCGCACATATATTCGCCCTTGTCGTAAAACTTGTCGTACTTGCCGGTGAAAGCCCGCTCGGTGCCTGCTTCGCGCAGGATGTGGAACTGCTCGGCGCTCAACCGCTCGCGCCATTGCGCCTCGGTCAGGCTGCGTGGATCATCGCTCATCGTCTCGCCTCTCTCCCATTGGCCCCAGATGTAGGCGCTTTGCGTGCCGTGACCAGTCTTATCGCCGCACGAGCCTTATGCGTCCACCTGGCCGTAATGCGCGGGCGGCTGGATCTGGTCCATCCGTTCAGCGAGCAGCGGGCGGAAGCTTGGGCGGCTCTTGAAGACGGCATACCACTCGCGGGTCTGCGGATGATCGGCCCAGTCTATCCCGCCGAGATAGTCCGCCACCGAGATCTGTGCCGCCGCCGCGAGATCGGCCAGGCTCATGGTCGAGCCCGCAAGCCACGGGCGGTTGTCGATCAGCCAGTCCATGTAGTCGAGATGGCCGTGCGCCATGCGCATCGCCTGGCTGAGCACTGTGCTGTCGGGCGGCTGGCGCAGGACGACGCGCTTCTTCATCCGCTCGTTGAGCAGCGGCGCGGTGACGTCATGAAAGAAGTTCTCGTCAAACAGAGCGACCAGCCGCCGGATCTCCGCGCGCATCGCCGAGGGGCCGTTGATCATCGGCGCGCGCTCTACCGTTTCCTCGAGATATTCCGCGATCGCCCGGCTATCGGCAAGCACGATCCCGCGCTCCTCGTCGACCAGCACCGGCGTGCGCCCCGCTGGGTTGAGGTTGTAGAACATGTCCGACGCCGCCCAAGGGTCTTCCCGGAGGAGTTCATAGGCGATGTTCTTCTCGCCCATGAGCAGCCTCAGCTTGCGGCTGAACGGGCAGAGCGGGAATTGGTAGAGCGTCCACATAGGAGTGGGCGCTATAGCGCGTGCAGGTCCGCGCCGCCAAGGGCTCGGGCAAGCGGCGATGGGGATGAAACGGCGAGTTTGCGCCTCAAAACTTCGCTGCGTCGAGCGCGAGCAGGCAGCCCGGCATCATTGCGGCGATCGCGGCCCCGTCATCGGCAAGGTGCTTTTGAAATTCGCGCTGGACAAGCCGCGACACATCATCGCGTCCAAGGCTGTGTTTGTCCATGATCTGAGCCATCGCCTGGACGAAGTATTCCCGCGCGCCGGCCCCCTCCATCTCGGGCCACGGAGCACCGCGCGGATCGTCTGCGGCCTGCCATTGCGCGATTGCGGCGAAGGCGATCCCGCAGCGAGCGGCGGTCGCCTCCTCGAGTGGCAATTGCGTGAATTCGGTGATGGCCGGGGCCCTTGCGGCACCCTGCTGATCGGCGGGAGCACCGGGCGCGCCCTGCATGAGGACGAGCGCGCTCGCCATTAGGCTGATGGTCTGGATCATGCTGGCCCCTCATCAAGTCCGGCGTCTTGCGCGCGCCTGAACAGCCTTGGCAGCATGGCGAGACACAAAGCTGTTGTTGTCGGTCAACCCCGCTTCTAGGACAAGCGCCTCAGTCAGCCAAGCAAGGGGAAGTGTGAATGCTCAATCACGTGATGATCGGATCCAACGATATCGAGAAGTCCAAGGCCTTCTATAACGCCGTGCTCGGCGTGCTCGGCGCGGGCGAGCCGATGGTGAACGCCAACGCGACCGGGCAGACGCGGCTGTTCTACATGCACGCGGGCTCGACCTTTTGCGTGAGCGAGCCGATCAACGGCGAGCCCGCAACTTGCGCCAACGGCTTCACGATCGGCCTCAAATGCGAATCGCCCGAGCAGGTCAAGGAGCTGCACGATGTCGCGGTTGCCAATGGCGGCAAGAGCATCGAAGATCCGCCGGGCCCGCGCGAGGGCGCGATGGGCGTGATGCATCTGTGCTACTTCGTCGATCCTGACGGCCACAAGATGTGCGGAATCCACCGGCCCTGAGGACCGCGCGCTAGCGGCTCAGCTGGAACATCGCATGTTCGGCGCGCCAATTGGCTCCCACAGAGCTGATCGGCGTGTCTTGGGTGAAATACCAGGCGCGCTCGATCCGGGCGCGCTTGGCTTTTGCGAGGTCGATGAAATCCTCGATCGTCACATGGTGGATGTTGCGCGTCTCGTACCAGGTGACGGGCAGCGCCCGCGTCATCGGCATGCGCCCCTTGAACATGAGCGCGGCGCGCGTGCGCCAATGCGCGAAATTGGGAAAGCTGACAAAGGCCGTCTGGCCGACCCTGAGGAGCTCCTCGAGCACCTGGTCGGGCCGGTCGGCGGTCGGCAGGGTCTGCGCGAGCACCACGAAGTCGAAGCTGCCCGCAGGATAATCGGCGAGGTCGCGATTGGCGTCCCCCTGGATCACCGAGAGCCCCTGCGCGACGCAGCGCTCGACCAGTTCGGGATTGATCTCGATCCCGCGCGCATCGATCCCGAAATCGCGCTGGAGCGCGGCCATCAGCGCGCCGTCTCCGCAGCCGATATCGAGCACGCGCTTGCCCTCGCTCGCGCCGATCGTGCGGGCGATCTCGGCAAGGTCGAAGCGCAGGGTCGCTTTGCGCTCAACCATTCAGGAACCCCGCGATCACCCGATCGAGCTGCGGATGGGGCAACAGGAAGCTGTCATGCCCCGCGCTCGCGCTCAGTTCCACGAAGCTGACCTTGGCGCCCGCCGCATTCAGCGCATGGACGATGTGGCGGCTTTCGGCGGTGGGATAGAGCCAGTCGGTGTCGAAGCTCACGAGGCAGAAGCGCGCCTGAGTTCCGGCAAAGGCGCTCGCGAGCAGGCCGCTGCGCCCTTCGGTCCCGGATTCTTCGGCCCCAAATTCATCGGCAAGGTCGAAATAATCCATCGCGCGGGTGATGTAGAGATAGCTGTTGGCATCGAAGCGCTGCGTGAAGCCGCTGCCCTGATAGCGCAGATAGCTCTCGATCTGGAAATCGGCATCGAACCCGAAGCTCTTGGCACCCTTGGTTCCATCAGGGCGATCCTGCAGGCGGCGGCCGAATTTCTCGGTCAGCCCCGCTTCGGAGAGATAGGTGATGTGCGCCGCCATCCGCGCCACGGCAAGGCCGTTGGCAGGCCCCGTCTCGTTGCCGTAATAGGCGCCTCCCGCCCATGCGGGATCGGCCATGATCGCCTGCCGGCCGACTTCGTGAAAGGCGATGTTCTGCGCCGAATGGCGCGCGGTCGAGGCGATCACCAGCACCCGGCCTGCACGCTCGGGCCAATTGGCGGCAAGGCTCAGGGCCTGCATCCCCCCCATCGAGCCGCCGACGACAGCGTGCAGCCGCTCGATCCCGAGCCCGTCGAGCAGCCCGACCAGCCCGCGCACCATGTCGCGGATGGTGATGACAGGGAAGCGCATCGCGTAGGGCTCGCCATCGGGCGCCGGGCTCGCCGGACCGGTCGAACCCATGCAGCTGCCGATGACATTGGCGCAGATCACGTGGAAGCGATCGGTGTCGATCGGCTTGCCCGGCCCCACCATGCGTTCCCACCAGCCGGGTTTGCCGGTAATGGGGTGCGCGCTTGCGACATACTGATCGCCCGTCAGCGCGTGGCAGATGAGGATGGCGTTGTCGCGCGCCGGCGAAAGCGCACCATAGGTCTGATACGCGATCCTCGGGCGCGTGAGCACCTGCCCGCTGTCGAGCGGGAGATCGTGCTCAAGATCGTGGGCTTGTGAGGGTGGGGACACGAAGGAAGGTCTTTCGGGGATCGCGCGGGGCGGCAGCGCACCTGACGGGGGCGCTGGCCTCTAGCAAAAATTCATCTAGCGCGGGCTCTCACGCTTGTCGAAGGGTTCATTTTCTTCCAATCGGACACTCATGACCTCCTCCAAGCCGACACTCAAGCCGTGGATCGCGCAGCTCGCACCTTACAAGCCGGGCGTGGCAGCGGCAGCGGACGGGCGCGCGCTGGTCAAACTTTCGGCGAACGAGAACCCGCTCGGCACCAGCCCGGCCGCGCTTGCGGCGCTCAATGAGGCGCGCACCGAGGCGGCAATCTATCCCGATCCCGATGCGCGGGCGCTGCGCGCGGCGATCGGCGAGGTCCACGCGCTCGAGCCCGAGCGGATCGCGGTCGGCACGGGTTCGGGCGAGGTGCTCCATTGCGCGGTGCAGGCCTTCGCTGGCCTTGGCGACGAGGTGCTGGCCTCGCGCTATTCCTTTTCGCTTTACCCGCTGATCGCGCGCAAGGTCGGGGCCGAGCCGATCCTCACGCCCGATGCCGAATACCACGCCAGCGTCGACGCGCTGCTCGCCGGTCTGAGCGAGCGCACACGGGTAGTCCTGCTCGACAATCCCAACAATCCAACCGGCACATGGATCAGTGCCGCCGAAGTGCGCCGCCTGCATGCCGGGCTGCCGCCTCATGTGCTGCTGGTGCTCGATGAGGCCTATGGCGAATATCTCCCCGAAGGCGAGCAGCGCACCGGCTTCGCGCTCGCCGCCAAGCACGAGAACGTGCTTGTCACACGGACCTTTTCCAAAGCCTATGGCCTTGCCGCCGAGCGGATCGGCTGGGCCTATGGGGCGCCCGGCCTGATCGACGCGATCAACCGGCTGCGCGGAGCCTTCAACGTGACGCTCAGCGGCCAGCGCGCGGCGATCGCGGCGCTGGGTGATCAGGACTTCGTGCGCGTTTCAGCCGAGCATAATGCGCGGGTGCGCGGCCGGTTCGCAGGTGCCCTCGCCGCGCTCGGCAATCACGGCATTCGCGTCGTGCCGAGCGAGGCGAATTTCGTGCTGGTCGAGTTTGCAGGTTCGCTGGGCGCGAGCGAAGCACTGCGCGGGATCGAGGCGGCGGGCTATGCCGTGCGCCACCTGCCGGGGCAGGGTCTGCCCGATCACCTGCGGATCACGATCGGTCACGAGGCCGACATGGACATGATCGCGCAGACGATCGGCGCGCTCGCCAAGGCGCACGAGGCGGCGGGATGAGCGAGGAAGCAACCGAACATCCCCCGCTGCTGCCGATCCAGCGGATCGCGATCATCGGGCTGGGTCTGCTTGGCGGTTCGATCGGGCTCGCCGTCCGCCAGAAGGCACCGCATCTCAAGACCATCGGCTACGATGCCAATCCGCATGTCCGCCTGGCAGCGCAGGCGCGCGAGCTGGTCGACGAAGTCGCCTCGACCCCGGCGAAAGCGGTCGAACGCGCCGATCTCATCATCCTGTGCGTGCCGGTGGGCGCAATGCGCAACGCCGCGCTCGCGCTGGCCGATGCCGTGCCCAGGAAAGCGATCGTCAGCGATGTCGGCTCCTCCAAGGCGAGCGTGCTCGCCGCGCTGCGCGAGGCCCTGCCCGGGCGCATGGTGATCCCGGCGCACCCCGTGGCGGGAACCGAGCAGAGCGGGCCGGAAGCGGGCTTTGCCACCTTGTTCGATGGTCGATGGTGCATCCTCACGCCGCCCGAGGATGCAAACCCTTCGGCGGTGGAAGCGCTCGGCGGATTCTGGAGCGCGCTCGGCGCCAAGGTCGAAATCATGGACCCGGCGCACCACGATCTTGTGCTCGCCGTTACCAGTCACATCCCCCACCTCATCGCCTACACGATCGTGGGAACTGCGAGCGATCTCGAGGAGGTGACGCGCGGCGAAGTCATCAAGTATTCCGCCGGCGGCTTTCGCGATTTCACCCGCATCGCGGCTTCCGATCCGGTCATGTGGCGCGACGTCTTTCTCACTAATCGCGACGCCGTGCTCGAGATGCTCGGTCGCTTCACCGAGGATCTGACCGCGCTCCAGCGCGCAATCCGTTCGGGCGACGGCGAGACCTTGCACGATCTGTTCAGCCGCACCCGCGCGATCCGCCGCGAGGTGATCGATCAGGGCCAGGACGACGAGCGGCCCGATTTCGGGCGCGGACACTAGCCGAGCGGGTTGAGCGCGTTGATCGCGCGGTGCACCCGCGCCTCGATCTCGGCGCGCGGCAGGCCTGCGGGGATCGTCTCCCCCACGCGGTAGGTGATCGTGCCGGGCCGCTTGATCAGGCTGTGATAAAGCGGCCCTGAATTGACCGCGATCGGCACCACGGGCAGCCCCAGCAGCTTGTAAATCCCGGCAAAGCCCGATTGCAGCTCTGGCGCGGTGCCATGGCGCACGCGCGTGCCTTCGGGGAAGATGACGAGTGGGCGCCCTTCGCCAAGGCGCTCGCGCGCGGTCTTGATCATGGTCCGCAGCGCGCGCGCGCCCTTGTCGCGAGCGACCGGGATCAGGCCATAAACCCGCGCGGAATAGCCCCAGCCCGGGATCAGGAACAGTTCGCGCTTGGCAAAGATTGTCGGGAAGCGGAACAGACGCGGCATGTCGATCGCCTCGAAGAAGCTCTCGTGTTTGACCGCGATCAGCATGGGGGCATCAGGGATCGTGCCCTCCAGCGCCACCTTGATCCCGACGAGCGCCTCAAGGCACCAGCGATGCCATTCGCCCCAGCTCCGCACCACCCGGCGCAAGGCATTCCGTCCGAAGGGGACCGCGAGGACCGATATCACCACCAGCACCGCGCTTCCGCCGTAAAAAACCGGATAGAACAGCGCGCTGCGCAGAGCGGCAAAGAGAGCGGGGATCAGATCCTTCATGGTGCGCGCAGGTCAGTAATCGATCAGGCTGGCCGCATGGCTCGCGATCAGCTTGTGATATTCGAGGAACAGGCCCGGCAGGCTCGGCTCGGAGGGGACGGCATCGCGCACCACGCTCACGCTTTCGGGCAGCGTGCGCGCCAGCTCGCCGGCGGCGCGGCGCATGTGCCAGTCGGTCGTCACCAGCCGCAGCGAGGTGAAGCCGTTGCGCGCCACCCAGTCGGCCGTCTCCGAGGCGTTGGAGCGCGTATCGACTGCCGTAAAACCCAAGGTGATGCAGCACTCCATCCGGTCCTGCGGCACCGCGAACTGCGCCGCGAATTCGGCCGGCGTGACTTCGGGATCGACCCCCGTGACCAGCATCTGCCCGGCCCGGCCCTGCGCCAGCACGTCGAGCCCGCGCGCGATGCGCCCCGGCCCGCCCGTGGGCACGATCACAGCATCGGTGCTGACATCGCGCGCCGGTTGCGGCAGCAGCGCGGCGAACCAGACGAAGCCCAGCGCCCACACGATGAACAGCGCGGCGGCACAATTGCGCAAGATTCTCGCCGCGCTCACAGCATATCCTTCAAGGCCATCGAAATGGTGATCCGCCCCGTGAGCATCGCCAACACAATTCCTCCCAGCGGAATGGCGCCGATGACGAGCCAATCGCGCCACGTCAAGGCCGCGCCCTGCGCCATGCCGCTGTCGAGCGCGCTGAACTGCTGACCGAGCAGCCAGACAGCCGCGATCCCCAGACCGAGCCCCGCGAACGCGCCGAAACTGGCCTCGCGCAGCACCGAGCGCTCGAAAATGCGAGTGACCTGCTGATCGGTTCCCCCAAGGAGATGGATGATCTCGACGGTCTCGCGATGATTGGCAAAGGCGCTGCGAGCCGCCAGCCAGACCGCCGCCGCGGTCGCAAAAGCGACCAGCGCGATCAGCCCAAGTGCCAGCCATTGCAACGCGGCCAGCGCATCATAGACGGGCCGCAACCATGATGACTGCGCATCGATCCTCGTTCCCGGCACGGCTCGATCGAGGGCTGCCTGCAACGCGGCGACCTCGCTCGGGCTTGCAGCGCGCGAGAGCTCGACATCGACCAGCGCGGGGATCGGGATCTCTTCGCTGTCTGCCCCAGCCCCGAGCCACGGCTCGAGCAAGGCGACGAGTTCCGCGCGCGGCACGATCCGGACCGAAGTGACCTGCGGCAGTTCGGTCAGCGCTGCGGCGGCGGCCTCGGCGCGCCGAGCGCGCAATTCAGGCTCGGCCTCGATGATCTGGATCGTCACTGCGCCGGAGAGGTCGGTGCGGGCGTTGAGCGCGAGATTGCGCAAGGCGAGCCCGCCAGCCGCCGCTACGACGACCAGCGCGATGAGGATCGAGATCACCCATGGGATCGGCCCGCCGAAGCGCGTCTGCGGCAATAGCCGACCGGCCTGCGTGCCGGTAAGCTCGGAAGCGGCGCGCGGATCGGGCGCAAAGCTGCGCCGGTTCATGGCTCGCGCCCTTCAGCGAAGGGGTTGACGCCGGGCGCCTCGAGCCGTGCGCCCGGAACGCTCGCCGAGCGGCTGCCGCTGCGCGGCGGAGGAAAGCGCAGCGCGCCTGTAGGATCGGACAGGCGCCCTTTGGAAAGCCGCATAATGAGCGATTCAGGCACCTTCTTGAGGAGATGCACATCGTGGGTAGCAACGACCACGGTGGTCCCCACCCGATTGTTGAGCGCCTCGAACAGACGCAGCAGCTTGAGGGCCATCTCGGGATCGACATTGCCGGTCGGCTCATCGGCGATCAACAGCTGGGGACGCGCGATCACCGCGCGCGCGATCGCAACGCGCTGCTGCTCGCCGCCCGACATGCTCGGCGGGTTGGCGTGGGCCCGGTGTGCAAGGCCGACCCATTCGAGCATGTCGGACACGGCCCTTTGCACCCGCTCCTCGGGCGTGCCCGCCAGCCGCAGCGGCAGCGCGACATTATCGAAGGCCGAGAGATGCGGGATCAGCCGGAAGTTCTGGAATACGACGCCCAGCCGCCGACGGTAATCGGGCAGACCGGCGCGCGGGAGCGTGATCATGTCGCGCCCGAACATCCTGATCGCGCCGCGAGAGGGGCGCTGGGCGAGGTAGAGCAGCTTGAGCAGGCTGGTCTTGCCCGCCCCGCTGGCTCCCGTGAGGAAGTAGAACCGCCCTGGAAACAGAGTGAAGCTGAGATCGCTCAGCACTTCGGGATCGGTGCCGTAGCGCAGGCCCACATTGTCGAATTTCACGATGTCGCCAGGCCGATCGTTCATGAGCGCCCGCTTATCAGCGGCCATGGGGCTGGGGAAGCCTGCTTGGTCGAGGCAGGGCCACCATCCTTCACGATATTGGTTACCGATGTGGAAAAACGCCGCTTTTGCGCCACGCAAAGACGCAGCGCTCTTGTGCCGTGGGCGAGCGCGCGCCATTTCGATATGATCATGATAATTTCGTGCCCCGCCTGTTCGACGCGCTATGCCGTCCCCGATACTGCGATCGGTCGGGAAGGGCGCACGGTGCGATGCGCGAAGTGCAAGCACAGCTGGTTTCAGGAGCCGCCGCCGCTCGATCTGGTGGACCGCGCGCCGCCGGTCGAGGATCGGGCGCAAGACGCGAGCGCGACCAAGCGCGAGCCCGGCACCGGCGCAACTCCCGCCTCGAGCCCGGTTCCTTCTGCTCCGGCCCCCACGCAGCCGGTCGAGCCCGTTAGCGGAGCAGGAGATAACGCGCCCCGGCGTCCGGCCGAGCCCGCCAATGTCGAAGCGCCTGCACGCCCATCGGTGAGCCACTGGACGACAAGCGACGCTGCGCCTGCCGCCTCGCGTTCAGGTTCACTTGCTGCGCGCGCGCTCGATCAGGGCCTCAGGGGCGAGGACGCAGGTGACGCTGATCGCACCTCTGATCGCACTTCGGGGGACAAGCCCTCGATCCGCAGCCGCCTGTCCGATCCGCGTGGACGCCGGACCGCGGCTTCGTCTGCGGCGTTGGAACCTGCGCGTTCGCGGACCGATGATCTGGGCGCGGTCGATGAAGACGCGATCGCGGATGCCTTTGAGCAGAGCCGCGAGGATTTCGCGCAAGGCTATCGCGATCCGCTCGCGAACGAGCGGGCCGATCCGCTGGGCGGATTGCACCGCGATCAGGATGAGCGGGCCGATCCAGTCGAAGCGGGGTATGACGAGGATGCGGACGCCGCCTCCCACTTTGAATATCGCGCACCTTTCACCGCGCGGCGCAATCCACTCAAGATGTGGACCCTCGCAGCGGTAATCTTCGCATTTATGGCTGGCGGCACCGTGGTCGCTGTCAATTATTTCGGGCTTCCCGACTGGCTGCCGTTGCAGCGCCCCACCTTCGGCGTGGGCAAGCCCGATCTGGTGCTCGATTTCCCGGCCGCCGAGCAGCGCACCACCACCCTCGAGAGCGGCGAGGAGATATTTCAGGTGCGCGGGTCCATCAGCAACACCGGCGCTGCGACGATGAAGGTCCCGCGCCTGCTGGTGGTGTTCTACGACGAGCGCGAGCGGGCGGTGTTCAACTGGGTGATCGCGCCGGCCAAGCAGGAGCTCGCACCCGGCGAGACGCTCAACGTGGCCGAGGCAATCTCGGATATACCCGCCTCGGCGAGCGAGGCGGCGATCGGCTGGTCGCCGGCCTGAGCTTGCTCAGCTGAATTCGATCCAGAGCATCCCGGCATCATCGCGCCGCGATTGCGCTTCGGCCTTCTGGCCCTCGATCTGAAGCGCGCCCGTCGCGGGTTCGCGCACGATGCGGACCGGGGCGAGCACGGTCGCGCTCGCGCTGACGCTCACACCCACGATGCGCTGGCCGCCTGGCGCGGTGTCGGCTGCACTGCCGCTGGCGGAAGCGGTCGGCGCGGCAGCGGCTTGAAGCAGCACGAGAGCGGCGAGGGGGAAAGACATGCAGCATGGTTGATGACCTCTTAACGGTCAGCGCAAGCGCTTCGCTCAGGCAGTCCCGCAGCGAGACAGGCTCGGCCGGAATTTCGCTCGCATCGATCACGCATCCAAGGTCGCGTCTCGAAGTGCGAGCGACCTCGCTTTATTCGCTTGCGCGCCGAAAGGCCGCTTGCTAGGGGCGCGCTCCTACCGCGGGACGAACGCCGATTTGTCCCGATACCCTGCGTGCGGTCGTGGCGGAACTGGTAGACGCGCAACGTTGAGGTCGTTGTGGGCTAACGCCCGTGGAAGTTCGAGTCTTCTCGACCGCACCAAGCAGTTTTCGTGGTAACCTGGCAAGATCCTGCCGGTGCAGCCTTGAGCGGGACGCATGCGGCTGTGCGCGCTTTCGGTGCTGCTCGCTCGCCCCGGGAGTGCTGCGCGCAAAAGCCCGAACGGGATGACCTGGCCGAGGAGCTTGTATCGGCCCGTCGATGTGCAAGGGCGAAAACGCGCGACCGCAATGCTCACTGAGCGGCGCGATGAGCCAACACCGTGAGACACCTGTCTTCAACGCTTAAGAGCGCCCAGTCCCGTGCTCTGTCTTGCGCACAGGTCCAGCTGATTATACGATCGGTGAATGGAATGCCTGCGCCTTCAAAAGCTTCGCCCGATCGCATTGACCGATATGCTTGCGACATTCCTGGCAGTGCTCTGCCTTGCTGGATGCGCCGCCAGTACGAATGGTGAGTATCCGGCCGCGATGGCGCCCGATCGCAGCCTGCCGAAGCCTCCGCCCAACATCGTCCTCATCGTCTTCGAGGACATGAGCCCCAGGATCGGCGCTTTCGGAGACCCTCTCGCAACGACACCCGAACTCGATGCCTTCGCGCAGGAGGCCGTTCGCTATCCCAACACCTTCACCACCTCCGGCGTCTGCGCGCCCAGCCGCTCCGCCCTGATCACGGGCGTTCACCAGCAGACGCTAGGCACGCATCAGATGCGCACCAAGTCGCCCGTTCCCGGCATGAAAGGAGGCGGGCCGATCGAATACGAGGCGGTGCCTCCGCCGCAAGTGAAGGCCTTTCCCGAACTGCTCCGCCGCGCGGGGTATTACACGAGCAACAACGGCAAGACGGATTACCAGTTCGGAGAGCCCTTCACCGTCTGGGATGCCAATGCGCCCGACGCCGACTGGAGCGGTCGCGCCGAGGGCCAGCCCTTCTTCGCGATGTTCAACATTCTAGAGACGCATGAAAGCTATATCTGGCCGGAGGACCGGGAGAGCGCCAACCCGCTGCTCAACGCGGTCACGATGCGCAACCGGCGCGATCTTGCCGGCAAGGAGCGCGTCACCGATCCGGCCGAGGTCGAGGTGCCGCCCTACCTCCCCGACACGCCGGTTGTCCGGGACGACCTCGCGCGGCACTACGATAACATCGCCTTTGCCGAGAAGAAGGTCGGCGAGATCATGGAGCGGCTCAAGACGGAAGGTCTGCTGGACGATACCATCGTGATCGTCACCACCGATCACGGCGACGGCTTTCCGCGCATGAAGCGGACGGTCTACGACAGCGGACTTCTCGTGCCGATGATGGTGCGTTTCCCGGACGAGCGGGGCGCCGGGACCGTGCAGGACCGGCTGGTGAGTTTCATCGATCTTGCGCCGACGATCCTCGACCTTGCCGGCGCGCAGGTTCCAGACTGGATCCAGGGCCTGAACTTCATCGACGGGAGCGAGCGCGACTACGTATTCGCCGCCGCCGACCGGCATGACGCGGTTCCGGGCCGGACGAAGGCGGTGCGCGACGGACGCTACAAATATATCCGCAACTACCTGCCCGAGCTTGCCGTCCTGCGCCCGCTCGCCTTTCGCGATGCGCTTCCGACGATGCAGGAAATATGGCGGCTGGCGAAGGAAGGCACGCTGCCCGGACCGGCGGCGCGCCTGATCGACTCCCCGCGAGGGCGCGAGGAACTCTATGACACGACCGCCGACCCGCACGAGATCGACAACCTTGTGGACGATCCTGCCCATGCCGATACGCTCGCAAGGATGCGCGGCGCGATGGACGCCTGGATCGCCCGCACCGGCGACATGAGCGCGATCCCGGAGGCGGAGATGGTCGAGGCGATGTGGCCCGGCCTCGTCCAGCCGGTCACGGCAACGCCCGAAATCCGGATCAGTGACGGGCGGGTGGTCCTGTCCAGCGCCACCCCCGGCGCAAGCATCGCCTACACGCTCGATGGCAGCGAGCCGCTGCCGGGCAAGATCTATTCCAGTCCCTTCGCGCCTGCGCCGGGCGCCATCATCGCCGCGCGCGCTGTGCGTTACGGCTATGCCGCGAGCGAAGTCAGCACCCGAAGCGTGCCATGAGACGATCGGTGCGGGCACGCTCCATGCTCCATGCAGCCGCACTCCTCGCCGTGCTGGGGGTTGCTGGATGCGATGCGGGCGGGGGCGAAGAGGCCCGCAAGGCAGGCGCGACCGGCCGCGACTGCGCCGTCATCGATCCAGCCCCCGTCAGGATCGAAGGCGGCGAATTCGTGATGGGGTCGAGCCTCGTCTATGCCGAGGAAGGGCCGGAGCGGACGACCCGCGTCGACGGATACTGGATCGACCCACACGAAGTGACGAACGCCCAATTCGCCGAGTTCGTCGATGCGACGGGCTATGTCACGACGGCCGAGAAGCCGTTCGACCCGGAGACCCTCGGCCTTGCGCGCGAAGACGTACCGCCCGATTTCCTGAAACCGGGCTCCGCCGTGTTCTCCGCTCCCGACCGCCCTTCGAACCGCTACACCGACTGGTGGCGCTATGTCCCCGGCGCGAGCTGGAAACGGCCCGAAGGACCGGACGGTCCCGCGTGGGAGCCAAGGAAGCCGGTCGTGCACCTGTCCTATGACGACATGGCAGCCTATGCCCGATGGAAAGGAGGCCGGCTGCCGACCGAGGCGGAATGGGAGTTCGCGGCGAGCGCTGGCCAGCCGGCTGGCACCGACCAGCCCGGCCCCGACGAAGCCAACAGCTGGCAGGGAGTCTTCCCGCTCGCGAACGAGGAGCGCGACGGCTTCTACGGCACAGCCCCGGTCGGCTGTTTCCGGCCGAACGCCAACGGGCTCTACGACATCACGGGCAATGTCTGGGAAGTCACCAGCGACTTCTACCGCCCCGGCCACGATCCCGCCGCGCGCGATGCACCGCGTGGACCTAGCGAAACCGATGCCTACGACCCGCTCAATCCGGGGCTCGTCACCCGCGTGATGAAGGGCGGCTCCCACCTGTGCGCGCCGAACTATTGCCAGCGCTACCGCCCCCAGGCCCGCCAGGGGCGCGACCCGGGGATGGGAGCGAGCAATGTGGGCTTCAGGCTGGTTTACGACGCCCCGCCGTCAAAGCGCGATTGAGGCCTGCGCCTCGCCGACCGTGAAGCGGTAATCGCCCTTGGGCAGATGCCATGTGCGATCAGCGGCATGATAGCGGGAAAGCGAGGATTTCGGGATCGTCATGCGAACCGGGCGCGTCTCGCCCGGCGCGAGTGAAACGCGCGCGAAGGCCTTGAGCAGCCTTTCGGGCGTGGTTTCCGGATCGCCCGGGCAATGCGCGAAGGCGAGCAGCGCATGCTCGCCCGCATGCTCGCCGGTGTTCGTGACACTGACTTCGAGTTCCACCGCATGGCCCCGGTCCGCCGCCTTGAGGGCGCGGCAGGCAAAGCTCGTATAGGACAGGCCGTGACCGAAGGGATAGCGCGGCTGCGCGCCCGAGCGGTCGAACAGGGTGTAGCCGTGCCAGCGGTCATAAGTGATCGCGGTCGCGGTCCGGTCGAAGAAGGGATAGTCTCCGGCATCGCGCGCGACCGTGAAGGGCAAGCGGGCCGATGGGTTCGCCTCACCGAAGATCAGCCTTGCAAGCGCGGTGCCGCCCTCCATCCCGGCATAGAAGGTCTGAAGGATCGCCGCAGTGCCCTCGCGCCATTCCTCCACCATCACCGCCGAACCTGCGACGATCACGACGATGACCGGCTTTCCGCTCGCTTTGGCGCGCGCGATCAGTTCCTGCTGGTCCGGCGGCAGCGAGAGCGAGGCGCGGTCGCCTCCGCGCGGAGGCCTGTTGTCGCCCTGATGAGCCACCGCCTCCTTCACCGCGTCGGGCATCTGGGGGATGAGATCGCCGGGGATGTATTCGCCTTCCTCGTCAGCGGTGTAACCGGCAATCACGACGATCGCATCGCCCGCCTCCAGCGCGTCTGCCAGCGCCGCATCGTCGGAGCCGTCGGCATAAGTCACGCGGTCCTCGCCAAGGGAGCGCTGAAGCCCCTCGAGGGGGGTGATTACATAGGGCGCATTGACCCGGCTCGATCCGAAATCGCCGGTGTTTTCGAGCGCGGCCAGCCGGCCGATGACGGCGAGGTGGCCGATATCGCGCGCCAGTGGCAGTGTCCCGTCATTCTCAAGCAGCACCGCGCCTTTCTCCGCTGCTTCCAGCGCAAGCGCGCGGTTGCTTTCGCTGGCGACGAGGTCGAGCGAATATTCGGGAAGCGGGTCCTCGGCGGCGGCAAAGCGGTAGAGCGTTGTCAGTATCCTGCGGCAGGCCGTGTCGATCACATAAGGTTCGACGAGGCCGTCCGTGACGCCCTTCACCAGCTTCTCGCCGAAGACGAGCGGTTCGGGGTTCTCGATATCGAGCCCCGCGCTCGCCCCATAAGGCTGGTAGACGCCCAGCACCCAATCGGAATGGACAAAACCGGCAAAGCCCCAATCGTTTCGCAGGACGTTGGTGAGCAGTTCACGGTGCTGGCCGCAATATTCGCCGTTCATCTTGTTGTAGGCGCTCATAACGCTCGCGCAGCCCGCTTCGATGACGCGGCGGAAATGGGGTAGATACACCTCGTGCAGCACGGTCTCGTCGATCGTCACGTCGATCTGGAATCGGGTGTTCTCGATCGAATTCAAGGCGAAGTGCTTGACGGTCGCGATAACGTTGTGGGTCTGCAATCCTTGCGCGAGGGCGGCACCCATTTCGCCGAGATGGTGCGGATCCTCGCCATAGGTTTCCTGCGCGCGGCCCCAGGCAGGGTGGCGCAGGAGATTGATGCACACCGCGCCCGACAGGTTGCATCCTTGCGCGCGGATCTCGATGCTCATGACCTCGCCGATGCGGCGCTCGAGATCGACATCAAAGCTCGCACCGCGGCTCATGGAGCAGGGAAAGCAGGTCGATTGCCCGCGCGCGACGCCGCGAGGGCCGTCGGTGAACCACAGGCTCGGCACGTCGAGGCGCTCGATCCCGCCGCCCGCCTTGTAGGGCCGTTTCCCCCATTCGCCGCCGTCTTCGCGAATCTGGGTGAGAAAACCCTTGCCGCTCATCATGGCGACCCTTTCCTCGAGCGTGGCCTCTTGCAGGATTTCCCCGACGACCTGCTCGATCTCGGCTTCACTCATACCCTCGCGCGGCGAAAAATCCGGCACCGGCCCCTCTCCTATCTGCTGTGCCCGGGCGGATTTTCCAGCCCGGTTCCAGTGGTTATCCGTCCGGACAGCTAAAGCCACAGCCGCCGGTGTCAAGGTAACTCGTCATACAATCGGATAGCCACTTGACGACGTCAAATTTCGCTTGAATAACCGAACGGATAACGAAAGCGTTACGCAGGGGAGAGTATATGACGAAAGCGGTTTTGCTCGCTGGGGCGTGTAGCCTGGCGTTCGGTCTAGCCATGCCAGTTCACGCGCAGGACGGGGCGGCATCGCAGGAAGCGGCCGATGGGGAAGAGAACACAATCATCGTGACGGCGACGCGCCGTGCGGAAAGCCTTCAGGACGTGCCTGTTGCGGTGACGGCGATCAGCGGCGAGGCGCTCGACAATGTCGGGGTGTTCTCGGTCGAGACGCTCACCCAGGTCGCCCCGAGCATCACGTTCACCCAATCCACCAACGACCAGAACAATTCGGTCAACATCCGCGGCGTCGGCACCTCGGTCTTCTCTCAAGGCGTGGAGCCGAGCGTTTCCATCGTGATCGACGACGTGGTGATGGCCCGCCAGGCCGTCGGGTTCCAGGATCTTGCCGATATCGAGCGGGTCGAGGTGCTGCGGGGTCCGCAATCGACGCTGTTTGGCAAGAACGCCTCTGCGGGCGTGATCTCGGTGACCACGCAGGAACCGACCGACACCTTTTCCGGCTCGATCGACGGGGCAGTCGCCGAAGGCGGGGAATACACGCTGCGTGGCACGCTGTCCGGCCCGATTGCCGGGGCGCTCAGCGGGCGGATCACCGGCTTCTACCGCAGCTTCGACGGGCATATCGACAATGCCGACGGACGCGATCTCAACGGCTACGAGAACTGGGGCTTTCGCGGTAAGCTCCTGTTCGAACCCGATCCGGATTTCCGCTTCACGCTCATCGCGGACTACCGCGAATCCGAGCAGGATTGCTGCATCTACGTGGCACGCGACACGAGCGGGGCAATCGGCGCTGCGGCCAATGGCCGGCTCGATGGTCTGCTTCTGCCAGTGGTCGCCGGCCGGGAGAACGCACAGAGCAATGTCAATGCTCCGGTGTTCAACGATAGCGAGCAATTCGGTGTCTCGGGCAAGGCGGAAATCGGGCTCGGCGGAGGCTACACGCTGACTTCGATCTCGGCCTTTCGCGACTATGATTTCCGCAACAATCTCGATGTCGACCTGCTCCCGCTCGAGGAGCCGATCCCCGGGTTCATCACCTTTGACCTCAACAGCGGGACGACCGCGATTTCGCAGATGTCGCAGGAAATTCGACTGGTTTCGCCGCAAGGTCCGCCGGTGGACTTCGTGCTCGGCGGGTTTGCCTTCATTCTCGATCTCGACCGCACGTTCAGCCGCCGATTCGAGATCGCCATCCCGGCGGGGCCGAACATCGTGCGGATCAACCAGTCGGGTCAATTCGCCTCGGCAGTGACCACCACCAACCTTGCCGTTTTCGGAAGCGCGAACGTCTACCTGACCGATGACACCGTGCTGTTCGGCGGGGCGCGCCTGCTCAGCGAACGTCTCGATTACCGCATCGACCGCGATCCGGCCGATGTGCTGGTGCCCGGTGACCGTCCGTTCGGCGGCGGACCTGGCCGTGCGGCCCGCGTGAGGGGCGAGACCGAGGACACCGCCTGGACAGGTGATGTTGGCATCCGCCATGAATTCACCCCCGAAATCAATGTCTATGCCCGCTACGCGCGCGGCTACAAGGGTCGGGCGATCGATGTCGGCTTCGGAGCGCCGCCCGATGTCCAACCGATCGAAGCGGAGACTTCCGACGCCTATGAGATCGGTATCAAGTCAGAACTCTTCGACGGCGACCTCACCCTCAACATCGCGGCCTTCCGGACCGATTTCGAGAATTTCCAGGAAGAGGCAGCGGTGCTTGTCGAGGGCCAGGGCAACATTCTCAACGCGGAAACGCGGCTGACGAATGTGGGCTCGGTGCGCACGTCGGGCGTTGAGATCGAGGCTCTCTACACGCCGAGCGAATACACCTTCGTGCAGGGCGGCCTGTCTTACACCGATGCGCAGATCACCGAATTCGCTAACGCACCATGCTATTTCGGGCAGAACGCGGTCACCGGTTGCGTGCCTGTGACGCTCGATGATCGCGGAACCCCCGATGCGACCGACGACGTTATCTCCAATCTCCAAGACCTCTCGGGCGCACGCCTGCCCAATGCGCCCGAATGGCGACTCACCGGGACCGTGCGTCAGGGGATTCCGATCGGCGCTTCGTTCGTGCCCTTCGTGCAGGTTTCGGGATCGTGGCAGAGCGAGGTCAATTACAGCCTGCTGAACGATCCGCGCACGGTCCAAGGCGCCTTTGCCATCGTCAATCTCGCCGCAGGGCTCGAGGCCGAGGACGGGTCATGGTCAGCTACCGTCTTCGTCAACAATGTGTTCGACCAGTTCTACGCCACCAACATCTTCGCTGATCCGCTGTATGGAGGCGTGCTGAGCCAGTATGTGCCTCGCGACTTCGCGCGCTATTTCGGCGCGCGGGCGCGGTTCTCATTCTGATCGGCCTGTTCAGAACGGGGGCCGGGGTACGGGGTTCGGGGTGGTTCGCCCGAAACCCGCCCCCGCCTTTCCTGTGGATCGGACTGCGAGGCCTGTTTCGATGAATACGCTGCGCTCACTCATTCCCCTCTGCGCGCTCGCTGTCGCGGCATGCGCCCCACTTATCGGCTTGCAGGCCAAGGATCGATCGGACCCACCCAATATTGTCGTCGTGGTCATCGACGATCTGCGCTTCGACGAGCTTGGCTTCATGGGCGCTGACGTGCCGACGCCCGCGATGGACCGTATGGCCCGCGAAGGCGCGATCATGGCGAATGCCTTTGTCACCACTTCGCTGTGTTCGCCGAGCCGGGCATCGCTGCTGACAGGTATGGCAATGCGCAATCACGGCGTGGTGGACAACAACGTCCCGCTCTCGGAAGATCTCACCATCTTTCCCGAGAAATTGCAGGAGATTGGTTACGAGACGGCGCTGATCGGCAAGTGGCACATGGGAAGTGGGGCAGAACCGCGTCGCGGCTTCGATCACTGGGTGAGCTTTCCGGGCCAGGGAAGCTACTTGCCGCGTGATCTCATCGGGCGTCCCTCGATGCTCAATGTCAATGGCACGGTCGTGCCCCAGCGTGGCTACATCACCGATGAGCTGACCGACTATGCAGCCAATTGGCTGAAGGGGCGCGAAGGAGACAGCCCATTCCTGCTCTATATCGGCCACAAGGGTGTCCATGCGCCCTTCACCCCGGCCGCTCGGCATGGCGGCACGCTCGCGCCCAGCGCGCCTGACCTCTCGGCTTCGCGCCAGGGGACCGAGCCGGGCACGCCGATGTGGGTGACGAACCAGCGCAACAGCTGGCACGGCATCGAATTCGCCTATCACGACGCTACCGACCTCGCCGAATTCCGCCGCGATTATCGCGAGACCCTGCGCAGCGTGGATGACAGCATCGCGCGGCTGCGCGACACCCTCGAAGCGATGGGAGAGCTCGATAACACGATCATCTTCGTGACCAGCGACAACGGCTTCCTGCTCGGCGAACACGGGCTGATCGACAAGCGCAACGCTTACGAGGCCTCCATGAGAGTGCCGATGATCGTTTGGGGGCGAAGCCTCGCCCGCCGCGGGGAGGTGAGCGCAATGGTGACCAACACCGATCTTGCGCCAACCATCCTGGAACTCGCCGGTGCGCCGCCCCTCGATGGAGCGGACGGAACCAGCTTCGCTGCCCTGCTGAACGATTCCGGCGAGACGGCTCGCAGCGAAATCGTCTACGAATATTACTGGGAGTTCAACTACCCGCAAACGCCGACGACCTTCGCTCTGCGCGACGAACGGTTCAAGTACATCCAGTATCACGGGGTTTGGGACACCGAGGAATTGTTCGATCTGACCGCAGACCCTAACGAGACGGTCAATCTCGTCGCGGACCCGCAATACGAAACCGTTCTCAACGACATGCGCCTGCGCCTGTTCGTCGGCCTCGCCGCGCGCGACGGCGAGCACGCGATCACGTTCAGCCGCAAGTTCAACCAGGGCGCGGTCTTCAGGCTGGAAAGCGGCAGCCGCGCCGCCGAGTTCCCGGAACGATGGCTGCGCGAACCGGGCGCGTTCGACCGGCTCGAACACGTCATACCCGACGGGCCGGGCAAGGAGGCTTTGCTCGAACGCCTGAACGAAGCGATCGCCGGCGATGAGTGACGCGGACGCGCAAGCATCGCCCCTGCCTCGCTGGCGCCAGGCGGCCTATGGCTTCGGCGATTTCGGGTTCAACCTCTACTGGTCCACGACCAGCATGTTCCTGCTCTATTTCTACACCGATGTGCTGGCCCTGCCGGCGACGACCGCCGGGCTGATTTTCCTTGTCGCGATGGTCTGGGACGGGATCAGCGATCCGATCATGGGCTATATCGCGGAACGCACCCGCACCCGCTGGGGCAGCTACCGGCCCTACCTCCTGTTCGGCAGCCCGTTGCTGGCGGTCTCGATGGTGCTGATGTTCTACCGGCCGGAGGCGGAGGGGACTGCGCTCGTCGTCTATGCCGCGGCGACGCATGTCCTGTTCCGCACGGCCTACACCCTCATGTCGATCCCCTATTCTTCGCTCTCGGCGCGCATGACGCGGGATTCCGGCACGCGAAACAGCCTTTCGGCATGGCGGATGGTCTCGGCCACGACCGGCGGGTTCCTCGTCGCGCTCACGACCTTGCGGCTGGTCGAGCATTTCGGCCAGGGCGACCTTGCGACGGGGTTCTTCTGGACGGCGGTCTGCTTCGCCCTGCTCTCGATCCCGGTGTTCCTGCTGCTGTTCGCGACAACCCGCGAATATGTTCCGACGGGCGAGGAAACCATGGCCACCGGTGCGACGAGTTTGTCGGATGCGCTCACCGTCCTCGCGCGCAATCGCGCCTTCGCGGTGGTCTTCGGGGCGACTGCGCTTCTCTTCATGGGCGGCGTGCTCACAAGCAAGACACTGATCTACTATTACAAATACACGCTTGGCGATGAAGCCGCATCCGGCACCGCGCTCGCTCTCATGACCGGCGGCGCAGCGGTGCTGATACCAGTCTGGGCGTGGATCGCGACGAGGATCGAGAAGCGCAACGTGTGGCTCGCCGGGCTCACCATCTCGCTTGCCGTCTCCCTGCTTCTCTTCTTCAATCCGGTCGAGACGGTTCCGGTGGTGACAGCCCTGTTTGCGCTGGGCGCCCTGGGCACTTCGGCAAGCTACCTCTCCTTCTGGTCGATGCTGCCGGACACGGTCGAATATGGCGAGTGGCAGCATGGACAGCGCATCGAATCCCTGTCTTTCGGGCTCATGTCCTTTGTGCAAAAGGTCAGCTTCGGGATCGCCGCTGCGCTCCTTGGGTTCCTGCTCGAATTCGTCGGCTACACGCCCAATGCGGCACAGAGCCCGCAGACGCTCGAGTCCATGAAGGTCATCATGACCCTTTTGCCCGCCCTGTTCTATATCGCCGCGATCGCGACGCTTAGGCTCTACCCCGTGACGCGCGACCTTCACCGCAAGATCGTGATCGAGCTGGCCGAACGCGGATCCACCGGGTCGTTGTCCGCTCAGGGGCATGAAGCTAAGCTGACGTCATGACTTCTGAACCATCGCTCAACCAGCGCGAACGGCAAAGACTGAAGACGCGCGGACAGATCCTTGATGCGGCGCTGCAGGTCTTCGGTGAAAAGGGCTTCGACGCAGCCAGTGTCCGCGAGATCGCGGCCAAGGTCGGTGTCAACCACGCCCTCATCCGGCATCACTTCCAGAACAAGGACGAGCTCTGGAAGGAGGCGGTCCGCTTCCTCTTCGAACGGATGCAGGCCGAGCTCTCGATGGAGCCGGAGGCGGAGGCCGACCTCGATGATTTCGAGCGCCTCAAGGGTCGCATCCGGCGCTATGTCGCTTATTGCGCACGCCACCCCGAACATTCCCGCATCATGGTGCAGCAATCGATCCACGGTTCGGAACGCTTCACGTGGATGGTGAAGGACTTCATCGCCCCCCAGCATCGCGCTGGCAGCCGTCACCTGCGCAAGCACATCGAAGGGGGGCTCTGGCCGGAGGTGAACGAGATCTCGCTGACCTACATCCTGGTCGCGGCCGCTCAGATGCCGTTCGTGCTCTCGCAGGAGATCCGGGAAATCTATGGGGTCGAGCCCACTGAAGCCGAATGGGTCGATCGCCATGCCGATGCGATCATAAGCCTGTTCTTCAACCATTGCGTCAATCAGCGAGCCAAGCGCGATGCCAAGCATGAACCACATCCCAGCCGAGCGGAATGAAATGGCCCGCGTCAGGATCCTCCTTGCCCTGATCCTCGCCTGCTGTGCATTGGCTCCAGCGCACGCCCGGGATAGCCTTCGCCGTCCGCCCAACATCGTTGTCATCATGGCCGACGATCTGGGATGGGGCGATGTCGGGGCCAACGGGGCGGAGCTGATCGCAACCCCGCACATCGATCGGCTCGCCGAGGAGGGCATTCGCCTCACCAGCTTTTATGCCGGTGCCAATGTCTGCACCCCCTCGCGCGCGGCGCTGCTCACCGGGCGCTATCCGATCCGTTCGGGGATGCAGCACGTGATCTATCCCCACAGCGAGCACGGTCTCCCGCCCGAAGAGGTGACGATCGCCGAAGTGCTGCAGCAGGCGGGTTATGCGACCGGCATGGTCGGCAAGTGGCATCTGGGCCATCGCGACGAATTCTGGCCGACCGCGCAGGGCTTCGACGAATTTTACGGCGTCGCCTATTCGAACGACATGCAGCCCTTCGATCTCTACCGCCACAAGACGGTGGTGCAATCCCCCGCCAATCAGCGCGAACTGACCGATCGCTATGCCGATGCCGCCGCCAGCTTCATCGCCTCGCACCGCGACGAACCCTTCTTCCTCTATTATGCCGAGACCTTTCCGCACCTGCCGCTGTTCGTCCCCGAAAATGCGCAGGGGCAATCTGAAGCCGGGCTCTACGGCGATGTCGTCGAGCATCTCGACGAGGGAATCGGCCGGATCATGGCTGCGCTCGAGGCCAATGGGGTGGCGCAGAACACGCTCATCATCCTGACCTCGGACAATGGCCCCTGGTTCGAGGGCGATGCCGGGCACCTCCGAGGCCGCAAGGGCGGGGCTCACGAAGGCGGATACCGGGTGCCCTTCATCGCCCGCTGGCCGGGCCGGATCGCGCCGGGCGGCGTTTCGAGCGAGATGGCGATGAACATCGACCTCCTGCCGACGATCGCCGCCTTGGCTGGAGCCCAGGTGCCATCGGATCGGGCGATCGACGGGCGAGACATATCGGGCGTGCTGATGCGCGCGGAAGCGACACCGCACGAAGTTCTGTTCTTTTTTGACGGCAACGATGTGGCCGCGATCCGCGATCGGCGGTTCCGGTTGGTGCTCTCGACCTTCTACCGCACTTTCCCCGTGCCGTTCGAGCGCTTTGGCACGGCGCTCCTGTTCGATCTTGAGCGCGATCCCGAAGAACGCTTCAGCTACCTGCGCGAACATCCCGATGTGAAGGACCGGCTGATGGCGAGGGTGGAAGCGATGCGCGCCGAAATCGCCGGGCTTCGCAAGGCTCCAGGCAGCCCCTTTCCTCCAGACGACCCCGCCGTGGCCAAGGGCCCGCTTTTTTCTCGCCACTAGGAGGTGCCCGAAAGTCTGCGATGCTCGAGCCTGATCGCAGACTGTCAGCCTGGGAAAAACGCGATGCGAAGCTCTCGTCGCTGCGCAGCGTGCGTCCGGCCAACCAGCGTTGCACCGTGTTGCCCGGCATGGCAGAGCCGAGCGCAGAGCAGGAGATCCACTCATGAAGACCCGTGCCGCCGTTGCCTTCGCCGCCAAGCAGCCGCTCGAAATCGTCGAGCTGGATCTCGAAGGCCCGCAGGCCGGCGAGGTCCTGGTGGAGATCATGGCGACGGGCATTTGCCATACCGACGCCTACACGCTGGACGGGTTCGACAGCGAGGGGATCTTTCCGAGCGTGCTCGGCCATGAGGGCGCGGGCGTGGTGCGCGAAATCGGCGCAGGAGTGACGAGTGTCAGTCCCGGCGATCATGTGATCCCCCTCTACACCCCGGAATGCCGCCAGTGCAAAAGCTGCCTCTCAGGCAAGACCAATCTCTGCACCGCGATCCGCGCGACGCAGGGCAAGGGGCTGATGCCCGATGGAACCACCCGCTTCAGCTACAAGGGTCAGCCGATTTACCATTACATGGGCTGCTCGACCTTCTCGAACTTCACCGTCCTGCCCGAGATCGCGGTCGCCAGGATCCGCGAGGACGCGCCCTTCCAGAGCGCCTGCTATATCGGCTGCGGGGTGACCACCGGGGTGGGAGCCGTCACCAACACGGCACGCGTGCAGGTCGGTGACAATGTCGTGGTGTTCGGCCTCGGCGGGATCGGTTTGAACGTTATCCAGGGTGCGCGGCTCGCGGGGGCGAACCTGATCGTCGGCGTCGATATCAACCCCGAACGCGAGGAATGGGGCAAGCGCTTTGGCATGACTCACTTCCTCAACAGCCGGGGGATGAGCCGCGAGGAGATCGTGGCGAAGATCGTCGAAATGACGGATGGCGGGGCGGATTACACCTTCGATGCGACCGGCAACACCGAGGTGATGCGCACCGCGCTCGAAGCCTGTCATCGCGGCTGGGGCACCAGCGTCATTATCGGGGTGGCCGAAGCGGGCAAGGAGATCGCCACCCGGCCCTTTCAGCTCGTCACGGGGCGGAATTGGCGCGGCACAGCGTTCGGAGGCGCGAAGGGGCGCACGGACGTGCCCAAGATCGTCGACATGTACATGACCGGCAAGATCGAGATCGACCCGATGATCACTCACGTGATGGGGCTGGACGAGATCAACACCGCCTTCGACCTGATGCACGAGGGCAAGTCGATCCGCTCGGTGGTGGTCTATTGATGGAGGTTGTTTCCCAGAGCCGCAGCCATGGCGGCACGCAAGGCGTTTACCGGCACGCCTCGCGTGCCACGCAAACCACCATGACTTTCGCGGTGTTCGTGCCCGATCACGCGCCAGACACCCGCTTGCCCGTGCTGTGGTACCTTTCGGGTCTCACCTGCACTCACGCAAATGTCATGGAGAAAGGCGAATACCGGGCCGCCTGCGCCGAGCACGGACTGATTCTGGTGGCGCCCGACACCTCTCCGCGCGGCGAAAATGTGCCCGATGTCGAGGAGGAATACGATTTCGGCAAGGGCGCAGGCTACTATCTCGATGCAACGCAGGAGCCCTGGTCGCCGCATTATCGGATGCGATCCTATATCGAGGAGGAACTGCCCGCGCTGATCGCGGAACGGTTTCGCGTCGACATGATGCGGCAGGGCATCAGCGGTCATTCTATGGGGGGCCACGGCGCGCTCACGATCGCGTTGCGCAATCCCGGTCGCTTCCGCTCGATCAGTGCCTTCGCGCCGATCTGCGCGCCCTCGCAGTCTCCTTGGGGCGAGAAGGCGTTTTCGCGATTCCTTGGCGAAGATCGCAAGGCGTGGGCTGATCACGATGCGGTCGCGCTGATAGAGAGGGGCGCGCATCTTGCCGACCTGCTCGTCGATCAGGGGGACGCCGATGCCTTCCTCGCCGAACAATTGCGCACCCCTCTCCTCGAAGCGGCCTGCAATGCCGCCGGCATCCCCGCCACAATCCGCATGCAGGAAGGCTACGACCATTCCTATTTCTTCGTCTCGACCTTCATGGCCGAACATATCGCGTGGCACGCTCAAAGACTCCGAGACTGACCCCGCCGATCCCACCGCCTGCAGGGATGCGGCCTGGTTCCATCGATCGACACCAACCCTCGTTCAAAGCCGAATGGGTTGCCTTCGCGATCCTCGCCTGCCTCGTCGTCGGCAAACACCGGCAGAATGATCTCCCGTTTTTGGCCGAGAACGCACCCGAGGCGCACCGCCGACTCCATAAGATTTGAAGCCTGTGCATCCTTCGGGCCATGAATGTCCCGACCCCAAGGATCCCGGAACGGGAAAAAGCGACGGAAATCGTCGCCGCATCGAAAGCGCGAGAACCTGTCCGATCGCCCCAAAGCAGCGTTTCACGCGAAAAAGACGAACAACTTTAAGGCGTTCGCTTCTGGGTCACAATCCAGTCAAGATCATTACGCCGAACCGCCGCGATACCGCAATTAAATCGCCATGACAGGCAGTTAGCAGCTTCCCCAACGCAACGGGGGTGACATGCGGTTTACGATCCTGATTTGTATCACGAGCGTTCTGGCGCATCCTGCGCAGCTTCAGGCGCATCCCGGCGAGCACCATGTCAAGCAGGTGCCGTGGCAAGAGGCCAGTGCATGGCCTGACCGGATCGTCGCCACCATCGACGTGGACCCTTCCCGCTCGATCAGCGTGAGCTGGAGGACCGATGGATCGGTCACATCGACCAGAGCAGAAATTGCGCTTGCGACACCCGATGCCCGCTTCGATCTTGCGGCCAAGGAGGTTCCGGCCCAGACACAGATCCTGGATCTTTCCAGCATTGTTCATTCCGGCATGGCCTTGCCGGTCGAACACAATCGCGGCTTGCCCAGAACGGCGCACCACTCAGTCCGGTTCGAGGGCCTGCAGCCCGATATGCTTTACGCCTACCGGGTTCAGGGGGCGGGCGATAAATGGAGCGAGTGGTTCCAGACCCGCACCGCTCCCTCGAACGGGCCTTTCCGTTTCATCTATCTGGGGGACGCGCAGAACGATCTCGATTCGCACTGGCCGCGCGTGATTCGCGCCGCCTTCCAGACCGCGCCCGATGCTCGCTTCATCCTCCATGCGGGAGATCTCGTGAACCGCGGCTCACGCGATCTGGAATGGGCGCATTGGTTCCGCGCCGGCGGGTTCATTCACGGCATGATCCCGGCAATCCCGGTCGCGGGAAATCACGAATACGACACCTACGAACTGGCTCCCGGCCAGAAGCAGAAGCTGCTCTCGCTGCTGTGGCGCCCGCAATTCCGTCTGCCCGAGACGCCGGGCCTCCCCGAGGTTCTGCAAGAGACGGTCTACGAGGTTCGCTACTCGCCCGACCTCCACATTTTCGTGCTCGACAGCAACATGCCCGACATGGCCGAACAGGCCGCATGGCTCGATGCACGGCTGGCGGCAAGCGATGCGCGCTGGCGCGTGGTCACGATGCATCACCCGGTCTATTCCTCGGGCCGCGACCGCGACAACGCGGACAAGCGCGCCACGATGCTGCCGGTGCTGATCAAGCACCGGGTCGATCTGGTGCTGCAAGGTCACGATCACACCTATGCACGCGGCTCGCTTCTCGCACGCCACCAGACCCCTGCACGGCAAGCGGCGACCGGCGACGAGAACGAGATCGTGTCGATGCTGGTCAATTCCGTCTCTGGGCCCAAGCAATACGAGTTCAGCCAGGATGGCTGGACGCGTTATGCCCCGACCGGGGTGGTGCTCGATCGACGGGCCGAAAACACTCAGTTCTATCAGGTGATCGAAATCGCAGACGGGGCGCTTCACTACGCCGCCTACACCGCCGACGGGCAGCTCTACGACGAGTTCCGGCTGGAGAAATCGGCGGATGGCGCAAAAAGGCTGGTGCCTTCCGCAAAGCCCCTCCCGCCTGAACGCAGCTTCGACAACACCATGCCCTATCCAAGGGACTGATCGCGACATTCTCAACAAAACCAAACGGGGGCCCAATC
Organism: Erythrobacter sp.; assembly: GCA_036350735.1. Taxonomy (GTDB): domain Bacteria; phylum Pseudomonadota; class Alphaproteobacteria; order Sphingomonadales; family Sphingomonadaceae; genus Erythrobacter. The sequence goes on from JAZBNR010000004.1 coordinate 76,923, forward strand.
AATGACTATGAACCTGCGCCGGATGGCAACGGCGATGCTCGCTTCGACCGCTCTTGCCGCGACGCTTTCGGATGCGGCGCTCGCGCAGGAGGCTGCGTCCACCGCCGAAAGGGAGGAGGCCGTCATAACGGGGCGCGTTTTTGACGAGCGCACCGGGAGTTCGCTGCGCGGCGCGGTCGTCACGGTGGCGGGCACCAACGCACGTGAAGTGACCACCGAGGATGGTCGCTTCCAGATCCGCGTGCCGGCCGGCGCGAGCACAATCACGGTTGAATATGTCGGCTTTGCAGGCGCCTCGCGCGAGGTCAGCGTGCCCGCCGGGGGCCGTGCGAGCGTGAATTTCGGCCTCGACACGATTGGCGGCGATGCGCAAATCGTTGTGCGTGCCGCCGTCACCGGCCAGGCGCTAGCGATCAACCAGCAACGCACCGCCGACGGCATCGTCAACATCTACTCCGAGGAAGTCTTCGGCCCCGCTCCGGACGGCAATATCGGTTTCGCGCTGCAGCGCCTGCCCGGCCTCAGCGTCAACACCAACCAGGCGGGCGAGCCCACGGGCGTCAACATCCGCGGCGTGGAAGGCGACTTCAACTCCTTCCAGGTCAACGGCAACCGCATTGCCGCAGCAGGCGGGCGCGGGCTCAACCTGGGCGATTTCTCCAACGACGGCATCTCGAACATCGAGGTGATCAAGGCCGCCACGCCGGACCGCGACGGCGATGCGATCGGCGGGATCGTCAACGTCATCACCCGCAGCGCCTTCGAGCGCAGCGGCCGCCGGATCGACGTGCAGGCGGGCGGCAACTATCGCGATCTATCGGAGAATTTCGGCTATTCAATCAGCGCGCGCTACTCCGACATCTTCAGCCTCGGCGGCGATTACGACAATCTAGGCATCAGCCTGTCCTTCGGCAGCTACGAGATCGACCGCACTTCGCTCAACCGAGACATGGACTGGGTGCAGGTGCGCCCGGAGAATAATCCCGAACTCAACCTGCCCACCTCCGGCCCGCCGATCTGGTTCATGGAAAGCTCCCACTGGGAAATCGACGAGCAGGTCACGCAGGTCAACACCGGCAATATCGACATCGATTACCGGATCGACGAATCAAATTCCTTCTATCTGCGCGGCTTCTACAGCCATTCCGACCGCCGCAACGACGTTTTCGAGACCGACATCGACATCGACACCCGCTTTCAGGACCGCATCGGCGGACGCAAGACCTATGCCGAGCTCACCGCGACCTCCGGTCGCGGCACGCCGGGCGATGACGGATCGCAGGGTTCGCGCGGGTGGATCGGCACCGATCAGGACCGCACCACCGAATTGTGGTCGCTCAATTTCGGCGGGCGACATGAATGGAACCGCAGCCTTCTGACCTACGATGTCTTCTATTCGGTCAATGACGAGAATTTCGGCAACGACAACGAGCTGAATTTCCTCATGGAGCCCAACGAACCGTGGTTCCTGTTCGAATACCAGCTCATCAACCAGCAGCGCGGGCTCGTCGACATCCGCAACCTATCGAGCAACACCGACGACGATCTCTCGCTGGTGACCGAGGGCGAGCTGATCTTCGAGAGCATCGACAGCCGCGAGGAAGTGTTCAGCATCAAGGCCGATTTCGAGCACAGCATCGATCTCGGCGACAACGAACTGACCTTCAAGACCGGCGCGCGCTACTTCCGCAGCGAGTTCACCAACGACCAGCAAGCCGAAGTATACGAGACCGACGAGGACTTGCCCTACGAACAGATCCTCGATCGCACCGATGAGGTGACGCTGGGCGGCCCCCGGATCTTCAATGTGTTCCCCTCGCGCGGGGCAGCGCTGTTCCAGAGCAATCCGGAACTGTTCGAACTGAACGAGGAGGATACGCTCGAGGACAGTCTTTTCGAGGACACGACCTTCACCGAGGATCTCTATGCCGGCTACGGCATGGCGACTTTCCGCAGCGGCATCCACCAGATCATCGCGGGCGTACGCTACGAACGGATCGATTTCGACGGCACCAATTTCGTCGCCAGCTTCCTCGACGGAGACACGGTGATCTCCCCGCAGCGGGTGCAGAACAGCTATGACTTCTGGCTGCCCGGCATCCACTTCCGCCACGAACTGACCCCGCGCCTGATCCTGCGCGAGAGCTACAACCGCAGCTATGGCCGCCCGCGCCGCGGCGAGCTCGCCAGCGGGCGCTTCGTCAACGAGGACGGCGACATCCTCGACGGCAATCCCAACCTGCGCCCGGCAATTTCGGACAATCTCGACGCCCAGCTCGAATATTACACGGACACCGGCGGGCTCTACTCCGTTGCGGTGTTCTACAAGGACATCAAGGACTTCACCTTCGATTTCGTGGGCGAATTCGACGAGCTCGACGCGGCCGGCAACCCGATCCTCGTCGAAAGCGGCGATTTCGAGTATGAGGTGCCCTTGAACGGCACGAGCGCACAGAACTATGGCATCGAGCTGATCGCGCGGCAGAACCTCGTGTTCCTGCCGGGCGCCTTGCGTGGGCTTTCTGTGGCGTTGAGTGTGACCTTCACCGAAACCGACGCCGATTTCCCCAACCGCGACGATCGTGACGATCTCGCGCTGCCGGGCTTCTCCGACTTCCTGTTCACGGGCACGCTCGAATACAACTGGAAGGGGCTGAACCTGCGCGCCGACTACATCAATCGGTCCGATTACGTCGAAGGCCTGGGCAGCGACATCGAGAGCGACGAGTTCTTCGGGCCCGAAGAGCGGTTCGATCTTGCCGCGTCCTACACTTTCGACAACGGCCTGCGGATGTTCGCAAACGTCATCAACCTGACCGATGAAGAGCAATTTTCCTATCAGGGCTTCGAGCCCTTCGTGGAGGATGCCAACATCACCGGGCGGACCTTCACTTTCGGCGCGGGCTACCGCTTCTGATGCAAGACCGCGCGCTCGGGCGAGTTTTCGGATCGTTCCTGGCTATCGTCGCCGGCTCGCTCTTGCCGGGCGCTCAAACGATGGCAGGGGAGCCGACCTACCGGGTGCGCGAGGACACCGCTGCGCCGCTCGATGCCGACCAGGGCTGGGCCGGTGAGGAGGGCCAAACGGTCGCGGTCGAGGCCGACCGGCCGTTTCGCCTGCGGTTCGAGACCGAAGGGAACCCGTCAGGCGACCCCCTGGCGCTGCAGGTGCGGCGCAATGGCGCGGCGTGGGAAACGCTGGAGGCGCACGATTTCCCCTATCCCAAGCGCGAATACGAGCTTTCACTCTCCCCTGAGGCCAACGGGTGGGGAGTCCTCATCGGGTCGCCGAACGGGCTCGCGGTTGAAGCAGCCGCCGGAGGAGCCATCCTTCGCGCAAGCGGCGGCGCCGGCGGCCTGCTCGCCGCCTTCGGCCTGCCGTGGGAAGCTTCGCCCGATATCACGATCGCCGCCCGGTTCGCGCTCGACGATGCCAAGGATCGCGTGTCGCTCATATGGGGCCTGGTCGATCGCGCAAACCATTATTCGGCGCGGATCGGGGATGGCTCCGTCTCCATCCTGCGCATCGTCGGGGGTCGGGAAACTCTGGTTGCCGAAACCGCTGCGCCCCTGACCGAAGGGACCTGGCAAGAGGTCGAGATCGAAGTCGAGGAGGGCTCGGTCACGCTTACCATCGACGACAGCGAGGTCCTGGCAGCGGATGTCGAAGCCGTGCCCGGCCTGCCCGGCATCGCATTGGGGCCGGGCGCAAGCACACGCATCGCCTCGCTCGGTTTCGAAGGTATCGCCCGCGCGCCGGGTGTCAGCATCGTCGCCGCCAAAGGCTATGACCATGGCGAGGCGACGGGCGATCTGCTCGATGGCTCGCCCCTTCCCTTTGCCCCCGGCGCCGGGATCTCTTTGCAGGACAAGGCCCCCGGCATGGTCCCGGCAGGCTCCCACGGCGAATATGAATGGCCGCTCGTCATCCGCCGGACCGGGGACGGGCCGACCTTCAACGAGGATGGCGACCGCTTGGAATTCCGCATGGTCCGCGCATCCGACGCCGGTGCGGTGAGCCGGGTGGCCGCCGTCCGACTGGTCGTTCCCGAAGGCCATCTGGGTGGCACCTTCGTCGAGACACCGGGCCGGATCGGACCGTTCCAGGCGGCGAACGGCGATCTCTATTTCATCATGGAGCCAACCGAGACCGACAACAAGTTCATGATGATGAAGTCTATCGATGGCGGGCGAAGCTGGCGCGAAGTCGATGGGGGCAACCGGCCTGCCACCGGGGATCTCGAAGCGGTCGATGCGCGGCTCGCCGGCGATCGGATCCTGATACTGCACCAAGTCACGAACTCGGTTCGTTATCACACGTTCCGCACATCCGATCACCCGGCAGCGCCCGACAGCTGGGAGATCCGAGACGAAGTCGCTGCCAAAGCGCGCGCCGTCGCCCAGATGGCCACGATCGCACCCCGATCGGACGGCAGCATACTGGCCATATTCCTCGCCGACCGGCTCCATTACGTCATCCGTTCGCCTGCTGGAGAATGGTCGGAAGCTGTCGCACTCGATCCGCTCGATCCGGTCATCAATGCGGGCCCTCAAGCGGTGACGGGATCGGACGACACCGTCCACCTCGCCTATTTCACCGATGACGGCAGGATTTGGTATCGGCGCATCTTCCCATCTGGAGGCCTGAGCGAGCGCGTCTTGGTGGCCCAGCGCGCAGGCACCGGGAGGGGGGTCTATGGCGCGGTCCTGCCGCTCGTCCAAGACCCGGCCAGCGGCACTGTCACCATCGCTTATCGCCTCGCCGATGGCAGCCTGTGGGAACGGCGCGTGACGCATACCGGCACCTGGACCGGCGCTCGGCGTATCGCGCGCGGCCCGGTCGTCAGCGATGCGGTGGATTCGCAGCAGGCCGGCGCGGATATCGTATCCACACCGGCCGGTCTGCTCGCCGTCTTCATCGAGGAGGCCACGGGGAGCATCCTGAGCGCCCGGGAGAGGGGCGGGCGTTGGTCCCGCGCGGTCGAGGAGATCCAGGCTATCGATGGGGCGTGGGTGCGGGGATCGATCATCACCGGCAGCGATGGGCGAAAGGTATACGGCTTCGTCTATGATGCGGGCTCGAAGGGTGGAACCGGAATGAACCGCTATGCCGAAATCGCATTGAGCCAGGATTGACCACGGTATCGGTGAGCTGCTGTGGCCAAGCCCGGCAAGCCGGGCACGGGCGGCAGCTCGTTTGCGGGCAGAAAACTTCAGCTCGTGGCAGTGGGGCCGATATAAAGATGGCTTGCGTGAGGTAGCGCCGCTACGGCCCGTCACGGTGCAACCTGATCTGCGCGAGGTTGAGCAGGCAGAGGATCGCGCACCAGGCAAGGACGGAGCGCACCAGCGCTCGAGCGATCATCTGCCCCGCCAGTTCCTCTCCCGCACCATGCACCGCGAACAGCGCCAGAACTGCAATGCCAGCCATGCCAAGCCAGCGCTGCCAGTGCGCCATGATGAAGCAACAGGCCGGCATGCAGCGGGCTCGCCCGAACCAGAACGCGAAAGCGAAGCAGTAGATCGCTTGGGCACAAGGGGCATCCAGCAAGGCACGGGTCTCGCCAAACATCGGATGCAGAGCCATCCGCGCAGAGGCCAGCCATGCGACCGGGGCAAGCACCAACCGCCAGCAGGAATACAGTGCGTCGAACGCGGCGCACGATGGCCGATCTCGAACAGGAGCTCAAACCCTATGGCTTCATCCGCATCCCTCGCTCCCGGCTGGTGCGGCGCGGCGCCATCGAAGTCGCCAAGACCCGCCATAGCGGTGACTTCGACATTACTCTGCGCTCGGGCGAAGTCATCAGACGAAGCAGACGGTTGCGCAAGAACCTGATGCGGCAGGCACAGCGAGAATGATGATGCGGCCGATCAGCGGCCAAGCGGGTCGAGCTCACGCATGGGCGAGCTCCCGGCTGGCTTGCGCAAACACCTCGGCGCTGCCCCAGATCGCCAGGCCGGCCATGATTGCCGCCACCAGGAGGTCGGGCCAGGCCTGTCCGGTGCCGAATACCCCGAGCGCGGCCACGACCACGGCAAGGTTGCCGATTGCATCATTGCGCGAGCAGATCCACACCGAACGCCGGTTGGCATCGCCTTCGCGAAAACGGAACAGCATCAGCGCGACCGCAGCGTTGACGACGAGTGCGAGCGTTCCGATCAGCCCCATCGTCTGCGGTTCGGGACTGGCACCGGCCAGCAAGCCGTAAAGCGCGTATCCGATCACCCAGAGGCCGATCGCGAGCATGGTGCCTGCCTTGAACAAAGCCGCCCGCGCGCGCCACGCGAGAGCCATGCCCGCAACGCCAAGGCTGATCGCGTAATTGGCCGCGTCGCCCAGGAAATCGAGCGCATCGGCCTGAAGCGCGCGCGAATCAGCCGCGATCCCGGCGAGAATTTCAACCGCGAACATCGCCGCATTCGCGGCCAGCGCCAGCCATAGCACCCGCCGCCAGCGCGGATCATCGATCGGCGAACCGTCGTTCTCGCTTTCATCGCAACAGGACTTGCCCATGCCGCTCTCCTTGCAACCGCCGAGTCGCAAAGGCATATGCACCCTGTAGTCACTACAGGGTCAAGTCTGGCGAAAGAGAGCGATGCGGATCGGCGAACTGGCACGGGCCACCGGCACCAAGGCGGAGACGATCCGCTATTACGAACGCGAAGGCGTACTGCCGCTCGCGGACCGCACGCAGGGCAATTACCGCGACTATTCGCCCGAACATCTCGCCACCCTGGGCTTTATCCGGCGTGCGCGCGAACTGGGCTTCAGCATGGCACAGGTGCGCGAGCTGCTCGACCTATCCGATCGGGCGGACAAGCCGTGCGAGGAGGTTGATCTGATGGTCAAGAACCAGCTTGCCGAGGTCGATCGCAGGATCGCCGATCTCACCCGGCTGCGCGGCGAACTCTCGCAGATGCTGGGCGCCTGCAAGGGCGAGCAGATCGGCGAGTGCCGCGTGATCGAGAGCCTCGGACGGCGAGGATAGGCGATCGCACAGACCGCGTGGGTGCTTGCGAAAAGGCGTTCGCATTAGCCATGCAAGCATGGCCTCCCCTATCGCCTATTGCGCTGCCCGCTCACGGTCGGTTGCGCGCGTTATCACGGCCGAGGCCGTCATTCCGTGGACGAATGTCGAGAGCAGGATGGTGAAGCCGATCATCGCCCACAGTTCACCCTCGTTCACGAGGTCGAGCTGTCCGCCAGCATAGGCGAGATAGTAGATCGAGCCGAGACCCCGCACGCCGTAAAACGAAATGATGAGTCGCTGCCGCAGCGAAAAACGCGTGCGCCAGAGCGAAACCATCCCGGCGACCGGGCGAATGACAAAGATGAGGCTGGCGCCAAGGAGGGCATTCGACCAGGTGAGATAGGGCCACAGCGCCGGCAGCGCTCCGCCGAGAAGCACGAGCAGGATCGCGGTCAGCGAGTGTTCGAGCGCTTCGGAAAAACTGTGCAGCCGGGCGTGATATTCGTGCTCGGATTCCACCCGGCGCAGCGAAAGGCCCATGGTGAAGGCGGCGATGAAGCCGTAGCCCTCGATCAGCTCGGTCGCCCCGTAAGTGAGGAGAACCCCGGCAAGCGCGATCACGCCCGAGCTCGTCGTGGCGAGGGGATTGCCCGGCGGAAGCGCGAACAGCACCTTGCCAAGGAGCCATCCGGCCGCCGCGCCCGCAATGGCGCCTGCTGCGATCTTGTAGAACACGTAAAGCCCCGCCCATTGCCACAGCCATTCGGCCGGAGCGCCGTTGGCCGTCACCAGGAAGATGCCCAGGTAAACGAACGGGAAGGCAAGTCCGTCATTGAGGCCGGCCTCGGTGGTGAGCGTGAAGCGGATCGGGTGTTCCTGGCCCTCGAGCGGCGGACCAACCTGCACATCGGCTGCAAGCACCGGGTCGGTCGGAACCAGCACGGCCGCAAGCAGCACCGCTCCCGCCAGTGTCATCCCGATGAGCAGCCCACCCGCCGCAACCGCGAGGATGCACAGCGGCATCGCCACCAGCAGCAGCCGGAAGACGGGCGTCCACTTGAGCAGATCGGCCACGCGGTCGAGCCGGATCCCGGTGCCAAAGAGGGCGATGATGACCGCCAGCTCGGAGGCGAACTCCCACAGCATCGGCCGGTCGAGCGGGCTGAAGGCTTCGGGCACGCCCGGCAGCACACCAAACACGGCAAGACCGCCGAGAATGAGAAGCCCCGACGAGGCGGGCTCACGGCCGGAGAAGTAGCGCGGAAGCCAGTAGGCCACGACGATCGCGAGCCCGCAGCCCGCAAGCAGCACATGGTAGGGCGCAAAACCGAAGAAGGGATCTGCCATCCGGGCCTATGCCGCCGTCGCGGCCGGGCGCCGCTCATTGCGCGGGGCAAGCGATTGCTTGGCTTTGATGCGCCTCGTGTGTGCCTGATCGGTCAAATTTGCTTGCTTCCCGCGCGCCTGCTTAATTGGGTGTAAGCAAAGCGCGCCGCGCCAGAACCGGTTCCGCGCAACATTCGTTTGTCCGCAGAGCCCAGACGCCATGATGCCACGAACGGCTTCATCCCGGTGCGGCATTTCCTATATAGTGTGACATGCGGCAAAGCGCGGAGTATGATAACACCACGCCGGAGCGCATGACGGCGTGCGCTGCGGCAAGGCTTGATGCGACACGATGAGGCTATGGAACCGGGCATCATGAACGACACACCACCCTTCGGCGATCGCGGCGGACCGCGCGGCGAGTGGGAGCAGCAGCGCGCCCGCTTCGCGACGCAGTTCGCGGCGCACGGCGAGAGCCTCACCCCCCTGCGCGAGGCGGTGCTGCGGCAATTGTTCCGGTCGGAGCATCCGGTCGGGGCTTACGAGCTGGCCGCGAGGCTGAGCAAAGAGCAAGGCAAAACGGTGGCGCCCAATAGCGTCTACCGTGTGCTTGACGTGCTGATGGCCTGCAAGCTCGTGCAAAGGGTCGAGAGTAGGCACGCCTTTTGCCTTGCGCCTTCCGATGACGGCAAGGGCTACATGCTGCTGATGTGCGAGGATTGCGGGTCAGTCGAGACGGTCGAGGCGGCGGGGTTGGATGCGGCGGTCAGCCAGCAGGCGATTGCGGCCCATTTCCGCCCCACGCGCAAGGTGATCGAGATCGCCGGGATCTGCCAGTCCTGCACCGAGCCCGAGTGACGCGCCCGCCCTTACGCCGCGCTTGACAGGCGTCGGCCTCCACCGCACAGAACACCCAGACGGTGCTGCGGGGGTGAACTCTCCCGGAGCTAAGAGGGAAGCCGGTGCGCCCCGCAAGGGCAATTCCGGCGCTGTGCCCGCAACTGTAGGCCGGGAGTCCCGAGGCAACGATGTCACTGGCTTAGCCTTCGGGCGATGCCGGGAAGACGCCTCGAGGGTGGTGATCGGCGAGCCAGGAGACCTGCCGTCGCGTCGTTCGTCCGGGGCCGGGTCCAGCCCAATGGGACAGGAAAGTCTTTTCCGAAGTAGCGACAGCAAGGCCGGGCTCCGGCGTCGGGCTCGCCCCCGTGGGCGGCGCGGCGGGCCACCTGTTGCATGCGCCGTGCGGGCACCGGGCCCCCGGCAGCGCCGTGGCTTCGGATACATGCCCATGATCAAGCCTGCCGCCTACCTCTTCGCCGCCACGGGCGCGGCTCTCGCCGTCTCGCCCGCTCTCGCCCAATCTCCATCACAATCGCTCGATCTGCCCGATGATGCGGCGATCAGCTCCACCGCCATCGTCGTCACCGCCAACCGCACCCAGCGTGAGCTCTCGCGGGTCGGCGAATCGGTCTCGGTCGTCGCCGAGGAGGAGATCGTCAATCGCCAGCCCAATGATGTGCTCGACATCCTGCGCACCTTGCCCGGCGTCACTTTCAATCGCAATGGCGGCGCAGGCACCGTCGCCGGGTTCTCGATCCGCGGGGCGGAGAGCGACCAGACCGTGGTGCTGATCGACGGGGTCAAGCTCAATGATCCTGCCGCGCCCGGCGGCGGCACCAATCTGGGCACGCTGGTGGCCGGCAACATCGCCCGCATCGAAGTGGTGCGCGGCGCGCAATCGGTGCTCTATGGCAGCCAGGCGATCGGCGGGGTGGTCAACCTCATCACCCGCGAGCCGAGCGAGACGCCCGAGTTCTTCGGCCGCGCCGAATATGGCGAGCGCGGCACGGCGCAGCTCGTCGGCAATGTCTCGGCCCGCGTCGGCCCCATCTCGGCGAGCCTTGGCGCGACCTTCCTGACGAGCGATGGCATCTCCGCCTTTAGCGAGGTGCGCGGCGGCACCGAGAAGGACGGCTTCGAGAGCCTCGGCATCAACGCCAAGCTCGACATCGCGCTCGCCGCCAATGTCGCGCTCGATCTGCGCGGCTTTTATGCCGATGCGCATAATGAGTTCGATGGCTTTCCCCCGCCCGCCTTCGCCCTCGCCGATACACCGGCGGTAGGCGATACGACCAATCTCGTGGGCTATGCCGGGGTGAACGCAGCCTTTCTCGATGGCCGCTTTCGCAACCGGCTGGCTTTTGCTTACACCCGCATCGACCGCACCGACTTCGACAGCCGAGGCGGGGCCGAAATTTTCGATGCCGAGGGCGAGAACCGCCGCTTCGAATATCAGGGCGTGCTGGACACCGGCGACTTTGCAGACATCGTGTTCGGGGCCGAGCGCGAGGAGAGCGAGTTCCGCACGCTCGGCTTCGGCGCGCTCGAAGCCGCCGACGTGTGGATCAATTCGGTTTACGCCCAAGCCAATCTCGCCCCGCTCGAAGGCCTCTCGCTGACCGGCGGTTTGCGCCATGACGATCACAAGACCTTTGGCGGAAAGACGACCTTTCAGGCAAGCGGCACCTATTCGCCCGGTGGCGGCGCGACCGTGCTGCGCGCAAGCTATGGCGAGGGGTTCAAGGCGCCCTCGCTGTTCCAGCTGTTCAGCAATATCGGCAATCCGGACCTTGAGCCCGAGAAGGCGCAGACCTGGGACGCCGGGATCACGCATAGCTTCCTCGAGGGCCGCGCCTTACTGGGCGTCACCTATTTCGAGCGCGACGCGGAAAATCTCATCATTTTCGTCGGTTGCTTCGAAAACCCCCTGCCGCCCTGCCAGGGCCCCAATCCACCCTTCGGCACCTATGACAATGTGGCGCGTGCGAGCGCGAGCGGATGGGAGTTCCAACTCGCCCTCCAACCGGTCGACAGGCTCGACATCGCCGCCCAATATTCCACCATAGACGCGATCAACAACATCACCGAGAACCGCCTGCCGCGCCGTCCGCAAGACACCTTCAGCCTCAACGCCGACTATCGCCTGCCCGGCGGGATTGGGCTCGGCGCCACTGTGCTGATGGTGGGTGACAGCTTCGACAACGCCGCCAACAGCGTGCGCCTCGATAGCTATGTCATCACCGATATCCGCGCGAGCTACGGCATCACCGAAGAGCTTGAAATCTTCGGGCGGGTGGAAAACCTGTTCGATGCGCAATACGAGACTGTCTTTCTCTATGGACAGCCGGGCCGCGCGGCGTTCGGCGGCGTGCGGTATCGGATGTGATGATGAAACGCGTGATCCTCGCGCTGCTCGCATGCCTTGCGCTTGGCGCCTGTGCGCAGGGGGCCGATCGCGCGAGCGGCACAGCGCGGCGGATCATCAGCCTCGATTATTGCGCCGACCAGTACGTGCTGCGCTTCGCGAAGCGAGGAGACATTATCGCGCTCTCGCCCGAGGCGCGGCGACGCTATTCTTATCTGCGCGCCGAGGCTGAGGGCCTGCCGCAAGTCCGCCCGCGCACCGCCGACGTGCTGGCCTTGGGCCCGACGCTGGTGGTGCGCTCTTATGGCGGCGGGCCGGGCATCGAGGCCTTCCTGGAACGCGCAGGGGTGAAGGTGGTGCAGCTGGGCTATCCCGAAACACTCGCTGAGGTGCGCGCAGAAGTGATCCGGGTGGGCACGCAGCTCGGCGATCCGAGAGGCGCGCAAGGGCTTGCTGCCGACATGGATCGACGCCTGGCTGAGCTCGGCAGCCGGAGCGGGAAGCCGCGCGAGGCGCTTTATGTCACGCCGGGCGGGGTGACCGCAGGGCCGGATACGATGATCGACGAGCTGCTGCGCGCGGCCGGTCTTGCCAATTTCCAGCAGCGCCCCGGCTGGAACCCGATCCCGCTCGAACGGCTTGCCTATCAGCGGCCCGATCTCGTCGCTCTCGGGTTCTTCGAAGCGAAGCCGGTCGCCCCCTGGAGCGCGGCGCGCCATCCTGTCGCCCGCGCGCAACTCGAGGAGCTGCCGGTGGTGTTGCTGGAGGGGGCGTGGACCTCATGCGGGGCGTGGTTCCTCGTCGATGCAGTCGAGGCGCTGGCCGCGGGAGCCGCGCCTTGAGCCGCGTGTCGCCTGCCCTGGTCGCAGCGCTCGTGCTCGCCCTCTTCGCCGCGCTGCTGCTCGGCACTGTGCCACTGTCGCCCGGACGCGTGCTGGCGGCGCTCATGGGCGGGGCTAGCGCGGGGGATGGCCTTGTCGTCTGGCAGATCCGACTGCCGCGCGCACTCGCGGCTGCCTGCGTCGGAGCGGCGCTGGGGATGAGCGGGGCTGCGCTTCAGGGCCTCCTGCGCAACCCGCTGGCCGAGCCCGGCATTCTCGGCGTTTCGGCGAGCGCGGCGCTGTTCGCGAGCTTCGTGCTTCATTTCGGCCTTGCCGCCGCGCACCCGCTGGTGCTGCCGCTGGCAGCGGTGGTGGGCGCGCTCGCGGCGACGCTGCTGGTCGCAGCGGCGGCGCTGCGCACGCGCTCGGCGGTGACGCTGATCCTGCTCGGCGTCGGCATATCGAGCTTCGCGGGCGCGCTGATGGCGCTGCTCATGAACTTGGCGCCCAATCCCTTCAGCCTGGCTGACCTCGTCAACTGGACGCTGGGCACGGTCGACAATCGCAGCTTTGCCGATCTTGCCTTCGTCGCGCCATTTCTGGCCATCGGGCTCGCGGTGCTGCTGGCGATGCGCCGGGGCCTTGCCGCGCTCGCGCTGGGCGAGGAGGCGGCGCAAGGCATTGGGCTCGATCTTCGCCGCCAGCGGCTTGGCATCATCATCGGGGCAGGGCTGGCGACGGGCGCGGCGGTGGCGCTGGCGGGAGCGATCGGATTCGTCGGGATCGTCGCCCCGCATCTGCTGCGCCCCGTGCTGCGCCACGATCCGGCGCGGCTGCTGGTCCCTTCTGCGCTGCTTGGCGCGCTGCTGCTGGTGCTGGCCGATATCGGCGTGCGGCTGATCCCTACCGACAGCGAACTCAAACTGGGCGTTGTAGCGGCGCTGATCGGCGCGCCGGTGTTCGTGTGGATCGCCGCACGCGGGAGGCTGGGATGAGCGCGCTCGAGGCATCGGGGCTGACCTACCGGGCCGGGAGCCGGGCGCTTGTCTCGGATGCGAGTTTCGCGCTCGAGCCGGGCACGCTCACCATGCTGATCGGCCCCAATGGCGCAGGCAAGACGACGCTGCTGCGCCTTGCGCTCGGCCTCCTCGAACCGGCCGGCGGTCAGGCGCTTATCGGCGGCAGCGAGGCGCGCACCCTCTCCCCGCCCGAGCGCGCCCGCCGCGCCGCCTACCTGCCGCAGGCGCGCCCGCTGATCTGGCCCCAGCCGGTGCGTGACATCGTCGCGCTCGGCCGCTTCTCGCATGGCGCGGTGCCGGGGCGATTGTCTGCTGACGATGCTGCGGCCGTTGCGCGCGCGATTGCGGCGTGCGGCCTCGAAGGCTTGGAGGAGCGCGCCGCCGACACGCTTTCGGGCGGAGAGCTCAGCCGCGTCCACCTCGCCCGCGCACTTGCGGCTGAAGCCCCGGTGCTGGCCGCCGACGAACCCGTCGCCGCGCTCGATCCCCGCTACAGCCACGAGGTGTTGCGAATCTTCCTCGCCGCCGCCCGCGCGGGGGCCGCAGTGCTCACGGTGATCCACGATCTCGCGCTCGCAGCACGCTACGCCGATCGGTTGTTGTGGATGCAGGAGGGCCGGATCGTCGCCGATGGAACCCCGGGCGCAACTCTCACGCCTGATCGGCTCGCAGCCGTGTTCGCGATCGATGCCGAAGTCACTCAAGGCCCCGCAGACCGTCTGCATCTGCTTATCAAGGGGCCGACACAGGGCTGTCCCGGGGGCTGACCCAAGCATCGTCCGTCTCGGTCGCGAGGCACACAGAGGGGCAGCCCGCGATAGCCGCTTGGCCGCAGGCGGAGCGAGGGGTATCACGAAACCGCCAAAGGAGGGCTGGCGACATGAAGCCGAAGTTGATTGCAGGCATTGCAGGGGCGTGCGCGATGGCAGTAGCGATCGCGGTCTTTTCCGCCGCAATTCCAGAGCCTGCTGACAAGGCCGTGGCCGCACCACTCGCCGCAGTGCGCGATGTAAGCGTGGCCGAGGCAGATGCGCTGGTGAGGAGCGGTGCGAAACTGATCGTGCTCGACGTTCGCACTCCCGGGGAATTCGCGCGATCGCACATCGCGGGCGCCGTCAACCTCGATTTCAGCAGCCCCGATTTTGCCGAGCGCCTGGCCCAGCTCGATCCTGACGCGCGCTATCTGCTTCATTGCAAGTCGGGCACCCGCAGCGCCGCTGCGCTGGCGGTCATGAGGGAGCAGGGCTTCCGCGATATCGCGCATATGAGCAAAGGATTTGACGCCTGGCGCACTGCGGGCATGGCGGTGGCCCGCTGAATTCATGGCGACAGCCGCGCCCCCGCAGCGCCTGCCGCGCTCGCTGTTCGTCGCCGCGCTCGCGCTGTCCGCCTTGCTTGCAACAGTCTGGAGCGTCTCGGGCGCGCGGCTCTTCCTCGCATGTCTGATCGGCGTGGTCGCAGGGCTCGCGCTCTATCACGCCGCTTTCGGCTTCACCGTGCACTGGCGCCAGTTCATCAACGAAGGGCGCGGCGCGGGGCTGCGCTCGCAATTCATTCTCATCGGTCTGACCAGCCTTGTCACCTTCCCTCTCATCGGCCTTGCCGATACGCTCGGTATCGCCGCGCGCGGCGCAGTGGCTCCCGTCGGCCTCAGCCTGATCGCAGGCGCCTTCCTCTTCGGGTTCGGGATGATGTTCGCGGGCGGCTGCGGATCGGGGACATTGTTCACCGTGGGTGGCGGCAGCACACGAATGGCAGTGACGCTCGGCGCTTTCGTCACCGGCTCGCTCTTCGCAACGCTCCATGTGGGCTGGTGGCACGGATTGCCCTCGCTCGGGCGGTTCGGCCTGATCGACCGGTTCGGCTCGCTCGCCGCCTTTGGCATCGTGTGCACCTTCATGGCTGCGATCTGGCTTTATTCCGCTGCGCGCGAGCGGCGGCTCCATGGCCGGCTCGAGGCCCCGCGCCAAACCGGCACCTGGCTCACGGGACCATGGTCGCTGCTGGCAGGAGCGGTTGCACTCGCTGCGGTCGGCATTGCCACGCTGATGCTGCTGGGCCGCCCCTGGGGGATCACCTCGGCGTTTGCGCTGTGGGGCGCCAAGCTTGCGATCGCCGTCGGGGTGGACGCCGCAAGCTGGCCCTATTGGCAAAGCCGCACCGGGTGGCTCGAGCGCAGCGTGTTCGAGGATCCGACCTCGGTCATGAATTTCGGCATCATCGGCGGGGCGCTGCTGGCCGCTAATCTTGCAGGCCGCTTCCGTCCGACCGTACGCCTCACCCTCGCCGAACTCGGCACCGCGCTGCTCGGCGGCCTGTGCATGGGCTATGGCGCGCGGATCGGCTATGGCTGCAATATCGGCGCTTATCTCGGCGGGACGATCTCCGGGAGCCTGCACGGGCTCGCATGGATGATGGCGGCGTTGGCGGGCAGCGCTCTTGCCCTGAAGCTGCGAACCGGACGCGGCTTCGTGCCTTGAGGCCGGCGATCCCCGGGCTGTTCACCCCCGGGCCCTCAATCATGGTGAAGCTACGCTTAAGCAACGCTCGCGAGCGCCACGGCCTTTCCCGCCAACAGCTTGTTTGAATTGCACGCGCTATCAGCGGCCTCATGGCGCAAAGGCGCTAGAGGAGGATGGGGACATGACTGCTATGCAGAAAGAAAGAAGAGCCGAAGGTCGCAAAGTGACCTTCTTCAAGGCCGCCTATATCGAGCATGAGGGGAAGCTCGAATTCGTCACCTTGCGCAACCTTTCGCCAAAAGGTGTGTGTTTTGCGGGCAACACCGCCGTGAAGATCGGCGATCGGATCACCTTCTGCTTCGGCAGCGAGGAACCGCGAGAGGGCACTGTGGCGTGGACCAGAGGGCTTCAATTCGGCGTCAAGGTCGAGGGCGAGGATCTGGGGGATCTTCTGCACCTCGAACAATACCAGCCGCGCGCGGTGCGCTTGCCGGTTGAGGGCGAGGCAAAGCTCTATGTCGATGGCTCGCGCCACGAATGCGTGGTGCGCAACCTCTCGCTCAAGGGTGCGTGCATCAGCACGCGCGCACCCGTGCGCAGGGGCCAGCTGCTGTCGCTGGAGGTGGCCGGGCAGAGTTTCGAGCTCGCGACCGTGAAATGGGTCGAGGGCGACAAGGCCGGGATTTCCTTCGCAGCGCCGATCCCGCCTGCCTCCTTCCGCTCGCTCCTGGCAAAGACGCAGGCGCGGGCCGGAGACGATGGACCAGCCGAGGTCGCAGCCTAAGGCGAAACGGCCTTGCGGCACGATCGAGCGCGCCGCGTAAGGCCAATCTTCATCATATTCGCCGATCAAGCAACGATGCCCGGAACCGTTCCCGCCATCTCGCTGTTTCTTGCTGGCCTCGCTTTCTGGTGGGCCGTGCCGGCTTGGGCCAATGCGCCTGCCGCCCGGCACGCGATGGTCAGTGAATACCCCGCAACCGGGCACCGGCTCGAGCGCGGATCATGGTCGCGCGAGGAATTCGACCGGACCTGGGGCGCCGTTACCAGCGTTCCCGAGGCAATCGCGGTCGCAGCGCGAGCGACTTCGATCGATTACGAATATCTCCTTGCGCAGGCGTATCTCGAATCTGCGATGAACCCTGCCGCCCGCGCCCGCACCTCAAGCGCGACCGGGCTCTTCCAGTTCATCAACAGCACCTGGTTGAACACCGTAAAGCGCCATGGCGCCCGCTTTGGGCTGGATGACTGGGCCCGTATGATCGAAACCGCCCCCGAAGATGGCGCGGACCTGCGCCAATTGCTCGAATTGCGCGCTGATCCGCTGGTTGCCTCGGTGATGGCGGCAGGCCTGGCCGAGGACAATGCGGCGGCGCTGGCGTCGGTGCTGGGGCGCGCACCGACCTACACCGAGCTTTACCTGGCGCATTTCCTCGGCGCGCGCGGGGCAACCCGCTTCGTGGGTTTGCTGCACTACGATCCTGCGCTCAGCGCACCGGCGCAGTTCCCCGAGGCGGCGCGGGCAAACCGCGCAATCTTCTATAGCCCGGATGGCGGCGCGCGCAGCCTGATCGAAGTGATGCATTTGTTCGACGCCAAGATCGCGCGCGCTCTCGAGCAGGTGCGCCATCACGTCGAAGCGGACCAGATGCGCCTGCCGATGGTCGAGCTCGCTGCCCAGCATGTCGACCGCAAGCCCGAGCCCGGAGCAGCGCCAGCCAAGGCAAAGCCCAAGGGCTATCTGGAGATCGACGAGGCGATCTTCGCGCAGGTGACCGGGGCGACCCTGGTCACCGGGGGATGAGGCAGGGCTCGCTGGCGCTCAGCTGAAATCGAGCGAGATCACGATCACGCCCCGCTCCCGGTCCAACCGGGTCGAGCGGGCGGCCGCGAAGGGCGCGTCGTTCGGTTGGACAAGCGAGGGTTCGCCCATATCCAAGCGGTCCAGCCGCGGGAGCCTCACCCTTGCGCCATCGACCACAGTGGCGCTCACGCTCACACTGGCGACCGCGCGGGGCAGGCGCGATCGATCGGGAGCGCTGTTCGCGCCCGTCGGCTGCGCCTCGGGAGCGCCTGCCCCGAGGCCGGCACCGGCGGAAGCGGCAAACGCCACGATACGGGTGAACAGCGCACACTGCATACCAGCAAGGCTAGCGCGCGTGTCTTGCCCGCCCCCTCCCGCCCATCGCCGTAACTCTACGCAAGCAGCGCTAGCCCGCGCGCAAAATCCCGCTCACCATCGCGATCAGATCGCTCCCGCGATAAGGCTTGTTGAGCAGCTGCACCTTCTCATGATCCGCCGCCTTCAAGTGATCGAGCGCACTCGCGGGAAAGCCCGAGGTGAACAGCACCCGCAAGTCCGGCAGGAGCGCGCGGGCCTTTTCGCACAGCTCCACCCCGTTGACGCCGCCCGGCATGATGATGTCGGTGAACATGAGATCGAACCGGGCATCCGAACTCAGCAGCTCGAGCGCCGAGGATGCATCCTGCGCGCATTCCACCACAAACCCTGCGCGGGTCAGCAGCTTCACGACATGGCGGCGAACCTCCTCCTGATCCTCGACCACCAGGATCCGCGCCCCTTGCGGCACCGGCGCGGCATGGGCATCCGGCCTCGCCTCGCTTGGCGCGGTCAGCCCCTCGCTCACCGGCAGCAGGATGCTGACCCGCGTGCCTCGGCCCGGCTCGCTGTCGATCTCGATCGTGCCGCCCGATTGCTGCGCGAAACCATAGACCGAGCTGAGACCCAGGCCGGTGCCGCGGCCGAACTCCTTGGTCGTGAAGAAGGGATCGAATGCGCGCGCGATCACCTCCTCGCTCATGCCCACGCCATCATCGATCACGCTTATGCAGACATAACGACCGGCCTTGAGCCCGAGGTCCGCCCCGGCCTGCGCGTCGGTGATGACCCGGTTATCGCACCGCACCTCGACTGTGCCGCCAGCGGGCATCGCGTCGCGCGCGTTGACAGCGAGGTTGATGATCGCCTGTTCGAGTTCGTTCTGGTCGACTTCGATATCCCAGCAATCCTCGCTCACATGGGTCATCAGGCGCACGCTCTCTGTCAGGCCGGACTTGAGCAGCGGTCCGATTTGGGCGATCGCCTCGTGCACTTCGACGCGCGCAGTGTTGAGCCGTGTTTGCCCCGAAAAGGCGAGCAGGCGGTTGGTCAGCTCGGCCGCCGAGCGCGAGGCCTTGCCGATCAGCTCGACCGATTCCTGATCGTCCTCATTAAGCTCGCTCATCGCCAGCAATTCGGCATTGCCCTGGATGATCATCAGCAGGTTGTTGAAATCGTGCGCGACCCCGCCCGTCATCTGGCCCACCGCCTCGAGCGCGCGCGAGCGCGAAGAGCCCTCGAGCGCCTGCTTCTCGAGCGTCACATTGCGCACATTGCCAAGGATGCGGTGCACCCCGCCCTCCTCGCGGCGAAGGATCGCAGCCTTGATCTCGATATGCTCGAGCCTCCCGTCAGGCTCGCGCACGCGAAACGTGGATTGCCAGCGCGACGAGCCGAGCATGATCGCATCGGCAAGCGCGGCTTCGGCCTCCTTTCTGTCCTCCTCGATGATGACGGACGACCATTTCATCGGATCGAACGCGGCTGGATCGATTGCCAGGCCGAGCTTGCTCGGCCAATTGGGGGTCGCCCAGAACGTCCTGCTCTCGAGGTCGAAATCCCACAGCACGTCGCTCAACGTGTCGGCGATGATGCGAAACCGTTCCTCCTGGCGCATGAGCTTTTCGGCCGCGGTCAATTCGCTGGTGACATCGCGCGCGATGCCGACCATCCGCCGGCCAGCCACGGTCTCACGCAGCTCGGCGATGATCTCGATGCGCACGATGGTGCGATCCGGGCGGTGGAACCGCACGGTCATGATGGTGCCCTCGCCCTGCTCCAGAGCGCGAGTGAAGCGGGCCTCGAATTCCGGCAGGTCCTCAGGATCTATCCGCTGGCGCAATTGCGCGGACACGGCGGGGAACTCCTCGGGATCGAGCCCCGTCATCTCGAACAGCTCGTCCGACCAGTAGATCAGATCATGCTCGACCGAATAGTCGAACAGGCCGATCTTCGCGGCCTTGCGCGCGCTCGCGAAGTGACGCTCGACGGTCTCCTGCTGAAGCAGCGAATCGGAGAGCGCATTCTGCATCCGCTTCTCGTCGGTGATGTCGCGCAGCGCGCCCGCCACCGCCCTCGTGCGGCCGTCCTCCCCGATAATCGGCTCGGCGATCACGGCAAGGTTGATAAGCTCGCCCGTCTCCCTGACCCCGGAGATTTCGTGGCTCTGGCGGATCTGCCTGCGAATGCAGGTGGCGGAGATTTCGCGCAGGGTATCGCGATCCTTGGGAGCAATGTATTTGAGTCCGGCCTCGGCGGTCATGAGCTCGACTTCCGGATCGACCCCGAAGAGGCGATAGGTGCCGTCCGACCAGATCAGCCGGTCCTCCTCGACAAGATAGGCCCAGCTCCCGATCGCGCCGATCTCCTCGGCGCGAGCCTTGAGCCCGCGCTCGAGCTCCATTGCCTCGGCCGCGCGCGCGCGCTTGGTGACATCGCGCTGGACCGAGCAGAACCACATGATCTCCCCGGCCTCGTCGCGGATCGGGGTGATGTTGAGTTCGGTTTCGTAGGGGGCGCCCGATTTGGTGTAGTTCAGGATCACCTCGCGCACGTTCTCGCCCCGGCGCAACTGCTCGGAAATGCGCCGTGCCGTGTCGGTGTCGGTGCCCTCGCCGCGGAACATGCGAGGCGAGCGACCGATCACCTCGTCGCGGGAGTAGCCGGTCGCCTCGAGACAGGCGGGGTTGATATAGATGATGTGGTGCTCGCCCGTTCCGTGCTCGCCGGCATCGGTGATGATGACATGATCGGACATCCTGTCGAACGCGAAGACAGGCAGGCGCGCGCTCAGTTGGTCAACAGGTGTCATCGCCGACGATCTGCGCAGGATTGGCTCGCCAAGGCAAGAGGCCGGGGACGATCGCCCGTCGCCGGCACGCCGCATACGCCATCACGGCGGCCTCGCACCCCGCTCCGCCACTCACCGGCGCAACACGACAGCCATCTCCTCATTGCCTCTGCATACCCCCTGATGCCCAGCCAGCCCGCTTCCAAACAGGACCGAAATGTTGTACGTAACCGACATTCGTGCTGCCTCGATAAGGCTCGTTGGGCAGCAATCGGTGGATTGAGGCGCTGTTCGCACTGAACGTTTGGTGCTCACCTTGCGGTTGACGCGGACTGATAGGCTTCAACGGCATTCATCAAGGATGGTGGGCTTCGGGTCAGTTACATATGTGAATTTTGGCTAATTTGGGGCTGGAAGAACACGAAAACGAAAGCGGGCCTGGAAGAAGACGCAACCTTTCTGTGACGGAACGCGCCGGGATATATGGCTGGCGCATACTTTTCGGAGGGTCTACAAGGGAGAGGCGATGAACCAATCGCTCGAAGAAGGCCCGCTGGTCGCGATTGTCGACGATCAGCGTGATGTGCGCACCACCTTGGGCCGTGGCCTTACGGGGAAGGGATACAGGTGCCACCCGTTCAGCAGCGGCAACGACCTGCTCGATGCATTCTCCTATCTCGAGCCTGACTGCATTCTCCTCGATCTGCGTATGCCCGGTATCGACGGGCTGCAGACACTGCGCTCCATCCCGGAGAGCAAGCGCTACATCCCGGTGATCTTCTTCACTTCGCATGGCGATATCCCGATCGCGATCGACGCGATGAAATCGGGCGCTGCGGACTTCATCGAGAAGCCCGCGAGCTTCGACGAAATCGCCGACAAGATCAGCCGCGCGCTCGATGAGCGCAAGCCTCTTGCCGAGACTTCGCATTCGGCTCGCGAGGCGCGGCAGGTGCTCGATCAGCTTACCAAGCGCGAGCGCGAGGTGATGCGGCTGGCCTGCGATGGTCTGCAGAGCAGCGAGATCGCAGAGCAACTCGGCCTGTCGGTGCGCACGATCGAATCGCATCGCTACAATGCGATCCAGAAGCTGGGGGACAGCAAGCTCATCAACATCCTCAAGATCTTTCAGGCGGCCGAAACCTGACCGGGTCACACTTCAACGGGGGCACCAATGAAGGTTATCGTCAAGGAGAACGATCCGCACGCGGCGCGCACGCTTGAGCGGATGCTGCGCAAGCTTGGCCACACAAGCGAATGGGTCGAGCATGCGCAAGACCTGCTGTGCGATGACACCAGGTTCGATCCCGACATCATCATCACCGACATCTTCATGCCCGATGTCGAGGGGCTCGAGCTCATCCGAAGGCTGAAGCGCAGCGCGCTCGCGCATGTGCCGATCATCGCCGTATCGGGTGGGGGCCACTTCATGGGCGGCATCGCCGATGTCGAGAACAGCTTCGTGGCCAAGGCGGCGATCACCTTCGGGGCGGCCCGGTTCCTGCGCAAGCCGGTCACGCTGATGGAGCTCGAAGCCGCGCTCGCCGCCTGCAGCGAGCGAGGCTCGTCCGCGCCCAATGTGATTCGCTAACCCGGGCACCGTTTCCTCATGCGGCCCGCGCCGCGCGAGGACAGCCTTGCCGCGTCCAGGCTGCCGCCTCTTCGGCCGGCATGGCGTGCCCGAAGAAGTGCCCCTGCAGGGCGCTGCACCCCATCGCGCCGAGCATCACCGCCACTTCCCGGCTTTCCACTCCTTCAGCCGTCACCTCCATGTCGAGTCGGCGCGCGAGGCCGAGGCATGCCTCGACCACCGCTTTCGCGCTCTCCGATTGCGGCAAAGCGAGGCAGAACGATTTGTCGACCTTCATCTCGGAAAAGGGCAGGCTCGCAAGGCGACCGAGGGACGAGTTGCCCGTGCCCAGATCATCGATCGAGAGGCCAAAGCCGGCAAGGCGCAGCTGCGTCATCTTGCGCAGGTCTCCCTCGTCCAGCTCGAACACGCTCGCCTCGCTCAGCTCGAGGATGATCTGACGGTGCGCAAGGCCATGACGCGCGCATTCGTGCGTGAGGGTCTCGCGAAAGCCGCTCGCGACAGCATGTGTCCCAAAGACGTTGATCGAGACCGAGAGCCGCTCGCCGCCCGGCAACCCGGCGAGGAAGGCGAGCGCCTTGCCGGTGACTTGCCGGGTGAGCTCGCGCGCGAGCGCGTCGTCGGCGAGGAGGTGCTCGAACCAGGCCGCAGGGAACAGCGAGGGATCCTCTCCCTCGATCCGCGCGAGCGCCTCGAAGCCCTTGAGCGTGCGGCGATCGGCCAGGAAGATCGGCTGGAAGCTTGGCTCGACAAGGCCTTCGTGCACGGCCTGGGTGAACTGTGCGCGGGTCAGCGGCGAGCCCTGCTTGCACGCACTGCCCTCCCAGATCGGCGGGGCCTGGCAAGGCCGCTCGGGTTCGTCGATCAGCAGCCTGAGCTGCGCGATGCCGAACGGCTTTGGCAGCACGCCCGCCACCGCGATGCTGGCCCGTGCCAGCACATCGAGCGTCGCCTGGACGGTGCGCTTGTCCGCACCGGTCATGATGCAGATCCGGGCATCGGTCAGGGGGGAGACACGCGCGAGGACTTCGATCCCGTCGATCTCGGGCATCATCAGATCGACAAGCACCACGTCGGGCCGGAACGCACCCAGCGCCGCCTCGAACTCGGCGACGCTCGAGCAGGTGCGCGCCTCGATCCCGAGATGGCGGGCCATCAGGAGGAAGGTGCGCATCAGCGCCTGATCGTCATCGAGCACCAGCACCCTTCGTGCGGCGGACACACGATCGCAGGCGACCGGTGCGGGCTCGCCATTCCGAGATGGCACGTGGGGGAAGGGGAGTTCCTTCAAGCCTGCCCCCGATACGACCCCGCGGCGGCAAGGCAGAACAAGGCGGGCGCGCGGGTGGACCACTCAGCCCGCGCGCCCGCAGACTGGACCGCCCTTGTGCACTGGGAGACGTTCCGAGCCCGGGGGTGTGCCCAGGAAGCATGGCGCGGTGCAGGGACGATCCAAGACGTCATCCTCCCAGCCATAGGCAGCGCCTCGTAAGGCGTGGTTAGGCCGATCTCAGCAGGCCTACTGAAGCGCTGCCTTCTCTGGCCCTGGCTTGGGCTGGCCTTCATTGCGGCAGGCCTTCGCGCTTGCTCCGCTCTACGCCCCGGCCTAGTGGCAGCGCCATGAACGACACCCCCACCGATCGCGATCTCATCAACCGCCGGTTTTACCGCGCGACCGAGGAGAGCCGGTTTGCCGAGGAAGCGCCCGATCGCACCCCGCAGACCCAGCATCCCGCCTACAAGCTCGCCTTCCGCGATACCGACTTCCTCCTGCGCGAGGAGCTGCGGCCGGTGCGCTTCCAGCTCGAGCTCCTGAAGCCCGAAATGCTCCTTGACGAGGCGCGCGTGGGCTCCACTCTCGTGATGTATGGCTCGGCCCGCATCCCCGCGCCCGAGCAGGTCGAGGCGCGGCTCAAGGCGGCCGAGGGCAAGAGCGAGTTCGAGCAGAAGGTCGCCCAGCGCCTCGCCGACAAGGCCAAGTACTACGCCGAGGCCTATCGCCTTGCCCGCCTCGTCTCGGAGAAGGCGATCATCGAGGATGGCAGGCGCCAGTTCGTCGTCACCACCGGGGGCGGGCCCTCGATCATGGAGGCAGGCAATCGCGGTGCTTCCGATGCAGGCTCGGAATCGATCGGGCTCAACATCATCCTCCCCCATGAGCAGGCGCCCAATTCCTACGTCACCCCCTATCTCTCGCTCAACTTCCACTACTTCGCGCTGCGCAAGATGCACTTCCTGCTGCGCGCGCGCGCAGTCGCGGTGTTCCCCGGCGGGTTCGGCACGTTCGACGAGCTGTTCGAGCTGCTCACCCTTGTCCAGACGGGCAAGATGAAGCCCATCCCGATCCTCCTGTTCGGCCGCGACTTCTGGACCCGCGTGATCGACTTCGACGCGCTCGCCGAGGAGGGCACGATCTCGCCGCGCGATCTCGATCTCATGACCTGGTGCGAGACCGCCGAGGAAGCCTGGGAGCACATCGCCGACTTCTTCGACCTCAAGCGCTGAGGCCATTCGGCTCGTCGCTGGTGGAGCACGCTTGAACCGCCTGTTACACAGTCCAAGGGCAAAAAGGTCGCGCCCCGCGCGCAGGGGCGCAGGCCGGCAAGGGGCGAGCGAAAAGAAGGGTCGGGGCAGCGGAACATCGCCCCCGATTAGCCCGGCCCGCCCCTTGTAGGAAAACGCTTTGGCGAGGCCAGCCGCGCCGGCGCTCCGCCTCACTCGCCCGAGAGCTTCCTCACCGCCTGATGCCCGAGCGGCCCGTTGCCTGCGCCAAAGCCCGGCGCGGCAAGGATCGCCTGCCGCACGAAGCCGCGCCCCAACCGCACCGCGTGCTCCAGCGGCTGGCCGTGCCCCATCAGCGTCGCGATCGCGGCCGAAAGCGTGCAGCCGGTGCCGTGGGTGTGGGGCGTGTCGATCCGGCTGTGCTGGAAGCGGCGCACGCTCTCCTCGCCCTCGCGGGGCGGGGTCACGAGAATGTCGAGCACCTTGCCGCCCGGCGCCCCGCCCTCCTTCGTGTGCCCGCCCTTCGCCAGCACCGCGCAGCCATAGTCCTCAACCAGCGCGCGCGCCGCCGCTTCGACCAGCGCGGTGTCGCGCAGGGTGCGGCGATGGAGGTGTTCAAGCTCGGGCAGGTTGGGCGTGATGAGGCTGGCGCGCGCGAACAGGCGCTCGCGCAGCACCTCGATCGCTTCGTCCGCGATCAGCACCGCGCCCGAACTCGCCACCATCACCGGATCGAGGATGACGGGCACGTTGGTGTTCACGCAGGCAAGAGCGTCCGCCACCGCGGCGATGATCTCTTCATCGTGCAACATGCCCAGCTTGATCGCATCGACCCCGATATCGCTCACGCAAGCCTCGATCTGCAGCGCCACCATCTCCGCCGACATCGGCGCTATGGCCTGCACGCCCACGCTGTTCTGCGCCGTCACCGTGGTGATCGCGCTCATCGCGTAGCCGCCGAGCATGGTGATCGTCTTGATATCGGCCTGGATCCCGGCTCCGCCTGAGGAATCCGAGCCGGCAATGGTGAGGATGCGGGGCGGGGGTCTGGTGGTCATGCAAGGCCCATAGCAAGCTCGTTTGCGGCGCGGCACCGTTTTAAAGAAGGTTTTGGCCGCTTTCGCCGCAAGGCGCCTGCGGGGCGTCGCTATCGGCGGAACGCCCGCACCGGCGCGCCGTTGGCCCGGCATGAGACCATTCAAACCCCTCGCCGACATAAGCCGTGTCAGCGCCGCTTTTCTCGCGCTCGGCCTCACCACTGTGGCCCATGCCGCCCAATCCGGGCAGGCGCCCGTTCCCGAGAAGCTGGCGCAGGCGTTTGAGCTGTCAGTCCCCGAGGAGATCCCCGCCGCCGTGTTCGATGGCCAGCGAAGCGAGGAAATCCTGACCGTGCAGGTCCTGCTCGATCGCAGCCGCCATTCGCCGGGTGTGATCGACGGGATCATGGGCGGCAACACCAGCCGGGCGGTTCGCTATTATCGCAAGACCCATGGCCTGCCTGTTTCGGGCAAGATCGATTCTGTGCTCATGCGTTCACTGATCTCGACCCAGACCGGGGACGTCTTCAGGACCTACACGATCAGCGAGGATGATGTGGACGGGCCGTTTTATCCGGCCGTCTCCGGCTTCTCGCAGATGGCCCGGATGGAACGCGTCGGCTGGGTCTCGCCCGCCGAGATGCTTGCCGATCGCTTCCACATGGACCGGGATCTCCTGGCGGCGCTCAATCCCGAGGCCGATTTCTCGCGCGCCGGCACCCGGATCACGATCATCTCGCATGGCGACGAGCAATTGCCCTCGCGCGTTCAGCGCATCGAGATCCGCAAGGCCGATGATGCGGTCGTCGCGCTGGATGCGGCAGGGACGATCCTCGCCAGCTATCCCGCGACCATCGGCAGCGAGCAGTTCCCGAGCCCGAGCGGCACGATGCGCGTGGCCGCAGTCGCGCCCCAGGCGAATTACACCTTCACACCGGCGGGGCGAGAGTGGGGCCCCGACCAAACACTTGTGATCCCGCCCGGTCCCAACAACCCGGTGGGCGGCATCTGGATCGATCTGACGCGCGAGGGCTACGGCATTCACGGCTCACCCGATCCGCAACTGATCGGCAAGACCGCGAGCCATGGCTGCGTCCGCTTGACCAATTGGGATGCGCAAGAGCTGGCGGGCGCGATTGGCGAGGGCGTTGAGGTGGTGTTCCGCTGACCCCGCGCTGAACCGCAGCGCAGAACCGCAGCGCAGAACCGTCATGGCCCTGCGCTGGCGCCAGCTCCCTCACCTCTTGAAGCGGCGATGGGTGGCCGGGGGATATTGCGCGTGGAGCCTCGCTGCCCGCGCCGGGCGATCCATCAGCTCGCCGCCGCAATTGGGGCAGACATCGTCCAGCGCCTCGGAGCAGGGCGCGCAAAAGGTGCATTCGAACGAACAGATGAAGGCGCCCGCAGCCTCGGCGGGCAGATCGGCGCCGCAGCGTTCGCAATCGGGGCGCATCTCGAGCATGGCGCAAAGTCCTCCGCGGTGGTGGGAGCCCGGTCTGTGTCGCATGCGGGGCTGCGGCGCAAGCGACGCAATCAAGCGCCTTTTGCCCGAGCCTGGTTGCGCGCCGTTCAAGCTTGATAAAAGATAATAAAAACTGTGACTTGCCGCGCACGTACTGCACCTCGACCGATCCGCACCACGGCTGGTCGCTTAGTCGGACCAAGTTCGCCCGTCGTCCATTGCAAAGGGTACAACCCCCAATGGAGACTGCCGCATGAACCCCGAAACAAGAGAGCCGGTTTCCGGCTCGCACACTTCCCAACCAGACAACCAGTCGCGGACCGATCGCGCCAAGGACGAACTCAAGCAGGACGCCCGATCAATCAAGGAAAGCGTCGGCAAGCAGGCTGACAACCAGGCTCGCAAGGGCCGCGATGAAGCGGTCGGCTCGGCCAGGGCCACCGGCTCGGCGCTTGACCGCGCAGCCGACGAGCTGCGCCGCGACGACGATACGCCCGACTGGCTCGCCTCGATGCTGAGCAAGGCTGCGGGCCAGATCCAGCAGATCGCAAGCGATTTCGAAAACCGCGAGCCGCGCGAGATGATGCATTCGGTCGAGGATTTCGGACGCCAGCGACCGGGCATGTTCCTTGCCGCTTCGGCCGCTGCGGGCTTTGCTGCCGGGCGCTATCTGCGCGCCGGGGCTGAGCAGCACGGCGATATCGATGCAGTGGAGCCGGGCGATCCGCTGGGCGAGGCGGACAGTGACGATCCTGACCGTGCCGGTCTTGCCCCCGCCGGCTCGCCGAGCGGCTCCCGGATCGGCGCACGCGGCAATCCGCAGCCCAGCATGACCAGCCCCGCCAACCGCAACGGCAGCGATCGAGCGGTCAGCGAGCGAGGACGGTTCTGATGGCCCAGGCAGTGCATGACACCACCCACCAGCGCCCCCGTTCGGCCGAAACGCCGGACGGCGCACGCGGCCAGAGCGACAACATCGTCGATCTGATCGGCCATCTGACATCGCAATCCGCTCACCTCGCGCAGCAGCAGATCAATCTGGTGCAGGCCGAGATGCGCGAGACCGCAGATGACATCAAGCAAGGCGTCGGCAGCCTCGTTGGCGCCGCCGTGCTCGGCATTTCCGGTCTCGGCGTGACCCTGATGGGCATCGCCTATCTGATCGGCGACGCGATCGGCGACCGCGATCTTGCAACCCTGCTCGTCGGCCTCGCCGTGCTTGTCATCGCGGGCATCATGTATGCCTCCGCACGCGGCAAGATGAACGCCACCAGCGTTCGCCCCGAGCGCACCATCGAAACAGCGGAACGCCTGCCCCACGCGGTGCAGGGCGATACCACCCCTCACACCGGAGCCAGATCATGAACACCACCACCACCACCGACCACAACCGAGACCACCGCTCGCCCGACGCCATCGAGCGCGACATCAAGCGCACCCAGGACGAGATGAGCCGCACCGTCAACAAGCTCGGCGATCAATTCACCGCGCGCAACCTCGTCAACGCCCTGTTCGACAAGGCGGAGGACAACGACATCGAGGCGCGCTGGTTCTATGAGGGCGCACGGCGCAACCCGCTCGCGCTCGGGCTCATCTCGGCCGGCGCGATCTGGCTGGTGAGCGATCGCGACGCCAAGCTGCCGAGCTTCGGCTCGTCCGCTGACGGGCAGGACAAGGGGGATAACCTCTCCTTGCTCGGCGAAGACCAGGATCGCGATCACCGCGCCTATCTCGAGCACATGAACCGCATCGAGCGGCGCGATAACGAAGACCACGAGGCCTATCAGCGCCGCCGCGACGATGCCCGCGCGAGCTATCTGATGATCGAGCGCCGCCACGAGGAGGACGATCGCAGCTATCGCGACCGGCTCGACGAGGCGACCGAGAGCATGCGCCGCAAGCGCCACGAAATGGCCGACAGCGCGCGCCGCCGCCGCGATGCGGCGATGGAAAAGGTGCGCGGCACGGGCTCGAGGATCGGCGAAGGATCGCGCCGCACCGCCGAGCGCGCCTCGGGCCTCTATCAGGACAACCCGCTGATCGGCGGAGCGCTAGCCGCCCTCGTCGGCCTGATCGCCGGCTCGGCCGCTCCCGCCACGCGCAGCGAGCGGCGGCTGATGGGCGAGCACGCCCGCGGCTCGCTCGACCACGCCAAGCAGCAAGCGCAAGGCCTCGCTGACAAGGCACACGACAAGAAGGATGCGGCCGTCGACAAGGCGCAGCGCATGGCCGATCCCGATCAGCGCGGGTCGAAGGGACGCAATCGCGACACCGCCGATCCCTCGCGCCAACGCCGTGACGAGGCGGCGATGCACCGTTAAGAGCTACCGGCGCACAAGAATGCCGGAGATATGGCGCGGGGTCGCTTCCTCGAAGGGGGCGGCCCCGTTGCTGTTTGCGCCTGCCGCGCGCATCAGGTCGCGAGGCGCACCGCCTCGCACACCTCATCGACCACGCGCTCGACCGTGGCGGGATCGTCACCCTCGGCCATCACGCGGATCACCGGCTCCGTCCCCGAGGGGCGGATCACGAGGCGGCCCTTGCCCGCAAGCGCCGCCTCTGCCGCGGCGATGGCGGCGCGCACGCTCTCGGCCTCGAGCGGCTTGCCACCCGCATAGCGCACGTTCTTGAGGAGCTGCGGCACCGGCTCGAACAGATGCAGGATCTCGCTCGCCGGGCGCCCTGAGCGCACCAGCGAGGCCAGCACGCGCAGCGCCGCAACGGTGCCATCGCCGGTGGTCGCATGATCGAGCAGGATCATGTGCCCCGATTGCTCGCCGCCGACATTGAAGCCGCCCGCCTTCATCCGCTCGAGCACGTAGCGATCGCCCACCTTGGTCCGCTCGAGCGTGAGGCCAAGGCCGCCGAGATACCGCTCGAGCCCGAGATTCGACATCACGGTCGCAACCACGCCGCCGCCGCGCAGGAGGCCCTTCTCCTGCATCCGCGTCGCGATCAGCGCCATGATCTGGTCGCCATCGACCGCGCGGCCCTTTTCGTCGACCACGATCAGCCGGTCCGCATCACCATCGAGCGCGATGCCGATATCCGCGCTCTCCTCGACCACCCGGCTCTGCAACGCCTCGATCGCTGTCGAGCCGACGCCATCGTTGATGTTGAGCCCGTTGGGCTCGACCCCGAGCGCGAACACCTCCGCGCCCAGTTCCCAGATCGCGCTAGGCGCCACCTGGTATGCCGCACCATGCGCGCAATCGACCACCACCTTGAGCCCGTCGAAGCGGATGTCGGCGGCGACCGATTGCTTGATCGCGTGGATATAGCGCCCGCGCGCATCCTCGATCCGGCGCGCGCGGCCGATATCGGCGGGCGCGGCAAGCGGGACCTCGCCCTCGATCAGCCGCTCGATTGCGCTCTCGGCATCGTCCGAGAGCTTGAACCCGTCGGGGCCGAACAGCTTGATCCCGTTATCGGCGAAGAGATTGTGGCTGGCCGAGATCATCACGCCCAGATCAGCGCGCATCTCGCGGGTCAGCAGCGCGATCGCGGGGGTGGGGAGCGGCCCGGTCATGATCACGTCCATGCCGACGCTCGTGAACCCGGCAACGAGCGCGCTCTCCATCATGTAACCCGAAAGGCGGGTATCCTTGCCGATCACAACGCGGTGGCGATGCCCGCCGCGCGCGAAATAGGCCCCCGCCGCCTGGCCCACCCGCATCGCCATCGCCGCGGTCATCGCGCCCTCATTGGTGCGCCCGCGAATGCCATCCGTGCCGAACAATGTGCGTCCCATCTGCGGCTTGTCCCGTCCTTGCCGTTGCGCCCTGATTGTCAGCCGCTTCTGGCGCGGTTACGGCGCGAAGGGAAGGGTGTTGACGAGAAAGGGCTTGGCTTGAGCGAGAGGAGCGACGGGGCGGCGACAGGGGTGGCGACAGGGGTGACGACAGGGGCCCAACGGTTCGAGCTGCTGACGATCCGCCTGCCGGTGATCGCGACCTTTGCAGGGCTGATCGGTGGGCTGGCGGCGGGGATCGTGCTGGCGGGTGCGGGGATCGCGCCGGTGGTGCTGGAAGCCATCGCGCTCGTTGGCACGCTGTGGCTGCGCGCGCTGCAGATGACGATCATCCCGCTGGTGGCCAGCCTGCTGGTGCTGGGCCTCACGCAGATGATCGGCGCGGCCCGCGCGGGGCCTGCGGCACGGCTCTTCGTGGCGCTCGTCTTGGCAGTGGCGATTGCGGGGGGGGTGTTCACCGCGCTTGCTCTGCCGGCGCTGATCGCGGCCTTCCCGGTGCCCGAGGGCGCGGCGGCGTTTCTCGCGCAAACACCCGCCAATGCCGGCTCGGGCGAGATCCCCGGTGTGCTCGAATTCCTGCAATCGCTCGTCGCGCCCAACATCATCGCCGCCGCGAGTGAGACCGCGATGCTGCCGCTGACGATCTTCTTCGCGCTGTTCGCCGCCGCGATCGCACGGCTTCCGGCAGCGCAGAACGAGGCCCTGCTCGGCTTCTTCCACGCGCTTGCCAACGCCATGCTGCTGATCATCGGCTGGGTGCTCAAGATCGCGCCCGCAGGCGTGGCCGCGCTCGCCTTCGGCGTGGGCTTGCGCAGCGGCGAGGGCGCCTTTGCGGCGCTCGCGCACTATATCGCGGTGATCTCGGCGATGGGCGCTTTCATCCTGGTCCTCGCTTATGCGATGGCGCTGGCGTTCGGGGGCGTGGGGCTCTCTGCTTTCGTGCGCGCGGTGCTGCCGGCGCAGGCGGTGGCGCTCTCGACCCAAAGCTCGCTTGCGAGCCTGCCCGCCATGCTCGAGAGCGCGCAGCGCCTCGGACTAAAGGCCAGCACGGCCGAATTCGTGCTCCCGCTCGCGGTCGCGATCTTCCGCGCAACAAGCGTGGCGATGAACCTCGCGGTCGCGCTCTATGTCGCCGCGCTGGCGGGGATCGAGGTGCCGCCCACGCTGGTCGGGATCGGAATCCTGGTCGCGGTGGTGATCAGCGTGGGCTCGGTGAGCCTGCCGGGCTCGATCAGCTTCGTTGTCTCGATCGGGCCGATCGCCCTTGCGATGGGCGTGCCGGTCGAGCCGCTCGCGCTGCTGGTGGCGGTGGAGATGCTGCCCGATATCATGCGCACGCTCGGCAATGTGACGATGAACGTGGCCGTGACCGCGATCGTCGACAGGGCGGGGGAAGACTAGAGGATCCTGGGCGTCTCGCCATTGCCCGCGGCGACTTCCTCGAGTTCCTCAAGGATCGCGCGGTGCGCGCTTGCATCGTCGGTCGAGCGTTGCGGGATCGAGCCTTCGGCGAGCATCGAGTTGAGCGCGGCGCGGGCGCGGCCCACGCGGCTCTTGATCGTGCCCACCGCACAGCCGCAAATATCGGCCGCCTCCTCGTAAGAGAAACCTCCCGCGCCCACCAGCAGGAGCGCCTCGCGCCGTTCGGGCGGGAGCGTGAGAAGGGCGCGGTGCATGTCGGAGAGGTGGATCGGCTCTTCCTGACCGGCGGGCGCGGTGAGGATGCGCTCGGCGACGTTTTCGTCATATTCGCCGCGGAAGCGGTTGCGCCGCATGTCGGTGAGGTAGGCGTTCCTGAGGATCACGAATGTCCAGGCGCGCATCGAGGTGCCGGGCTCGAACCGCTCCTGCGCGGCCCAGGCCTTGAGGAGGGTTTCCTGCACGAGATCGTCCGCCATGTCGGGTCGGCCGCACAGCCCGCGTGCGAAAGCGCGCAAATGCGGCGCGACCCCGGTCAACTCGCGCTTGAAATCCGCCTTTTCGGAAGGGGTCCGCTTGGGGAGGGGTGGTTTGTCCGCCATCAGTGCGCGTTTCCCTTGCGGCCCGCCGCGTCGCGCCCGGATTGGGCCTCACCCGCAGCGCCGCCGTCCTCGTTGTCGAGCCGGGCGAGCAGATCGTGAAAGGTATCGGGCAGCGGCTCGTCAACGATCGAATCATACAATTGGCGCAGGCCGCCCGCCCATTCGGGCTTGCCCCGCTTGCCGTCGCCGGTCGTGCCGGCTTCCTCACCGATGCGCTGCGGGTGTTTTCCCGAGCCTTCGCTCGCGCCTTTCCCGCTGCTTCTTGAATTGCCAGACATGCGTATTGTGACCTTATCTTATATCTGATCCCTGCGGGCCGCCCCGCTCGGGCGGTTGCGCGACGGCTAATCCCCTGAAAAGCGCGCTGCGCGGCCCATATGCTCTTGTGTAAATGGGAACCAACCCTTTCATCTTTGGTTCCGGGCATTGAGACGAAAGGGGGCTCGCGAAGGCGCACTCAGGCCTTTAGGATGCCCCGAACTCCGCCAAGGCGAGGCGGCGGACGACGCGCTGGAGACCATGGCGACGCTGCACAAAAAGCACCGCAAGAGCGATCCGCTCGATGCGCTCAGGCCCTTCGCCCCAGGCGATGCGCCCGGCGTGCTGGGCCGAGGGCGGGCGCGGCGCTGGCTGGTGAAATATCCGCGCGCAGTGCCGGTCGGCATCTTCCTGGCAATCATCGCGATCACCGCTTTCAGCGTATTCGCGATCGAGAGCAACGCCCGTGCGCGCGAGCGCGCGCAATTGAGCGAGCGCGCCGAGAGCATCGTTTCCGCGCTCGAGCGGCGGGCGAGCAGCTATGCCGCGTTCCTGCGTGCGGGCGCAGCGCTGTTTGCCGGGCGCGAGGCTGTCACCCCGCGCGAATTCCAGCAATTCGTGAGCGAACTGAGGCTCGATGACCAGCATCGGGGGGTGGAGGGCATCGGCTGGATCAATCTTGTCAGGGGCTCCGAGCTTGAAGGCTTCATCGCCAGCCAGCGCGAACTCCAGCCCGCCTTCAAGTCGATCCGCCCGATCCCCGATCCCGCGCGCGAAGCGATCGGACCCGTGATCTATTTCGCGCCGGAGACAAGCCCCTATCACACTATCATCGGGTTTGACATGGCCTCCGAACCGATCCGCGCGGCGGCGATGCAGAAGGCGCGCGATGCGATGCGCCCGATCGCCTCTGGCCGGGTGGTGCTGATGGGCGAGGGCATCGCCGGAGTGCCCGGCTTCGACATTTTCATGCCGGTCTATCGCCGGATGGGAGAGGGCCCGGGCGCCCGGCGCGAGCTCGCCGGTTTCATCTTCAGCAAGTTTCACGGCGGCCGCTTCCTTGATGCCGCGATCGACAACGCGCCCGCGCCGGGCCTTGGCGTGCGGCTCTACGACACGCGCGAGGCGGGGACCGACAATCTGCTCGCGGCCCGCCCGGCGAGCGGGGCGAGCGGCCTGAGGGTTGAGCAGGCGGTGAGCATCGCGGATCGCGAACTGCTGCTGGTGGTCGAATCGCCCGAGGCAAGCACGCTGGCCACGCTCTCGATGGTGACGCTGCTGTTCGGCCTTGCGCTCGCGAGCCTGCTGATGCTGCTCGCGCGCCTCCTCACCCAGCAGGCGCTCGAGGATCAGGCGCGGCTCGCCTTCTACGAGGAGCAGCACTCGATCCGCAATTCGCTCACGCGCGAGCTTAACCACCGGGTCAAGAACACGCTCGCCAATGTCCTCTCGATCCTCTCGCTGACGCGCCGTCGCACGAGCAATCTCAACGATTTTGCGACCTCGCTCGAGGGCCGCATCCGCGCGCTCTCGGCAACGCACGACCTGCTCACCGGCTCTGACTGGGGCACGACGGCGCTACGCGCCGTGATCGAGGCGGAGATGCAGCATTTCCGCTTCGCCAACGACGAGGTGATCGTGTTCGACGGGCCCGAGGTCGAACTCGCGCCCAACGATGCGCTCTCCTTCGGCCTCGCGATCCACGAGCTAGCCACCAACGCTGCCAAATATGGCGCGCTCAGCGTTCCCGAGGGGCGGGTCGAGGTGCGCTGGCAGCTGGTCGAACCGCACCTCGCCGAGATCACCTGGGTCGAGCGCGGCGGGCCCGAAGTGGGCGAGATCACGACGCGCGGCTTTGGCACCGAGCTGATCCAGAAGGTAGTGGCGCATGAACTGCGCCAGCCTGTCGAGCTCGCCTTCGAGCCCAGCGGAGTGCGCTGCGTGATGCGGGTGCCGGTGCGCCGGCGCGGGGATTTCAGGATGCGCGCAGACGCGGCGATCGTCCCGACCGAACCCTGAGCGCGGCGTTCAATCCAGCGGGCGGCTCGTCCCGAAGAACAGCGCCTGGCTGATCGCGGCGCGCACGGTGCGCTCCTCGAACGGCTTGGTCACGAGATAGGTCGGCTCGGGCCGGTCGCCGGTGAGCAGGCGCTCGGGGTAAGCGGTGATGAAGATCACCGGCACGGTGCCGATCGCAAGGATATCGTCAACCGCATCGAGCCCCGAGGAGCCATCGGCGAGCTGGATGTCGGCCAGGACAAGCCCCGGGCTCGCCTGCTTGACCACTTCGCGCGCCTGCGTGCGGGTCGCAGCGGTGCCGCAGATCTCGTGGCCCAATGCGCTCACCAGGTCTTCCAGTTGCATCGAGATGAGCGGCTCGTCCTCGATGATGAGAACGGAGGTGACCTGCTCGCGGTCGATCTCCTGAATCGCCTCGGCCACCAGCGCCTCGACCTCTGAGGGCTCGATATCCATGATCTGCGCCGCCTGTGCGCTCGTGAAATCCTCGAGCGTGGTCAGCAGCAGCGCCTGCCGGTTGAGCGGCGTCACCGCGCCCAGCTTGGCCTGCGCCGCGAGCTCATGCTCGCCGCCCGCATCGCCGAGATCGCCGGCGCGCGGCTCGGTCTCCATGAAGGCGCTCGACCAGACCTTGTTGAACGCACGATAGAGCGCGATCCGCCCGCCTTCGAGCGATCGCTTGGTCTCCTCATCAGCCAGCGCCGCCTCGAGCGTGGCGCTGACGAAGGCATCGCCCGTTGTCTGCGAGCCGGTGAGTGCGCGGGCATAGCGGCGGAGAAAGGGAAGATTGCGCGCAACGTCTTGACCAAGAGCCATGGTGTTTCCTTGTCTGGATCTTCCGCAGGGCGGACCTCCTGCAGAAGCGGGCGAAGCCCGAGCCTGGCCGATAGCCTTAGGCGCTTATCGCGCGGCTGAAAACCCTTCGTGCGGGTCTAATCGATGCACCAATCGTGGCCTGAGATAAAAATTTATCCTCATTTAAAACAATTGTTTGGTTCGCAAATGCGCGAAGTTGCGAAAAATTTTTCGCATCTGCGGAACCGCTGCGGCGGCAGCGCATTTTGTATCTGTCACCGCCGAGACCCCCCTCCCGTCCAAGCGGCTGGTGATACGATCCCGAAAGGCCTCCACTCCTCCCGAGTGGAGGCCTTTTTTCATGCGCGCCCCCGCCCCCAAGCAGCGGCGCTCAGGCCAGGGTCGCTCAGGCCAGGGTCGCTCAGGCCAGGGTCGCTCAGGCCAGGGTCGCTCAGGCGATTGCCTTGTGATAGATCGCGTATTCGCGGTTGATCCGGCTCTCGATCGCATCCGCGATCGCGACCATCCCCTGATTGTCTTCGAGGATCCAGCCGAGCTCGCCGCGCGTGCTGCCAAATTTGCCATGCGCCTCGCGGCGGATCGCGCTGATCATCATGAAGGCGAGCTGGCTCGCCAGCCGCGAATTGTGAAGCTCCTTGAGCACCCCCATCAGCGGCACCCGCATCCCCGCCCCGCGCGGGAAGCGCAGCCAGCGCAGCAGATGAAACCACCCAAGCGGCCAGAGCCTGCCCTCGATCCGGGCGAGCGCATCGTTGAGGTCGGGGAAGGTCAGCATGAAGGCGACCGGCCGGCCATCGACCTCGGCGATCATGTTGAGCTCCTCGTGGATGATAGGCTTCAGTTTCTTGCCCGCATAGGCAACCTCGGCCGGGGTAAAGGGCACAAAGCCCCAATTGTCCGACCAGGCATCGTTGAGGATCGCGAGCACCGTCTCGACCTCCTCGTCCCAGCGCGCGGTGTTGACCCGCCTGATCTTGATCCGATCGTTGCGCTCGCCCGATTTGACGATCCGCTGGACAAGCGGCGAAAAGTCCGTCGAGATGTCGAGTTCGTAGGTGTAGAGCGTCTGCACGCGGGCATAGTCCGCCGCCTCGATCCAGCCTGCATAATGCGCCGGATGGTGGCCCATCATGAGCATGGGCGGATGGTCCTGGCCCTTGACCAGCAGCCCCGGCTCCTCCCAGATCGACAGCGAGATCGGCCCGATCGCGCGGGTCATCCCCTCGCCCCGCAGCCACTCTTCCGCCTGCCCCAGCAGCGCACGGGCAACCGCCTCGTCCGCGGCATCGAAATAGCCGAACATCCCCGTGCCCGGCCCAAAGCCCTGCGCTGCGGGCATGGCGAGCGCGAGCTCGTCGATATGCGCCGCGATGCGCCCCACCGCCTCGCCGCCGCGCAGGGCGAGGAAAAACTGCGCGCGGGCATGGCCGAAGAACGGGTTCTTTCCAGGATCGACCAGTTCGAGCTGTTCGCTGCGCAATTGCGGCACGAAATTCTCGAGCCGCGCCGAGAAGGCCCGCCCGCAATCGACGAAGCGCGCACGCCCCTTGGCCCCGCTGACGGCCTCGATCCTGATCTGTGCGTCTGCCACGCCTGATGCCCCGTATTGTATGCGGACAAACACCCGCATTTGTTCTCGATCAAGGCGCTTGTGTCGAAGCTGACGCAAATGAGCAACCCGGTCGATCAGAGGGGTCGACCAGAGGGATCGATCACACTGGCGAAGAGAACGAATTTGCCGCTCGCCCCGATTCTGGGCTAAGGAACATGCCTCGAGAGCTTGAACCATGAACATGCACCCCACCATCCCGCTTCCGGAAACGGCACCGCCGCGCGCGGTGCGCGCCGATTTCCAGACGAGCGACGACAAGGCGCTGCTGCGCGCCGCCCGCGATCTGACAAGGGATCTGGGCGCGGCAAAGGGGCGCATCTATTGGTCCGACATGCTGATCTCGGCCGGGCTCGGTTATGGCGGGATTGCGCTCGCGATCCTGACGGACAGCTTTGCCGTGGCGGCGATCGCGGGATTGATCGCGGCGCTCGCGCTTTACCGCGCGCTGATGTTCATTCACGAATTGACCCACATCCACCGCGATGCCCTGCCCGGCTTTCGCCTGGGGTGGAACCTCCTCGTCGGCATCCCGCTGCTGACGCCCTCTTTCATGTATGAGGGCGTGCACACGATCCATCACAAGCGAACGCAATACGGCACTGCGGAAGATCCCGAATATCTCCCGCTCGCGCTGATGAAGCCGTGGAGCCTGCCGCTGTTCGTGGCTGTCGCGCTGCTTGCGCCGCTTGCGCTGCTGGTGCGCTTTGCCGTGCTGGTGCCGCTGGGCGCGCTGTTTCCGGCGGTGAGGACTTTCACGTGGGAGCGTTTCAGCGCGCTTTCGATCAACCCCGATTTCCGCCGCCGGCCCCCTGCCGGCGAATTTGCGCGGCAGGTGCTGTGGCAGGAGGCGGGGGCCAGCGGGTGGGCGATCGCGCTCATCGCCAGCGGCTTCGTGATCGGCTGGAAGCCGCTGCTGACGGCGCTCGCGATCCTCTCGCTCACCGCGCTCCTCAACCAGTTGCGCACGCTGGTCGCGCATCTGTGGGAGAACGAGGGCGAGCCGATGAGCGTGACGGCGCAATATCTTGATAGCGTCAACGTGCCCCCGCCCGGCCTCTTCGCGGAGATCTGGGCGCCGGTGGGCCTGCGCTATCACGCCCTGCATCACCTGATGCCCTCGATGCCCTATCACGACCTGCCTGAAGCCCACCGCCGCCTCGCGCGCGAATTCGGCGATGTCTCGACCTATGCCGGGGCCAATCATCCAGGCCTCGCCCCGATGGTCATGCGGATCGCGCGGGCAACCATGACGCGCGGCTGAGGAGCGCGCCTGCTCGCGGTCGATCAGGCGTCAGTCCAGAAACCGGATCATCGCGCAGCGCCGCTCGATCGGCAGGCCGTCATCGGCCTCATTGGCGAGTTCGCCCGCAAGCCGCGGATGCGCATCGAGCGCGGTCACTTCCTCGAAGCCCAGCCGCTCATAGAACGGGGCGTTCCACGGCACATCGCGAAAGGTGGTGAGGGTGAGCGCGGCGAAGCCCGAATTGCGCGCGTCGATCGCGCAGGCGCGCAGCAGCCCCGCGCCGATGCCGCGCTGCTGGTAATCGGGATGAACATCGAATTCCCAGATGTGGAGCTCGCGCCGGAAGGGCTCGTTGACCAGGAACCCCACCATCGCCTCGCCCACATGCGCAACCAGGCAATGGCCCTTGCGGATGTAGCGCTCGAGCCGCTCCAGCGCGACGGTGTGCGTGCCCGCGATCCCCGCGAGCCCTTCGACATTCTCGAACAGCCTGCCCGCCGCACGCTCGATCGCGGGCATGGCTGCGGCGTCGGCGGGCTTCGCCAGTCGCAGCGACCACTGGCCGCGCGCGCCGCTCACTCCTCGGTCCGGATGAGGACGGTCTCGCCCAGCAACAGGAACAGCAGAAACGGCGCCCAGGCGGCGAGCAGCGGCGGATAGCCGCCGAACGAGCCCATCGCGAGCGCGGCGTTATCGACCACGAAATAGGCAAAGCCCAGCGCCATGCCGATGATCGCGCGCACGAAGAGCTGGCCCGAGCGCGCCAGGCCGAACGCCGCGATCGAGCCCAGGAGCGGCATCAGCAGCGCCGAGAGCGGCCCTGCGAGCCGGTGCCACCACTTGGC
The DNA here is from genome assembly GCA_036350735.1 of Erythrobacter sp. Classification (GTDB taxonomy): domain Bacteria; phylum Pseudomonadota; class Alphaproteobacteria; order Sphingomonadales; family Sphingomonadaceae; genus Erythrobacter. Next base: position 116,797 of record JAZBNR010000004.1, read on the forward strand.
CTCCATCTCGCTCGTGCGCTGGCCTAGCGCCTCGAACGCCTCGATCGTGCGCGCGAGCTCGAAAAAGGATTGTCCTTCGATGTCGACCGATTGCACATCGATCCGCTCGGGCGTCAGCTCTTCGGCCACCACCAGCGTCTCGATCTCGCGCGAGGCGGCCGCCCCGACATCGAAGCGCACCGGGTTTTCCAGCCGCCAGCCCGGATCGGCGAAGGTGGCACCCGTCGCCCTCACCTGTTCAAGGATCATCCCGCCCGGCGCGCGCTTGTACCAGGTGACGTCGTCGAGCGCGATTGCATCGCCGTTGCCGACCAGCGAGGAGGCGGTCAGGATGTTGTCGCCATCGGTGAGATAGACGTTGGCGCGCACCCCAGTCTCCTGGGGAATCGGCCCGAACTCGACCGCCTCCCACGCCTTGAGCGTTGCGTTGGCGCGGGTGACGATCCGCTCGTTGAAGGCGAAGCTGACGAGGGCGATCGCGGCGGCGGTGAGAAGCAAGGGCGCAAGGACCTGGTGCGCCGAAAGCCCGGCGGCCTTCATCGCGATCACCTCGGAATTCTGATTGAGCGTCACCAGCGTGATGAGCGTCGCCAGCAGCACCGAATAGGGCAGGAAGCGCGAGATCAGCTGCGGCACGCGCAAGGTGACATAACGCCAGATCTCGCCATTGCCGTTGCCCTCGATCGCGAGGATCTTGCCCGTAGCGCTCAACAGATCGAGCGCCATCAGAACCAGCACCAGCATCACCAGCACCGCCGCAATGCGGATGACGAACATCTTGGCAAGATAGGTCGTGAGGGTGCGCGAGGGGAAGAAATCGAGCTGCATGGGGCAAGGCGTTCCGGCGCTTTATTCCGCGGGCGCGGTTTCGGACGGGAGGACGGTCTGCGGGACAGGGGTCTGTGGCCCGCCGCCCGAGCCGCGCCGCCACAGCCGGCCAAAGATCTTGGTGATCCTGGCGAAGGCGCTTTCGAGGGCGCCGATCGGCTGGCCTCCGGGGACATGGGCGACCTGATAAAACATCCAGACGATCAGGGCGGCGAACACCACGAACGGCCCCCACAGCGCAAGGATCGGATCGAACAGGCCGAGCGCGGCGATATCTTCGCCATACTGGTTGACCTTGTGATAAGCGACCACGAGCACGATCGACACGAACACGCCCAGCGCGCTGGTCGATCGCTTGGGCGGGATCGCGAGCGCCACCGCGAGCAGCGGCATCAGCAGCATCATCACCACCTCGACCAGCCGGAAATTGAAGCTCGCCTGGCTCGCATCGCGCACATCGGGCGCGGCATCCGCGCTCCAGCCGATCCGCAGGAGCTCTGGCAGGATGTATTCCGCCGTCTCGTCGCCGCGCGAGCGGAATTCCTCGATCGCGGGCAGGTCGATCGGCAGATCGTGGCGGCTGAAGGAGAGCACGCGCGGGCTGGCGCTGCCTGTATCCTGGATGATCGTGCCCTCGGAGAGGCGCAGGATGATCGTGTCGGGATCATCGCTCGTGCCCAGGAATGCGCCCTCGCGCGCGCTGATCGAGAGCACCTGGTTCTTCGAATTGGAAACCCGCGCGAAGATCCCGATGAGGCGGCGCCCCTCGTCCTCGCTCTCCTCGATCCTCAGCGCCATGCGATCGGCAAGCTTGGTGAACTCGCCGACCTTGATCGAGGCCCCGAGCGCCCCCGAGCGCAGCTCGAATTCCATCTGCTCATAGTAATAGCGGCTGATCGGCTGGATGTAGAACACCAGCGCCACGTTGACCGCGATCAGCACCATGGTGATCGCATAGGGCACGCGCAGCAGCCGCGCATAGGACAGGCCGACCGCGCGCATCGTATCGAGCTCGGAGGAGGTCGCGAGCTTGCGGAAGGCGAGCAGCACGCCGAGCAGCAGCCCGAGCGGGATCGCAAGGCTCGCATATTCGGGGATGAGCGCGCCCAGCATCTTGAAGACCACCCCGATCGGCCCGCCCTCGACCGCAACGAAATCGAACAGGCGCAGCATCTTGTCGAGCAGCAGCAGCGAGGCCGCAAGCGCGAAGACGCCGAGCATGGGAAAGAGCACCAGCCGGAAGATGTAGCGATCAATGGCCGGGAAGAGGTTGGTCATCGGCGGCGTCGTTCCAGGCGGGCGTGGTCAATCGGGGCACATCATGCAGGGCGGCTCGTCATACGGCCGTGCACAGGGGCACGTGGGCGCTGCGAACCGCAAGGTCAATCGCCTAGGCTCCCACGCGCCCTGTCGCTGATCCGCCTTAGCCGCAAAAGCGGGCAAGGTCATGCTTGTTGTCGCACGCGCCGGGTGCGCGCTCGAACCTTACCAGAATTGCGTGCCCGGCGGTCCCTTGAACGGTCCTGCCTCATAGCGGCTGATCCAGCCGCCATAAAACCCGCCGGGCTGCGGCGTGATCGCTTCGCCATCGACGAGGCACTGGTCGAGCGGGGCGGGATAAAACGCGAGGTGATCGCGGATGCCGGCGAAGGCGGGGGTGGGATCGGGATAGGCCCAGGCGCCCGCGGCGATCCGCTCATCGCCGATGACGATGTCGAAATAGCGCGCCTGCCCCTTCCATTCGCACATCGTGCGCAGGGCGATCGGCGCGAGATGCGCCATCGCGACATCGGCGGGCGGGAGATAATAGGTCGGCGGATGGCTTGTCTCGAGCGTGCGCCAGGCACCCGTGGTGTCGGCAAGAGTTACGCCGCGGTGGACGATGGTGATGCGGCGCTGGGTGGGCTCGGCGATGGCGGGGCGCGGGTAATCCCAGACGCTCTCTTGTCCGGGGCCGACCGGATCGGGCTCGGGATGACTAAAAGGGCTCACGCCTTCTCGAGCGTGCATTGCAGCGGGTGCTGGTTCTGCCGCGCAAAATCCATCACCTGGTTCACCTTGGTCTCGGCAACCTCATAGGGGAAGATGCCGCACACGCCGACGCCCTTCTGGTGGACATGCAGCATCACCCGGGTCGCCTGTTCGAGATCCATGCCGAAGAAGCGCTTGAGCACCATCACCACGAATTCCATCGGAGTATAATCGTCGTTGAGCATCAGCACCTTGTACTGGCTCGGCTTCTTGGGCTTGGCGCGGGTCTTGGTGGCGATGCCGACCTGGCTGCCGCCGCCGCCCGCATCCTTGTCGCCCTCGTCATCGCCTGCCCCCAGCACGGCCAGTGCGCCGGGCACGATTGCGCGCGCGGCGGGCCTGATCGGGGCTGCGGGGGGCGAGATTGGGCTGTGCATGCTGTCCGCCATTATGGGATTCGTTTGGCGATGCGCAAGATGCGCATCGCGCCTATCTCACCTAGCGGCGCTTCGTGAACGCGGGCACGAGCCTCGCGGGAGCGGACGCAAAATGCCGGACACAAAAAGGCCGGACAGGCGCTTGGCGTCCTGTCCGGCCTCGTGCGCTCCTCGAGAGCGCGGTTTCATGAGCCGGGATTGGGAGAGAGAGGAGAGGCCCGGCTCACAAAGGGTTTGCCAAGGGCTCAGGCAGCCTTGGTCATCTTCTCGGTTGCGACGCTCACGCGGTTCGAGATCGGCGCGAAGGCGTCGTTGTAGAGCTTGACCCACGCTTCGGTGCGCTTCGAGCCGTAGGCGACAACCGCGTCAAAGTTGCGACGGGCGAGTTCGCCCTGGAGCTGCATGAGCTCGGTCGGCGACTTGACGGCGGCGACCTTCTTGGCGTCTTCAGTCATCGTTTCGACGACGGTCTTGCCGGTTTCGACATTCTCGCGGACGAGTTCCTGCGCGCCGGTGATGAAGATCTTGCCGCTCTCGACCATGGCTTCGACATTGGCCTTGCTGAATTCGCCGAGCTCGCCGGCAAACTCGCCGGTCTTGGCATAGGCGGTCTTGAGACGCTCCTGGACGTCGGCGGCCATGTCCTTGGCCTGGGCGGTGAAATCGGTGTTCTGGGCAGTTGCCATGATGGTTTCCTTCAACTTCGAGATGGGGGAGGTGGTTTCGGTCTTGGCGGCGGCCTTGATTGCCGTCTTCTTTGCAGTGGCGGCGACCGGCTTCTTGGCCGGGGCATCCTTGGTCGCGGTCTTCTTCACCGCGACCTTCTTGGCCGGAGCGGGTTTGGCCGGAGCCTTCTTGGCCGCAACCTTCGTGGTCGCGGTTTTCTTGACAGGAGCCGCCTTGGCGGGAGCCTTCGGCGCGGCCGGCTTTTTCGCCGGGGCCGCCACGGCCTCCTTCACGGCAGCGACGCTGGCATCGGCCTTGGGCGTATCCGCCTCAACAGCTTCAGCCACCTTGGCAGCGCTCGCAGTCTTGGCGGCCGCATCCTCATAGGCCTTCGCGGCAGCGGCATCGATCTTCGATTGGTTGTTGGCTTCAGCCATGACTTCCTCGCTAATGTTGCACTGCACAAAATAGTGCGCGCGGTCGCGATGTCAAGCGTTTTTGTGCAGTGCAACATGGCCAAGGCCTGATAACGCAAGCCCCTGGAATATCTTGCGAATCCGCAAAAGCATGAGCACCGGGGCGATCGCGGAGCGGGAAAAATGCTGCACCTTTCGCGAAGCGCTTGCCCGATTGCAAGGTGCCCTTCAGCGCGTCATCACATAGCGCCCGGGCGCATCCTCGATGGCGGCATCGCCCCGCCCCCCGGGCTTGCGCTTGCCGGTGGCCGCGATGATCGCGCTGTCCTGCGCCTCAAGCCATTCAAGCCAGTGCGGCCACCAGCTGCCCGGATGCTCGCTCGCGCCATCGACGAAGGCCTCGAGCGAGCCCGCTCCGCTGTCCCCGGTCCAATACTGATACTTGCCCGCCGCCGGCGGATTGACCACGCCCGCGATATGCCCCGAGCCCGCGAGCACGAATTCGAGCGGCCCCTTGAAGTGCTCGGTGATCCGCCACACGCTTTCGGCGGGCGCGATGTGATCCTCGCGTCCCGCCTGGACATAGGTCGAGGTGCTCACCTGCGTGAGATCGATCGGCGTTCCGTCGGCCATCAGCCGCCCCGGCTCCACCATCAGATTGTCGCGATAGAGATCGCGCAGATATTGGCGGTGCCAGCTGGCCGGCAGGTTGGTGACATCGCCATTCCAGTGGAGCAGGTCGAAGGCGGGATAATCCTCGCCGAGAAGGTAGTTGTTGACCACATAGTTCCAGATGAGATCCTTGCCGCGAAGCGCGTTGAACGTGGCGGCGAGATAGCGCCCGTCGACATAGCCCTTGCGCCCGAGCTGTCCGATCAGCTCGATCTGGGCATCGTCGATGAAGTGCTTGAGATCCCCCCCGCGCTCGAAATCGACCTGGGCTGTGAAGAAGGTCGCGCTCTTGACCTTGTGCGCCTCGCCGCGCGCGGCGAGGATCGAAAGCGTCGCCGCGAGCGTGGTGCCCGCAACGCAATAGCCGATGGCATGGACATGCGGCACCTTGAGGCGCGCTCGCACATGGTCGATCGCCTCGATCTGGGCGCGGATGTAATCATCCCACTCGAGCGCCGCGAGGCTCTCGTCGGCAGAGCGCCAGCTTACCATGAAGACCGTGATCCCCTGGTCGACCGCCCACTTGACGAAGCTCTTCTTCTCGTTGAGATCGAGGATGTAGAACCGGTTGATCCAGGGCGGGAAGATCACCAGCGGGACTTCGAAAACCTCTTTGGTGGTCGGCGCATACTGAATGAGCTGATACAGCTTCGTCTCATGGATGACCTTGCCGGGCGTTGCCGCGAGGTTCTCACCCAGCTTGAACGCATGCGGGTCGGTGTGCGTGAGCTGGCCGCGCTTCAGATCGTTGATGAGATGGCGCATGCCGCTCACCAGATTCTGGCCGCGCGTCTCGATCGTGCGTTTGAGGACGACCGGGTTGGTCAGCACGAAATTGCCAGGGCTCATCGCCTCGGCGAGCGCGCCCACCGCAAATTCAAGCTGGGCGCGCTTTTCGGCATCGAGCCCCTCCATCGAGGCGACCGACTGGCGAAAATATTCGGTCAGCATGAGGTAGGTCTGGTGCATCAGCGCGAAGGCGGGATGCTCGCGCCAGGCAGGATCGGCAAAGCGGCGGTCCTTGAGGGGGAGCAGGTTCTCGTCGGTCGCCCCGGGTGCGGGCTCATCGCCCGCAAGCCCTGTCGCGGAGGCGGCGAAACTGCCGAGCACGCTGCTCCACAGCTGGAACGAATCCTGCGCCAGCTTGGCCTGCGCCTGGATCAGCCCGCGCGGCATCTGCTGCATCAGGCTTTGCGAGATGACGAGCCACTGCGCAGGATCGAGCAGGTCGGCGCCCTCGCCCGATTTCTCCACGGTCGCCCGGGCGTGCTCGGCGACATAGGTCAGCCACATGCTCTGCAGCTCGGTGCCCGCTTTCGCCCATTCGCCCAGATCGCCCATCTCGGCCGCGCCCGGAAAGAACGAGGGCAGGCCGGAAGGGTCCGCCCCGGCGCCCGCAGCAGGCAGGGTGCGCGCGATCATTTCGCGCATGGCATCGCCGTTCATGTCGAAGAACGGATTGTTGAGGAACACGCTCAGGCTTTCTGCGCCCTCGGGTGCGGTGTCCTTGTCTTTGCTCGCCATCGTGTGTGTCCTTCCCGCGCGCGCCAGCCTTGCTGGAACTGGGTATCACCGCTCCGATCCATAGGGACTGGCCGGCATCGCGACAACGTCTTGGCACGTTTTGAATGGGTTCGCACGTCTCGAGGGTCTTCGCATGCCCACGGGAAAGCGTTAGACATGAAAGGCGCTCTATGTGAGACACGCGGCCCGGCGCGGCGGGCGCCAAGTGAGACACACGATGAACGACCAATTCTATCGCATCAAGCGGCTTCCCCCCTATGTCATCGCCGAGGTCAACGCGCTCAGGCACGCAGCACGGCTGGCTGGCGAGGACATCGTCGATCTGGGCATGGGAAATCCCGATCAGCCGCCACCGCAACACGTGATCGACAAGCTGTGCGAGGTCGCCGCCAAGCCAGATGCTCACGGCTATTCGCAGTCAAAGGGCATTCCCGGGCTGCGCCGGGCGCAGGCCAATTACTACGCGCGCCGTTTCGGGGTCGAGCTCGATCCCGAAAGCGAAGTGGTCGTGACCATGGGCTCGAAGGAGGGCCTTGCCAGCCTTGCCAATGCGATCACCGCGCCGGGCGATGTGGTGCTCGCGCCCAATCCCTCCTACCCCATCCACACCTTCGGCTTCATCATTGCAGGCGCGACGATCCGCTCGGTGCCGACCACGCCGGGCGAGGAATACTGGCGCTCGCTCGAGAGCGCGATGAAATTCACGGTGCCACGCCCGAGCGTGCTGGTGGTGAGCTATCCTTCCAACCCCACCGCCGAGACGGTTGACCTCGCCTTCTATGAGCGGCTCGTGGCCTGGGCGCGCGAAAACCAGGTGTGGGTGCTCTCCGATCTCGCCTATTCCGAGCTCTATTTCGACGGCAATCCGACACCCTCGATCATGCAGGTCGAGGGCGCCAAGGAGGTCGCGATCGAGTTCACCTCGATGAGCAAGACCTATTCGATGGCGGGTTGGCGGATGGGCTTTGCGGTCGGCAACAAGCAGCTCATCGCCGCGATGACCCGTGTGAAATCCTATCTCGATTATGGCGCCTTCACCCCGATCCAGGCGGCTGCATGCGCCGCGCTCAACGGCCCGCAGGATATCATCGCGGCCAATCGCGAACTCTACCGCAAACGCCGCGATGTGCTGGTCGAATCGTTCGGGCGCGCCGGGTGGCACGTGCCCGCGCCCGCCGCCTCGATGTTCGCCTGGGCGCCGCTCCCGCCCGCGCTTGCGCATATGGGAAGTCTCGAATTCTCCAAACGGCTGCTGACCGAGGCCAAGGTCGCGGTCGCGCCGGGGGTCGGCTATGGCGAGAAAGGCGAGGGCTTCGTGCGCATCGCCATGGTCGAGAACGAGCAGCGGCTGCGCCAGGCTGCGCGCAATATCAAGCGCTTCCTCACCCGCATGGGCGTCAACAGCAACGCTGCATGAGGAGTGATATTTGCAGTGCGATGCTGCAAATCGGTCCCGCCTGTGCAGTTTTGTGCTATACAACATAGGTTAACCGACTCGTTCTGTTCGCCTTAGGAGAATTCGATGACGCCTGGAGCGTCCCGCACTTTGACCGAGCGCCAGGTCGAGGTCATGCAACGGATCGATCGGCGGCTCCCTATCAAGCTGATCGCGCGGGAACTCGGCGTGTCGGAGACGCGAATCAATCAGCATATCCGCGCACTCAAGGATATCTTCGGTGTGACCAATCTCGGCGACCTCGTGCTTGAATACCGCGCCGAGTTCGGTGGGCTCGAGGATGATCGGCACGCCCAAGACGACGAGAAAATTTCCCTTGCCGATCAGGGCTCTGCAAGAATTCTTAAGGGCGCGGAGGGGGTATACTACAGTTTTCCTCAGCTCCCCGCCGATCCGTTTTGCCGCGATGGCAGCGAACGGGACGAGGCAGCGACGCTCGAATTTCAGGACGTCATGCCCATGCTGGAACGCGCTCCGTGGCTGCGGCCCGGAGAGCCCAAGGTCGTCCCCGGGGTGCTCGATGGCGAGCACGCCGTTCTGCTTCGCCTCGCGGTCATCATCGGGATCGCGTTCGGGTTTCTGGCCGCAGTGGTGCTCACAGTCACCGCTGCGATCACGATCGGCGAAGCGTTGAACGGGCGTGCGAACATCCCTGTGGACCAACGCGGCTTTGCCTGAGGAGCACGGGCGAGGCATGGAGAAGCCTTCCATGACTGAACGCCTGTATGCCGACGCTCTCAAGCTCAAGAAACTGGTCCGCGAAGCCGAAGCGATCGCCGATGAATCGATGATCGCCTTCGCCCGCCTCAAGCAGGCGATGATCGCCGCCCGCCAGAATCCTGGCGTCGATGTCGATACCGGCCAGCGCGCGCTGATGCGGCTCAACCAGGCCGAAGCGCAGGCGCTCGCGATGTCGACCAGCCTGCTGCGCGTGCACGAGGAACTGAGCAAGGTCGCCCGCGAGAAGATGTCGGGCGATGTCGATATCCCGACCGAGATCACCGAAGCTTCGCTCGATGCTCTTGAGACTTCGCACGCCGCGCCTGAAACCGTCGCAGCCTGATCTTCATCCCCAAGGAATGATGGGCTATCGATGATCGTGTTTCATGCTTGAATTGCTCGCTTCCGAATTCAGACCGATGCTGCAGACCGCTTTTGCGCTCTTGGTCTGTCTGGCCGCGCTCCTCTGGGGGCGCGGCCCGGAACGGGCGATTGCGATCACCTGGCTGGTGCTGTTCGAAGCCGCCCTGCACCTCAGACCGATCCTTTTCGCCGAAGGCTTCAGAGTCACCGGCGTTGATCTGCTTCTGGCGAGTGTCGACGCGCTCGCGGTGGTGATTTTCATCCTGATCGCGCTCAATGCCAATCGCATCTACCCGCTCTGCATCGCCGCAGCGCAGATCCTCGCGGTTGCAGCGCATCTGGCTCGCGGAATGATCGAGGCAATCTCGCCGATCGCCTACGCCATCATGGTGATCGGACCGGGATGGTTCCAGCTGATGTTCTTCGCGGCAGGGCTGGCGCGCCACATCACGCGCGAACGCCGCTTCGGCCGCTATCGCGACTGGCGGATCCCTCCCGCGGTGCCTTCGGCGGTGCCGCTCGGCGCGCGGGGGAGCTGAGCCGTGCCGCTCGCCAGCCCCGCCCCTCCATCATGCCGCAAGGCTGTGCGAGAGATTGATCCATGTTCACGAGTTTGACCCGCACTCTGGCGAGGGATCGCGGCGGACCGTGCCGTTCCTTCCAGGTCGAGGGATGGGACAGTTTCACCCCGTCCTCACGCGAGCCGGCGCGCGCTCTGGCATCGCCGCCCGCCATCGCCGAACGGCGGCTGGCAGCGCAGATCGAACATCTGCGGCGCATCCTCGTGCGTGGGCCGGACACCGCGACGAAGAATGGCCTCCCACAGGAGCGGTTTCACGCGCTGTTCGTCGATGCCGAGCGGACGCTCGTCGGCGAGATCACGCTCGGGCAGGGCGCTGCGAGTGCACTCGTTCTCAATCTTCGCGAGCTGTTCGGCCGTGCGCTTGGCTGCGATGCCAAGGGCATGATCATCGCTCACAACCATCCTTCGGGTGACAGCCGCCCGAGTCGCTATGATATCGACGCGACCTGTCGGCTGGCCACAGTGGCAAGGGCGCTCGATATCGAGCTGCTGGATCACCTGATCTTTACGCACAGTGCGGTCCATTCAATGCGTGCAGGGGAAAATTTGTGACGACAACAGCAGGATGGAACATGTTTCCTGACAGCGACACGTTGATCCCGCGCTTTCGTGAAGCCGGCGACGTGACGCTCGATCTGCTCCACCGCGACGGGCGCGTGGAGGATCAATGGCTGGGGCTGCATCCGCGCGAGTTCGAGCTCTTGTGGCGGCTGGCCGAAGAGCCGGGCGAACGGATGAGCAAGCAGCGCCTCCTCGCGGATGTGTGGCGCATCACCTTCGCCCCCGAGACCAACAGCGTGGCGGTCCACGTCGCGCGGGTGCGCGCCAAGCTCGAACGGTTTGGCCTTGCGCATATCCTCGCGACCCATCCCGATGGGGGCTACTTCCTCGATGCGCCTGCGGGGCCGAGCACCTATAGCTTCGAAGAGCCCAAGAGCCGGAAGGACGCCTGATTTCGCGCCAGCTCGGGCGCGGCTCGAGTTGAGGGTGGACTTGCATGCCGGCATGCTCCAGTTTTGCAAGATCACGGACCAGGAGGTCCGGCTTGCAGGATGGGACCGCATGACCGACACAGCGACCGCGACCGCCTTGACGGGCGATACGACCAGGGCCGATGGCGCTGACGATGCGCCTCGGACCGTGCACAGCAACGATCGCATCGCGATCGAACTTGCCGGGAGCGGGGTGGCGCATGTCCGCCTGACGCGCGGCGACAAGATGAACGCGCTCGATCCCGCCATGTTCGCAAGCATCATCGAGGCAGGCGAGGTGCTCGAGACGCTCAAGGGCGCGCGCGTGATTGTGCTCTCGGGCGAAGGCCGCGCCTTTTGCGCCGGGCTTGACACCGCGAGCTTCGCCCGCACCCCCAGCCCCGACGAGCCCGCGCTGACCGAGCGCACCCACGGCAATGCCAACACCTTCCAGCAGGTCGCGATGCTCTGGCGCAAGCTGCCGGTTCCCGTGATCGCGGCGATCCATGGCGTGTGTTTCGGCGGGGGGCTGCAGATTGCGAGCGGGGCGGATATCCGCGTGGCCCATCCCGCAACGCGCATGGCGATCATGGAACTCAAATGGGGTCTCGTCCCTGACATGGGCGGCTATGCGCTGTGGCGCGGCCTGGTGCGCGACGATGTCCTGCGCGAGCTGATCTACACCAACCGCGAGTTCAGCGGCGCCGAGGCCCAGGCGCTGGGGCTTGTAACCTTCCTCGCGGAAGACCCGCTCGCCCGCGCCATGGCAATCGCCGGGGAGATCGCCAACCGCAACCCGCAGGCGATCCGCGCCGCCAAGCGTCTCCAGGCGAGCATGACCGAACTCGATACCGATGCGATCCTGCTCGAGGAAAGCATCGAGCAGCACGCCATCATGCGCCAGCCCAACCAGATCGAGGCGGTGATGGCGGCGATGCAGAAGCGCCCGCCCCGTTTCGAGGACGTCTGACGCCCCGCTCTCAGCCGAAGATCGCGACGCATTGGAGGCCATCGAGCACCTGCCGGCCGTGCGCGTCCCACATCCTCAGGCGCTCCGAGGAATAGCCGATATCGGCGTGCTGGCTGGCGTTCTCGGCGAGATACCACCCGCCGGGCGAGCGCGTTTCCGGATCGAGCACGTTGAACGACCAGTTGATCGAGCTGATCGGGCCGGGGCGCTGCATGATCCGCATCGCGCCCGGCGGCATGACATCGCCCATCAGGATCAGCTTGGCGACCGGATCGAGGCCGTGATCCTCCCTCAGCCGCGCCCAGCGCCGGATCGTCGCCCCGTGGTCCTCGCCCTTTGCCTGGCCAAAGCGGATATCGAAATTGTTCTGGATGAAGGCGGGGCCGCTGCTTTTCATCGCGCTCGCATTGTCGTCCGGCTCTCCCGGCCAGGCCTCGGGCGCATCGGCCGCGCGGTGCGCGTTCACCTCGCGCGCCGCGCCAAACAGGAAGAAGGCGCTGAGCGCGACGCCGCCGCCCGCGCGGATCTCGCTGCGCACCTGCGTCACGTTGCGGCCCTGACGCACGATCTGAGCGCTGACCTCGATCTCCTCTCCGACCGGTGCGACAAAAGCGATTTGCCCTGCGCGCAGCGGCGGCAGATCGGGAAAGGCACGCACCGCCATGGTATAGGCAATCAGCGCCGTGGCGCCGCCATAAAGGGTGCGCCCCTGCATCCATTGCTGGGCGTGAGCGAGCCGGGCGGGTCCCGGCCGGCCGCTGATCGGATCAAGAAGGCTGGCGATGGTCATGGCCGATCCCTGCCGCGCCTTCCCTCGCCCGTCCAGAGCGAGGTTGCGAAAAGCAAGCGGGACGCGACGCGCGCACAATGAGCGATTGCCTTTCGCCGGGCTAGGCGCTAGGGCCCCGCTTCCCTTCTCTGCCTGGTTCATGTCGCGCCTGGCGGGGAAGGGTTCGGCCCGATGGCGGAGTGGTGACGCAGCGGACTGCAAATCCGTATACGCCGGTTCGATTCCGGCTCGGGCCTCCAGGACTTGCTCGCGCGCGCAATTTCGCCATTTTGGCGATTGCGCGCGTGACGCAAGCGCCCTAAGGGCCGGGGGCTTTGGGCCCCCTTGGCCTAGCACCCTCGCCGGATTCGGCGAAGCGCCGCTTTAGCTCAGTTGGTAGAGCACATCATTCGTAATGATGGGGTCACGTGTTCGAGTCACGTAAGCGGCACCATTTCCCCTTTTCCCGATATTCCCTGAAGTCTTGAAATTCCGCCATCTTGATGGGCCGGGACGATGCGATCGGCTGAATGCCGGGGGAAGTGCTGCGGCCGCCGGTGTTGCCCCTGCACCGGGGGCGAACGGTGCCGCGCTCGGGGTGCGCGTCGGCCTTGCTTGAGGGCGGGCGCGTTCAGTTCGGCCAGTAGACGATCTCGTCCGCCGCGCGGTGAGGCTCGGCCAAGGTCCTGTCGAGTGCGACGGCGGTGTCGAAGGTGCTGGGGTAGAGCGCAGCCCTGCGTCCCGCCTGATGCCGTGCGAGCAGCGCCTCGAGCTCGGCGCGCTTGGCCGCCTCGCGCTCGGCGAGATTGATCCGCTCGGTCGGATCCTCGGCGAGATTGTGGAGCCAGGCGCGGCCCTGCCTGGCGTTGACCTGCAGCTTCCAGTCGCCCGCGCGCACCGCGCGGTAATAGCCGCTGTTCCAGAACAAGGGCGCGTCAGGCACCCGGCCGCCGGTCATCGTCGGCATGAGGTCACGTCCGTCGATCGCGAGCCCCGGCGGCATCGGTGCCCCGGCCGCGGCTGCGAGGGTGGGCATGAGGTCGATCTGCCCCACCGGCAGCGCGATGCGCAAGCCCGCCGCGATCCGGGCCGGCCAGCGCGCGAACAGCGGCACGCGGATGCCACCTTCGAAGAACGTCCCCTTGCCGCCGCGAAAAGGCGCGTTGAGCCCGTCGATCCCGACATAGCCGGGTGCGCCGTTGTCCGAGGAGATCACCACCAGCGTGTTGTCGGCCAGCCCCTCGTCCTCGAGCTTCGCCATGATCCGCCCGACGCTGCGATCGAGCGCGCGCACCATCGCGGCATAGACCCGCAGGCGGTGCGGCGCGATATCGCCCACCGCCTCGTAATCGGCGCGGGTCGCCTGCAAGGGAGAATGGACGCCCCAATGCGCGAGGTAGAGAAAGAACGGGCGATTGCGATTGGCCTCGATCACCTTGAGGCTTTCATCGGTCCAGTAATCGGCCAGATAGCCCCCCGGCGCGAAGCGCTCACCATCGTTGTAGCTTGTCATGAAGTGCGCCGATGCCCACAGGAAATGGTCGATCGGGTCGAAGTCGAGCCGCGCATTCATCGCGTCGGGATGATCCTCGGGCAGGTGCAGCATCCCGTCCATGTTGAGGCTCTCGTCGAAGCCTTGCGCATTGGGGTGGAATTTGGGCGCGTTGCCAAGGTGCCACTTGCCGATATGGACGGTGTGATAGCCGCTCGCCTGCAGCACTTCGGCGAGCGTCACCTCCTCGGGTGGCAGGCCCTGCTCGGCAAAGGGCGGGGCGGCGGCTTCGGCCTCGGGATGATATTCGACCGGCGGCCGGTCCGGACGCAGATCGGCCGAAACCATCGACACCACCCTGGCAAAGCCGGGCGGGGTGGGGGTGAACTCGAAGCCGGTGCGGGTCGCATAGCGCCCGGTCATCAACTGCGCGCGGCTGGGCGAGCAGGTGGCGTTGCCGGCATAGGCCTGCGTGAAGATCGCGCCCTCGGCCGCAAGCCGGTCGATATTGGGCGTGGGCACCTGCCCACCCGCGATCCCGCCGCCGAAGGTGGAGAGATCGTTGATGCCCAGATCATCGAACAGGATGAACACGATGTTCGGCGCGCGCTCGCGCGGTGGCGCTTCGGCCCTGGCCGGGCCTTGCTGCCATGGCACGGGGCGGTTCTCGGCGATCGGCACGGTGCTGCGCCAGCGGATGAAGGCGAGGGCGGCATCAGTCCGCCAGGTATAGCCGGCAGCGGCAAGACCGGCGGCGATCACCGCGAGGGCAAGCACCGCCTTGTGCCAGCGCTTCATGCGCGCGTCACCGCCCCCGCAACCTCGAGGATCGCCTCGACGAAGCCTTGCGGGTCGTCCTCCTGGATGAAGTGCCCACCCGCAAGGGTGCGATGCCGCTGGCCCTTTGTGCCGGGCACCCGGCCGACAAACCGGCTCTCGCCGCCGCGGGTGATCGGATCGCCGTCGCTGAAGGCGCACATGAAGGGCTTGTCGAACGCCTCGAACACCTTCCACGCCTCCTTCTGATCGGGCACGGCGGGATTGCCCGCAAAGGGGACGAGGCTCGGGAAGATGCGCGCAGCCGCCTTGTAGCGCGCATCAGGGAAGGGAGCGTCGTAAGCGGCGATCTCGGCGCCGGACAGCTCGCGCTTCGTTCCCTTGGCGATGATCCTGCCGATCGGGAAGAGCGGGCTCCACTGCGAGAAGGCGCGCCAGATCGCGAAAGGCCGGGGCGCAGGCCCGCCTTCGGGCAGGCCGCCATTGGAGAGGACCACACCCGCAAAGCGCTCGGGCATGGCGGCGACAAGCCTGAGGCCGACAAGCGAACCCCAGTCCTGACAGGCAAGCGTGATGCCGGTGAGATCGAGCGCCTCGACCCACTGGCGCATCCAGCCGACATGGCGGGCATAGCTGTAATCGCTCTTGGCAGAAGGCTTGTCCGATTTGCCGAAGCCGATCAGATCGGGCGCGAGGACGCGGTAGCCCGCGGCGGCGACAGGGCCGATCATGTGGCGATAAAGATAGGACCAGGTCGGCTCGCCGTGCATCATTAGCACGATCGCGCCATCGCGCGGGCCTTCGTCGACGTAGTGAATGCGCAACGGCACCCCGCTTTGCTCGTCGTGGATTTCGCACCAGTGCGGCGCGAATGGGAAATCGACGATACCGGCGAAGGCCGCATCAGGGGTGCGCAGGACTTTCACGGCAGCTCTCCTCGGGTTCGGACGATCGCCGGGGATGATGTCCTCCCCTTGTCCCTCGGTCAATCCTGGCCTCGCGGCACAAGACTTCAGGGGGCGGGCAGCTTGATCCCAAACCTTGGGAAAAATGCCCAAATTTGTTGAGCAGCCACTTGGAGCCGCACCATGCTCTTACAGCCAAACATCGTAAAATCAGGGCTTTATCGAATTTGGCACACCCCATGCAGAGTATTGATCATCGAGCGGGACCATCCCGCGATCAACCCGGCTCAAGCCAAACAGGAGACCAATCATGACCAACACCACCAACAATCTCTTCGCCGCGATCATTTCGGTCGGCATCTCTGCGGTCCTGTTCGCCTATGCGATCATCCCCGCCAGCCCCAGCCTGATCGCATGATGTGCCGCGCTGACCGGGCGAGGAGGGCACCGCCCCTCACCCTCCTCGCCCGGCATGGAGCCTCGGGCGTAGAGCCTCAATGCGGTCCGATTATCCGGGCAATCGCGGCCTCGAGTTCGGCAATCCGGTAGGGCTTGCGCAGCAGAAAGGTCTCGCGGATCTCCTCGATGCCGAGCTGGTCGAAAGCGGCTGCCGGATAGCCTGAAGTGAACAGCACCCGCACCTCGGGGCTGCGCCGCTTGATCTCGTCGGCGAGCTGCTTGCCATTCATTCCCCCCGGCATGATGACATCGGTGAACAAGAGATCGAAGCGGTGTCCGGCTTCGATGATGGCGAGCGCAGCCTTGCCATCATGCGCCGTGCGGGTTTCGTAGCCGAGGCGCTCGAGCACGCGCTCGGCCTGCAAACGCACCTGCGGGTGATCCTCGACGATCAGGATACGGACCTTCCCGCCGCCCTCCCTTTGCACAAGATGACCGAGCGCTTCGCTGGTCCCCGTTCGCTCCTGGGCTTCAGCCGCGCGCGGGAAATACATCGTAACGGAGGTGCCGAGGCCCTCCTCGCTGTAGATCGACATGCGTCCGCCCGATTGCTTCACGAAGCCGTATACCGTGCTGAGGCCCAGCCCGGTGCCCTTGCCCAGCTCCTTCGTCGTGAAGAAGGGGTCGAACACCCGGCCAAGCACGGGCTTGGGTATCCCGCGCCCGGCATCCGTCACCGTGACCGCCACAAATTCGCCGGGGAGACAATCGCTGAAGGTGCGCGCGGTCTCCTCATCGAAGGTGCGGTTCTCGCACACGATCGTGATCGTGCCGCCGGGCTCCATCGCATCTCGGGAATTGAGGCACAGGTTCACGATCGCCTGCTCGAGTTCAAAGGGATCGACAAAGACGCTCCAGACATCCTGCGGGACATGGACCCCGATCGAGTAGGCCTCGGTAAAGCCGGAGAGGACGAGGTCGGCAGACCGTTGCAGCAGGTCGGACAAATCGATCCGCTCGGGGCCGAGCCGCCGCTGGCCCGAAAATGAGAGCAGGCGCTGCGTCAGCCGAGCGGCGCTTCTGGTGGCGGACTTGATGAGTTCGAGCGACTGTCTATCGCCATCGCTCAGCTCCGAAAGATCGAGCAGTTCGGCATTTCCCGAGATGATCATGAGCAGGTTGTTGAAATCGTGCGCCACCCCGCCGGTCAATTGCCCTACAGCTTCCAGCGCGCGGGCCCTGGTAAAGCCTTCGCGCTGCCGTTTGTCGGCGCTGACATTGCGCAGGCTGCCGATCACGCGGTGCGCCGTGCCGTCGCTCTTGCGCGAGATTGCTGCCTCGAGCGCGACGCTGACCGTTTGGCCGATGTCATCGCTCATCTCGTATTCGATGCTCCAGCGCGTCGCATCAGAGGCGAGCACCGCCTCATAGGCCTCGCGCAATTTATCGGGCTCGATCACGCCGGTGAGATTGAAAGTTCCCTCGGACGGCGACATCGCGATCTGAAGGCCGAGCTTTTCGGGCCAGTTCTCGGTGATCCAGTATTCGCCGGTGTCGAGATTGCGCTCCCAGATGACATCGCTCACGGTGCTGGCGGCGATCTTGAAGCGGCTTTCGCTGTCCTGAAGAAGAGCCAGCGTCGAGCGATAGCGATCGCGATCCATCCGCGCCCTCTGCTCCGCCTCCTTGAGCGAGGTGATATCGGCGAAGCTTGCCAGCACCTTCTCCAGCCGACCCTCCTCATTGAGGACCGGCGAGGCAGTGCAATCGAACCATAACAGCCTGCCGTCACTCTCCCGCCGATTGCCCAGGATTTGCTTGATGACTTTTTGCTCGGCGATCGACCGGTTGATCGGAAATTGGTCGAGCGGGAGGGGTTGTTCGGTCTCGTCGACCACCGCCCAGCGCGCGTCGCTGTTGCGCACGCCCTTGATCTCCTCCGCCTCGACACCGAGCAGGGCGCGGGCTGCAGGGTTGGCATAGAGGATTTCTGTGTCGGGTCCGTGGATCACGATGCCCGAGGAGACGTTCTCGACGATAAAGCGATAATCGTCCTCGAGCTTGCGCAAGCGGGCCTCGGCCGCCTTTCGTTCCGAGGCATCGTGGATGACCCCGGTGATGAAGGCGGGCGCGCCGGCGCTGGAATTTTGAGGGGCGATGTTCAGGTCGATCCAGCGCGATGCGCCGTCCCGGCTCTGAATGCCGAATTCGGCATAATAATGCCCTCCCCGGTCGAGCGCATTCGTGATCCCTTGCGCCAGGTCGCTGCGCATCGGAGCCTGCGCAAGGTCAAGCAGAACCTCAGGTCCGGATCTGCCCAGCAGCTCGGCCTCGGCAAAGCCGGTGATCTTGCAGAACATCTCGTTGCAATAGACGATCTTGCGATCGGACTTACAAACGATGATTCCCAGAACGAACGAGGAGAGGCCGTCCGAAAGAGCGCGCATGAGGGCAATCATCTCGTCTTGCGTCATCGCGCGCGCACCTCACAGGATCGCTTGGGCGGCAGTGGCTTGCCGAACCCTTCAACCGGCCACTGCTTCACCTAATTAACGGTGGCGGCAAGCCCTTTGTGCAGGCTGGTCCACACGTGAGTCCGCGCCGCTTGCATGTTCACGGGCTTTACGCAAACAACTGGCCATGGAATCGCACGTGCACATCCCTTTCCTGCGCGAGGTGCTCGTCTTCCTCCTGGCAGCCGGGATCGCGGTCCCGCTGCTGCAACGGGTGGTCAGCCCCGTCATCGGCTATTTCATCGTGGGCAGCGTGATCGGCCCGTTCGGCCTCGGCCTTCTGGCTCAGGCCTATCCGGCTGCCGCCTATCTGGTCATCACCGATGTCGAGGGCGTCACGGTGCTGGCCGAGCTCGGCGTGATCTTCCTGCTGTTCGTGATCGGGCTCGAGCTTTCGTTCGAGCGTTTGTGGACCATGCGGCGTCTGGTGTTTGGCCTCGGCAGCGCGCAGATCATCGTGACGGCCGCCGTCATCGCCGGATTTGCGCTGGCATGGGGCAACGCCGCTGCCACCGCGATCATCCTGGGGGCATGCCTTGCGCTCTCCTCCACCGCCATCGTCACCCAGCTCCTAGTGGAAGGCGGGCGGCTTGGCACGCCGAGCGGCCGCGCAACCTTCTCGATCCTCCTGATGCAGGATCTGGCGGTGGTCCCGATCCTGTTCGCCGTCAGCGTGCTTGGTTCGATGGCGCTTGGAAATGTGGCGCTCGGCTTCGGCCTCGCATTAGGCGAGGCGCTGCTTGTGATCGCTCTCATCTATGCCGGCGGGCGGCTCGGGCTGCGCCCCCTGCTCGATCTCGTCGCGAGTGCTGACAGCCGCGAGGCTTTCGTCGCAATCATCCTCCTCATCGCGGTCGGCACAGCGGCACTCACCGGCTATTTCGGCCTTTCGATGGCGCTCGGCGCTTTTTTGGCAGGGCTGCTCATCGCGGAGACCGAGTTCCGTCACCAGGTCAAGGTCGACATCGAGCCCTTCAAGGGGTTGATGCTGGGGCTGTTCTTCCTCTCGGTCGGCATGGGAATAGACTGGCGGGTGGTGCTCGAGGACCCGCTCACCATCCTCGCCTCCGCGGCAGGGCTGATCGCGATCAAGGCGGCAATCAACTTCGCGTTGTGCCTCGCCTGGCGCCTGCCCAAACATTGCGCCGCCGAAGTCGCGATCATGCTTGCGCAGGCGGGCGAGTTCGGGTTTCTCGTTGTCGGTCTTTCGGTCACGGTCGGGCTGCTGCCTGCAGATGTCGGCCAGTTCATGCTGATCGTCGTCGGGCTCACAATGCTGGCAACGCCCGGGCTCGACCTGATCGCGCGGCGGGTCTCGGCGCGGCTCGAGGGCGATGGTTCGCCGGAAGGCTTCGAGGAGACCGCCTGGGCGAGCGAGAGCGGCGGGCATGTCATCATTGCAGGCTTTGGCCGAGTGGGCGAGACCATCGCGCAGGTGCTAGACCGGCAGGATATCCGCTACATCGCGATCGACCGCGATCCTGCTCTCGCGCGGGCTGGCGCCAGGGCGGGGCGCCCTGTGCGCATGGGCGATGCCTCGCGGCTCGAGGTGCTGCGTGATGCCGGGCTCGAGCGGGCCGGCGCCATTGTGGTGACGATCGGCGATCGGGAGGCAACCGAAGCGCTCACCCACGAGATCAGCCGCCTTGCGCCCGGACTCCCGGTCCTCGCCCGCGCGCGCGACACCGATCACGCCGCAACGCTGCTCGGGCAAGGGGCGAGCGTTGCGGTGCCGGAGACGATCGAGGGTAGCCTGCGGCTCGCCGAGATGCTGCTGGTCGAATACGGGGCCGATCCGGAAAGCGCGCTGCGCAGCGTCGAGCTCGAGCGCTTTCATCACAAGGCCTGAACCGCAGCATGAGGAATAAGCGCCAAGGCTCAGGCCGGAAGCTTGGTCGCGGCCTTGGCGCCCCTGGATTTGCGCTTCGCCTGGTGCGTGAACCAGATGATGAGGCTGACCCCGACGATGCTCGGCCCGGCCCAGATCAACGGGTTGAAAACTTCCTCGGGCACGATCCGGATGAGCCCGACCGAGAGAAACGCGGTGTAGGCCGAAATCCCCATGCCGATCAGCGCGCGGAAATGCTCGCCGACATAGGCTTGCCGCGAGGACGCGGCAGCGCGCCAGACGAATACCTGCTGCAAGGCGACCGAGACGATCCCCACCACGGCGACCAGCACCATCAGCGGATCGCCCACCCGCCCGCCATAAATGCCGCACCACGCGCCGGCGATCACCACCGCCAGCATCACCGACTGGTAGCGCGCACCCCGCAGCGCCTCCCGGCGCGCGCGATGCCGAACCACCGCCAGCCCGTAATCGGCAAAGCCGATCGTCAGCGCGCCGAGATAGAGCATCATCCAGCCGAACAGCCCCTCATAGAGCGCGCGGTCGGTGATTTCAGGGTGGCGAGAGGTGTCGATCAGTGAATAGACGGCCATCGCAATCGCCAACGCGCCCGCCGCGATGAAGCCGCGAAGCGCCCATCGCCCGCCCTTGCGATGCATCGCTGCGCCCTTCTTGGTCGCGATCGGAACCCAGAAAGCGACGAGCCCGAGTGTCCCCGCGATCACATGCAGCACAACAAATGCTTCGAACAAATGCATGGCGATTGGGTACAGTCTTTTGGACAATCGCAAAAGCGCGTTTGTTGGACAGCTCGCCTCGATTTCCCGCCCCGCTCGGCAACATGCGCATCAAGGGTTGCGGGACTCCTCGCGGCTTGCGAATGGGCGGCAACGCACAAGCAAGAGAGGAACCCCGACATGCGCACGATCGACCACTTCATGGTGGGCGAGAGCCCTGCTCCCGCCCGAACGCACGATGTCTGGAACCCCTCGACCGGCGAGGTCCAGGCGCGCGTGGCGCTCGGCGATGCCGCGCTGCTCGATCGGGCGGTGAACGCGGCCAAGGCGGTCCAGCCCGAATGGGCGGCGACCAATCCGCAAAAGCGCGCCCGGGTGATGTTCCGCTACAAGGAGCTGGTCGAGGCGAACATGCAATCGCTCGCCGAGCTGCTCTCGTCCGAACACGGCAAGACCGTGCCCGATGCCAAAGGCGATGTGCAGCGGGGCCTTGAAGTGATCGAATATGCCTGCGGCATCCCGCAGGTGATGAAGGGCGAATACACCCAAGGCGCCGGGCCGGGCATCGATGTCTATTCGATGCGCCAGCCGCTCGGCATCGGCGCAGGGATCACCCCGTTCAATTTCCCCGCGATGATCCCGATGTGGATGTTCGGCATGGCGTGCGCGGCGGGCAATGCCTTCATCCTCAAGCCTAGCGAGCGCGATCCTTCCGTGCCGGTGCGGCTGGCGGAGCTGTTCCTCGAGGCGGGCGCGCCCGAAGGGCTGTTACAGGTGATCCACGGCGACAAGGAGATGGTCGATGCGATCATCGAGCACCCGGACATCCCCGCAATCAGCTTCGTCGGCTCCTCCGACATCGCGCACTCCATCTACCGCCGCGGCGCCGAGCATCACAAGCGCGTGCAGGCCTTCGGGGGCGCGAAGAACCACGGCGTGGTGATGCCCGATGCCGATCTCGATCAGGTGGTGAACGATCTGACCGGCGCCGCCTTCGGCTCGGCGGGCGAACGCTGCATGGCGCTGCCGGTGGTGGTGCCGGTGGGCGAGGACACGGCCGAGCGTTTGCGCGAAAAGCTCATCCCCGCGATCCGGCGCTTACGCATCGGCGTCTCGAGCGATCCCGATGCGCATTATGGCCCGGTGGTCACTCCCGAGCACAAGGCGCGGATCGAACAGTGGATCGAAACCGCTGAGAGCGAAGGGGCGGAAATCGTGATCGACGGGCGCGGCTTCACCCTGCAGGGCCACGAGAAGGGCTTCTTCGTCGGCCCGACGCTGATCGATCGCGTAACGCCGCAGATGCGCTCCTACCAGGAGGAGATCTTCGGCCCCGTGCTCCAGATCGTGCGCGCGGCGGATTTCGAGGAGGCAGTGCGCCTGCCTTCCGAGCATCAATACGGCAATGGCGTCGCGCTGTTCACCCGCAACGGCCACGCCGCGCGCGAATTCGCGGCCCGCGTCAATGTCGGCATGGTGGGGATCAACGTGCCGATCCCGGTCCCGGTCGCCTACCACACCTTCGGCGGATGGAAGCGTTCGGGCTTCGGTGATATCGACCAGTACGGGACCGAGGGGCTCCAGTTCTGGACCAAGAAGAAGAAGGTCACGCAGCGCTGGCCCGATGGGGGCGCAGATGGTTCCGACGCCTTCGTGATCCCGACGATGGGATGAGGGTGATGCTGCGGCTGCTATGGCTGGGATTGATAGTGCTGATGCTGGGGGCCTGCGTCAGTGTGCCTCCGGGCGCGGGCGACAAGCGCTTGGCGCTGACCTTCGATGATGTTCCGCGTGCCGCCGGGGCCTTCCTTAACCCTGACGACCGCGCCAAGCGACTGCGCAGGCAGTTGCGGCGCGCCGGGGTCAAACAGGCGGCCTTCTTCCTCAACCCCGCTCGGTTGGAGCAGCGCCCTGACGGTTTGGCGCATATTCGCGGCTATATCGCCGACGGGCATGTGCTGGCCAATCACACCAACAGCCACCCTGCCCTGACCGAAGTATCGGTTGCGGACTACATCGCGGATATCGACGCCGCTGAGGCGTGGCTCCGCCCATGGGAAGCCCGCCGTCCGTGGTTTCGCTACCCCTATCTCAATGAAGGCCGCGCGGACACCGCGCGCCGCGACGCGGTGCGTAAAGCGCTGGCCGGACGGGGGATGGTCAATGGCTATGTCACGGTCGATGCCAGCGACTGGTTTTACGAACAGGCAGCGATCAACGCCGTGCGCGCGGGATCTCCCATAGCCATGGACGGCTTGCGCGATCTCTATGTCGAAAGCCACGTCGAAGCGGCGGAATTCTATGACGCCCTGGCGTGTCGCGCGATCGGGCGCTCGCCCGCGCATGTGCTGCTGCTGCACGAGACCGACCTCGCTGCGCTCTTTCTCGGCGATCTGATCGCAGCGCTGGAAGACAAGGGCTGGACCATCATCACCGCTGATGAGGCCTATCGCGATCCGCTCGCCGCGCTGGCCGCGACTTACGATACGCCCTCTGCGCAAGGCACCTTGACCGAGCAGGTGGCGTGGCAAGCAGGCCTGTCCGCGCCGCGCTGGTATGCCAGGAACAACACCACTTTGGCGCAGGCGGAATTTGATCGCCGGGTGCTGAGCAAAGCGAGAAAGTGACCTATGACCGAGCGCCAGCGCACCTCCTCAGGCTCGCCCTATGAGGCCCGCTTCGGCTTTACCCGCGCGGTGCGGGTGGGCCAGCGCATCATCGTGGCGGGCACCGGCCCGATCGAGCCCGACGGCACCAGCACTCCGGGAGGCGCGGCCGAGCAGGCCGAGCGTTGCTGCGCGCTGATAGTCGCCGCGATTGAGGCGCTCGGCGGCAGCGCGGCGCATGTGGTGCGCACTCGGATGCTGTTGACCGATCCCGCCGACCAGGACGCGGTGGGCGCGGTCCATGCGCGCTGGTTCGGGGGCGCGAAACCGGCGGCGACCATGGCCGGGGTGGCGTGGCTGTGCGATCCCGACTGGAAGGTCGAGATCGAGGCCGAGGCGCTGATCGAGTGAGGCGCGGCGCGATCCGCTATGGCGGCGCGCTCGGTCTCGGGCTGCTGCTCGGCATCGGCAGCGCGCTCTATCTTGCCGGCCTGTGGCCGGGGACGAAGCCGCTCGATTTCGGGGACGTGGACATCGGCGGTTGGCGCAGCGATTTCGCAATCGGCTCGCTCGCGGCCGATCCCTACACGCGGGCACGCGTCGCGCGCCATGGCCTCCTCGCGTTAGCGAAAAGCGAAGCGGTCTATTTCACCAAGGCGACTGACGATGCGGGCCGGCCGCTCACCGAGGAGTGCACCTATCGCCTCTCCGGCAGGGCGATGCCCGCGCAATGGTGGTCGATCACGCTCTACACGGCCGAGAGCCTGCTCCCCTTGAATACGGATGCGGCGCTGAGCATCGATCAGAGCAGCGTCGGCAAGGCTGCGGCGGGGTGGCAGGCGATCGTCGCGCCGGAGCGCCCCGAGGCGGCAGAACACTGGATCTCGAGCCGCAATGCCGGGTCGTTCGACCTCATGCTGCGGCTTTACGTGCCCGATGCCACCCTCCTGGCGGACCCGCAGACCGTGCTAGAGCCGCCCCGGATCGAGCGCCTCGGCTGCGAAGGCAAGGGCCCATGAGAGCATGGCTCGGCCCCCTCGCCGTCTTCCTCGTGAGCGCGCTCGCAGCCCACGGCGCCACCCTCGCTCTGGCCCCGCGCTTCATCATGAACCGCACCATGGACGCCCTCGAGCAGCGCGGTGTGGCGCTGCACGCCTTTACCACTCCCTTGCGCATTTCGCCGCAGACGCAGACCGTTGTGCGCAGCTCGCCCGACCTGTTCTATTCACTGTGCCGCTTCGACCTCGCCGAGCCCGAAGATGTGCTGCGCGTTACCATGAGCGAATGGCCGGATTATCAGTCGGTTTCCTTCTACGATGCTCAGACGAACAACTTTCTGACCTATCGCGGCTCGGGTGAGCGCATCGCGGTGAGCATCGCTGCGCCCGATGCGCGCGATCCGAGGACCATCGCCAGCCCCACACGGCGCGGCGTCGTCCTCCTCCGCCGGCTGGCCCCGACGCAGGCGGCGTTCGAGCGGGCGGCGCGCGCGGCCCGCGCGGATCGCTGTGAGCTAACGCGGCGCGAGGATTAGCCCGAGTTCGCCGAGGCGCCGATCGCACAGCGCGACGAGCTCGCCCAGACCCCGCATCGCCTCCATCTCGGGCGCGTTTGCGACCATGTCGAGAGACCCGTCGGCGCGCTGCAGCACGATAGCGGGCAGCGCGCCATCAAATCCGGGCAGTTTGCGGCGATAGTCATCCCTGTGCAGCTCGCAGATTGGCAGCGGGACGCGCCCGAGAAAGCTCTTCCAGGCGCCGTGCATCGCGAAGAAGCCGAAGGCGAGCGCGCACAGGGCGCAAGGGTAGCTCGCGGGCGCAAAGGTCTTCCAGAAGCTGTCGCGCACGCCATTGAGGAACCCGCCATCGGCGTTGTAGATCATCACGAGGCGGGCGGGCGGTGCGGTCATCGTGATCCACTACGCGCAAAAGCCGGTTTTGGTCACGAAATTGCGCGCACTCGGCCCTCCTTCGCACACTTGCGCCGGTGCGCCCGCTCGCCCTTTCCCAAGCGCCGCCGAGGGTCTAAAGCCGCGGCATGACCGGACAATTCCAACTCACCGAAGACCAGCTTGCGATCCAGGATACCGCCCAGCGGTTCACCGCCGATCACATCACGCCCCACGCGGCGGAATGGGACGAGAAGCACATCTTCCCGATCGAGACGATCAAGCGCTCCGCCGAGCTCGGCTTCGGCGCGATCTATGTCTCGGAAGAATCGGGCGGGATCGGGCTCGGGCGGCTCGAAGCGGCGCTGATCATGGAGGCGATGGCCTATGGCTGCCCCTCGACCAGCGCGTTCATCTCGATCCACAACATGGCCGCCTGGATGATCGACCGCTTCGGCTCGCAAAAGGTCAAGGACAAGTATCTCCCCGACCTTGTGGGGATGAGCAAGATCGCGTCCTATTGCCTGACCGAACCCTCAAGCGGATCAGACGCCGCCGCGCTCAAGACCACGGCCAAGCGGGACGGCGACCATTACGTCCTCAACGGCACCAAGCAGTTCATCTCGGGGGCAGGCTCGAACGAGATCTACGTCGCGATGGTGCGCACCGGGGAGGACGGGCCGAAAGGCATCACCGCAATGGTGATCGAGAAAGACATGGAGGGCGTCAGCTTCGGCGCGAACGAAAAGAAGCTCGGCTGGCACTCGCAGCCGACCGCGCAGCTGATCCTCGAAGATGTGCGCGTGCCGGCCGAGAATATCGTCGGTGGCGAGGGCGAGGGCTTTCGCATCGCGATGCAGGGCTTGGATGGCGGGCGGCTCAATATCGGCGCGTGCTCGCTGGGCGGCGCACAGCGCTGCCTTGATGAGGCAATCCGTTATACCAAGGAGCGCAGCCAGTTCGGCCAGGTCATCGCCGAGTTCCAGAACACCCAGTTCACTCTCGCCGACATGGCGACCGATCTCGAGGCGGCGCGCGCGCTGCTTTATCTCGCAGCCGCGAAAGTGACCGACAACGCGCCCGACAAGACGCGGTTCTCCGCCATGGCCAAGCGCCTCGCGACCGACAGCGGCTCGGCGATCGTCGACCGCGCGCTGCAACTCCACGGCGGCTACGGCTACCTTCAGGACTATCCGATCGAGCGCTTCTGGCGCGATCTGCGGGTCCACTCGATCCTCGAGGGCACCAACCAGATCATGCGCATGGTGATCGGGCGGGACCTGTTGCGCCAGTGATGACCCGATGCGGCTGCTGACGATCCTTGGCGGCTACATCGCCTCGTCGGTGGCAGCGATGGTTGTCCTCATCGCGCTGGGCTGGATCGATTCGCAAAGCCTCGGCCTTGATCGGCTCGGGCACATTGCGCCGCTGTTCGTCGGCGGCGCGGCGGCTGGTGCGGCCTATGCCCTGCCGATGGCCTTGCCCACGATCCTCTTCACCGAACTCACCCGGTTTCACTCGGTCTGGATCTTCGCGATCGCCGGCGTGATGACCGGGCTCGTGATGATGGCGCTTCTCTGGGATTATCGCCTGTCCGACCTCCTAAGCGGCGAGCCCTGGATGGTGCGCGATGTGGCTGTGATCTGCGCCGTCAACGTGGCGGGCTCGCTGACCTATTGGCTGTTCGCGTGGCGGCTTTATCCCCCGCGCGCTGCCGCACGCGTGCAAGACCCGTCGGAATGAGCGGACCTGCCGAAGACATCGCGCTCATGATGACGACGCTGGTGGTGCCCGACTATGACGCCGCCATCGCCTTTTATGTCGGCACGCTCGGCTTCGCGTTTGTCGAAGACACCGATCTCGGCGGCGGGAAGCGCTGGGTCGTTGTTGCCCCCGGCGCCGGCGGCACGCCCGGCGCTCGGCTCCTGCTGGCTAGAGCCCATGGCGAGCGGCAGCGGGCTGCGATCGGCAACCAGGCTGGCGGCCGGGTCTCGTTTTTTCTCCACACACAGGCGTTTGACGAAACCCACGCCCGGTTTACAGCAGCGGGCGTGACATTCGAGGAGGAACCCCGCCATGAGCCCTATGGCACGGTCGCCGTTTTCAGCGACCCGTTCGGCAATCGCTGGGACCTTATCCAACCGAAAGCATAAGGCGTGACAACAGACGTTCTCATCCGCACCAACGGCATGATCGGCCATATCTCGCTCAATCGCCCCAAGGCGCTGCACGCGCTGACGCTGGAGATGTGCCACGCGATGAGCGCGGCGCTAGCTGAGTGGGAGAAGGATGACGCGATCCATGCGGTCATTCTCGATCACGATGACGGGCGCGGCTTTTGCGCAGGCGGCGACATTGCGATGCTGCGCGATTCGGCGCTGACCGATGGCGGCGTCGCCGGGCGCCGGTTCTTCCACGACGAATACCAATTGAACCACCAGATGTTCACCTATCCCAAGCCGATCGTCGCCTTCATGGACGGGGTCACGATGGGCGGCGGCGTCGGCATCGCCATGCCGGCCAAGTTCAGGGTTGCGACCGAGAACACCCGCTTCGCCATGCCCGAAACCGGGATCGGCCTGTTCCCCGATGTCGGCGGGGGGTGGTATCTTGCTCGGATCGGCGGACGGCTCGGCCAGTTTCTTGCGCTCACCGGCGCGCGGCTGACAGGGGAGGAAGCGCTTTGGGCAGGGCTTGCGACGCATTACGTGCCGAGCGACATGCTCGCGGACATCAAGGCCCGGATCGCCGAGCGGCCGGGCAGGATCGCGGGCATTCTCTCCGAACCTGTCGGCACCCCGCCGCCGGCGCGGATCGAGGACAATGCCACGCGCATCGTGCGCCACTTCGCCTCGGACCGCTTCGAGGACATCCTCGAGAGCCTCGAGAAGACAATCGAGGACGGCAGCGAAGAGGACAGAGCGTGGGCCACCAAGGAGCGTGACACGCTTGGCACCAAGAGCCCGCAGACCTGCAAGGTCGCGCTGCGCCAGCTTGCGACGAGCGCCCAGTTGCCGAGCTTTGCCGAGAACATGGCGATGGAATATCGCATCGCGAGCCGCGTGCTCCTGCGCCCAGACTTCGCCGAAGGGGTGCGCGCGGTCATCATCGACAAGACGGGAGATCCCAAATGGGATCCCCCCACGCCAGAGGAAGTGAGCGAAAAATTGCTCGATGCGATCTTCGCGCCGCTGCCTCCGGAAGAGGAATGGAAGCCGCTATGACTTACGAAACCATCACCGTCGAAACCGATGCGCAGGGCCACAAGGGCGTCACTTTGATGACGCTCAACCGCCCGCAGGCGCTCAACGCCCTGAATTCGCAGGTGCTTGCCGATCTGATCGATGCCTTCGCGGCATATCAAGCCGATGCTTCGCAATTGTGCGCAGTGCTGACAGGCAGCGGTGAAAAGGCCTTCGCTGCGGGCGCGGACATCAAGGAGATGAGCGAGAAGGCCGCGGCCGATTTCTATCTCGACGATTTTTTTGCGCCCTGGACGTCCGAGATCGTGAAGAAGACCCGCAAGCCATGGATTGCGGCGGTCAATGGCTTCGCGCTGGGCGGCGGGTGTGAGCTTGCGATGATGGCGGATTTCATCATCGCCTCGGACAACGCGAAGTTCGGCCAGCCCGAGATCAAGCTCGGGGTGGCGCCCGGCATGGGCGGCTCGCAGCGCCTTACCCGCGCGATCGGCAAGTCCAAGGCGATGGAGATGTGCCTGACGGGCCGGATGATGAGCGCCGAGGAGGCCGAGCGCGCGAATCTCGTCGTGCGCGTCGTGCCGCAGGCGGACCTCCTGGCCGATGCGCTCAAGACCGCCTCCGCTATCGCGTCCATGCCGCCGATGGCCGCGATCGCGAACAAGGAGATGGTCATTGCCGCGTTCGAGACGACACTCGATCAGGGACTGGTGATGGAGCGCCGCATCTTCCAGATCCTTACAGCGAGCGAGGACAAGAAGGAGGGCATGGCGGCCTTCATCGAGAAGCGAGAGGGCAAGTGGAAGGGGCGGTGAGGCGCTCCGCCGCTCCGGAAAGGAGACGAGCATGAAAATCGCCTTTATCGGCCTTGGCAACATGGGGGGCGGGATGGCTGCGAACCTTGTCAGGGCGGGCCACGAAGTGCGGGCCTTCGACCTCAGCGAGGCGGCGCTGGCCGCAGCCGATGAAGCGGGCTGTGCCACTTTCGCCAGCGCTACCCAGGCCTGCGCGGAGGCCGAGGCGGTCGTCTCCATGCTGCCCAATGGCGCGATCGTCAAATCGGTCTACGAGGAAGACGTCATCGGCATCGCTCCTGCAGGCGCAATCCTGATCGACTGCTCGACGATCGATGTCGCGACCGCACGCAAGGTGGCCAATCTGGCGCATCGCAAGAGCTATGCGATGGTCGATGCCCCCGTCTCGGGCGGGATCGCGGCGGCATCGGCGGGCACGCTCACCTTCATGGTCGGCGGCTCGGGCGGAGCGTTCGAGCGGGCTGAGCCGATCCTTTCCGCGATGGGCAAGGCGGTGATCCATGCAGGCGATGCGGGCGCGGGGCAGACCGCGAAGATCTGCAACAACATGCTGCTCGCGATCACCATGATCGGCACCGCCGAGGCGATGAGGATGGCCGAGAAGCTGGGCCTCGATCCGCAGAAATTCTTCGAGATTTCATCGCAAAGCTCAGGGAGCAACTGGTCCTTGAATGCCTACACCCCGCTGCCCGGCGTCGGCGTGGAGAGCCCTGCGGATCGCGGCTATCAGGGAGGCTTTGCGACCGGGCTGATGCTCAAGGATTTGCGGCTCGCGATGGAGGCGGCGCAGAACGCTGATGCGGCGGTGCCGCTGGGCTCGCGTGCCGCAGCGCTCTATGAGGATTTCGCGGGCGCAGGCAATGAAGGGCTCGATTTCTCGGCGATCATCAAGACCTATTGATCTCGCGCAGCACCTCGCGGAGCCAAGTGCGCGGGGCTTCCCGCCGCCCGATATCGGCGACGAATTCCTGCCCGCGCGCTACCGACCGCAATCGCCCGCCGCGCAGCCACCGCTCGGCGCGGTCGTGATAGCTCAGCCCGCCGCGTTTCAGCCAGGCGGGCCGCTGCCACAGGCTCGGCGGGCCACCCGGCACACTCAGCCGCAGCGCCGCGCTCGCGCGCGTGGCGATGCGCCCCTCGCCCTGCCAGATCGCATCGTTCGAGGCGTGCATCGCGATCGCATGGGGATGGCGCCACTTGGCCAGTTCATCCGGCGCGCCAAGGCGCAGAGCGATCACCTGCTCGACCCGCAAATAGCCGAAGATGCGATGATGCGGCTCGCCGCCCGGCTCCTCGCGAAAGAGGCCGAAGAACACGAACACGTCACCCTTTGCCACGCCCTGCCGCTCCAGATGCGTTTGCGCCGCGCCACATTGGCCAAACAGGCACGTCCCGTCGGCCAGAAACATCGGATCGTGGTGGCACGGATCGGCCGCGCCAAGCCTGCCTCGGCTCGCCCGCGCCGCATGATCGCCCAGCCCAAGCTCGCCATAGGTGGTTGGCGAAGTCCCCTTCGCGCACGGGATCGGCAGGCTGATGGGCACGCCATTCACGATCGGCGAAGGCCCGCCGCCAGCGCTGCTGTCAAACCCCTTGCGCGAAAAGACGATCTTCACAGCATGGACAAAAGGCGATCCACCTTAGCGATCGCCCTTTTCGTGGCGTGTCGCAGCACCCGCCGGTGCCGGCTCGCCTTCCCAAGCGAGCTTCGGCTTCCTCGCCGCGGCGGTTTCGTCGAGCCGTCGGCGCGGCGCATAATAGGGCGCCTGCTTCAGGGTCTCGTCGCCCGCCAGCGCGCGGCCTGCGACCGAGCGGAACGCTGCGATGAACTGGTCGAGCGTCGCCTTGCTCTCGGTTTCGGTCGGCTCGACCAGCATCGCGCCGTGGACCACCAGCGGGAAATAGACCGTCATCGGGTGATAGCCCTCATCGATCAGGCCCTTGGCAAGATCGAGCGTGGTGAGATCGCCGCCGAAGTCCTTGTCGCCAAACAGCGCCTCATGCATGCACGGACCACTGTCGGCAAAAGGTGCGTGGAGGATGTCCTCGAGGCTCCGCAGGATATAATTCGCATTGAGCACGGCGTCCTCTGCGACCTGCTTCAATCCATCGGCCCCGTGACTGAGGATATAGGTCAGCGCGCGGGTGAACATGCCCATTTGCCCGTGAAACGCCGTCATGCGCCCGAAATGATGAAGCGGCCCGCCAAAATGCTCGCGCGCGAAGGCATCGGCTTGCTCCTCCTCGATCAAGTGGACCACGCCATCGGCAGTGCGCGCGGTGTAGGGCAGCGGAGCGAAGGGGCTGAGCGCTTCGGACAACACCACCGGCCCCGAACCTGGCCCGCCGCCGCCATGCGGGGTGGAAAAGGTCTTGTGGAGATTGATGTGCATCGCATCGACCCCGAGATCGCCCGGGCGCACCTTGCCGACGATCGCGTTGAAGTTGGCGCCATCGCAATAGACGAACCCGCCCGCTGCGTGAACGGCATCGGCGATGGTGCGGAAATCCTTCTCGAACAGGCCGCAGGTGTTCGGATTGGTGATCATCACCGCCGCCACGTCCGGCCCGAGCCGGGCCTTGAGCGCCTCGACGTCGATCCGGCCCTCAGGAGTCGCGGGGATGTCCTCGACCCGGTAATTGGCGAAGGCGGCGGTGGCGGGGTTGGTGCCATGCGCGCTTTCGGGCACGAGCACGACCTCGCGCGCATCGCCCCGCGCCTCGAGCGCGGCGCGGATGCACAATATGCCGCAAAGCTCGCCATGCGCGCCCGCCTTGGGGCTCATCGCGACGCTGTGCATTCCGGTGAGCTTGAGAAGCCAGAAGGCGAGCTCGTTGATCACCTCGAGCGCGCCCTGTACAGTGCCGACCGGTTGCAGCGGGTGAATATCGGCAAAGCCCGGCAGCCGCGCGACCTTTTCGTTGAGGCGCGGATTGTGCTTCATCGTGCACGAGCCCAGCGGGAAGAAGCCCAGGTCGATTCCGTAATTCTGGCGGCTGAGACGGGTGTAATGGCGGATAGTCTCGGGTTCGCTGAGGCCGACAAGGCCGATCGGCTCGGCGCGCTCAAGGCCGCCAAGGCGCGCAGGGAGGGCTTCACTCGGAGCAGCGGGCTGGTCGATTCCGGCGAGATCGAGCTTGCCGGCGAACGCGAAATCGACCCCGGTGGTCTCGGCCGTGCCGATCTCGAAGATCAGCGGCTCCTCGAGCATCAACGCGCGATTGCCGGTGGTGGTCTCGGGGCCATTATGCATGCCGTCCTCGCTCACCTGCATGGCGGGCTTCCAGCCGGATTTGTTGGGCGCGTTCATTGGGCAGGCTCCTTGGTCTGGGCGGCGAGCGCATCGGTGAGTTCGATCGCGAGGCGCTCGATGTCGTCTTCGGTGACGGTTTCGGTGACCGCGACGAGCAGAGCGTTCTCGAGCGGTTTGACCCCCGGATAGAGCCGCCCGAGCGAAACTCCGCCGAGCACGCCGCGCGCCGCCAGCTCGCGCACGATCTCGCGCGCGGGCTTGCCTTCGAGCAGAAGGGTGAATTCGTTGAAGAAGGCATTGTTGAGCACGGTGATCCCCGGCACCTGCGCCAGCCGCTCGGCGGCGAGGCAAGCGAGCCGATGGTTCTCGGCGGCGAGCAGCCGCAGCCCCCTCTCGCCCAGCAGCGTCATGTGCGCGCTGAAAGCGAGCGCGCAGAGCCCCGAATTGGTGCAGATGTTGGAGGTCGCCTTCTCGCGGCGGATGTGCTGTTCGCGGGTCGAGAGGGTGAGCACGAAGCCGCGCTTGCCTTCGGCATCCACGGTCTCGCCACACAGGCGGCCCGGCATCTGGCGCACATGCTTGGGATCGCGCACCGCGAACAGGCCAAGATAAGGCCCGCCGAACTGGAGCCCGACGCCGAGCGCCTGCCCTTCGCCGACCACGATATCCGCCCCCATTTCGCCCGGAGCGCGGATAGCACCGAGCGCTACCGGCTCGGTGTTGACCACCACCAGCAGCGCGCCCTTGGCATGGGCCGCCTCGGCCACCGGCGTCAGATCGCTGATCCGCCCGAGAATGTCGGGATATTGCACCACGACGCAGGCGGTCTGATCGTCGATCCGGGCGATCAGACCGTCGAGGTCCGGCTCGGGCTGGATCACCGGCTGCGAGCCTGCGATCTCGTCGCCCGTGAACTGCGCCATCGTGCGCACGACCTCGGCGTAATGCGGGTGGAGCGCGCCCGAGAGCACCGCGCGCTTGCGGCGTGTGACGCGCGTTGCCATCGCCACCGCCTCCCAGCACGCGGTCGAGCCGTCGTAGAGCGAGGCGTTCGCGACCGCGCAGCCATAAAGCCGCGCGACCTGCGTCTGGAACTCGAACAGCATCTGCAGCGTGCCTTGCGCGATCTCCGGCTGATAGGGCGTGTAGGCGGTCAGGAACTCGCCGCGCTGGATCACCGTGTCGACGCTGGCGGGAACATGATGGCGATAGGCCCCCGCCCCGAGGAAGAACGGCGCCTGATCGGCCGAAAGGTTCTTGGCCGCGAGCCGCTTCATGTGCCGCTCGACCGCCATCTCGCTCGCATGCATCGGCAGATCGCGGATCGGCCCGTCGAGCCGGGCGATCTCGGGCACATCGACGAACAGGTCATCGATCGAGGCGGCGCCGATCCTGTCGAGCATTGCGCGGCGATCAGTGTCGGTGAGGGGAAGGTAGCGCATGATACGGTCACTTTCGTCCCCGGCGTGAACCGGGGTCTGGGGCACAGATGCGGGGCCTTGCAGCCCAAAGTATCCGGCGGCGAGCGCCGGGGCGGGAATCACAGGTTCGCGAGGAATTCCTTGTAGGCGGCCTCGTCCATCAGACCGTCGAGCTCATCCTTGTCGGCCACACTCATCCGGTAAAACCAGCCATCCTCTTCGGGCGAGGAATTGACGAGGCCGGGCTCTTCCTCGAGCGTCTCGTTGATCTCGGTCACCTCGCCGGTGATCGGCGAATAGACATCGCTCGCCGCCTTCACGCTCTCAACGACGGAAGCATCTCCGCCCTTGTCGAGCATGGTGCCCACTTCGGGCAACTCGACGAAAACGATGTCGCCCAATTGCTCCTGGGCATAATCGGTGATGCCCACGGTCGCGATGTCGTCCTCGATCTCGATCCACTCATGTTCATCAGTGAAATAGCGCGGCATGTGTGTCAGCTCCCTCGGAAATAGCGATGCGGGACAAAGGGCATGGGTGATACGGTTGCGCTCAGCCGTTTGGTGCGCACAGCGATCTCGAGCGCGGTGCCATGAGCGGCGTGGGCTGCATCGACATAAGCCATGGCGACGGGCCGTTCGAGCGTGGGCGAGAAACCGCCGCTGGTGACGGTGCCGACCCTCTCATCGCCGGCGAAAACCTCGGCGCCTTCGCGCGCGGGCATCCGGCCCTCGAGCGTGAGGCCAACGCGGCGGCGCGCAGGTCCTTGAGCGAGGAGGCCGGCGATCCGCGCATGGCCCGGAAATCCGCCTGCCTCGCGTCGCGCCTTCGAAAGCGCGAACGCGAGATCGGCGCTGACCGGGTCGGTCTCGGTGGTGATATCGTGCCCATAAAGAGGAAGCCCCGCCTCGAGCCGGAGGCTGTCGCGCGCGCCGAGCCCGGCAGGCCTGACCCGCTCATCCGCCACCAGCGCATCGGCGAGCGTCTCGGCGTGGTCCTGGTGGACGCTGATCTCGAACCCGTCCTCGCCGGTATAGCCCGCGCGGGCGACCCACAGATGCGTGCCGCCCCACTCGAACAGCCCCGCCGTCATGAAGGTGAGCGTGCCCGTGCCGGGAATCAGCGCCTCGAGCACTTCCCCCGCCTTCGGGCCTTGCAGCGCAAGCAAGGCAAATTCGTCGAAATGGGTGAGCGTGATCTCGTCAGGCAGATGCTCACGCAGATGGGCGATATCGTCCCACTTGACCGCGCCGTTGACGACGAGCGCGATCCGCTCGCCGGTGTTCGTGACCATGAGGTCGTCAAGGATGCCGCCTTCGTCATCGAGCAGCATCGAATAGCGCATCCGCCCCGGCTTGAGGCTCGCGATCGAGCCGGGCAGCAGCGCCTCGAGCGCTTCGGCTGCCTGGGCGGTCGCTTCCGAGGGGTCTTCAGAAGGTCCGGCAAGGGCAAGCTGGCCCATGTGGCTTACATCGAACAAGCTGGCGCTCGTGCGGGTCCAAATATGCTCGGATACGATCCCGCCGCCCTCGTACTGGATCGCCATCTCGTAGCCAGCGAAGGGAACCATGCGCGCGCCCTTCGCCCGATGCCACGCATCGAGCGGCAACTTCTCGAGAGGCAGTTCCTCCAGGGTATCGTCAGTGGTGTTGGCGTCGCTCAAAATCAGTCCCCGAAAGCAAGGCTTACGCACCGGGACGGTGCATAGTTCCTGCCCCCTCTGTCGGGTGGACCTGAGAGCTTCAGCGGGAGCGGCCAAAGCGCCGCAACCGCCTCCCCTTCGGTGGTGCGAGCGCCAAGGCGCCCGGCACGCTTTCCAGAGTGCCCAAACCTGTTCGCGGTCCTTTGGCCTGAGAGTTTCCGGGGCGGTTGCTCCTTCGGCGCCGCGCCTCCTTGCAAAGGCTACAGTCTCTCCCGCGAAAGACACCGGATTCGCAACCGGCAGGCCTGCGCTATGTTGCGGATGCGAAGAGCCGCGTCAACGGGCTCAAGCGTCTTGAGCGCGGGTTTTCACACTTATCGAGGACAAGGCGACGCGATCCAGCGCTCAATCGTTCGCCTCGGCTCCGAGAACAGCTCGCGCGCGGGCGATGAGATCGCGCTCGCCCTGAGTGAACCCGCCGGTGTCCTCCCCTCCGGCGGGCGGAGGCGCCTGCGTGCGGAAATAGGCAAAGCCGCGCGTGGCCGAGCCATCGAACCACAGGCCCGATTGCAGACCATAGGCCTCGCCCGAATGGCCGATATAGTGGGCCTCGCTGCTGTCAAACAGGATGTCGAGGCAAGGCTGGCGGCCCAGTTCGATGATCTGGAGGTGCAGGCCATAGGTGCAGAAAAATTCCTGCCCCTCGTTCTCGCCCTCATAGGCCGTGCGGCCGAAACGCTCGAAGCTGTCCTCGCTCATCAGCCCGCCCTGAGGGCCTTTCATCAGCGCCTGCCCGAGCTTGGCGAGATCGATCATGCCGATCCGCACCCCGCCCTGCGGCGAGAAGATCGAGCCGTTGGTGCCCGGTTGATAAGCCTCGAGCGTACATTCAATGCCCTCGGCGACCGGGATCGAGCACGCGGGCGGCAGGTCGCCTGGAAAATCGCGCGCGGGCTCGCCGGTGTGGCGATAAAGCGCGACCGCGCGCGCGGCCATATCGGGCGAGCAGCCGATCCAGTTGAGGCACGCCGTGATCCCGAGCGGTGCGAACACGAGCCGCTCGATCAGGCGATCATAGCGCTCGCCGCTCGCCGCCTCGAGCACGGTCGCAACGACGGGCGAGCCGAGATTGGCGTATTCGAACGGCGCTTCGCCCGGCGGCGCATCGGGATACCAGCTGGCCGGATCGGCCAGTTTCTGCTCGAGGCTTTCGCCCAGCGGGATGATGTAGCCGGCCGCATCGCGAAGGCCCGCGCGGTGCGCCATCAGCTGCGCAAGCGTGACGGGCGCATCGGGAAAGCCGGGCGAGCGCACGCGCCAGCCGAGATACTCCGAGACATCCGCATCGAGATCAAGCTTGCCTTCATCCACCAGCCGCATCGCCGCGATCGCCATGACGAGCTTGGAGATCGAGGCGATCCGCACCGGATCGTTCGGCTCCACCGGCTCCATGCTCTCGAAATTGCGCACTCCCTCGGCGATCAGCGGGGTCACGCCCTCGCGATCAAACGCGACCACGACCGCAGCAGGCGGAGGGGTGCGGGCTTCAGCGGTCACGGGCACAAGCAGCGCGGCGGCGACGAGAAGGGAACGGATCATGCGCACCACCCTCGCCCGGTGCCGCCACAAAATCAATCGAGATTGGGCCGCAGCCATCGCTCGGCAGTCGCCAGATCAACCCCGCGCCGCGCGGCATAATCCTCAAGCTGGTCGCGCCCCACCCGTGCGACTCCGAAATACTGCGATTCGGGATGGCCGAAATAGAAGCCGCTGACGGCCGCAGTGGGCCACATGGCAAAGCTCTCTGTGAGAGTGAGGCCGACATTGTTCGGCGCATCGAGCAGGTCGAACAGGATGGGCTTCAGGGAATGGTCAGGGCAGGCCGGATAGCCGGGCGCCGGGCGAATGCCGCGATATTCCTCCTTGATCAGCGCCTCGCCCGTCAGCTGCTCGCCCGGCGCATAGCCCCAAAGCGTGGTGCGCACATGCTGGTGCAGCGCTTCGGCGAAGGCCTCGGCGAAGCGGTCGGCGAGCGCCTTGAGGAGAATGTCCGAATAATCGTCCTTGTCCGCCTGGAAGCGCGCCGAATGCGGCTCGATCCCGTGAATGCCGACCGCGAAGCCGCCGATCCAGTCACCGTTCGGGTCGATGAAGTCGGCGAGGCACATATTGGCGCGCTCGCGGCTTTTCTTGACCTGCTGGCGCAGCATCGGGAGCACGACATGCTCCTCGCTCTCCTCGAGATGGATCGTGATGTCATCGCCATCGCGCGCGCACGGCCAGAAGCCTGCGACGCCTTTCGCGACCAGCCATTTCTCGGCGATGATCTGGTCGAGCATCGCGTTGGCATCGGCGAAGAGCTGGGTCGCCGTTTCGCCCACCACCTCGTCCTTGAGGATCGCGGGGAAGTTGCCGTGCAATTCCCAGGCGCGGAAGAACGGGGTCCAGTCGATGTAATCGCGCAGGTGCGCCAAGTCCCAATCCTCAAACACGGTGACGCCGGGCTGGTTGGGCGCGCCCGGCTTGTCGCGGTAGAAGGGGTCGTAATGATTGGCGCGCGCCTCCTCGATGGTGAGGAGGACGCTGGCGGATTTGCCTTCGCGCGCACGGCGGACCTTCTCGTAATCCTCCGCGATCTCGCCAACAAAAGGATCGCGCTGGGTGTCGGACAACAGCTTGGAGGCGACGCCCACCGCTCGGCTCGCGTCGAGCACGTGGATCACGGGGCCCTCATAGGCCGGTGCAATCTTGAGCGCGGTGTGGACCTTGGAGGTGGTCGCCCCGCCGATCAGGAGCGGCATGGACATGCCCGCGTTCTGCATCTCCTCGGCGACGGTCACCATCTCGTCGAGCGAGGGCGTGATGAGGCCCGAGAGGCCGATCATGTCGGCCTTGTTGTCGTTGGCGGATCTGAGAATATCGCTCCACGGCACCATCACGCCAAGGTCGATCACGTCATAGCCGTTGCACTGAAGCACGACGCCGACGATGTTCTTGCCGATATCGTGGACGTCGCCCTTGACGGTCGCCATGATGATCTTGCCCTTGGCGCGGCGCTCGGCCTCGGGGAGCAGATCTTTCTCGGCCTCGATGAAGGGGATGAGGTGAGCCACCGCCTTCTTCATGACACGGGCTGATTTCACCACCTGCGGCAGGAACATCTTGCCACTGCCAAACAGGTCGCCCACCACGTTCATGCCGTCCATCAGCGGCCCCTCGATCACTTCGATCGGGCGTCCGCCCGCCTCAGCGATTGCGGCGCGCGCTTCCTCGGTATCCTCGACGATATGCGCATCGATCCCCTTGACGAGCGCGTGTTCGAGCCGCCGGTTGACCTCCCAGCCGCGCCATTCGGCGGCCTGCTTGTCGTCCTCCTTCGACTTGCCCTTGTAACTCTCCGCAAGTTCGATCAACCGCTCGGTCGCGGTCTGCCCGCCTTCCACGGGCCGCATCAGGATCACGTCCTCGCACGCCTCGCGCAGCACCGGGTCGATCTGGTCGTAGACATCGAGCTGGCCGGCATTGACGATCGCCATGTCGAACCCGGCCGGTATCGCGTGGTAAAGGAACACCGAGTGCATCGCGCGGCGCACCGTCTCGTTGCCGCGGAAGCTGAAGGAGAGATTGGAGAGCCCTCCGCTCGTCTTGGCATGGGGGCACAAATGCTTGATCTCACGCACGGCTTCGATGAAGTCCAAGCCGTAGCGATCATGCTCCTCGATGCCGGTGGCGACGGCGAAGATGTTAGGATCGAAGATGATGTCCTCGGGCGGAAAGCCGATCCCGGTCAGCAGATCGTAGGCGCGCTTGCAGATCTCGACCTTGCGCTCCTTGGTATCGGCCTGGCCGACCTCGTCGAACGCCATCACGACCACAGCCGCGCCATAGGCCATGCACAGCCGCGCCTGCTCTAGGAACGGTGCCTCGCCCTCCTTCATGCTGATCGAATTGACGATCGGCTTGCCGGAGACGCATTTGAGTCCGGCCTCGATCACCTCCCACTTGGAGCTGTCGATCATCACCGGCACCCGGGCGATGTCCGGCTCGGCGGCGATCAGCTTGAGGAAGGTCGTCATGGCGTGCTTCGCGTCGAGCAGGCCTTCGTCCATGTTGACATCGATCACCTGCGCGCCGTTCTCGACCTGCTGTCGCGCGACTTCGACCGCGGCGGCATAGTCGTCCGCCATGATGAGCTTCTTGAACGCGGCCGAGCCGGTCACATTGGTGCGCTCGCCGATATTGATGAAGTTGGAAGCCGATTGGGTCACGTCATGTCTCTTTGAACCGCTCGCCCGGTCCTTGTTGAAGGGCCGCCATGTCTTTCGGAAGAGCAGGACGGCGCTTCGACAAGCTCAGCACGAGCGGGGTTGAACGGTTAACTCGCGAGCTTGAACGGCTCGAGCCCGGCAAGCCGCATCGCAGTCTCAGGCGCGGGCAGGCTGCGCGGCGCGAGCCCCTCGACCGCCCGCGCGATCGCAGCGATATGCGCGGGGGAAGATCCGCAGCAGCCGCCCAGAATGTTGACCTGCCCGCCTTGCGCCCATTGCTTGACGAGCGCGGCTGTGGTGTCGGGCATTTCGTCGTATTCGCCCAGTTCGTTGGGGAGCCCCGCATTGGGATAGGCAAGGATCAGCGTATCCGCGATGCCCGAGAGCGTCTTGATGTGCGGACGAAGCTGTTCAGCGCCGAAGCTGCAATTGAGCCCGATCGTCACGGGCTTTGCATGCCGCACGGCATACCAGAACGCCTCGACCGTGTGGCCCGAGAGGTTGCGACCCGAAAGATCGGTGAGTGTCATCGAGATCATCACCGGCACTTCGCGGCCAAGCTCGGCCTCCAGTTGCTTGACCGCCATCACCCCCGCCTTGGCGTTGAGCGTGTCGAACACGGTCTCGATCAGGATGAAGTCCACCCCGCCCTCGACGAGGGCGGCGGCCTGCTCCTTGTAGACCGCCACGAGCTCGTCGAAATCAATTTCGCGAAAGCCCGGATCCTCGACGTCGGGCGAGAGCGACAGCGTCTTGTTGGTCGGCCCGATTGCGCCGGCGACGAAGCGGGGGCGGCCATCACGCGCGGCGTATTCCTCGGCAAGTTCGCGTGCGATCCGACCGCTGGCGAGGTTGATCGCGGCGACCTGATCCTCGGCTGCGTAATCCGCCTGGCTGATGCGATTGGCCGAGAAGGTGTTGGTCGAGACCACGTCCGATCCCGCCTCGAAATAAGCGCGAGTGATATCGCGGATCACGTCGGGCCGGGTGAGCGCGAGAATGTCGTTGTTGCCCTTCTGGTCGGCGGGGAGGCCGAGATCGCCGGCATAATCCGCCTCGGTGAGCCTGCGCTGCTGAATTTGCGTGCCGAAGGCGCCGTCGAAGATGAGCACGCGGGAAGCGGCAGCGGCCTGGAGCGCAACGCGCGCGGGGGAAGGCTGGAGGGTCATGCGGCGGCATCCTTCAGGGCTGGTTCGGCTGCGGCGGCAATACGGATTGGGCGTTTGCCGAGCATGTGACAGATCGCATAGGCGAGTTCGGGCCGATTGAGCGTGTAGAAATGGAAATCGCGCTCGCCGCCCGCATAGAGCCGGCGGCACAGTTCGGCAGCGATCGTGGCGGCGACCAGCTGGCGCGCGGCGGGCTTCTCGTCCAGCCCCTCGAACAGGCCATCCATCCACAGCGGGATTTCCGCCCCGCAGGCGCCGGCAAATTTCCTCGCCTGCGCGACATTGCTCACCGGCAGGATGCCCGGCAGCACCTTTTGTTCGATCCCGGCCGCTGCGAGTTTGTCACGAAAGCGGAAGAAGGTCTCGGCGGAGAAGAAGAACTGGCTGATCGCACGGGTGGCGCCCGCATCGAGCTTGCGCTTCAGGTGATCGATGTCCGATTGCGGGCACGAGGCATCGGGATGCGTTTCGGGATAGGCCGCGACCGAGATCTCGAAATCGGCGATCTCCTTCAACCCCGCAACCAGTTCGGCCGCCCCTGCATAGCCATCCGGATGCGGGGTAAAGGGCGCGCCCGGCTCCCCCGCATCGCCGCGCAGCGCAACGATATGGCGCACGCCCGCTTCCCAGTATTGCTCGGCAACCTCCCGTATCTCGGCCTTGGTCGCCCCGACACAGGTGAGATGCGCAGCGGTCGGCAGCTGCGCCTCGGCAACGATCCGCGCGACGGTCGCATGAGTGCGCTCGCGGGTCGAACCGCCCGCGCCGTAGGTGACCGACACGAATTGCGGCTCGAGCGGCGCCAATTCGAGCACCGCGTTCCAGAGCTGCTCCTCCATCTTTTCCGACTTGGGCGGGAAGAATTCGAAGCTCACGTCGATATCGCCGGGGAGCCCCGAAAACAGAGGCGTGTCGAGCGCCGTGCGGTGTTCGCGCAATTCTTCAAAGGTCGGGTTCATGGCAGGGCCTTCCGCGGTGAAGGGGAGGATGAGTTACGAAGCGGGCCGGCATTGTTGCGTTCGCCAAGCCAGATCTTGACGACAATTTCACCGCCTTCAAGCGCGACCGGTGCCTCGGGCTCGAACCCGGCGTGCTGCAAGAGGGCGCTCATTTGAGTGTCGGTGAAGCCGAGGCGGACATGCTGGTGGCGGCTGCGCAACTCCTCGCGGTCGTGGTTAGCGAAATCGACGATCGCGATCCGGCCTCCGCTGCGCGTTACCCGCGCCGCTTCGGCAAGCGGCACCTGCGGATTGTGCGCGAAGTGGAGCACTTGGTGAAGCAACACAGTGTCGAACTGGCCGGCATTGAAGGGCAACTGGGCAAAGTCGCCCTGGACCAGCTCGGCCTTGATTGCAGGCAAGTGCTGAAGACGGGCTCTTGCGATCCGTAGCATCTCGAGGCTCTTGTCGAGCGCGACCACGCGATCGGCGAGCGGGGCGAGCAGTTCGGCAATGCGCCCCGTCCCGGTGCCGATGTCTAGCACGTGGCCCAGCGAGTGGCCGGCAAGGCTTTCATAGAGGCGTTGCTCGACCTGCTCGTCGGGGCTGTGAAGCGCGCGCAGCTCATCCCATTCTCCCGCATGGCGCGCGAAATATTCCGCCGCGGCCGCATCGCGCGCCGACTGGATCGATGCAAGCTTGCGCCGATCCGCCTCACATGCCGCGGCAAAGCCAGGCTCGTGCATTTCAGCGACCGCAAGCAGCCGATCGAGCGCGGCGATGATGGGCCCTGCGTCCTCGAGATAGCCAGCGCCGCGCAGGAACACCCAGCTCCCCTCACGCCGTCGCTCGGCCAGCCCCGCATCGCACAATATGCCGACATGGCGCGACACGCGCGGCTGGCTCTGGCCTAGAACCTGCGCCAGCTCACCCACCGCCAGTTCCATCGTCGCCAGCAGCCGCGCAATTCGCAGCCGCGTGGGATCGGCGAGCGCCTTGAACAGCGCATCGACAGGGGTCTGGATCGTCATGGCGAGCATTCTGAAGAAACATATAAAGATATTTTTATATGAGTAAATGCTGTCCTTGCGGATGCGGCTGGCGACCGTGGCTGAAGCGTCGCAGCCGATTGCATTCGCCTTTGCAAGCGCGCATGGCCGCTTGGCGGACTGGGGCACGGGCATGGCAACCGAACGGCAATTCGAGCGACTGGATGGCGAAGGGCTGACGCTGGTTTTTGCGCTTGTCGAACGCGGCGGCGCTGATCTTGTGTATCTGGGAGCGCCGCTTTGCCAGGGGGAGGATCTTGCAGCGATTACCGCCGCCGCGCTGCGACATTCTCACGAAAGCCAGCCGGATCTCCCTCCGAGCCCCGGCGTTCTGCCTGAGCGGAAAGGCGGCTGGGGCGGCACTCCAGCTTTCGCCTGGTCGATCAACGAACGCCTCGTCGAAAGCGATCTGCGGCTTGCCCGGTGGGAGGCGAGCGATGGCGCCATCGATCTCCACTATGAAGACCGCTTACGCGGCGTCGAGGTGAAGCAGCGCTGGGCGATCGGCGTGCGTGGGGTCATCGAGGCGCGCGCCACCATTCACAACGCCGGCGACCGGCCGCTGAGCCTGCTGCGCGCG
Organism: Erythrobacter sp.; assembly: GCA_036350735.1. Lineage (GTDB taxonomy): Bacteria > Pseudomonadota > Alphaproteobacteria > Sphingomonadales > Sphingomonadaceae > Erythrobacter. Next base: position 160,645 of record JAZBNR010000004.1, read on the forward strand.
ACCTCGCTCGCCCTCCCGATTCCCTCGCGCTTTACTGAACTCACCACCTTTGCCGGCCGCTGGGCGGGCGAAATGCGCGAAAACCGGCGCCCTATCGCACCCGATGGCTTCCACCGCCAATCCTCGATCGGCAAGCCCGGTTTCGCAGGCGGTGGCTGGCTGCTGCTGCATGATCCCGCGACCGGCGAGGCGCTGGCAGCGCATCTCGGCTGGAGCGGCGATCCTGACCTGAGGCTCGAATGCGGCAATTCAGGCGCTGCAGATGGGCGCGCAGTGCTCCAGCTCAGCGCAGCGCTCGATCCCGGCGAGATCGTGCTCGAGCCAACGGAGGAATTCGCGGCCCCATCCGCCTTCATCGCGCGCGGCTCGGACCGAACCGGGTTGGGCCAGAACCTGCACGCTTTCGTGCGCGCCTCGATCCTGCCCTCGCGCTCCGCCTGGAGCCCGCGCAAGGTGCATGTCAATTCGTGGGAGGCGCTCGGCTTCGATCTTTCGCAAAGCGAGCTGCGCGAACTCGCCCAAACGGCCGCCGCGCTCGGCGCCGAGCGCTTCGTTCTCGACGATGGCTGGTTCGCGCGCCGGCGGGACGATCGCACCAGCCTTGGAGACTGGATTGTCTCTCCCGACATCTTTCCTCGGGGCCTCGGCCCGCTGATCGCACAAGTCCAGGATCTTGGCATGGACTTCGGCCTGTGGGTCGAACCCGAGATGGTCTCTCCCGAAAGCGATCTGTATCGCGCGCATCCCGACTGGTGTGTGCACGAGGCGGGGCGCGAGCGGCCGACCATGCGCAGCCAGCTGACGCTCGATCTCGGCCGCGCCGAGGTGCGCGACCATCTGTTCGAGACACTCGACGCGCTTCTCGCCTCCCAGCCGATCGCCTATCTAAAGTGGGACCACAACCGCGACCTGTTTCCCTCGCAAGGACGGCGCTATCGGCAGACCGAGGGGTTCCTGAAACTTGTCGATCGGGTGCGGGAATTCCATCCCGAGCTCGAGATCGAGACCTGTTCAAGCGGCGGCGGGCGCATCGATTACGGCGTGCTGAAGCGTTTTCACCGCGTCTGGCCCTCGGACAACAATGATGCGATCGAACGGCTCGCGATCATGCGCGCGTGGAGCCAGTTCCTGCCGCTCGAGGTGCTCGGAAGCCATGTCGGCCCCTCGCCCGGTCCGATCACCGGGCGGCGGCTCGCGATGGATTTTCGCGCCAAGGTGGCGCTGTTCGGACATATGGGCGTCGAGGCCGATCCGCGCGTCATGGACGAGTCGGAACGGGCAACGCTCGCGGCGCATATCGCGCTTTACAAGGAGTGGCGCGGCGTGCTGCATGCAGGCCGTTTGGTGCGGCTTGAGCATCCGGACCGTGCAGTCCACGGACTGATGGTGCTGGGCGATCAGCGTGCGCTGGCGCTCGCCGCGCAGACCGGCTTCTCGCCCACCTTCGATGCGGCGCCGATGCGGTTGGGGGGGCTTGAACCGGCGGCGCGCTATCGCGTCACCCTGCCCGAGCCGTGGCCCGTTAAGGCGGGCGCCTATCTTGCCGAGCCTGACCGCTGGCGTGAAGGGCTCGTGCTCTCGGGCGAGGCGCTCATGACGGGCGGGCTTACCATACCGCTCACTCATCCCGAGACGGCCTGGCTGATCGCGCTCGAAAGGCTCGCTGGATGAAACTGGGCTGCTGCTACTATCCCGAACACTGGCCCGAAGCGGTGTGGGCCGAGGACGCCCGCCGGATGCGGGCCATGGGGCTCTCGCTCGTGCGCATCGGGGAATTCGCTTGGAGCCGGATCGAGCCCGAGCCGGGCCTGTTCGCCTGGGACTGGCTCGACCGCGCGATCGAGACTCTAGCGGACGCAGGGCTCGAAATCATCCTTGGAACCCCGACCGCAACCCCGCCCAAGTGGATGATCGACCGAATGCCCGACATGGTCGCGATCGACCTCGAAGGGCGCCCGCGCGGCTTCGGTTCTCGGCGACATTACTGCTTCTCGCACCAAGGCTATCGCGCCGAAAGCCGCCGCATCACGCAGGCGCTGGCCGAGCGTTACGGCGCGCATCCGGCGCTCGCCCTGTGGCAGACCGATAACGAATATGGCTGCCACGACACCGTGCTCAGTTTCTCCGATGCCGCCGCCGCGCGCTTTCGCGCCTGGTGCGAGGCGCGCTACGGTGAAGTCGCGGCGCTCAACGCGGCGTGGGGCAACGTGTTCTGGTCGATGGAATATCGCAGCTTCGCCGAGATCGACCCCCCGCATCTGACCGTGACCGAAGCCAATCCCGCGCACTGGCTCGATTTTCGCCGGTTTGCCTCCGACGAGGTGGCCCGGTTCAACCGCGAACAGGTGGCGATCTTGCGCGCGGTTTCTCCCGGCACCCCGATCGCCCATAACTTCATGGGCTATTTTACCGAGTTCGATCACCACGCGGTGAGCCGCGATCTCGATATGGCGACGTGGGACAGCTATCCGCTCGGCTTTCTCGAGCAATTCTGGTTCTCGCCCGAGGATAAGCGCGACTATCTGCGCCAAGGCCACCCGGACACCGCTGCCTTCCACCACGATCTCTATCGCGGCTGTGCGAATGGCCGTTGGGGGATCATGGAACAGCAGCCGGGGCCGGTGAACTGGGCACGCTTCAACCCCGCGCCGCTGCCCGGCATGGTGACGCTCTGGACGGTCGAGGCGATGGCGCACGGGGCCGAGTTCACCAGCTATTTCCGCTGGCGGCAGGCGCCTTTCGCGCAGGAGCAGATGCACGCAGGGTTGTTGCGACCGGACAGCGTCGAGGCCGAGGCGGCGGACGAGGTGCGCGAGGCGGCTGCGGCGATTGCGGCGCTGGGCATTCAGGAGACGGTCAAGGGCCAGGCCGCGCTCGTATTTTCCTACGAGGCAGCGTGGGTGTGCGGCATCCAGCCGCAGGGAGCGAGCTTCCGCTATCTCGAGCTGGTGCACGAGTTCTATTCGGCGCTGCGCCGCCTCGGGCTCGATGTCGACGTGGTGAGCCCCGAGGCCGACCTCGCAGGGTATGCGATGGTGCTCGTCCCCACTCTGCCGATCCTCCCTGACGGCTTCGTCGAGAAGCTGCGTGAGAGCGGCGCGCAGATCCTCATAGGTCCGCGCTCGGGTAGCAAGACCGTGAGCTTCGCGATCCCCGCGAGCCTGGCACCCGGAGGGCTTCGCGAACTCGTGCCCCTCACGATCTGCCGGGTCGAGTCCCTGCGCGACGGCGTCAGCGAAGCGGGTGGAGATTGGGCGATCGGGCGCTGGCACGAACAGGTCGAGAGCGCGCTGGAGCCAGAATTCGCAACGTGCGAGAAGAAGGGGGTCGTCTTCAGGCAAGGGCCTGTGCGCTACTGCGCCGCCTGGCCCGATCAGGCTCTTCTGCGCCGCGTCATCGAGCGCATGGCTCACGCGAGCGCAACGCCAGTCATGCCGCTGCCCGAAGGTCTGCGCCTGCGCCGCACGCAGCGCCACACCTTCTCCTTCAACTACTCCGCCGAGCCGATCGACACCGGCTTGCTCATGCCCGGCGAGCCGATCCTCGGCCAGCGCATCATCCCGCCCGCTGGCTTCGCCGTGTGGGAGCGGACATGACGCGCGCTTGCCAAATCCCTCCCACCGACACAAAGCCGCACAAGCAATGAGCACCAAACGCACCTATGCGATCATCGGCTGCGGCATGATGGGCCGCGAGCACATGGCGAACCTCGCGCTGATCCCTGACGCCGAGCTGGTCGCCATCGCTGATCCCGATCCGGGCTCGCGCAGCGCTGCTGAGGAGCAGGCGGTGCGGCTGGGCCAGCGGGCGGCGCTGTTTGAGGATACCGAGCGGATGCTCGGCGAGGCGCGGCCCGATGCCGTGATCATCGCCGCGCCCAACTTCACGCATTACGATATCGCCCGGCCCGTCATGGATGCAAACTGCGCGATGCTCATGGAAAAGCCAATGTGCGCAAGCGTGGATGAGGCGCTGGTGCTTCACGAGAAGGCGCGCGCCTATCCGAACCTGTTTTGGGTCGGGCTTGAATACCGCTTCATGCCGCCGGTCACGCGCTTCATTGCTCGGGTCCATGCAGGCGAGACGGGCGATATCAAGATGCTTGCGATCCGCGAACACCGCTTCCCCTTCCTGCCCAAGGTTGGAGACTGGAACCGCTTCAACCGCAACACCGGGGGCACGCTGGTCGAGAAGTGCTGCCACTTCTTCGACCTGATGCGGCATATCCTGCGCGACGAGCCGGTGCGCGTCTTCGCGAGCGGCGCGCAGGATGTGAACCACCTCGACGAGCGCTATGACGGCGAGGTGCCCGATATCATCGACAACGCGCTGGTGGTGGTCGACTTTGCTCGCGGAGCGCGCGCTTGCCTCGAGCTGTGCATGTTCGCGGAGGGCTCCGAGGAGCAGGAGGAGATCAGCGCAGTGGGTCCGGTCGGCAAGCTCGAGGTCAAGCTGCCGGGCGCGCGCGTCACCTGGTCGCCGCGTGACCGCACCGGGCCGTTTGCCGAGACGGTCGAGACGCCGCGCGCCGCGCTCGAAGCGGGCACGCACCACGGCGCGACCTTTTTCCAGCTTTGCCACTTCCACGAGGCGCTGGTGCGCGGCACGCCGGCGCAGATCACCTCGCGCGACGGTTATCGCTCGGTCGTGATGGGCGCAGCGGCGCAGCAAAGCATCGACACGGGGCTGGCGATCGATATCGACTTTGCGGACGAGGATGGGTGATGCTTCGAGATATGCCCCGGATTGGCTTCGGCCTGTGGAAGATCCCACGCGAGGAGACCGCCGCCTGTGTGGTTGAAGCGGTGCGCGCAGGTTATCGCCACTTCGACAGCGCGGCCGATTACGGCAATGAGCGCGAGACCGGCGAGGGGCTGGCGCAGGCGATGGCTGAGGGCCTGGTGACGCGCGAGGAGCTGTGGATCACCTCCAAGCTGTGGAACACGTTCCACGCGCCCGAGCATGTCGAGGAGGCCTGCGCCAAGTCGCTCGCCGATCTCGGGCTCGACCATCTCGATCTTTACCTCGTCCACTTCCCGATTGCGCTCAAATACGTGCCGATCGAGGAGCGTTACCCGCCCGAATGGATCGCCGACCCTCGTGCCCCGGAGCCGCGGATGGAGCGCGCGGCTGTCCCGCTGCACGAGACATGGGCGGCGATGGAACGGCTGGTCGACAAGGGTCTCGTGCGCGAGATCGGCGTGTGCAACTACAATTCGGCGCTGATCCATGATCTGATGGCCTATGCCCGTGTCAAGCCTGCCATGCTCCAGATCGAGGCGCATCCCTATCTTGCGCAGGAGCGGCTGATCCGCCTCGCGCGGGATTACGGCATCGATGTGACCGCCTTTTCGCCGCTGGGGGCGCAAAGCTATTTCGAGCTCGAGATGGCGCAGAAGGGCGAGAGCCTGCTGGGCGCCGCGCCCGTGCTCGTCGCGGCCGAGCGCCACCGCAAGAGCCCGGCGCAGGTGCTGCTGCGCTGGGGCTTGCAACGCGGCACCGCGATCATTCCCAAGACCACCAGGCCCGAGCGGATGCGGGAGAATCTCGCGATCGAGGATTTCGAGCTCAGCCAGGTCGAGATGGCCGCGATCGGCGCGCTCGATCAGAACCGCCGGTTCAACGATCCGGGCGCTTTCACCGAGGCCGCCTTTGGATCCTTCCACCCGATCTATGACTGAGTTTCCCGCGATCATCGAGGGCAGCGGCCCGCTCGCCCGGTTCATCGGCGACAACCGTCGTGCGCTCGACGCAGCGCTCGGCCGCAGCGGCGCCGTGCTGATGCGCGGCTTCGACGTGCCCGACCCGATCGCCTTCGACGCGGCGGTGGAGGCCTATGACGAACCGGGCTTCACCTACGAGGATTCGCTCTCCAACGCGGTGCGCACCAATGTCACCCCACGCGTCTTCACCGCCAACGAGGCCCCGCCCTCGACCGAGATTTTCCTCCATCACGAAATGGCGCAGACGCCGCTCTACCCCTCGAGGCTGTTCTTCTATTGCGAAATCGCCGCTCCAGCCGGGGGCACAACGCCATTGTGCCGGTCAGACCGGGTGCTCGCGCGGCTTGAGGCAGAGGCCCCCGATTTCGTCGCGCGGCTCGCGGCGGAGGGGGTGCGCTACACCAATGTGATGCCGGGCGATGACGATGCGGGCTCGGGTCAGGGGCGCAGTTGGCGCAGCACGCTTTCGGCTGCCTACAAAGAGGATGCCGAAGTGCGGCTGCGCGAACTGGGATATGCCTGGGAATGGTGCGCCGACGGAAGCCTGCGCGCCACGACCCCGGTGCTCGCCGCGATCTGCACCCTGCCCGACGGCAGGCGCACCTTCTTCAACCAGCTGATCGCCGCCTTTCGTGGCTGGGCCGACATCCGCAACGATCCGACCCATGCAATCACTTTCGGCGACGGCGCGCCGATCACTTCCGCCGACATGGCCCCTGCGATCACCATCGCCGACGAGTTGACCCATGACCTCGCCTGGCAGGCAGGCGACGTCGCGCTGGTCGACAATTTCCTCGTCATGCACGGTCGCCGCCCGTTCGAGGGGAAGCGGCGGGTGCTGGCCAGCCTCGTCGCCTGAGGACGCTCAGCGCCCACATGGCGCCGTTGCCGAGAACCAGCACGGCCATCAGGACCGCAAACATAGCGCCCGGCCCATCCGGTGTTGCGACCCCCAGCGGCGAAAACAGCAGGTATACCCCCACCACGCAGCTGAACAGCGTCACCGCCAGCGGCCGCGCATAGGCCCACGGCGTCAGGTCGACCTTGTCGTTGCGGGCGAAACTCCAGGCCTCCTTGCGCGGGGCGATCCAGCCGCAGGCGAGCATGATGGAGACCTCGATCACGAACAGCACCGCATATTGGTGGAGGAAGTGCAGCGTCACCACCTCGTCGAACACGAACCGCAACAGGCCATAGGCGATGACGTGAAAAACGATCACGATCTTCGCTCCCAGCGCGGGCACGCGGGCGGTGAACAGCCCGACAATCACGATCACCACGATGGGGATGTTGTAGAAGCCGGTGAAGATGCGGATGATCTGCCACAGTCCCTCGGGCGAGAAATAGAGCAGCGGCGCGACCACGAAGCTGAACAGCGCGATCACCACGCTCGCGAACTTGGCCACCCGCACCAGCTCGGCATCATCCGCCTTGTCGCCTCTGGCCGGGCCATAGACATCAAGGCTGAACAAGGTCGCCGCGCTGTTGAGCAGCGAGTTGAACGAGGAGAACACCGCGCCCAGCAGCACCGCGAGGAAGAAGCCAGAGAGCCAGACCGGCAGCACGTCGCGAATGAGGCGTGGATAGGCCTCGTCGATGCTTCCGAGGCCCGGCCCGTAGAGGTGAAACGCGATCACGCCCGGCAGCATCATCAGGAAGGGCACCAGCACCTTGAAGAAGCCCGAAAACAGCACGCCCTTCTGCCCCTCGGCAAGATTTCGCGCGCCGAGCGTGCGCTGGATCACATACTGGTTGGTGCACCAGTAGAACAGATTGGCGACAATCATGCCGGTGAAGATCGTCGCGAAAGGCGTGGGGTCATCGGCCCCGCCGATTGCGTTCAGCTTTCCCGGATGATCGGTGGCGAGGCGCGAGAGCCCTGCCCAGAGGCTGCCCTCGCCCAGCGCCATCAGGCCGAACATCGGTACGGCCACGCCGATAATGAGCAGACCGATCCCGTTGAGGGTGTCCGAGACGGCGACCGCGCTCAGCCCACCGAACACCGCATAGACCGCGCCGATCGCGCCGATCAGGACGACCATGAGCGTGAGCGCGGAAAAATAGTCGAGCCCCGTGATGCCCGGCACATCGAACAGTAGCAGGACTGCGACCGAGCCCGAATAGAGCACGCTCGGAATCGTCACGAGCCCATAGCCCAGCATGAACAGCACCACCGACATCCGCCGCACCGTCTCATCGAAGCGGTCGGAGAGGAATTGCGGCAGTGTGGTGAAGGCGCCGGCGAGATAGCGCGGCAAGAAGACCAACGCCATCGCGATGGTCGAGATCGCAGCGGTCACCTCCCACGCCATGCTCGAGAGGTTGTAGCCATAGGCCGAGCCGTTGAGCCCGATCAGCTGCTCGGCCGAAAGGTTGGTGAGCAGGAGCGAGCCCGCGATGAAGCTTGCCCCGAGCCCGCGCCCGGCGAGAAAATAGCCCTCGCCCGTGGCAGCCACCCCGCGGCTCTTGCGCCAGCTGATCAAGCCGACAATCCCCATGAAGAAAACGCAACTCGCGAGCGTGAAGACGAGATCGCCGGCAGTCATGCCTCGCGCCGGGCCTCGATCAGCCCGCGATAGTGCTCGCGCAGCGTCTGCGTGCCGTATTCAGGCGTGGCCTCGGGCGAGTATTCTCCGGTTTCCCGGTCGAGCACGAGCATGCTCTCGGTCGCATAATAGCGAGCGATCCGGGCGTATTCGGCCTTGGCCGCGAACCAGTCAGAAATCGGCGCGCCAGCCGAGAGCAATCGCTCGGCATAATCGAACATGCGAGGCGAGACCGAGCGATAGCGCGGTTTCTGCCCGGTCAGCTCGAACAGCATCTCACCTTGCTCGCGCGGGGTGATGGCCGGGCCCTGGCCGCCGATCGGAAGCACCTTGCCGCGCCGCCCGGGGGTGCTCACGCACTCGGAGATGAAGCGGGCGAGGTCATCGTCGCTGATCGGCTTGCACCGGGTCAGCGCGCCGTCGCCGAACAGCAAGAAAGGCTTGCCGCCCATCACTCGCGCCACCTGGCCAGACAGTGATTTGAAGAAGGCGGTCGGCCGCACGATCGTGTGATTGAGCCGTGAGGCGATCAGTTCGGCTTCGAAGGCAAGCTTGGCGTGCTGAAAGACGAGACGCGGCTTCTGCACGCAGATCGCCGAGAGGAGGATGAAGTGCGACACGCTGCCCGATTGCTCGGCCGCTTGCAGGAGGCGAGAATTGATGCGGTGATCAACCTCCCACGCATCCTTTGGCGCGCCGCTGCGCGAGGCAATGCAGGAGATGACGGTCTCGGGCGCGACCTGTGCAAGCGCACGGGCAAGGCCTTCGGTCTGGGTGAAATCGACCGGGCACGCGTAGGCGCCCCGCGGCAAGCACGTCTCGCTGCTGCCGCGGCGGATCAGGCAAGTGAGCGCATGCCCTTGGGCGAGCAGCCGGCCCGCCACGGCCCGGCCGATCGTGCCGGTTGCCCCCGCGAGCGCGATGCGCTTGCGTTCAGCCAAGTGTGCCTCCCTCCCGCCTGCCTCTATGCCATTTGCGATCTTTGCCCGAGCCTTAGAGCGAACCTCTTCAATCGCAAGCGCCAAGGTGTTTCAGGATCAGACCGCCGGAACAGGCTCCGGCACCGCCCCAGATGGCTTCTCCCGCCCGACCCGAACCATGGTGGCATAGAGCGCGGGTAGGAAGAAAAGCGTCAATACTGTGCCGATGATCGTCCCGCCGATCAGCACCACCGCAAGTGGCCCCCAAAAGCTCGAGAGCGTCAACGGGAAGAAGGCAAGGATAGCCGCTAGCGCGGTCAGGATCACGGGGCGCGCGCGACGCACCGTCGCCTCGATCACGGCAGTGCGATCATCGGCGCCGCTGCGCTTCTCGATCTCAATCTGGTCGACGAGAATCAGCGTGTTCCGCATCAGAATACCGGCAAGCCCGATAAGCCCGAGGATCGCGTTGAAGCCAAAGGGCGAACCAGTGATCAGCAAGGCGGGCACCGCGCCGATCAGACCCAGCGGGGCGGTCGCAAACACAAGCGCTGTCAGGACGAAGGAGCGCGTCTGAAACATGATCATGATCAGCATGAGCGCGGCCATGATCGGGAACAGCGGCACCAGCGCCTCGGTGGCCCTGCTCGATTCCTCCACCGATCCGCCCACCTCGAAGGAATAGCCCGGTGGCAGCGCGGCAATGAATTCCTGGAATTGCGGGAGGAGCGCAGCGGTCACGTCGGGCGGTTGCAGCCCCGGTGCGACATCCGAGCGCACGGTGAGCGTCGGCTGCCGGTTGCGCGAAATGATGAGGCCCTCCTCCTGGACGGGCGTGAGCTCGCCAATCCCGGAAAGCGGCACGGCTCCGCCCCCGGGCGTGCGGATCGGGAGATCGCGCAGGGAGGAGAGCTCCTGTCCGCGAGCAGGCGGCGTGCGCACCACCACATCGACTGTCCGGTTGCCGAGCCGCGCCTGGCTGACCACGGCGCCGGAAGTCAGCATGCTGACCTGCTGCGCGACGCCCGCCGGATCGAGCCCGAGCTGGCGCAAGCGCGATTGGTCCAGCTCCAGCCGGAGCGAAGGCGCGCGCGGGCCCCAGTCGGTGTTGACGTCGCGCGTGCCCGGATCGCTCCGCATGATCGCGGCGAGCTTATGGCCGAGATCGCGCAGAACATCGAGATCAGGCCCCGCCAGGCGGAAGGTGACCGGATAGGGCACGGGCGGGCCGAACAGCAATGTCTGCACCCGCACCCGCGCGGCGGGATAGGCGCCTTGGCTGACCTGATTGCGGATGAAGGCGATCAGGGAATCGCGCGCGTCCGCGTCCCGCGTCAGGATCACGAGCTTGGCGAAGGCGGGATCGGGCTGCTCGGGATTGAGGCTGAGGAAGAAGCGCGGCGCGCCTGCTCCGATATAGCTGTCGACGAACCTCGCTTCATCGCGCGGGCGAATGTCGGCCTCGATCGCCTCGACGACCCTGCGCGTCGCGGCGATATCGGTGCCCGTTGGCATGTAGACCTCAACCAGGACTTCCGGCCGATCCGAGCTCGGGAAGAACTGCTTGGGCACGACCACGGCCAGCAGAATGCCGCTCAGGACGAGTGCGCCAAACGTGACGCCCACGACCAGCCGGCGCGAATCGACGCAGGTGGCGACACGGTCGCGCAGCTGCCGGTAGCGCGGTGTGGCGTAGATCGCCCCGTGCCCACCCTCGACCGGCTCGATCCGCGGCAACAGCTTCACCCCGAGATATGGCGTGAAGTAGACGGCGACCACCCAAGAGACGAGCAGCGAAAAGGCCACCACCCAGAAGATGTTGCCCGCATATTCGCCCGAGGAAGACTGTGCGAAGCCGATCGGCAGGAAGCCGATCACAGTCACCAGCGTGCCGGTGAGCATCGGGGCGGCGGTGGCCCCCCACGCGTAGGTCGCGGCGGCGATGCGATCGAGGCCTTCCTCCATCTTTACCACCATCATCTCGATCGCGATTATCGCGTCGTCGACGAGGAGCCCAAGCGACAGGATGAGTGCCCCGAGCGTGATCCGGTCGAAATCGCGGCCCGTCATCAGCATGATGATGAACACCCCCGCCAGCGTCAGGGGAACGGCGAATGCGACGACCAGCCCCACCCTTAGGCCAAGCGCGACAAAGCTCACGACGAGCACAACCGCAAGGGCGGCGGCGAACTTGAGCATGAATTCGCCATAGGCCTTGTCGATGTTGCGGGACTGGTCGGCAACCTGCATGAGCGTCATGCCTGCCGGCAATTCGGCCGTGATCGCTTCGGTTTCAGCGGACAATTCCTCTCCCAGCACCGTCCCGTTCCACCGCTTTTTCATGATCACCCCGATGATCAGCGCAGGCTTGCCGTTGTGGCGTGCAAGATAGCTCGGGGGGTCCTCGTAGCCGTGTCGGACTTCGGCCACATCGCCGATCCGGAAACTGCGATCCCCCACCGCCACGGGCGTGTTGATGATCGTCTCGAGATCGGCGAAAGCGCCCGAGAGCCTGATCTCGACATTGGGCCCGGCGCTCGACACCGCGCCCGCGGGCGTCACGAGGTTCTGACTTTGCAGAGAGGCGACGAGGGCGGCGGGGCTGAGCCCGAGGCTAGCGAGTTTCGCAACGCTGGGCTCGACGAAGATGCGCTGGGGCTGCTCACCGATGATCTTGACCTTCTCGACGCCGGGAATGCTCAGATAGCGCTGCCGCAGGTCCTCGGCGATCTGCGCCAGATCGCGCTGGGGCATGCCCGACGCCTGAAGCGCGTAGAGCGAGAAATACTTGTCCGAATATTCGTCGTTGATGATGGGGCCGATCACCCCGCGCGGCAGGCGCAGCGCCTCGTCGCCCATCTTCTTGCGCGCCTGATAGAATTGCTCGGGCACTTGGCTGGGTGGCAGGAAATCCCTGAAAACAAGAGTCATGTCGACACGGCCCGGGCGCGCACGGCTCTCCACGCGGTCGAAAAAGGCCAGCTCCTGCAATCGCTTTTCGAGCGGATCGGCGACTTGCTGGCGCATCTCCTCGGCGCTCGCTCCCGGCCACAGCGCGCTGATCGTCATCACCTTGACGGTGAAGCTCGGATCTTCCGCGCGGCCCAGCTTGAGGAACGCGAAGAGCCCCGAGCCCAGCAGCAAAAGCACGAGAAACAGCGTGACCGACTGCTCCCTGACTGCGAGTGCCGAGAGATTGGGGATCTTCACCGCGGGCTTCCGGTCTTGGCGGAGCGAGCGCTGCGCAATCCGATCTGCGCCTCACGCACTGCCTCGCCCGCAACCACCACATGCGCGCCCAGCGCCACGATCCGCGTGCCCGGCGCGAGCGAGCCCGCGACGATCGCCTCTTCGTCGCGCAATTCGACAAGCCTGACCTGCTGCCAGCGCGCCCGGCTATCCTTGCCGATCACCCAGACGCCCGGACCATCGCCGGGATCGTGCAAGGCACCGAGCGGAATCTTGAATTGGCCCTCGCCGCCGCCGAGTTCCATCGTGATGGTCACGGTGCTGCCGAGTGGCAGCTGAGCGCCGCCATTCAGGCGATAGCGCACGCGATAGGTCCGCGTCACCGGGTCGGCCGCGCCCGCGACTTCCTCGAGGCTTGCAGCGAGCGCGCGGGCCGAACCCAGCGGGCGCGCGCTGACCGAGCGTGGCAGATTGGCAAGCGCATCCTCGGGAATCGTGATGATCGCATCACGCGGCCCGGCCTGCGCGAGATGGAGAACGGGCGCACCAGGGCTGACAACCTGCCCCGGCTGGGCGAAAACCTCGGTCACCGTGCCCGATTGTGGCGCAACCAGCGTGGTATAGCCGCGCTGACGGCGCACCTCGCTCGCGCGTGCTTCGGCGGCCCGAAGCGATGACGCGGTAGCATCGCGCGCGGCGCGCGCTGCATCATATTCAGCCTGCGAGATCGAACCCGCCTCGACCAGCCCCTCCAGCCGCTTGAAATCGCTCGCCGCCCGCACCGCGGCCGAGCGCGCCGCTGCGGCATCCGCGCTCGCTGCGCTTTGCGCAAGCGCGATATCGGCAGGATCTATCCGAAAGAGCGCTTGCCCGCGCCGCACCTTGTCGCCTGGGTCGACCAGCCGGTGAGTGATCCGCCCCCCCACCTGAAATGCAAGGTCGCTCGATACCGGCGAGGCAATGATCCCGGAGAATTCGCGCGTTTGAGCCGTGCCGCCCTCAACCGTGTGGAGGGCGACCGGGCGCGGGCTTCGGCTTTGGGGTTGGCTCGAACAGGCCGCAGCCAGAGCGAGCGCCAAGAGGACAATCAGGGATCGCACGAGTCGCCTCATTTCGATTGAGCATCTCGGCGGACTATCCCGGTTTGTTTAGAATGACAATATCATTCATTTTTCATTTTAATGGCGCGCAGCAGGAAAACACCTACATCTCGGGGGGAGATGGCATCCATCGCGTTTTGTTCATCGGCATACACGCTCAGGATGAGCGGGTGCCAGACCCGCAGCAACATGGCGATCAGTAGATTGGCTGTTGCATCGGGTTCCAGCTCGGGATCGAACACGCGTGATCGCTGACCCTCAAGCAGGACATGGCGCAGCGCGCTTCTCAGGCGATCGACAAACCGCGTCACGACAGGCCAGTTCTCACTCGCCGCCATGATGCAAAGGTCGCTTAACCGCCCTTCATGAAAGAGAATTTCGCTCGTTCTGTTGGCTACAGCCTCTATCAGTTGATGGAATGCGGCTTCGGGATCGTGTCCGGCATCGCGGATCGCCGCCCACGCGGCATCCTCGATCTGGGCAAGCTGGCGCTCTGCGATCGCGTGGTCGATATCTCGGCGGGCGGCGAAGCTGCGATAAAGATTGGCAGGCGACATGCCGAGCTCATCGGCGATATCCGCCATCGAGGTCTTGTCGAAACCGATATCCGCATAGAGCCGCTCGGCCGCATCGAGAATCTCGACCTTACGCTCGACCCTCGGGCGGCCGCGAGTGGGGGGATTGCCCGTTTCGTTTTTCATGATATTTGACGACAATCTTCATTTATTAGCCAACAGGGGTAGGCGATGAGACGCGATTCGGCAATCCCAGGGCGCCTTGGCGCCGTCTGCCTTTCGGCCGCCCTGCTAGCAGGCTGCGCCGCCGATATTGCGTCCGCACCGCCAGACCTCGAGCTGGCTGACCGTTTCATCAATGCCTCCGAGACCGGCGTAGAGGCCACTATGCCGCAGGATTGGTGGGCACTGTTTAGCGATCCCGAGCTCACACGTCTCATCGAACGGGCGCTGGCCGGCAACCTGACGGTCGAGACGGCTGCGGCGCGGCTCGAACAGGCGGCGTTCGCGGTGTTGGCGGCAAAGGCCCAGCTCGGCCCGCAGGTTTCCGGCGATGCCCAAGCGGCCGTGCAGCGCCTCTCGCTCGAGAACCCGCAGCTCCAGCTGGTCGGCGATCTTCCGGGGTTCGATCGCGTGGTCGAGCTATACGGCCTCAACGCCGCCGCTCGCTGGGAGATCGACCTGTTCGGGCGCCTGCGCGCCCAGCGCGATGCGGCGCTCGCGCAGTTCGGGTCGGCACAGGCACAAAGCGAGTTCGCCAAGCTCAGCATCGCTGCCGAAGTCACGCAAACCTATTTCGCGATCGCCGAGATCGAGGAGCGCCTCGCGATCAAACGGCACCAGATCGCAGTGCTCGAACAGCTCGATGGACTCGTCACTCTCAATGTCAGGCGCGGCCTGGCCGCCCCGCTGGCGGCCGATCGAACGAACGCGGAGCTGGAAGGCTTGCGTTCCGGCATCCCGCCGCTTGAGCTGGCCTCGCAATCGGCACGATATCGCCTGAGCGTGCTTCTGGGCGAGGCTCCGCGCAGTGATCTGCTGGCAGACGGTGCGCCCGCGATCCCGTCCGCACCTGCGCTTACTTATGCCGCCACGCCCGCCATGCTGCTGCGTTCGCGACCAGATATCGTGGCTGCCGAGCGTCAGGTCGCCGCCGCCAGCGCGAGCGTCCAGCAGGCGATCGCCGAGCGCTATCCGCGCCTGTCGCTCGCAAGTTTCGTGGGCTTCCTTGCAGGCGATGCGCTTGCGCTTTTCGGTGATCGGTCATTGCAGGCAGGGGCCTCGGCGGATGTCTCCGTCCCCCTGTTCACCTCGGGTCAGCTCAAGGCCGGCGAAGGGGCTTCACGCGCTCGGCTGCGCGAGGCGATCGCGCAATATCGGCTTACCACGCTCGGCGCGATCGCCGAGGTCGAAACCGCGCTCCTCGGTCTCGAGAAGCAACGAGAAGCGCTCATTGCACTCGAGCGCGCGGCCGCCTCGCTCGACAGTGCGACCGAGCGCACCCGCCGCGCCAACCGCGCCGGCGTTGCCGACCTTATCGACGTGCTCGACGTCGAGCGGCAGGCGCTTGAGACGCGCGAGCGCGTCGTGATTGCGCGCGCCGATGCTGCACGCCAGGCGCTCGAGGCGTTTCGTGCTCTTGGCGGCGGATACGCGGCGCCTGCCCTGGCAGCGAAAGGCGGGGATTGAAGGCGCCTTGCGCGCTTGTGCAAAATGTTCGCTCGGATTGCGCGCGTGCGATATGATGCCGACATGAGCGATCAACCCGACACCCTACTGCCACAATCAACGCCGTCCGACCATTCCGACATAGCGCAAAGGCTGTTCACCTGGGTCGAACGCTTCATCCTGGGCATCACCACGCTCATGACGCTCGCCGCCGTCGGCCTGGAAATCGCCAGCGTGATCGAGAACCAAACGGTCACGCTGGCCGATCTGCTGCTGATGTTCCTCTACACCGAAGTCATCGGCATGATCGCGGTCTATTACACCGATAAGGGCTCGTTCTTCGCCTTCCCGATCTTTATCGCGATCACCGCGATCGCTCGGCTGATTGTCTTGCAAGGCAAGGACATGGCCCCCGAGAACGTGCTGTTCGATTCAGGTGCGATCCTGCTGCTCGCGGTGGCGGCGATCGTGCTCGGGCGGTACCGCGCGAAATGACGAGGCCGCACGCCGCGCCAGTTACACCGTGATCGACGTTCCGCGGTAGATTTTTGAGCGGTAACGCGAATCCTGCGCATCGGGCAGCGGCGCGCCCACCAGCAAGATGCCGCGCACGAACCGGCGCAGTTCTTCCTCGTGCTCCGTCTGGTCGCGCGGCTCCTCGCTGCGGACCCGGCGCGTCAGGTTGATCTGGTTGACCGGCACATCATGCACCAGCCGCTCATTCTCGACCGCAAGCGTGGCGGTGAAAGCATGGAGGCTGGTCTTGACGAAGTTTGCGAGCGCGAAGCCCGGCCCGTCGCTGCCATAGGGCACATCGGGCGAGACCAGCACGACCTGGCACTGATCGTAGAGCGAAGCCTTGCGGGCAACGCGATAGTGGCGGGTGATCTGATCCTCGACCATCTTCGCAAAGTCCCTGGTCGGCAACACGCCGTCCTCGCCGAAGAGCCGCTCGGGCAGCGGCTCGGGAGGCATCGAGACGAGCGTGGTGGGCCTGCCCCAGCGGCTTAGCGCCTCGTCCATCGCCTCCTCGATCGCGTCTCCCGCAACCAGAACATGCAGCACGCCCTCGGGCAAGGACTTGGGAAGCAAGTCGCGCACCGCCTTTTCGCGCGCCTGGTTGCCAGTGATCAGCACGACATGCGCAACCTTGCACTCCTCGACCATCACCCGGATCGCCTCGGCCACGTAGTCTGCCAAGTGGCCGCCCATGATCCAGACGGTCTTGCCCGCCATCTTATCGAGCCGCTCCTGTTTCGGGCTGCCGAACAGCTCTCGCTCGGTGTTGGAGCGCTCCACCCGGAGCCCGCCTGAGGGCATGAAGGTCTCGCCTGAAACGGCGCGGTCGGCGAGGAAGAATACCGTCGCCTGCGCCACGTCCGCCTCGGTCGGCATCGCGCCAAGGTGAAGCTGCGAGATCACGCCTTTGCCCACCCCATCGGCCACCTTGTCGACCTGCGCGGCAGGAAGAAAGGGTTTGTCGTCAGGGGGGGCCAACTTGAGCCAGGTGCCATCGGCAGCCGTCTTGCCGAACCATTCATTCGAGCCGAGCAGGAAACCGCCCAGCTGCAGGCGCACCAGCAGGCGCGTGGCCATGCCTTCGGTGAGCAGATACTGGTCCCAGGTGCACACCCCGTCGCCCTGGCCGGCGAATTCGAGCGCGAGCTTGCGCAAGGCTTCGGGTGCCTCGGCATCGTGACTGAGGGTGCTCGCCGAATTGCGCGAGAGGCGGGAGAGAATCTTTGCCGCATCGCCGCCTTTGCGGATCGCCTCGATCACTGCGGAATAGACCGCGTTCAGACGCTTGTTTTCGAGGATCAGCCGCGCGCGCCGCTGAAACAGGCCGGGCTTGCCGCCCGTGCCCGAAAGCCGGTCGCCGTCGACCGGGCCGGGCGCGATCGCGTTGCACTGCACCTCGGGGCCAAGAAAAGGCGAAAAGCTCTCCACCATTGCCCGCTGCCCGGCCTTCGAGAGGCCGTAATCCGCGCGGTTGGGATAGGCGACCGCGAGGAATTTCTCGCCGCCGAAATAGGACGAGACGTTGAGCACGTAGCCCGAGCCTTGCGCCTTCATCAGCGGGACAACCCGGCTCATCAGGTGGTAGTTGGAGATGAGATTGGCATCGAGCGTGAAGCGCCAGGCATCGGGCTCCATGTCGACCACCATGTCCTCGGCCCCCGCGACGCCGGCATTGTTGATGAGATAATCGATTCGCCCGAACTCCTCGAGCGTCGCATCCACCGCACGATCAAGCGAGGCGAAATCGCTTACATCGACATCGGCCATGATCTTCACCCGCCGTTCGACACCGGCAAAGCCGATATCCTGCAACTCGCCCACGATCCGGTCGCGCGCGGCGACCAGTTCGCTTTCGCGCCGCGCCACCATCATCACCTTCGCGCCCGCTAGCGCCAAGAGCCGCGCGACCTGCCCGCCGATCCCGGCCGAGCCGCCGGTGATGAAGGCAACCTTGCCAAGGTGCAATCCGGTGATGTTCTCGGCAAAACCGACCATCGCCTTTCGCGCGCCTGTCTCCTCGCCGATATTGGCAGGAAGCTTCAGATCGATCTCGGCGATCCGCTGTTCGCGGAACAGGATCCGGGTGGCATGGCCCGCGGCGAATAGCGTGTTCTCGCTTTCGGAATTGGTGGCGCGGATGATCTGGTTGCTCCAGACCGCGTGGTGCGTCTCGCCGTTGCCGGCCTGGACCCGTTCCTCGTCGCGCCAGACGCGGATCAGTTGCGTGACCCCGGCTGCGAGCATCCCTGCGAAGGAATTGCCGCGCGCATCGCCCGGGTTCGACATGAAGACGCAGCGCGGCGGCGATTGCAGCCCCTCGTGCCCGCGCCAATAGCGCGCAAGGCTGCGTGCGATAGCGATCGCGCCGGTCAGCTCGAAATCCATGAACTTGATGACTGTCTCGTCATCCGCGCCGAGCAGCGGCCCGCCAAAATGCCCTGCGGGCTTCAGCGGCATCACGATCGCGCCGGTGATCGCCCCTCCCGCGTCGGCGGCGAAGGCGGCGAGCTCGGCTTCCATTGCCGCTGGTTCAGTGCGGTTGAAGCGGGCAACGCTCAGCTCCTCGCTAAACCCTTGCGCGGCAAGGCGGGCTTTGGCCTGCGCGACATCGGCGTTGCGCGCGAGCCCCAGCCGCACCCGCGAGCCCGAGCGCACCAGCACCCGAGCGGCCTCGAGCGCATCGTCCCATTCCTCGCCCGCCGCGATGAAGATGTTGAGCCCTGCTCCGTCGAGCGAGCGCATCGAGGGGCGCGTCATGTAAGTCGAACTCGAATCGCGCGAGGCGCCGAGCCCGTGGGTCACGTCGATTTCCTCGCCGGTGATGCCCCCTGCCTCGTCGCTCGCGAGGAACAGGCAGGCGCCTGCGATGTCCTCGGGCTTTGGCAGCGGCTTGCCCGCGAGCTTGCCCTTGACGCTGCGCTTCAGCGCCATGCGCCCGGTGAAATAGTCGGCCGTGGTGTTCTCCGGCTGGTTCTGGACCTTGTCCATGGCGGCAAAGACAGTGCGAATACGCTCACTCTCGATCGGCCCCGGAAACACGGTGTTCACCCGGATCGAGCGCGGTCCGAGCTCGCGCGCGAGCTGCCGCGAGAGCGCGTTGAGCGCCGCCTTCGGCACGACATAGGCCGTGCGCCCGTAATAGCGGGTGTGCGAGAAGATGGTCGAGATGTTCACCATCGCCCCGCCCACCGGCATCATCGGCGAGACGATCCGCGCGAGATTCCAGGTGACGCCGAGGATGTTGCGCATCGCGTCACCGACCGTCTCGCTTTCGCCGAGCGCGTCGGCTTCTTCGCGGGAGAACGGCACGTTGTGGAGCGGCTGCTTGGGGCCGGCGGAGCCCGCATTGTTGATGAGCACGTCGATCCGGCCAAAATCGCTCTTGAGCTTGGCCAGCGCAGCGCGGATTGAATCCGGATCGGCCCCGTCCAACACTGCGGTTGAAATGCGCTCGGGCGAGACGCCGGTCTCCTCGATCAAGGCCTCACGCGCATCGGCGATCCGCTGCTCGGTGCGCCCGGTCATGATAACGAACGCGCCCTCGCGCGCGAAGGCGCGGCAGATCTCGCCTCCGAGATTGCCCGCCGCGCCCGTGATGAGCGCGACCTTGCCCTCGAGGCGTCCTTTGCGCGATGCGTCCGCTTTACTCACTCGCCCTCTCCTTGATCGCGCGGTATCCCGGCCGCTTCGTGTGCCGCCCAATATTCGAGCAATTCGGCCTTGGTGCGCAGGCCCAGTGCCGGGAGCGCATGGTTGACCACGTATGTCGCGCCCTTGTGTGCATTGTCCCACATCGACTGGTGCGCTTGCGGGAGCCCCTCCCATGGAATCACGTCGGGCTCGGTGACATCAAGCAGGCCGGCGGCGACCATTTCGTTCATCACAGTCACCTCGTGCGCGTTGCACAGATGCGTGCCGAAAATCTCCGCGGTGGGCATGTAGATGCGTCGCTGGCGGGTCCAGACCTGCGGCGCGTAGAAGGTGTAGCGCTTGCCGCTCATGTCCTCGGCATAGACCACCCGCCCGCCAAAAGGCTTCACCAGCGAGGTCGAGACCCCGAGCGTGTCCTGCCCAGCGCGCTCGATCACGAGATCCGGCACGCCGCGCGGATTTCCGGGCGAGCGCAGCAGTTTGCCGATCGCGGTGCCGAAGGGCTTGAGAGTGTTCTGCTGGTAGGATCGCACGCCCAGTTTGAAGCTCTCGATGTCCTCCTTTGCATCGGGCAGGCGCGGCATCGTATCCGGCCAGTCAAAATCGGACTGGCGGCGCTTCAACCCTTCGATGCTGACGATCCCCTCGACCGCATCCTCGAGCCCCAGCGACTGGAGGAATTCGCGCTGGCCGTCGGTGGTGGTGACGATGACGATGTTGACCTTGAAGAGCCGCGCGGCCTCGATCATCTCGAGGCCCTTCTCGTCAGCGAGTTCGCGGGTCTGCGGGCCGTAATAAAGCAGCACCGATTCCCCGCCGCGCAGGCCAGCGCGCTCGAGCATGGTCTCAGGCCGCGCCGCGCCGGGTTTCCCCATGAAGCTGAAGTGATAGCCCGACGAAGCGCCGTAGAAGGCAAGCCGCCCACCCTCCTCGAGCAGTTGAAAGCTGCGCGCAAAAGCGCGCTCGCCGGCATGGCTGACGACGTAATCGGCAAGGCGGCCGTTATTCATGGCGCGGTAGCGTTCGAGCAACGCCTCGCCTTGGCGCTCCCATTCGCGCGCCTCATCACCGTTGTCGGGGACGGGCGTGAAGCAGGCGGCGATCGCAGGATCCTTGCGGTTGATCGCGCCCACCGCGCCCTGAGCCTTGACGAACTGCGCCCGCTCCTCGCTCGAGACGAGGCCGGTTGCCGCAAGCCCGGTGCGCACCGCCGATTTGAGCGCATCGAGCCCCGTGCCGGTCGCCGAGCCCTCGACGAAGATCGTCTTGCCGGGCGTGATCTGGAGGGTGGTGAACAGGCAGCGCGTCACCGTTCCGAGATTGAGCGTGTAGGCCCCCGCCTGCTCGAGGGTGAGATCGGCTGGGGGGCGATGGAGCTGCGGGCCCTGCACCGTGAGAAACTGCGCATGGCTGCCGGTCTTCGTCTCGTAACCCTGGATCGAAAAGCCGGCATACATCGGGTCTTCGCCTGCGGTGGGCGACAACAGGTCGCTTGTGCCTGAATAGACCGAAACCAGATCGCCTACTGCCAACCGCCCCTGTTCCTTGAGCTCGCTCCCCAGCCCCACGACCAGTGCCAGCCCGCCCGAGCCGGTGATCTGCACATCCTCTTCATGCCCATCGAAGGGGGAGACCGGGATACCGGTCAGCGCCCAGATGTCGTTGAAGTTGACCTCCGAGGTGAGGAGGTAGATCAGCGCTTCGTTGGCGCGCGGCTTGGGCGTTTTTACCACCAGCTCGCGTTCATGCGTCGCAGGCGGTCCGAAGCGCGGCGCGCCGGTTTCGGGATCGCGGGCGATGCCGAAGGCGATCTGGTGCGGCGGCACGGGCGTTACCCCGGGGTAGAACGGGGCGCCCATCGGCAGCAGATCGCCCGCCTCGATCATCCGTGCCTTGCGCGCCTCGTGAGCGTCGTATTCCCACACCCCGTCGCGGCGCACGGGAAGTGGCGGGCTCTGCTTGTCCATGAATTGCTGGATGCCGGTCTTGCCGCCCTCGGGATCAACGATCGCTTCAGCAAACCGCTGTGCCTCGCAGGCGAGCCCTGTGGCCATGCCTTCGCGCCAGCCGGTGCGAATCGCATCGAGGGCGCGCTCACCGGCCGTGGCACGCCCGGCCCACTCGAGCTGCCTGAGGATGCGCTGGAGAAATGCATCCTCGAGCACGGCCTCAAGGTCGATCTCTCCCGGTTTGTGCCAGCTTTCAGTGTGGCGCCGCCGCTCGGCGAACGCTTGGGCCAGTGCGCTGTCCTCCGGGGCGGCGACATAGTCGCGCACCATCGCATGAGCGAGCGAGAGCGCATCCTCTGCTCCGCTCGCCAGCCGATCGACCGCGCCGATCGCCAGCGCCGCCTCGGCATCGATCGAGCGACCGCCCAGAATGAGGTCGAGCGCATCACGCAAGCCTTCCTCGCCTCGGCGGCTTGAGAGCAGGCGCGGCAGGCGCTGCGTGCCGCCATAGCCCGGGAGCAGCCGCAGATTGATCTCGGGCTGGCCGAAGCGCGCGCGCGGCTCGGCAATGCGGACATGACAGGCGAGCGCAAACTCCATCCCGCCGCCCAGCGCCACGCCCTGGATCGCCGCGATGCAAGGCTTGCCCATCCGCTCGATCGTGGCAAAGGCGAGCTGCGCGTTGTCGGGCAGGGCCTTGGCTTCCTCGGCGCTGTTCACTTCCTCGAGCATCTGGCGGATATCGGCTCCAGCGACGAAGCTCGCGGTGCCCGCCCCTGTAAACACAACCGCGGCCACATCCTCTTTGCGCGAGAGGTGCTCGACGACGATCACAAGCTCGTCCAAAGCGCGCTCGTTGAGCGCGTTGACCGGGGGGTTGTGGACCGTGACGGTCGCGACCCGCTTGCCCTTGCCCACCGCATTGTATTGGATGGTGAAATAGCGATAGCGCTCGAACAGCGCCTGCGTATCGGATAGGCTCTGGCGGCGCTGCCACGCGGCGACCGCGCGCTGCAATTCTTCAAGGCTCTCCGGATTGCGCAGCGTCGAGGCATCGCCGATCTCGCCGCCCTCGACCACCGCGCGCACCATCCGGCGCATGTATTTGCCCGAGCGCGTCTCCGGAAATTGCGAGAGCTCGATGAAGTCCGAGGGCACCGCCACCGCGCCCTTCTCGGTTCGCACGAGATCGGCGAGGCGGCGCTGGTCGTCCTGCGTCAGCCGCCGACCCGCCACCGGGGTGACGAAGGCGACGGGAGTTGCGCCCTTCTGCGAGTGCGGCGCGCCAATCACGATCACGTTGCCCACGGGCGAGCCCGGATCGAGCGCCTTGTCGCGCAGGATCGCGCCCTCGATCTCCTCGGTCCCGATGCGGTGGCCCGAGACGTTGATCACGTCGTCCGATCGGCCGTGGAGCGAGAAGGAGCCGTCAGGATGACGCATGGCGAAATCGCCCTGCGTGTAGGCATAGGTGCCGCGCCAGCGGGTCCAATAGGTGGCGGTGTAGCGCTCGAGATCGCCGCGCCACGGGGCGGTGAGCCGAGCGATCCCGTCAGAAACCTCGACTGTGAAGTTCTTCGCATCGCCCCAGATCGTCCGGGTGAGATAGGGATAGGGCCGGGTGATGATAATCTCGCCCTGCTCGCCGTCCTTGGCTCGGCGCCATGCGACGCCTCCCTCACCGCGCGGGTAGGCGGACGCAGCCTGAGGGCCCTCGCCCTCAGCATCCTCGACCCACACATCGCCCAGGATCCAGGGCAGCGGATAGGTGTGCGCATTGGGCTCGAGCGGGAAATCCGCATTGCCCTGAAAATGCGTCCACACCATCCCGCCATGCTCGGTCGCCCAGTAGGAATTGATGTAGCGTTGGCATACGTGTTCCATCGCGAAAGCCTGCACTGCGGGCGAGACGGGCTCGGCGCAGAAAGTTGCGACCTTGAGCGAGGAGAGGTCGTATTCCTGGATATCGCGCAGGTTCTCCGGGTTCTGCATGACCG
Source organism: Erythrobacter sp. (assembly GCA_036350735.1). GTDB lineage: Bacteria > Pseudomonadota > Alphaproteobacteria > Sphingomonadales > Sphingomonadaceae > Erythrobacter. The sequence continues at coordinate 184,422 of JAZBNR010000004.1, forward strand.
ATTTGAGGAAGGTCACGCCGGCCTTGAAGATCGTCACGCCATAGCGCTCGATGATCGAGGCGAAGCGGCCCGAATGCGGGAATACGGGCGAGCCTTCGGTGATCACGGTCGTGACGCGCGTGAGCAGCGCGGCGGCGATGAGGTAGCTCTGGCCTGTGATCCATCCCGGATCGGCGACCACGTAGAGCACGTCGCCCGGCTTCGCCCCGAAGGCGACCGGCATGGTCGCCGCGACCCCGGAGGCGTAGCCGCCATGGACATGAACCACGCCCTTGGGCTTCCCGGTCGAGCCCGAGGTGTAAATGATGAAATTGGGGTATTCAGCGTCCACCGCCAGCACCGGCGAGGAAGCCCAGATCGCCCGAGCGAAATACTGTTCAGGCAGGGCCATGAGCGCGGCTTCGTCGGGAACGTCGAACCCCGCCGCGCGCGCAGTCGCGAGCAGCGTCTCCAGCGCGGCATCAGTAAGCTTGTGGCTCCAGTGATCGCGGTCCTTGTTCCAAGGCAGGTCCGGCTGCGCGGTGTGTTTGACGACCACGACCGCGCTCACCCGCTCGGGCGAATTGACCAGCGCCTCGGCTATTGCAATGCGCAATTGCGCGGCAAGTCGCGGGCTGATCGGCTCGGCATTGCCCTCGCGCGAGGAAAGGCGCGCGAGCGCAAGGCCAACGCCGCGCATCACGTCGGAGCGTTCGACCGTGACCTCGCCCTCCAGCAGTTCGGCAACCGTGGTGCGGATCAGCTGCTTCTGATCCTCGTCCAACTCGACATCGCCGGCGCTCAGCGCGCCATTGAGCAGATCGAGCGCGACCGATACGGCAATGAAATTATCGAGCGCAGGATCGGTGTAGCTCGGCTTGAACGCCGCCATCTGCGCGTTGCGATAGGAACCATCGGCGGTGATCACCACCTTTGCCCCTGCATCGGCGATGCGGTCGGAAAGGGTCTTGTCGCTGAAACCGCCGAAGACGGGGGTGTAAACGACACCCATGCGCTTGGCGCCCTCGGTCCAGTATATCTGTTCGGGGATGCTCGGCATGTTGAGCGCGATGCGATCCCCCGGCTCAACACCCAGCGCCTTGAGCGCCAGCGCACACTTGGCGCTCTCGAGCATCAATTGGCGACGCGAGACGATCTCGCTATCGACCGGGCCGCCGCGCCCGCCATCGCTCGCCATATTCCAGCGGTCGCCCTCGTATATCAGCGCCGCCTCCTCGCCGTGCCCGGCGAGGACATGGCGATCGACCTCGTTGAAGGCGACGTTGGTCAGCCCGCCCTCGAACCAGCGCCAGTCGGGCGGGTTGTCATCGTTGAAGGCACGGACCCACGGCTCGAAGCCTTCGGGCAGATCGAGCGTGACGGGGGCGGCGGTGTTCGCATCCCAGCCTTTCCAGGTGCCGTCCTGGTCGTCGAGATAAGCCCAGGCCCCGGCCGGGCCCTGCTCCGGCAGAAACCAGCATATCGTGCGCTTCGCGATGTCGCCGTGATAGCCGCCAAGGTCAGCCACGCAACGGGCGCGCGCGGCATCGAACGATGATCGATCGGTGATCGCCAGACTCACCGATGCCCCCTGAGTGGCCTGCAACGAACGGATATCAGCCTCCTCCCCTTAGCCCTGCTCGCCATAGCGTTCTTCGGGCACGCTCTTGGAATCCCAGATTTAGCAGAAAGTTCCAATTTCAAAGAAGGAATTGTAATATCTCTTGATCTTGTGCCCTTTGCGCAACAGGTCTTGCGCCAATTTCATGGCCGCCTCATCGCTATCCGATAGTGCCAGCACGCTTGCACAACGAAGAAGGGGCCCGAGGCAGAATGCTCCCCGGGCCCCCAGTGTTCACTCCCCGCAGGCTCAGAAGTTGGCGCGCGCCCCAAGGAAGAAGTAACGGCCGACCGGGTTAACCGGATAAGCTCTCTCGGTCACGAAGGGGTCCTCGTCGGTCAGGTTGTTGATCCCGCCGAAGATTTCGAACCGATCATCCTGGAAGGTGTAGGAAGCGGTGAGATCGTGGATGAAGTATTCATCGCCAAAGCCGATTTCACCGAACTGCGCGTTGACGGTTTCGATCTCGACATCGCCCAGCGTCATCTCGCTCAGATATTGGAGCGAGTAGCCCAGGGTGAACGAGCCAAAGTTCCACGAGATGTTCCCGGTGCCCGACCATTCCGGCCGACCGATCTCGCCGAGTTCGGGATCGACCGCTTCGGGATCGGTGGGATCGAAGAAGAAATCGATCTTGTCCACCCATGAAACATTCGCACCGATATTGAAGTTGTGCGCGCCGAGCGAGAACGAATAGTTCGCCGCGGCATCGATCCCGGCCGTCTCGATCGCCACGAAGTTGATCCGCTGCTGGGTGAAGGAGTTGAAGCCGAGGAATTGCGCGGATGCAGGATCTCTGTTCCGGGTGAAGGAACTGCAGAATTCGTTCGGGAAGACCGCGCTGTCATAGCAATTGTCGACCACGTCCTGGGGGCTTGGAAGATCGATCGCCTCGGTGATCCTGATGTCGTAATAGTCGACCGTGAGGTTGAGCCCAGGGATAAAGCGCGGCTGCAGCACGGCACCCACGGTGAAAGTATCGGCTGTTTCCTCGCTGAGATTGGGATTGCCCGATATGGTCCCTGTAAAGCGCGCGCTGAGCGGATCACTGAAGCCGACCGGGATGCCGTCCGCAGCGCAGTTGGCGATGCGGTTGTCGATGTTCGGATCTCCGTCGGCGGCCAAACGATCGATCTCCGTTTGATCACATGGGTCGAAGGGACGGAACCCCGCGCCTTGAGGCGGCGCGAACAGTTCCGAGATGTTGGGTGCGCGCACCGCGCGCGAGAACGTGCCGCGGAACCGGATGTCGTCGATCGGTGAGTAGAAGCCATTGATCGCCCATGTGAAGACGCTCCCAACGGTCGAATAATCGCCAAACCGCGCGGCGCCCTCGAGCCGCAGCTCTTCGACCCCGGGAACACCCTGGACGAGCGTCGTCCCGATTTCGCCAAACACTTCGATTACGTCGAACTGTCCGCCCGAATTGGCCTGGAAAACGTCCGGGGGGGTGGCAAGCGAGTCTTGCGGAAAGATGCGGTTGCCATCGGCATCGAGGATGTCGCCGACAAACTGGCCGGCCTGGCCATCCGGAGTCGTCACCGGCAAAATGCCGCGCACGAGAGGGTCGAAGGTCGAGCTTGCCCGCTCGTCCCGATATTCGACACCGGCGACGAAGGAGATCGCATCGTAGGGCAGGTTGAAGAATTCGCTCGTGTCGCCGCTCACGAGGCCCTGGATAACCAATTGCTCGGTCTCGAAGGTGTTGACCGTGGTCGTCGTGATGAAGTTGATCGCCTCATCGCTGATCGACCCGATGCCGAACAGATTTGCAGGGGAGCATTGGCCCTGGCCCGGATTGAAGGTCAGATAGCCGAATTCGCCCACCGGGATGCCGAAGATGGTGGACGGGGAACGAACCGTGGGATCAAGCTCGCTGCGGCACACCGGGTTTCCGTTCGCGTCGGTGGTGACATCGATCGCTGCGAAGAACCGATCCTGCAGGATGTTGTTGTTGTTGATCTCCTCGTTCTCGTAACGGCCGTAGTTGACGGAGACCTCGAAATCGATCGTGTTGCTGAGAGATCCGCGCGCGCCCCCGACGAACCGGTAGGTCTCGGCGATATTGGTGTCGATATTCGGACCCAGATCGATTGGGTCGCGCGTTATGTAGAGGCCGTCTGCACCGTTGGCGACGCCTTGCAACTCGGCGGGGATGAAGGGATTGTCCGGAGCAACGAAGAGCAGGTCGTAAAAGCCGTTGAAGGCGGCCCCGAAGGTGCTCTCCGAGCGGACATACTTGCCCTCGAAGAAGATATTGATGCTATCGGAGATATCATAATCCGAAAGCACGTTGATCGAAATCCGCTCGGTTTGCGGAACCAGGAAGCCATTATTGTCGAAGATGACCTGGTTGCCGCCGAAGGCGTTGAAGTTGCTGGCGATCAGGCCGTCCTGGAGAACTTCGATGCCGTTCGGGCCATTAAGCCAGCACCCTCCTGCAAGGCCGAACGCTCCAGCGAAGTCGAACAGGCCGTTGAAACCCGTGAACGAATCCAGGCAGTCGCTGGTGCCGTTGCCGTTGAGATCGATCTGCGGATCGCTGAAGTTCGCCGGAATGATGACCCCGCCGGCCGAGGTTATCTGAAACTGGTATTGCGGCGCGATGAAGCGGGTCGGTGAATTGAGCGCCCGATCGATCAGCGCCTGCTCCCCCGCAGTCGGCGTCACCCCATCTGCGAAAATCGAGTTGAACCGGGAACTGCCAGGCGTCGGGATGATGAAGCCGAACGGGTAAAAACCATTGTCGGGCGTGAAGAAGGCGTTGAAATTCGGGGTGCCCGCGCCGCCCAGATCGCCCTGTTGGAAACGCAGGAAAGGATTGGGGCCGTCGGCGCTGATATTGCCGTCGCGAAACTGCTCGCGGTCGCCGAAGCGCAAGCCTTCGTCGCGCGCATATTCGACGCCGAGAACGAAATTGCCGCGCCCATCGTCGAAATTCTTGCCGAATTTGCCATAGAAGCTGTAGCGCTCGCCGTCGCCTTCGCCCGAGATGCCGCCCTGCGCGCCGAGTTCAATTCCGTCGAAATCGGTATCGAGGATGAAGTTCACAACACCGGTGACGGCATCCGCGCCGTAAACGGCCGAGGCGCCACCTGTGAGGATATCGACTTCCTCGATAAGGAAGCTGGGGATCGAGTTGATATCGACGATCGCCGTTTCCGAAACCCCCGCAACATGGCGACGGCCGTTGACAAGAACCAGCGTTCGCTGGGCACCAAGACCGCGCAGGTTCAAGGTCGCCGCACCGACTGCGGCACCAGAACCCAATTCGCCCGGATCGAGGGTCTGTGCGCTAGTGACAGAAGTGGAAAGGGCAGGGACGGAACGCAGGTTTTCGGTGACATCCGCTCCGCCGCGCAACAATTCGCCATCGAAGGCGATCACCGGAGACGCAGCGCCGAGATTGGGGTCGCGTTTGAGGCGTGAACCCGTGACGATGATCGACTCTTCGTCAGGCTCGTCTTCGGTGACGGAAGCCTCCTGAGCAAGAACGGGCGATGCCATCAATGCAAGACCCGAAACCGAAATCAACGAGGCAGTAAGGAGCCGTGCTCGCGTGAGCGTTCTGGTGTGATTTCTCATTGTTTTCCCCTTTTATGCAACTATGCGATCATACCTCTTCTCCCAATAAAAGCATGCTTTTGCATGTCCTTTTACACTCAACTCAAATTTCGATTTCCCTCTTTTCGCAATGAACCGAGGTCTATTCGAATGCCTTAATGCGCCACTCCTTGCGAAGAGTCAGGGCGGCTGCCGCTCCGCGCTTGCAGGGTCATGAAGGACGCGCTCCTCGCTGCTTCATCGACCATCGCTCCTGCCTTGCACGTGTCAGTGGCCTGATATTACCTGAGACTCACTTTGTTCCTACTGATCTGAACATGCTGCGTCTGCGAAGGGGGTCAACCCGGTTTCTCGCAAATGTAATGCGGGAGTAATTTATCGAGCAACTATGTTGCATAAATACATCTTAAATGCTCATAATGAGACAAGCTCGCATGTTGCAGTGGGCCAAACGATCGCCACTCGCAAGCTCGACGCTTGACCGGCCTGCCGGGTTGCCGGAAAGAATGCGCATCAAGCCAGCCTGCCGGGGTCAAAAGGAGTATCTTCGAGAATGAAAACGAGCTTGGTCAGCCGCGCGCTTGCGGCGATGTGCGCTCTTTGTCTTCCAATCGCTGCACAGGCTCAGTCCTTCTTCGAAGGCGAATTCGATCCGGGCGTCCCGACGCTGGAGAAAACATTGGGTTATGCGCCGGGGGAGCGCATTACTTCGCCCGAGGACACCGTGACTTACCTTCGCGCGCTGGCCGAAGCAGCGCCCGATCGGATGCGGATCGTCGAGTATGGGCGAACCTGGCAGGGCCGCCCGCTGCACTACATCATCCTGACCGCGTCGCAGAACATGGCGCGGCTCGATGCGATCCAAGCGGATCTTGCCAATATCGCAGCGGGCCGGGCGAGCAACGGCTCGGCGCTTCCTGTCACATGGTTGGCATACAGCGTTCACGGCAATGAAATCTCGCCGGCCGATGCGGCGTTGATGACGGCTTATCATCTCCTCGCCGCGAAGGACGATCCGCGCGCGCGCAAGATTCTGGACGAGACGATCGTGATCATCGACCCCGTCCAGAACCCTGACGGGCGGGCGCGGTTCGTGCACAATTTCCGCACCGCGCTCGGCCTCGAGCCGGTCGGCGACCGCCAGGCCGCAGAGCATGACGAGCCGTGGCCGAGCGGGCGCGTCAACCACTACATGATGGACCTTAACCGAGACTGGTTCGCCCTCACCCAGCCCGAGACGAAGGGCAAGGTGAAGGCGATTCTCGACTGGCACCCTGTGGTCGTCAAGGACATCCACGAGATGGGCGGCGACAGCACCTATTTCTTCTCGCCCGCCGCGCCCCCGATCAACCCGAACATCACGCAGGCGCAATTGCGCGGCTATGCAATCATCGGGCGCAACAACGCACGCTATTTCGACGCGATGGGTGAGCCCTACTTCACCCGCGAGGTCTATGACCTGTTCTATCCCGGCTTCGGCGACACCTGGAACACGCATCAGGGCGCGGTCGGCAGCACCTACGAGCAGGGCTCGGCGCGCGGCCTCTTGTGGACCCGCCGCGACGGGACCACGCTCACCTATGCCGACACAGTGCGCAACCAGTTCGTGACTAGCTTCTCGACCGCCGAGGCGGTCGCCGAGAACGCCGACCTGTTTCTCGCCGAATATGCGAATTACCGCGCCGCCAACGCCAATGGCGCTGCGGGCCGCGGAACATACGTGATCGATCTCGCGACGCGTCGCTGGAATGCCGAAAATCTCGGCCGCAGGCTGGCGGCGCAAGGTGTGACCGTATTGCGCCGCGACGGGCCGGCAAGCGCGTGCGGGGTGAGCTATCCGCAAGGCTATCTCGCAGTCCCGCAAGCGCAGCCCGCCGCGCGTCTGGTGCGCAGCCTGCTCGATACCGATACGCCGCTGCCGCGCGATTTCGTGATCGAGCAGGAAGATCGCCGCAGCAAGGGTTTCGAGCACGAGCTCTACGATGTGACGGCGTGGTCGGTCGGCATGATGTCCGGTGCGAAGGTCAGCCTTTGCGGCGCGGCCGTCGCAGGCGACCGGCTCGAGGATACAGCGCCCATTGCGCCGCGTGCCGAAGGCTCGGGCGCGTTCGGCATAGCGGTCCCGTGGACGGATAGCGGGCAGGCGCGGCTGGTGACGCTCGCCTTGCGCGAGGGCATTGTGGGGCGTGCCTCGGAAGAGGCCTTCACCATGGAAGGGCGCACCTTTCCGCGCGGCTCGGTGATCTTCGCGAGCGGCGACAACACCCGCGCAAGCATGGCGCGTCTCGGCGAGATTGCCCGCGAGGTCGGCGCGCACACCGTGGCGCTCCAATCGAGCTGGGTCGAAGAGGGGCCGAACCTTGGCAGCGCCGCCTTCGCGCGTCTCTCGCCCCCCCGGGTCGCGATGGCTTGGGACCAGGGCGTTTCGCAATTGAGCGCGGGGGCGATGCGGTTCGTGCTTGAACAACGCCTAGGGCTCCCCGTGGTCCCGATCAGGACGGGTCAATTCGGGCGGGCGGACCTGACGGATTATGATGTCCTGATCGTGCCCGAAGGCTCGCCGGCGCGCGCGATGGGCACCGGAGGGATCGCCAATATCCGTGAATTCGTCCGGCGCGGTGGGGTCATGATTGCGATCGGCGAGGCGATCAACGCCTTCACCAGCGGCGATGACCCACTGCTCTCGACGAAGCGCGAGGCCGCGCTCGGCCGCGATCCCGAGGAGGCAGAAGAGAGCGATGGCTCAAGGCTCGCCAAGGCTGAGGAGATCGCCGACGAGGCGACTTACCGCGCGCTGATCGAGGATCAGGGCGCGCTCCCCGATACGCTCCCAGGCGCCCTGCTCAACACTGCGGCTGACCGTGAGAACTTCCTTTCCGCAGGCTACGACAACGGCGCGATCGTGCTCGCGAGCGGATCGGACATCTTCACCCCGCTCGATCGCTCACAGGGCACCAACGTGATGCGCTTCGCCAGCGCGGACCAGCTGGTCGCCAGCGGATATGTGTGGGAGGAAAACCGTCGGCAGCTCGCCTTCAAGCCCTACCTGATGGCGCAGCCGAGCGGGCGTGGCCTCACGATCGGCTTCGCGCAGGATCCCTCGACGAGGGCGTTCTTGGACGGTCTCGACCTGCTGATCGCCAATGCCGTTGTGATCGCGCCTTCGCGGGTGCGCTGAGGGCCGGGCCGCGCTTGTGGCATGGCCTTTTAGGGATCAGTGATCGATGCGGCAGAACTCGCCGCCGAAGAAACCGAGCGGGCTCGCATCGGGCCCGCGTTCGATCCCGATCACCTCGCCGAAGATCATGGTGTGGTCTCCGGCCGGATAAAGCGACCAGCGGCGACATTCCATGTGGCCCAACGCTCCCGCGATAACCGGCAGACCACCCTTGCTCAGCGAGAAGTCGGCGAGGTCGCGCTCGGAATCGCCGCGTGCGGCATAGCGTCGGGCGAGCCGGTGCTGATCTTGCGCAAGGATGCTCACAGTGAATGCAGGCGCCTTTGTGTAGCGGGCAAACTGGCTTGAGCTGTTCTGGATCGCCCACGCGATCAACATCGGCTCAAGCGAGATCGAGACGAACGAATTGACAGTCATCCCCGAGGGGCCATGGTCGGGATCGGCGGCAGGATCGGGCACGGCCACGACGCAAACGCCAGTCGCATATCGGCCCATGAGATCGCGAAACGAGGCCGTATCTGCGCTCCTGCGCTCGCCAGGGGCCCCGTTTCCTGCCAGATCAGCCGATTCCAGAGCCTTGCTCAATCCATACTCCAGGCGCCGTCAGCGCAATTGCGGGCGCGCTTCCCGAACGCTCTTGACGCGCCGCCATATGGCAATCAACGCTTCTGACTCCAAGAGGCTCCGTGCGAAAAGTCGAGGCCTTGGCGGGCACAGACGCAGCATTTGCACGTTATCGTGCCAACTGGGCGTCACTTAGGGGCAAGGGGAAAGCTCGATGATCGATCGCGTCGGCGATGCGCTGAAGGATTTCTTGAAGCAGGAGAGCGCGGGAGGGATCGTGCTTATCGCCTCGGCGGTGCTCGCGCTCATCATCGCAAACAGCCCGCTCGCGCCCGCCTATTTCGGCACACTCGAGAGCAAGCTCAATCTCTCTTATGGTGCCTTCGAGATCAACAAGCCGCTCTTGTTGTGGATCAATGATGGGCTGATGGCGGTGTTTTTCTTCCTCATCGGCCTCGAGGTTAAACGCGAGATCCTGCAGGGCCAGCTCTCTAGCTGGAACAAGGCCTCGCTCCCTCTGGTGGCGGCTATCGGCGGCATGGCGGTGCCGGCGCTCGTGTTCGTCGCTTTCAACTACAACGAGCCCGCCAACATCAACGGCTGGGCAATCCCTGCCGCCACCGACATCGCATTTGCGCTCGGCATCCTCTCGCTCCTCGGCCCGCGCGTGCCGGTCGCGATGAAGGCGCTTCTGCTGGCGGTGGCGGTGATCGACGATATCGGCGCGATCACCGTGATCGCGCTGTTCTATTCGGGCGAGATCAAGATGGACATGCTGATCGGCGCCGCCATCACCTTCGCAGCTCTCGTCGGCATTGCCCGGATGCGGCTCGCCTCCAGCATGCCCTATGTCTTACTCACCGTCATCATGTGGGTGTTCGTGCTCAAATCGGGCGTCCACGCGACGCTTGCCGGGGTCGCTGCGGGCATGACGATCCCGATGATCGCACGCAATGGTGAACCCCTGCTCGAGAACATGGAACACAGGCTGCACAAGTGGGTCGCGTTCCTGATCATTCCGGTGTTCGGCTTCGCCAATGCGGGCGTGACGCTGATCGGGCTCTCCCCGGCAGACCTGCTCGCCCCGCTGCCGCTCGGGATCGCATTGGGGCTGCTGATCGGCAAGCAGATCGGCATCATGGGGATGGCCTTTATCGGCGTGAAGGCGGGGTTCGCCACGCTTCCCGAGGGCGTTGGCTGGCGCAAGCTGCACGGGCTCTCGCTGCTCGCCGCGATCGGCTTCACCATGAGCTTGTTTATCGGCAATCTCGCCTTTGCAGACCCGGCGCAGGTCGATGCGGTCAAGCTCGGCGTGCTGGCAGGCTCGCTGGTCGCTGCACTCGGCGGGTATTTCCTGATCCGCTCGGCATTGCCTGTCACGGGGCCTGAGCCGGCGGCCGATCCATCCGAGGCCGCGGCCGAGGACGCATCGCTGCCGCCGCAGCAGGCCTCCGCCGGCTAACCGCACCATCGCAGGAGGCAGGACAATGGAGCCCGCATCGCGCTCGCTGCGCAGCAATGGCGTCACGCTGGGTTATTGGGAGTGGACCGGCGAACCTGAAAGCGGCAAGCCCCCGATGGTCTTCGTGCACGCAACTGGCTTTCATGCGCGGATGTATGATCGCATCATCGCGCACTTTCCCGAACACCGCGTCATCAGCCTCGACATGCGCGGGCATGGCCGCTCCGAGGGTGGCCCGATCGACCACTGGCTTACGATCGTTGACGATGTAGCGGGCGTGTTCGAGACGCTCGGCCTCAGCAGCGTGATCGGGGTCGGGCATTCGATGGGCGGGCATGTCCTTGCGCAATGCGCCGCCGATGCGCCCGAGCGGTTCAGCAAGCTCGTCCTGTTCGATCCCGTGATCATGGCACCAGAATTTTACGAGACCGGCAGCCCGCTGTTCTCGGGCAGCGAGCCCCACCCCGCGATCAAGCGCAAGCGCGATTTCGACAGCGTGGAGGCGATGATCGAGCGGTTCGCGAACCGCGATCCCTACGAATTGTTCGAGCGCGGCGTGTTCGAGGACTATTGCCGCTTCGGCCTTGCGCCCAAACCCGGCGCTGAAGGCTGCGAGCTCGCCTGTCTTCCGGAAGTGGAAGCGAGCTATTACGGAGCGAGCCGGAGCAATCGCGGCATTCTCGAAGCGATAACCCGGATCGAGGCGCCCGCGCTGGTGGTGCGAGCCAAGCAGACCAGCGTGATGGATTTCAAGGGTTCGCCCACATGGGAAAAGCTCGCCGGGCTAATCCCGAACGGCCGCGACCTCTACCGCCCCGATCGCACCCATTTTCATCCGTTCGAAGACCCTGATGATGCAGCCGCGATCATTGCCGCGGCGATCGAGAGCTGAGAGCGGCACGACTATCGCCGCGCCGCTTCCAGAAGATCGTTGAGATCATCGCGCACGCGCGCCAGCTCGCCATATCGCGCGCGAACCAGATTGCGCGCAAGGGCAGCGGCGATCCCGCCATAGAACTCGAGCAGCGCGAGGCGCAGCGGATGATCAGGCGCGACCGACCGCGCGAGCCAGACCGCTATCGCCTGCGCCCGGGCCAACGCTTCGCGCGGCACCTCGCCCGGCGCGCGCTCGAGCGCGATCAGCGCCTGGCCGAGCGCGCTGACCGCCTCTTCAAGACAGATGCGCGCGAGGTCCGACGGGGGAGAGGCCTCGATTCGCGCATCGAGCTCAACCCGGCGATAGGCGCTGGCGGCATTGCGCGCTAGCTGATGCATCTTCAGCGTTTCCTCTCAGCTTCAGTCGTCGGATGTCTCGAATTGCCGGCGAATGAAGTCGAGCGTCGATTGCGAGGTGCTGATCGCGCTTTGCGCCGCCGAAAGGTCGCGGGTGAGCCGCGCACGCAGATTGGCCTGTTGCTCGGCGATGCGTTCAAGCCGCTCCTCATTGCGTGCAATCTGAGCCTCATACCGAATGACGGAGCCCCCGAGCGAGCCTGGATCGCCGATCGAGGTGTTCTCGCGCGCGAGCCGGTCGATCGTCGCGAAGACGCCGCGCACGCCCGTGGTGAACATCGCGGCGGCCGCCTCGGGCGTGGTCTCGAGTGTGGCGGCGAGCCGGGCGTTGTCGAGGCGGAAGGTCCCTTCTCGAGTGATCGAGAGGCCAAGATCGGCAAGCGTGGTGGGATCGCCCGGATTGGCCGCGCTCATCACCTCTCGGCTGGTCAGGTCCCCGAGATCGCGCCGCAACTCGCGCAAGCCTGGATCATTGGCCAGAGGGCCCGAGGCGCCGCCTTCTGAATTGAGGATGGCCACCACATCGTTGAGCGCGGCCACCAGATCGCTCATCACCGAGGTTATCGCGCTTCCGTCTCCCGTGAAGGCGATTTGCGTGGGTGCCCCGATATTGGTCGCGGTGAGATCGAGTTCCAAACCCTCGGGGAGCCCTCGCACCCGGTTCGTGGGGCTCGACATCTCGACGGTGTCCAGCTCGAACAGGGCATCGCGCGCAGTGCTGCGCAACTCGCCGCTATCGCTGGCGGGGGACCAGGCGAGATAGCTGAGATCGCCCGGCGTGGCGCTGGGAGGGGTTGCAGCGCTGGTCGGCTCGAGCACGAAGCCGCTCGCGGCCCCCTCGGAACCCTTGATGACGAGCTGCGCGCCGCCGGTCCCTTGCGCCACATACGCTTCGAGGCGCCCGCCGCTCGCATCGGAAATCGCGCGGGCGACATCGGCCAGCGTGTCGCTGGCCGAGACGGCGATTTCCAGCGGGCTCTGCCCGAGGTCTTCACTGAAGCTCGCGCCCTCGACGGTGCCGAACCGGATGCGCAAGGTGCCTTCTCCCGCCAGCGCATCGGCCCCGGCATAGCTGCGCGAGACGAACGTCTGGCTCGAGGCGAGCCGGAGAACCTCGAGGGAATAGGTGCCCTCGGGTGCGCTGCCCGCAGCGCTCGAGACACGCGCGACGGCGGGATTGCCGATGCTCGCACGCGGCGCAAGGTCACCAAAGCGGATGCGATCGCCAAGCGCGCTGGCGAGCCCGCTCAAGGTGGAGCGCAACTGCGATGCGGCGGAGATGCGCGCCTGCAGCGTCTCGTTGCGCGCCTCGAGGTTTTCGCGCTTGAAGCCGAAACTCGCTTCGGCGAGATCGTCGGCGAGCTGCGCGAAGTTGATCCCGTTGCCAACGCCCAGCGCGGCGATGATGGATGCACCTGTTGTCATGCTGACAAGAACGGTCCTTCGCCTGCGTGTTTAAGTCGAACCTTCAGGCCGGCCATTGGCATCGAAGCGGAAATCGGCAGGCACGTCGATCTCGGGCCGCCGCGGGCGTTCGCCGCGTTTCAGCGAGAGCACGAAGGCGACCAGCGCAGCGATCGCGACGTAGAGCTCCTCGCGCACCATCTGATTGACCCTGGTGGTGAAATAAAGCGCACGCGCGAGCGCGGGATATTCGAGGATCGGCAGATCTTCCTCACCGGCGATTTCGCGCATCGCAAGCGCGGTCTCGCCCCGGCCCTTGGCGAGCACGATCGGCGCAGGCGCGCGGGCGGGATCGTAGGTCAGCGCCACGGCGAAGTGCAGTGGATTGACGATCACGAACTGCGCCTCCTTCATCGCCCTGGCGATCCCACCGCGCGCCAGATCGCGCTGGCGCTGGCGGCGCGCGCTTTTCAGTTCGGGCGAGCCTTCGGCCTGCTTCGTCTCGTCGCGCAGCTCCTGCAGGCTCATCTTGAGCCGCTTGCCGCGCTGGATGCGCTGCAGGGGATAATCTATCGCGGCGATCAGTGCGAGCCCGGCGATGAGCAGGAAGAGCAGGTTGATCATCGCGTCCCAGGCAAAGCCGAGCTGCACGCGCAATTCGCCGCGCCCCAGCCCCAGGAGCCCTGCCAGATTATCGCCGATCCACCATGCGGCCAGCCCCCCCAGCAGCGCGAGTTTGAGGAGCGACTTGCCAAGCTCGATCAACCCCTGTGCACCGAAGATGCGTTTCAGCCCGGTCAGTGGATTGAGTTTGTTTGCCTTGAACCCGGCCGCGCCCAGATTGAAGCGCCCTTCTTCGCCCAGCAGCACCTGCGAGACCAGCGTTGCCGCAATGACCGCGCAGCCGAGCGCGAAGACCGGCGGCAGCATCGCACCCGCGGCGAGGCCGGCGAGAATGCCCGGATCGAGCGCCTCGAGGCTCGCGCGATCGAACCGCCAACTCACCTGCGCGACACGCTCGAAGCTGTCGAGCAACCAGGGCCCCAGCGCGCTCAGCATCGCGATCCCGGTGGCGAGGGCGGCGGCTGTGCCGAGCTCCTTTGAGCGCAGCACGTCGCCCTTCTTGGCGGCATCGCGCTTTTTCTTCGCGGTCGGCTCGAATGTCTTCTCGCCTGCCTCCTCGCTCATGCGGGCATTCCGCTCAAGTCAACCACCGCATTGGCCTGGCGCAGAGCTGCCTCGATCAGGCCGGTGAACTGTTCGCCCAGGATCGGCATGGCGATGATCAGTCCGGCGATCCCGGCGAGCGTCCCCGCCGGAAGGCCGAGCGCGAAGAGATTGAGCGAAGGGGCCGAGCGCGAGATGAACCCTGTGACAAACTGCACCACGAGGAGCAGAAGCACGACGGGCAGCGCGATCGCGGCAGCAGTCGCAAGACCATAGCCCATGAACAATACGAGGCTCTGCGCCGCGTCAGGCCCGAAAGTGAATCCCCCGGCGGGCAGCAGGCGGTAGCTCTCGATCACGAGGCCGAACCACAAAAGGTGCCCCCCGATCGCGTAGAACAGAAGTGTCATGACGAGGCCGAAATAGGTGCCCAAGGCACCCGCTTGCGCACCGCTGGCGGGATCGATCGAGGTTGCGATCGCGAGGCCCATCGTGCCCGAGATCTGCTCTGCGGCAATCAGCGGGATCGCGAAGGCTATCTGGAGCACCATCCCGAGTGCCGCACCGATGATAACCTCCTGAAACACCGCGAGGATCGCGGCGAAGCTCATCATCTGGGGAAAGGATTGCGGCGGGGCGTGCAGCGCGACGAACACGCCAATGGCGAAGGCGAGAAGCGCGCGCAAGGCCACCGGCACCGACATCCCCGCGATCATCGGCGCTGCCATCAGCGCGGCGCCGATCCGAACCGAGAGAAAGAACAATTGCCACAACTGCTCATCAAGCGCGCCATAGCCGAAATCGAGGAGGTTCACCGCGCCGCGCCCATCTTCACAGGTCAGGCCGAGAGCGCGGCGATCTGGGCGAAGATCTCGCGCAGGAAATCGCCGAGCAGGCCCATCATGGTGCCTCCCAGCACCACGAAGACGACCGCGACGATCGCCAGCTTGGGGACGAAGGTGAGCGTCTGCTCATTGATCGAGGTCGCCGCCTGGATGATTCCCACGACAAGGCCGATGATGAGCGCTGCCACCAGCACCGGGCCGACGATGAGCGCAGTCACCCACAGGGTCTGATCGGCAAGCGCGAGGAGTTGTGCGTCTTCCTGCACCGCATCGGGTCCTTCAGGCGAAGCTCATCGCGAGGCTGCCCATCAAGAGCGCCCAGCCGTCGACGAGCACGAACAGGAGAAGCTTGAACGGCAGCGAGATGATCGTGGGCGAAAGCATCATCATGCCAAGGCTCATGAGCACGCTCGCGACCACGAGATCGATCACGAGGAAGGGGAGGAACAGCATGAAGCCGATCTGGAAGGCGGTTTCGAGCTCGCTGGTGACGAAGGCGGGCAGGAGGATCGAGAAGGGGATATCCTCGCTGCGGGCGAATGAGCCGGTCTGGGCAAGGTCGGCAAAGAGCAGGAGATTGGCCTCGCGGGTCTGGCGGATCATGAAGTCATGGAAGGCCTCGCCCCCTGCGGCGATCGCATCATCCGCGCTGAGCGCGCCGCTGGCATAGGGCTCGATCGCGGCGGCGTTCACCGCATCGATCGTGGGCGCCATCACGAACAGCGAGAGAAAGAGCGCAAGCCCGATCAGCACCTGTGTCGGCGGCGAGCCTTGAAGGCCAAGCGCCTGGCGCAGGATCGAGAGCACCACCACGATCCTGAGGAAACTGGTCATCATCAGGACGAGCGCCGGCAGGATCGTGAGCAGGCTCATCACAAGCAGGATCTGGAGCGAGGTGCTCAAGGGCGCATCCTCGCCCGCCCCCTCGGCCCCCAACGCCCGCTCGAGCGCGCCGCCGATCCCGGGGCTGGCCTCGGGCAGGCCTGGGAGCGCAGCGGGCGCGGCCATCGCTTCGGGCGCGGCGAATAGCGCCAGGACCGCAAACATGGTTAACGCCGCCAGCCGCGAGACACCGACGAGAGGAAAGAGTGCGCGCATCAGGCCGCGTCCCGCCCGCTTGCGACTTCGCCCGCGCGCGCCGGACCTTCGCCCGCGCGCGCCGGACCTTCGCCCAGCCGCACCAGACCAGAGCGCGAGCAGCCGAGCAGGATCTCGCGATCATGAAAGCGCACCACCGCAAGCCGCATGCCGGGCGCAAGCAGGCTGGTCTCGACCAGCTCGATCTGCCGCCCTGAAGGGCCGGCGCTGGCGAGACGCTCCTGCATGAACTTGGCGAGCCTGAGGCTGCCCCAGATGAGCGCGCCCAGCAGCGGAAGGAGCAAGGCTAGGCGGAGGAAATATTCGAGCATCATGCTTGAGGCTCGCCGGAGGCAGCGGGATTGGCTGCTGGAGCTGCGGGTGTAGGCGGATCAGCCTCCTGCGCTGCCTCGGCTGCGAAGGCCGCAGGTGCCTCGGCGTCGGCGAAGTGCGCCGCGTGACCCGGTTCGAGCGCTTCCTCCTCGCCCACAAGGCTCACGACGCGCAGAGCGAAGCGCCCATCCTTCGCGACCACCTCCCCGCGCGCGACGACCTTGCCGTTGGCAGTCACGTCGAGCAGTTCGTCGGTCAACCGATCGAGCGCAACGACTCTGCCGGGCCCGAGCGCGAGAACATCGCGCAGCGCCATGTCGGCGCGGCCCAGCTCGACCGAGAGGCGCACGGTCACATCGCCGAAGCGGTGGAGGGCGGGGCTGAAGGCAGTCACGAGATGGCCCCTTTCGCAATTCCCGAGGTCAGGCGCAGCGCCATGCGATCCTCGCACGTGCCGACCCGTCCGCGCGCGACGATACGGTTGCCGATCCGCAGGGGGATCTCGCGCGCCACGGGGATGGGAATATGATCGCCCGGGCGCAGGCGCTCAAGCCGGCCCAGCGCCATGTCGAATTCGGCGAGCACCGCCTCGAGCGGAAGCGGGATCGCGGCGAAGGCTCCGATCGAGCCGGAAGTCGGCTCGGTCTTGTGTCCAGTCTCTTGCGCTGCGGCTTGGGCACTGCCGATGCCGGGGAGCAGATCGTCGAGCCGATCGGCCCGCAGCGCCAGCCGCGCCGACCAGGGCAGGAGCGCGATCGCATCGGGCTTGTCCTCGGTCAGCTCGAGCGTCATCATCAGGCACTCGGCATTTGGATCGAAGGGTTTGAGCCGCGCCGCATTTTCAGAACGCACGATCACATCGCCCCTGGCCTCGCGCGCGCTCCCACCTGCACTAACACTAACACTGGCACTGGCACTGGCACTGGCACTGGCACCACCCCGTCCACCGGCGCTCGCGCTCACCCGCGTGATTGCCTGCGCGATCGCCCTGGCCGCCTCCTCGATCAGGAGCGCGGCCGAGCGCGGCAGGCTTTCGGGCTGGTCGAGCTCGACTTCTCCTTCGCCGCCGAACGAGCGATCGGTCAGGGCGACTGCAGTCGCGAGATCGAACGAGAGCAGCATGGTGCGCTCGGCGCCGCCGCAGCGCAGCAGGCAATTCGCCGCCACCGGGCCGATCCGCTCGAACACCTGCGCGCCATTCATGCGCTCGGGCTCCGAGAGGCTAGCCTTGAGCTTGGCTCCTGAAAGCAGTTCGCCCAAGTCCTGTGCGATTTCGCGGGTGACGTCACGGCGCCAGGAGGCGAGCAGCTGCGCGCGCTCCTCGGGCCGCGGCCCCTGCCGGATGAGTTCGGCGCAATGCTGCGCGAGCGGGCGCGCGGGCGAAAAGGTCTGGGCAAGGTTCATTGCACGAGGAACCCCTTGAAGTGCACTGAGTCGATCCCGCCGAAACCCTCGTTCTCCTCGAGCACCGCGTTGATCGCCCCGGTCAGCCGGGCACCCAGCTTGTCGCGCCCCTCGACATCGTACACGTCGGCCTCGGGGGTGGCGGCGAGCTGCGCGAGAATGGCCGAGCGGATCGCGAGCTCGTGATTACGCACCCAGGCCAGCACGCGCCCGTCATGCTGGGTGGAGACGGCCAGCTCGACCTGGATGAGCGCGGGAGAATCCGCGAGGTTGGAGGTGAAGCTTTCCGCAAAGCTGTAATAGGCGGTACGGTATTCGCTTCCGCCCTCGCCATAGACCTCGACCACGGCGTCCTTGTCCTTGCCATCGCTCGGCGGCGCATAGGGATCGCTCGTGCCTTTCCTGACCAGCTTGGGCAGATCGGGCTCGCTTTCCCCGCCACCGCCGAAGAGGCCGGCAGCGAACGCACCATAGGCTCCGCCAGCCCCCACAACGAGCAACAGCACGGCCCCGATCGCCAGCTTGAGCACGCCGCCCTTCGACTTCTCGGCTTCCGGCTTTTTGGCGTCCTTCGCCATGAAATCTCAGCTCCTCTGGTCTGTCAGCGCCAAGGCCGCTCGTGCGTCAGGCGTAAAGCCCCGCGGCACGTGATCGGCCGACGTTCCGGCCATCGTCCTCGTCCATGATGTGCGATGCGGCCCCTGTTGTGTCCTCGCCCTCTTGCCGCGAATATGGTTGCGCAGCGCTTTGGCCGGACCCTGGGGAAGACCCGTAGCGCTCGCCCGAATGCTGCTGCCCCCAGGCGAACTGGCCGTCGGAGGGCCGCCCAGAACTGGATTGCTGACCCGATTGCTGACCCGCTTGGCCGTTGAGGCCCGCTCCGCCCGCCTCGGCGGCGCGTTCGATCAGGGCTGTATGGATTGCCTGCACGAAGCCCGGATCGCGGCTCGAGAGAATGGCGCGCAAATCCCCCGCGACGGGCTCGATCCGCAGCGAGACCGGGCCGAATTCGGCGTGTCGCACCGTCAGTTCGGAGTGCCCCGCACGGCCGGTCTCACGCAAGGCCTCGATCCGGTCGATCGCGTTTTCAATCTGGACGGCGAGCGTGGGATCAGCGGCCTGCAGGGCCGATTGAGCGGGCGGGAAGCTGGGCTGGAAGAGCGGCGCGTGTCCGAGAGGAACGGCTGTGGAAGCTGCAGCGGCAAGCGGACTGGGGGTTGAGGCCAATACGAGCGCTTCCTTCGCGCTAGGTTCTGCGGTGAGCGCGGATGCCGGGTCAGGCTCGGTAGGCTGGGGCGCGGGCGATGCAGTGCCCATGGCCCTGCCGATCGCAGGAGCGCCGTTCGCAGGAGCGCCGATCGCGCTCAACGCAGATGGCGGCTGCGGCTTGGGTTGCATGGCAGCCTCAAGCGGCGCCGCAGGCGCAAGGGCCAAGCCTGACGGCTCCGACAAGCCCTGAATTGCGCTCGTGCGCAAGACCGTGCCATCGGCCTCGGGGACACCTTCGCCAAGCGCCGGGTTCGCCCCGGGCTCCTGCGCCCCGATCGGCACCCCGGTCGCCGCTGCGATCCCGCGCCTCGGCGCGCTCGTCGCGCTCGCAGGCGTGCCCATTGGCGACGCAGCGCCGGGACCGGCGGCACGGATCGGAGAAGCTTGCACAGATGCGAGGGCGGCTGCACCATTGGCGGAATCCCCTACAAGTCGAGCAACCGGAACCAAGGCGGGATCGAGAGCGGCTGTCGGCTCACCCGGGCGCGCGGAAGCGAGGGCCTCGGGCGCGAGGATCTGCTGCTCTTTTGGCAAAGCGGCGAATTTGTCCGAGCGCAGAACCCGCCCGTGCGCAACCGCATCCGCTTCCTCAGGAACATTCGCAATCTGAGCAGGGGCAAGAACGGGGCCCTCGTCCTGAACCCGCAAGCAAGGCTCCGCGCCGCCCGATCTGGCAAGGGAAGCCGGGCGAGGTTCATGGTCGCCTGCCGGCCCGGGGGGAGATGTGGGTTCGAGCAGCGGCACTGGCGCTGGCGCCGGCACTGGCACTGGCACTGGCGCTGGCACTGGCTCTGGCTCTGGCAGTGGCGCTGGCATTGGCTGGGCCAAGGTCTCGGCTATGGCGATGGGCTCGAGCTGGGGCTCAGCCTCGCGGTGAAGGCTTGACGAGGACTTCGTTTCGTCCGCCTTTGCCGCCATGGGCGCTGTCGGCTTTGCGCCGGCTGCCTGTCCCGGAGCGGTCGAGGCGGGCGTCTCGGGCGGCAAGGGCTCGCCGGGGGCGGCAAGCCCCGGCGGCACCTGCGTGCCGAAAGAGCCCGGGCGCGCGCCTCCATCCTGAGACGGCTCGCCCCCAGCCTCCTTGCGGGAATACGGCGTGGCGAGACTGCGCAGTGTGACATTCTCCGCCTCCTCGGGAGACATGGCGCCCGCGCGGGCATCAGCGCCGAGCGTATCCTCGACGTGGCGATCGGGATGGGTGGCGGGCTTGCTCCTATCATGGGCCTGCAGAGCTTTGGCGAATGCGGCGTGAGACGCATCATCGCCCGATCGCTCGCCGGGCCTCCCAGGCTCCGGCACGGTGCTGCCATGGTTCGATCCGGTTGCCTGGGGCAGCAACATGAGACTTGCGATCATCGTGCACCTATCCTGCATCGCGTCCGGGCAGCGGCGGGAGCGCAGCGCCTGCGGAGGGAACATGCCTGCGGCTCTGCAACTCGCGTGCCAAGCACTCCTCAAGCGCGGCCCTGGCGGCTTGCGACCGCTCGAGTTCGGCCGTGGCGGCGGCGAGGTGCTCCTCCAGCCGCCGCGTCCGGCTTTGTGCTGCGGCGAGCGCGTCGACCTGCCAGCGCGCCTGATCGGTGGCATCCGCGTGCGCCCGTCCGGCATCGCGCGCGAGCAGGCCGAGCGCTCCGGCGAAGCGGCTCAGGCCGGCGAGCTCGCTGGCCTGGCTCGGCCCTTCTCCCGCGGCAAACCGCGCCGCATAATCGCGGGCAAGGCCCTCGCTGCGCTCTTTGAGGGCGGCGCTGCGGGTCTCCTCGTCAAGCGCGATCGCGAGTGATCGCATCGCCTCGCGCTCGCTTAGCCCCGCGAGCATCGCCTGGCGCCGCACCAGCCTGAGCTTGCGCTGTTCGCGCTTCACAGCGGGGCCACAAGCTCGGCGAGATCGCGCAGGCTGTCATTCAGCGAAACCGCCGCGGCGCGGCCCTGCCGCAGGAAAGCATCGATTGCCGCGCTGTTGCCGAGAGCCGCATCGAGCACGGGGTCCGAGCCCGCACGATAGGCCCCCATCAGCACAAGATCGCGATTTTCCTCGCGCGCAGAGATCAGCGCGCGCACCCTGCGTGCCGCTTCTGCAAGGTCAGGCGCAACGAGATCGTCCATCACCCGGCTCAAGGAGGCAGGAACGTCAATTGCGGGATAATGGCCGCGTTGGGCCAAGTCGCGCGAAAGCACGATATGACCGTCGAGAATGGCGCGCGCGGTGTCGACCACCGGGTCGTTCGCATCGTCGCCATCGGCGAGCACGGTGTAAAGCCCCGTCACCCCGCCCCCGCTGCGCGCCGAATTGCCCGCGCGTTCGACCAGCTTTGTGATTGCCGCAAGCGCTGAAGGGGGATAGCCGCGCGCCGCGCCCGGCTCGCCCAGCACCAGCGCCAGCTCCCGCGCAGCGTGGGCGACGCGCGTCAGGCTGTCGAGCACCAGCAACACGCGCTTGCCTTGCGCGCGGAAATGTTCAGCGATGCTGGTCGCGTATTGCGCCGCGCGCAGGCGCAGGTTGGGCGCGTGATCGGCGGGCACCGCGACCACCACCATCCGCCCGCGCCGCGTCCCCTGCATGTGACGGGCGACGAAATCGGAGACCTCGCGCGCGCGCTCGCCGATCAGCGCGACCACGGTGATGTCGGCCACCGCATGCGCCGTGATCGTGTCGATCAGAACCGATTTGCCAACTCCCGATCCCGCGATCACGCCGAGCCGCTGGCCCACGCCCATCGTCGCAAGCGCGTTGATCGCGCGCACCCCGCAATCGAAAGGCTCGCGCACGCCCGCACGCTCGAGCGCACCCTCGCGGCGCCCTGCAAGCGGCCAAAACCGGGTGTTCTCAAGCCGCGGGCCGCCGTCGATCGGCTGACCGAGCCCATCAAGCGCGCGCCCCAGCACGGCATCGCCCACCGGCACCTTGCCTGGATGGCCAAGCCCGCGCACCCGCGCATCGGGCCGCAAAAGGACGGTGTCGCCTAGCAGCATCATCAGCGAATGCCCTCCCCGAAAGCCGATCACCTCGGCGAGGCACTCCTCATCCCCAGACTCACTCAGTGCAATCGCAGCCAGCGCGCCAATCGGCAGCGCGAGCCCCGCGACCTCGATCAGCCCGCCATCGCAGACGGCCACCCGGCCCGTCAGGACCGGACCGGGCTCGACCTGCGCCGCGCGCATTCGCGCAAGCTCTATCTGCAGCTCGGCGAGCATCAGGGGATCGGCTGGAAGGGGTCCGCCCCGAGAGCTGCGGCGATTGCGCGCAACCATTCCTCGGGACCGTCATGGAGCGCGCTGTCGGTGCCGGCCAGCCGCAGGCCGCCCCGCTCGACCGCCGGATCGGGCCGGACTTCGAGCCCGGCGAGCGCCCCTTCCCCGAGCGCGGCGATATCGAGCGGGTTGAGATGGAGCGTGAACCCTCCCGGAGCATTGCCGAGACGCGCCGCCGCGGCATGGCAGCGCGCGGCCAGCGCGGCCGGGTCAATGGCATGCTCACGCAAGACGGGGCCGCACAGCGCAAGCACCGACTTCGCCAGATCGGCGCTGAGAGCCTCGAGCGCGCAAGCATCGAGCGTGCGGAAAGCGAGGCGCAGATCGCGCAGATGCACCATCTCGGCTTCAGCCGCGGCCTGTGCCTCGCTGAAGCCCTTGGCATGACCCTCGGCATAGCCCTGCTCGAAGGCGCGCTCCGCCTCGCTCGAGCCGGGCGCCTCGGGCTCGGGCGCGGGCGCGGGCGCAGGATCCTTGGGTGCAGGCGGTGAGGGCGGAGCAGGCTCCACCTCCCCGGCGCGCCCGAAGGGCGAGACTTCGCTGAAGGCCCTGAGCGCGCCCTCCGCCGCGATCCATGCAGGCACGCTTGCCCTACGCGGCGCGCCGCTCCCGAGCGCGGCGATCCAGTCAGACGAACTCGCCATCATCGCCCCCGATCACGATTTCGCCCTGCGCAGCAAGCGACTTGGCAACATCGACGATCTTTCGCTGCGCCGCCGCGACATCCGCACGGCTGAGGCGGCCGCGCAGTTCGATCTCGTCCTTGATGCCATCCGCCGCGCGGCTCGACATCGCAGCGAAGAAAGGCGTGCGCTGCGCATCGGTGAGTCCCTTGAGCGCATCGATGAGCGCCTCGTTGTCGACATCGCGCAGCAGCCGGCCCATCGCCATCGGCTCGAGCTCGAACAGCATCTCGAAGGTGAACAGCTCGTCCTCGATGCGCTGCGCCAGCGGTGCGTCTTTCTGCGCGATGGCGGGAATGACGGTGGCCTTCAGTTCGCCTTCGGCGAGGTTGATGAGATTGGCCGCCTCGCGCGGACCGCCCAGCGCCAGCGCGCTGGCGCCGAAGCTCGCGCCGATGCGCTGGGAGAGCAGGCTGTCGATCATCGCGATCGCCTGGGGGGAAATCGCGCCCATCTTGGCGACGCGCGCGACCACTGCGGGCTGGAGGTCAGGCGCCAGCCCCGAGAGCACTTCGGCGGCGGGCTCGGGCTCGAGCATGAGCAGCAGCGCGGCGATCACCTGCGGATGCTCCCCCTCGATCAGCCGCAGCACGATCGAGGGCGCAAGCCACCGCGCCATTTCGATCGAGCGCGGACGCGCGTCGGGCGCGATGCGCAGCATCATGCTCTCGGCCTTCGTATTGCCAAGCGAGCGCTCGAGCAGGTTCCTCACCCGCACCGCGCGATCGCGCGCGGGCAGGATCTCGCGCGCGGCCTCGGCAGCGAAATCGGCGATGGCCTCGGCGATCTGGGGCGGCTCGATATCGCCTAGGCTGACCATCGCGGTCCCGAGTTTTTCGAGCTCGGCGGGCTCCATCTTGCCGAGCAAAAGCGCTGCCTCCTCGTCGTCGAGCAGCGAGATGAACACCGCGGCGCGCTCGATCCGGGTGAGGAGCGCAGGAGGCGGCGGCGCCTCGGCTTCGGCCTGGGGCGCTTCGATTTCGTCCAGTTCAGCCATCTCTAATTCCCCTGGTCAACGGTCTTGGCGGGCGGCTCGAGCATGCGCTGGATCGCTCCGATCGCGCGCTCGGGCTGTTCGCTCGCGAGCCTGCGCGCCTGTTCGACCCGCACCGGAAGGTCGGCGAAAGGGCCCGGCTCTTCGTCGGTTTCGACCGGGCCTTCGCCCGCCTCGCCTCCATCGCCCTCAGGCAGAGCGGGCTGCGCCTCGCTCTCAACCAGCAACGCGGCCTCCTCGGCTTCTTTCGCCGCTGCCTTCTGCTTGCGCTCGCCCCGGACCGCGCTCACGAGCGGGCGGACCACCAGCAGCAATGCCAGCAGCGTCGCCACGAGCGCGCTGCCGTAGCGCACGGCGAGGGCGAACCAGCCCTGCTCGTAGAACGGGACGGGCTCGAGCTCGGTGCTCTCGAATGCGCTGACGACGACCTCGACCTGGTCCCCGCGCGCTGCATCCGCGCCAACCGCGGCGCTCACCAGCGTCTGCAATTGCTCGGCCGTCAGCGGCGAGGCGGCCACCAAGGCTTCCTGGCTGACCGCCACCGCGACCGAAAGCTTCTGCAGGCCGCCTGCGCGCGTGGCGGTGACGGCAACCTCGCGGTCGAGCTCGAACTGGCGCTCGCTCGCGGTCTCGGTGTCGGTCGGAGTGGCGCCTGCCTCGGGCGCGGCCGCATCGCCCTCGGGTGCGCCATCAACCAGTGCGGCATCGGGCGGCGGGGTGTTGGCCGGCACGCCGGGCACACCGCCCGCTGCGCCGGGTGCCACGCGGGTGGCGCTGCGCTCGCTTTCGGAGCGGATCGCGCCTTCCTTGTCGTAGCTCTCGCGCGCGCTCGTCACCTCGCTCTCGTTGAGCTTCACCTGGACCTGGCTCGAAAAATTGCCTTCGCCCAGCAACGGGGTGAGGAGCGATGCGACCTGCTCCTGCAGCTTGGCCTCGAATTCGCGCTGGAGCGTGAGGCCATCCAATTCGGTGTCGCGAATGGCCGAGAGCAGGCGCCCGTTCTGATCGACCACGCGCACCGCGTCTGCGGTCATGCCGGGTACCGAAGCCGAGACCAGGTTGACGATCGCCTCGACCTGCCGCTCGCTGAGCGAGCGTCCGCTGACCAGCCGCAGCATGACCGAGGCTGAAGGCGGGCTGGTGTCACGCACGAAAACCGAGCGCTCGGGCGTTG
Source organism: Erythrobacter sp. (assembly GCA_036350735.1). Taxonomy (GTDB): domain Bacteria; phylum Pseudomonadota; class Alphaproteobacteria; order Sphingomonadales; family Sphingomonadaceae; genus Erythrobacter. The sequence goes on from JAZBNR010000004.1 coordinate 209,679, forward strand.
CCAGATGCACGCGCACCGCCTCGATCCCGTCGATCTCGCGGATCGTCAGCATGAGCTCGCGCTCACGCGCCAGCCGCAGGCGCTCGCCCTCGAGCGTGCGGCTGGAGCCCAGCGGGATCGCATCCAGCATCTCGCTTGCCCCCTGCGGCGCGGCAAGCCCCGCATCGCTCGCGACCAGCATCCGCGCGCGGTAGACATCGTCTTCGGAGACGGTGATCGCGCCGGTCGCATTGTCGATCGCATAAGCGATGCCGCCAGTTTCGAGCGCCTCGACCACCTTGGCGCGCTCGCCGTCGGAGAGCCCGGCATACAAGATGCGCTGCGGCCCCTGCGCGATCGCGAGATAGACCACCGCCATCAGTGCGAGCGCGCCGGTGCCGATCAGCGCGGGCAGCGCGCGGCGGAAGGCTGGCTGGCCGGTCACATCGCTCAGCCGCGCGCGCCAGTCGCCGGCGGGGGCGCCGGGGCTGGCCTGGAACAGAGTGGGCTCCGCCGCGACCGGCAGAGAAGCGCTTGCCTCGGCCACGCCTTACGCCCCCATCCGCATGATTTCCTGGTAGGCATTGAGAAGCTTGTTGCGCACCTGCAACGTCGCCTCGAAGGCGAGGCCGGCCTCCTGCCGCGCCAGCATGACCTGGGCGATGTCAGTCACCTCGCCGCGCTCGTAGCCCGCCTGGAGATCGCCCGAGCGCTGCTGCACCGCATTCACCTTCTTCAGCGCCGCCGAGAGCGTGCCCGCAAAATCGACCGCAGGCGTGCCCGGAATGCCTGGCGCGGCGCGCGCGATCTGGGACGATTGCGCCGCTTCGCGAATATCGCGCAAGGACTGGCTGCGCGCGAGCAGATCCCGGCGCAAAGCGAGCACCTGACCCAGCGCGCTCACGCCCGGCCTCCCGCGAGCGCACCGCGCTCGGCGATCAGCCCGGTCTCGCGCATCGAGGCGAGGCGATAGCGCAGGGTCCGCTCGGATATGCCGAGGCTGGCGGCGGTCCTGGCGCGGTGGCCACCGTTCGCATCGAGTGCGGTCAGGATCGCGCGCGCCTCGGAATGGAAGGCGATGTCGGAGAGGGTGGAGGGCGTTACGGGGGAGCGATCGTGCTCCACTGCGCGCATCGGACTTCCGGGTTGATCGAAGGCGATGTGCTCGGCATCGATCTCGCGCTGTCCGCCCGCCAGCAGCAGCGCGCGGCGGATCACGTTTTCGAGCTCGCGGACATTGCCCGGCCAGCCATGCGCCTCGAGCAAGGCAATCGCGCGGTGGCCGATCCACACCGGCTCGCGTCCCGCATGGCGCAGCAGCAGGCCGAAGGCGAGCGGGGCGATATCGGCCGGACGATCGCGCAGCGCGGGCAATTCGAGCGGAAAGACATTGAGGCGATAGAGCAGATCCTCGCGGAAGCGACCGGCCTCGACCTCGTGGGCCAGCGTGCGATTGGTTGCCGCGATGATGCGCACGTCGACGCGCACCGGCCGGGTCGCGCCGAGCGGGAGCACTTCCCCTTCCTGCAGCGCACGCAGCAGCTTGGCCTGGAGCGCGAGCGGCAGCTCGCCGATCTCGTCGAGCAGCAGCGTGCCCCCGTCAGCTGCACGGAACAGCCCATCGCGCGCTTCGCCTGCGCCCGTGAAGGCGCCTTTGCGGTGGCCGAACAGCAGCCCCTCGAGCATCGCCTCGGGCATGGCTGCGCAGTTGACCGCGACGAACGGCCCGCCAGCCCGGCGCGAGCGGCGGTGAACGAAGCGCGCGAACACTTCCTTGCCCGTTCCGGTCGGCCCTTCGAGGAGAACCGGTATTTCTGAGCGGGCGATGCGCTCGGCAAGGGTCAGCAGCGCGAGCGAGCGTTCATCGCGCGCGATCGGCCAGCCGCCCTGCGCCGCAATCGCAATCAGCGCCGCACGCGCCGCAGCAAGAGAGCCCGCATCATAGCCTAGCGCGACACGCGCCTCGCCCAGGATCGCCAGCGAGGGGGCCTCGCTGCGGCGCAGATCGAGCTCGATGCGATCCTGCGGGCGGCAGGCGGGCATTTCCTCGAACCGGCCGTGTTCGCCCAGCGAGAACCGCTCGCGCTGCCAGTCGCGCCCGAGCAGCGGGAGGACGGGATCGAGCAGCGCCCGGTGCCGGTCCCTCAGGCTGCGCCGCTGCGCGCCTGACCTTCGTTCTGCCAAAGCGGGCGCGGGGGAATGCTGCGGCAGCGGAGCGGTCTTGGACATGAAGCGGGCCTTCATTGATTGCGTTAAAGCTCCAGCGCCTGCGAAAGCGGCAGCGCGCCGGTCGGTCGCTCCATTCCTGCCGCCCGCGCGTCCAAGATGTCGCAAATTTAAGCCCTCGTAGATTTCCCTAATGCGGCAATCGTTCGCCACTGATGCCGCGTCCATTGCCGGTGGGCTGTGCGCCATGGCCTGAGCCGCCCGCGCCAGCGCGCAGTGCAGCCTCGGCTTGCACAAAGGCCCTTAAACATCCCGGCATCCGGCCGCTCTTAGGCCCAGCAGCGGCAAGGATTGAGCGCTGCATCGACCTAACTTGAACGACCACTTGGGGAGTAAGACCATGACCGTAATCAACACCAATGTCTCGGCCCTGCGCGCTCAGGCCGCCAGCACCGGCGCCAACAATATGCTCGGCGACGCGATGGAGCGTCTTTCGACCGGCCGGCGCATCAACAGCGCCGCCGATGATGCCGCCGGCCTCTCGATCGCCACCGGCATGACGAGCGACATCCGCGCGCTCAATCAGGGCGTGCGCAATGCGAGCGACGGCATCGCGCTCGCGCAGACCGCCGAAGGCGCGCTCGAAGAAGTCACCAATATGCTGCAGCGCATCCGCGAGCTGGCGATCCAGTCGCAGAACGGCACGCTTGACGATGCCACCGACCGCGCCTTCCTCAACACCGAAGTCGGCGAACTCGTCGCACAGGTCGTCGATATTCTCGACAACACCACTTTCAACGGCGTCAACGTCCTGGGCACCGCTGACGTCACCTTCAACATCCAGATCGATGCCGGACGCGCCATCACGGTGACAAGCACCGGGATCGACCAGACCAACATCACCGCAGCCGGGCTGGCTGTCGACACCGCCGCAAACGCTGCGACTGCTGTGACCAACGTTGATGCCGCGCTGACCGCCGTCAACACGACGCGCTCGTCGCTGGGTGCGGGCCAGAACCGCCTCGAGGCCGCGATCAACAACCTGACGACGACCTCGACCAACCTCTCCGACGCGCGCTCGCGTATCCAGGATGCCGATTTCGGCGCCGAATCGACCGCGCTCGCCAAGGCGCAGATCCTCGGCCAGGCCTCGACCGCGATGCTCGCCCAGGCAAACCAGTCGCAACAGAACGTGCTTTCGCTCCTCCGGTAAACCCGGAGCCGAAAGCCACGCAACGCACATCTCCCCACGGAGGTGGCAAGGAACCCGGGGCCGCAAGGCTCCGGGTTTTTTGCATGTCGTGCCGCAGGGCTGAGGGCGGCACGGTCAGACCACTTTCCCGCGCGCTCGCCGCGCAGCTGGAGGAGCAGGTTGGCCGGCGGGCATTAACGCCGAAGATGATCCCAACAGCCTTGGTACCGAGGCCCGGCGGCGCTGCTCATGCTCTGGCAGGTTCTCGGGCGTCTCAGCGCCCCCCAGCGCGCGCCGTGCAGCCGGGGGCCACTTCATTCGCAAGGAGGCCTGGGCCACGCTCGTCCATGCCCGAGCCTTGCGAGGGAAGCAGCCGCCGCGATTGGATACGGGAAGCGCCAATGCAGTGAGCGTTCCGGTCGCTTGGGCCGGAGGGATCGCCCGGCCGGTTACGCAATTGGGATCAGCTTGCTTGCGCTGGGAAGCTGGGCATCGCTGGAATGCCCCATTGCGAATAACCCTCAGGGCTGCGCGTTCGCCTGCCCATCGTCATTGGCCGGCACGTCCTTGGCCAGCACGCCGGCGGCCAGCACATCGCGCGCCGGGCGCGAGCGGCCCGCGATCGCGCCGCGCCCAGCGGCGCGTGCAGGCTCGAGCAGCAGCAGCGAGATGCGCCGGTTGCGCGGATCGGCGGGGTTGTCCACCACCAGCGGCTCGCGATCGGCAACGCCCTCGATCCGGGCAAAGCGCTCGGAAGACATGCCGTTGAGGATCAGCGACTGGCGGGTCGCCTCGGCGCGGCCTGCCGAGAGCGACCAGTTGTTGGTGCGCCGGCCCTCGCGCCAGGGAAGCGAATCGGTGTGTCCGCGAATGATCAGCGGGCTGCGATATTCCGCCAGCGTCTCGCCCATTGCCTGGAGCAGCAGGCGCGCTTCGGGAGTGAGGATCGTGGTGCCCAGCGTGAACATCGAGAAGTCAGCGTCGTCGACAAGATCGATCCGCACCCCCTCGGGCGCGCGCACCACGCGCACCTGGCTCGCCAGCCGCCTAAGCTGGCGTGTCTTCGAGAGCTTCTCCTCGATTTTCTGCTTGAGTTCGGCGATGTTCTCGTTCTGGGTGGCCTCCGCCTGCGTGCTGCCCCCCTCCATCGGGCCGCCAGCGGCGCTGCGCGGAATGGTCATGGTCAATGTGCCGGTCTGGCCCTGCGCGTTGGGGTAGGGATCGACATCGGTGATCGAGCTGCCGCCGAGCATCCCGTCCGCGCCCGCGCTCTTTTCGCGCAGCTTGACGAGCGTGGGCGTGAAATAGTCGGCGATGCCGCGGCGCTGGTCCTCCTCGGTCGCGCCGAGCAGCCATAGCAGCAGGAAGAACGCCATCATCGCGGTCACGAAATCGGCATAGGCGACCTTCCAGGCGCCGCCATGGTGGCCGCCCTGCTCGATCGTGATCTTCTTGACGATGATCGGCGCGGGCGGGGGCGGCGGGGCTGCGGAAGGGGCCTCGGCCATGGGCTAGCGCCCCCGCATCGCGTCGAGCAGGTCGGTCAGCTTGGGGCGGTGGGCCGGAGGCAGCCCCGAGCGCGCGGCCTCGAGCACCAGCGGTTGCGGATAGCCGTGGAGGCTCGCGACGATCACCTGCTTGATCGAGTGAAAAAGCTGCTGGTCATGCGTGTTGACCTGCTTCAGGCGGCCCGCCATCGGCCCGGCGAAGCCATAGGCGAGCAGCACGCCCAGAAAGGTGCCCACGAGCGCGCCGCCGATCATCTTGCCCAGGATCTCGGGCGGCTGATCGATCGAGCCCATCGTCTTGATGACGCCGAGCACCGCCGCGACGATCCCGAGCGCGGGGAAGGCATCGGCGAGCGACTGGATCGCGTGCGCGGGCTCGTCCATCTCGTGAAGCTGGGTCTTGATGGAATTGTCGATTACGTCCTCGACTGCGTGGGTGTCCAGCGTGCCCGAGGAGACCACCATCAGCGTCAGCGGATCGCAGATGAGGTTGCACACCACCGGATCGGATTGCAGCCGGGGATATTCGCTGAAGATCGCCGAGTTCTGCGGATCGGTGACATGGCTCTCGACCGCCACAGCGCCTTCGGAGCGCAGCATCTTCATCAGCTTGGAAGTGAGCGCGATCGCATCGATATGATCCTGATCGGTATATTTCGCGCCCTTGAACACCTTGACGAGCCCGCCGCCCAAGAGCTTGATCTCGTGCATCGAATTGCCGATCAGCACCGATCCCAGCGCGGCCCCGCCGATCATCATGAATTCGAGCGGGAGCGCTGCGAGGATCGGCCCCATCGAGCCGCCCGCAAGCGTGTAGCCGCCAAACACCATGGCGATGAGCACAACGATACCGATTGCGGCGAACACGTCCTAGCAACTCCCCGGCAGCGCGATGGCCCGCATCAGATGGCGTCGAAGAGGGTGAGCGCGCTCACCCGCGAAAAGCTCGCCTGCGAGGCCTCGAGCGCGGTCAGCGTCTGCTGGAGGCGCACGATAGCATCGCCGATATCGGTCTCGCCAATCTGCGAGCGCTGCTCGGCGAGGGTGATCCGGCGCTCCGCCTGGCTCTGCTGGATCGTCTCGACCCATGCGAGGCGAGTGCCGAGGATCGTCTGGCTGCGCGTGGTGTTGTCGATCGCTTCATCGAGCCCCTCGATCGCGGCTTGCGCGGCCGCAGCCGGATCGGGCGAGCCGCCATTGAGCGCTGCCGCAAGATTGCCGAGCACGGCAAACGCGCTCGACGGCGTGCCGCCGAGTGTGAATTCGAAGATCGCGGGACCGGGGAGGCCGCGCTCGATCTCGGTTCCGGGGGCGATCGGCACGCTCGCGCTGTCGGCATTGCCGTTATAGCTCACGGTGCCATCCGCTTGGCGGATATAGGCCGGGCCGGCAGCGGTGCCCGCGAACAGCGGCTCACCCGTCAGCGTGCGCGCATTGGCGCGATTGAATAGCTCCTCCTCGAGCTGGGCAAGCTCGGCCGCGATCGCCTCGCGCCCGCGCGTTCCCAGCGTGTCGCTGGCCGCCTGGATCGCCAATTCGCGCGCGCGGGCGAGCAGGTTGGAGACGCCGAGCACTTCATCGCCCGCCTCGTCGAGATCGCGCGCGAGCTTGTCGGCGTTGTCTTCCTCGACTTCGCTCAGCCGCTCGATCCGCGCGAGCGCACGCAGACGCGCGGCGGCGGCCGGATCCTCCGAGCCGCGCTCGATCCGCTGGCCGGTCGCGATCTGGTTCTGGATCTTCTCCGCCGAGCCGCGCAAGGCGTTCATCTGCACCAGCGAGCGCTCGTAGAAGGCGCCGAAGGGATTGCCGATTGGGATCACGCTGACAGCCTCCTTGCCCTAGCGCAGATTGAGAATGACGTCGAACAGCTCGTTCGCGACCTGGATCACCCGGGCATTAGCCTCGAACGCCTGCTGCAACCGCACGAGGTCCGCCGCCTCGCGATCGAGGTCGACCCCGCCCACCGAGCGCACCGCTTCATCGGCGCTCTGCGAAACTGCGGCGAGCCCGGTGCGGGTGATGTCGAGCGCGGCGATGCGGCTCGAGACATTGAGCAGCAAGCCGTCGAGATCGGCGACAGGGCCATCGCCCGCGCCGAGCGCATCGACCAGCGCGGCGAGATTGCTCGCATCCGAACTGCCTGCGGGCGATCCGGCGGGCGCGGCGGCGATCTGCGCTCCGCCGGCGAGCGCGAGCGACATCGTGGCGGCATTGGCGCCCGCGAAGAAAGGCTGGCCCGGATTGCCCGCCGCATCAGCGCCGCTGGCCTGCGCGGCGTTGGCCCGCGCGATGACAGAGGCGGCAGCGTCATCGAGCTCGGTCTGGAAGCCCGCCATCTGCTGGAGCGCACCCGCCTGGCCCGCCAGCGTGCCGGTGTTGAGCGCCACGGCGGTGCCGCCAAGATCGAATGCGATCGTGCCATCGGGGTTCTGCGCCACGGTGAGCACGCCTGCTGCATCGCCATCCACCAGGACGGCAGCCGGCGTAGCATCGAGGCGGACTGTCGCAACCCCGCGATCATCGAAGCTCACATCAAGGCCGGATTGCCGGGCCATCGCCCGCAAGGCCCCGTCGCGCGCATCGAGCAAAGCGGCCTGCTCGGCCGTCTGCGGCTGGGCGCGCGAGAGGTCCGCGTTGATCCGCGCGAGCTCCACCGCCTGCCGGTTGAGCTCGGCAAGCGAGAGCGTCGCCTCGTCAAACACCTGCTCGCGCGCATTGTCGAGCGTCTGGTCGGCGAGGTTGAAGGTGGCAGCGAGCTGGCGCGCGCTCTCGAGCGCGGCCTCGCGCAGGGCGGGCTCGAGCGGGTTGCCCTCGAGCCGGGTCAGCTCGGCCTCGAAATCGACGAGCGTCTCGAACAGGCGCGCCTGCTCGAGCGCGGTCTCGGCATCGCGCAGGCCAGCAAGCTCGGCATCCGCGCGTGCAAGATCGCTCGCCCGGTCGCGCGCCTGGCGCAGGAGCGCAGTGGATTCGGCGCGCCCGATGCCTTCGACGATGACGCCGTTAAGCACCCCGCGCGAGGTTGCCGAAACGCTGACCAGCTCGCTCTGGAGCGAGGTGCGCCGGGCGTAATCGGGGTTGCTCGCATTGGCGATGTTGGTCGCGGTCAGCTCGAGGCTGGCACGGGCCGCTGCGGTGCCCGTGCGGGCGATGTTGAACATGGCTCCTGGCATTATGCATCCCCTCTCGCAGCAAGATGTTGGGAAAGCTGTTCCTCGATGCTCCGGGCAAACCCGAAGGCGCCGCTTTGCGCGGCGATGTCGGCGAAATGTTCGTCCCGCATTTCGATCCAGCGATCCATGCCGCTGCCGGTGAGCGGAGCTTCCTCTGCAAAACTTGAAGCGCGCGCGGTTTCGAGCAGCTTGCGCACCATGATCGCCTCGAAACCCTCGGCCGCCTGGCGCAGCTCGAGGCGCTCTGGCGAGAGCGGCTCGCGAGGCAAGAGAGAGTTAACCGGAGCGATCATCACAGCACCACCATTTCCGCCTGCAAGGCGCCGGCCTGCTTGAGGCTTTCGAGGATCACCACGAGATCGGCCGCGCCCACACCCAGCAGATTGAGCGCATCGACGATCTCGGAAAGGTTCGCCGCGCCCGGCATCAGCGCGACCCGGTCCGAGCGTTCGGATACGGTGATGTCGGACGCCTGCTCGAGAGCGGTGACGCCATTGCCGAAGGGCTCGGGCTGAACGACGCGCGGCGCCTCGTCGATCCGGATCACGAGCTTGCCGTGGCTGACAGCGGCGGGCGAAAGCCGCACCGCCTGGTTGATCACGACCGTGCCGGTGCGGCTGTTGACGATCACCTTCGCGGCAACCGGTGCCGGGGTCACTGGCAGCATCTCGATCGCGGCAAGCTGCGCAGCGCGCTGGTCCGGGCTTGGCGGCAGCGCCAGCTCGATGCTGACCCCGTCGACGATCCGCGCGCTCGCGGGATAGACATCGTTGATTGCGTCGCGCACGCGCGCGGCGGTGAGGAAATCAGCGCGGTGGAGGTGGAAGCGCAGCGTTTCCTGCTGGTCGAACCCGGTCGCGACTGCGCGTTCCACGGTGGCGCCATCGGCGATCCGCCCGGCGGTCGCGACATTGACGGTGAGCTGCGAGCCGTCGCGCGCCGAGACGCCGAGCCCGCCGACCGCGACATTGCCCTGCGCCATGGCATAGATCTGGCCGTCCGCGCCATAGAGCGGGGTAAGGACGAGCGCGCCGCCCCTCAGATCGCGCGCCTGGCCCAGCGTGGAGACGGTGATGTCGATCCGCTGGCCCGGCTTGGCGAAGGCGGGCAGCTCGGCGGTGACGATGACGGCGGCGGCGTTCCTCAGGTTGGGGTTCACCCCTTGCGGCAATTGCAGCCCCAGGCGCCCGGAAATGCCGCGCATTGCCTCGGTCACGTATTGCAGGTTGTCATCGCCCGTGCCCTGCAGGCCGACGACAACGCCATAGCCGGTGAGCTGGTTTGCGCGCAGGCCCTCGAACTGGCCGAGATCGCGAATGCGCTCGGCGCTCGCGCTTGCGGGGAGCGCGGCGGCGAGGAGCGCGGCGAGAGCAAGGAGGATGCGGGTCAGCATGGCAAGGCTCCTCAGAACGGCGAGATCGCGCCGAAGAAGCGGCTGAGCCAGCCCGGCCGACTGGCGCGCTGGACCGCGCCCTTGCCAGAATAGATGATCCGCGCATTCGCCACCTGATCGGAGCGCAGCCGGTTCTCGACGTCGATGTCGACCAGCCGGATGCGCCCCGCGAACTGCACCCATTCGTCGCCCTGGCTGAAATTCATCTGCTTTTCTCCGACCACTTCGGCGGTGCCGTTGGGATAGAGCGCGGCGATGGTCACCGCGATCCGCCCCGTCAGCTGGCTCTGCTGCGCGGCATTGCCCCCTCCATTGAACGACAGCTCGCCGCTTGCATTAAGGTCTGCCGGGTCGATGAAATCGAACAGGCTGCCGGTTGGCGGGACGAGCGCAAAGCCGCCGGTGCGATCGGTCGCGCCGGTGGTGGATTTGGAGGTGGCGGTGTTCTCGATCAGCAGGATCGTCACCATGTCGCCAAGCTGGCGCGCGCGCGTGCCGGTGACGAGCCCCGCATAGCCCTGGCTTGCCTGGAAGATCGACCCTTGCGCGCCCTGCTGCGGGGCGAAGACGTTTGCGCTCGCCTCGGCATTCTGCGGCGGGGCGGTCTCGAGGGTGAGCACGCCGCCGGGGGGTGGAGGAGCGGCGAAGCCGAGGGCGCGCTCGCCCGCGCACGCTGCAAGAAAGAGCGCGAGCGCGGCGGCCAAGAGAAATCGAACAACAGACATCGCTCGCGCCTTCCTCACAGCGTCTGGTTGGCGTTGCGCAGCATCTCGTCGACCGCGCTCACCATCTTGGAATTGATCTCGTAGGCGCGCTGCGCCTCGATCATCTCGACCAGTTCCTCCACCACGTTGACATTCGAGCCCTCGAGCATCCCCTGGCGCACCTGCCCGCGGCCGAATTGCCCCGCGATCCCGAGCTCGACCGGGCCGGAGGCGGCGGTCTCGACGAGGAAATTGTCGCCGATCGCGCGCAAACCTGCCGGGTTGACGAAATTGGCGATCTGAAGCTGGCCGAGCTGGACCGGCGCAGCCTGGCCCTGTTGCAGCGCGCTGATCGTGCCATCGGGCGAGATGATGATCGTTTGCGCGCCTTGCGGGATCTGCACCGGCGGGGTCACGGCATAGCCCTGCGTGGTGATGAGGTTGCCCTGCGGCGAGAGCGTGAAATTGCCCGCGCGGGTGTAAGCGATCTGGCCGCCGGGCGGCAGCTCGATCTGGAAGAAGCCCGGCCCGTCGAGCGCGATGTCGAGCGTGTTGCCGGTCTGGTTCAATGTCCCTTGCGTCTCGATCCGCGAGGTGCCGACCACCTGCACGCCGGTGCCCAGATTGAGCCCGACCGCATAAGCGGTCTGGTTGGTCGATTGCTGGCCGGCGGTGCGCAGCTCCTGATAGGCGAGCGTCGAGAAATCGACGCGGTCGCGCTTGTAGCCGGTGGTGCCGATATTGGCGAGATTGTTGGCGATGACGCGCATGCGCGCATCCTGCGCCTCGAGACCGGTGCGCGCGACATGCAGGGCGGAAGTGGGCATTGGCTTGGCTCCTTGGAATTACTTGAGCGACATCAGGCGGGCGCCCGCCTCGTCGAGCTCGCTGGCGGTGCGGATGATGCGCGCGCGCTGTTCGAAGGCGCGCTGGGCATCGACCATCTCGACCAGCGTCTGCGCGGTCACGACATTGGATTGCTCGAGCGTGCCGCGGGTGATCCGCTCTGTCGGATCGGGCGGCAGCACCCCGCCGCCGACCACGCGCAGGAACCCGTCGAGCCCCTTGGCGATGCGGCTGCCTTCAGGCGAGACGAGCTTGATCTGGCCGACCGCCTCCGGCGGCGCCTGCGGGGCGGCAGGATCGCGCGCGAACACGGTGCCATCCTCGGCGAGGCTGATGTCGAAGCCCGGTGGCACAGCGAGCGGCCCGCCGCCCTGTCCGAGCACAACGAGGCCGTCGCCGTTCTCGATAACGCCGGCCGCGCTCACGCGCAGATCGCCGCGCCGGGAATAGACCTCGCCTCCAGCACCGGTGCCGGAGGGATCCTGGAACGCGATCAGCCCCTCGCCCATGACCGCGACATCGAGCGCGCGCCCTGTCGGCATCACCTTGCCCGCGCCCATGTCGGCCCCGCGCACGCTGCCGCGCGCCGGGGCACGCGCGTCGATCGAGTGTGTGCGCGGATCGCTCTCGAGCACCGCCGACTTGACCGCGAAGACCTCCCCGCGAAAGCCGGGGGTGGAGGCGTTGGCGAGATTGTTCGCGACCGCGCGCTGGCGGTCCATCGCGGCGTTCATGCCGGTGAGCGCGGTGTAGATGAAGCGGTCCATGATCGCAGCCTAGCCGTCTGTCATCAGCGCTGGAGGTTGAGCACGGTCTGCGAGATCGCGGTCGCCGTATCGATCGCGCGCGCATTCGCCTGGAAGTTGCGCTGGGCGGTCAGCAGCGAGACCATCTCGGTGGCGAGATCGACATTGGAGCGCTCGAGCGCGCCGGCGAACAGGAAGCCGAGATTGCCGACGCCCGGCTCGCCATAGGAGGGATTGCCGCTCTCGCCCGAGGCTTCCCACTTGGTCTGGCCGACCGGGCGCAGGCCGTCGTTCGAGGGGAAGCTTGCGAGCGCGATGCGCGCGATCGTGCGGGTCTCGCCGTTGGCGTAGGTCGCAAAGATGGTGCCGCGATCATCGATCGAGAGACTTGCAAGCTGCGGGCTGGCAGGATCTGCAGGATCGAGGGTGCGCGGGATGAGAATGCGCGCATCGCTGGCCGGGATCGGCGGGAAGGCGGCCGGCGGCGTGATCGAGCCATCGGCGGCGGCGGCAAAGCCGAGCACCAGCCCGCCCACCGCATCCTGCAATTCGAGCGGGCCGGTGTCGGCCGGTGCGACCGCGCGGAACGAGCCGTTGCGGGTGAAGGAGGTGGTCTGCGAAACCGGGTTGAAGGTCGCGAAGTACCCGTCGCCGTTGATCGCCTGATCAAGCCCGCGGCCGGTCTGCTGGATCTGGCCGACGCTGAAATCCTGCGTGATCGCGAGCACGGCCGAGCCGATGCCGGGAGTGAGGCGTGGATCGGTGCTGCCGCCATTGGCGACGAGATCGCCGAAGCTGGCCTTGGACTTCTTGAAGCCGACCGTCTCGGCGTTGGCGATGTTCTGCGAGATGACGCGCAGGTCCGTCTCGGCGTTGCGCATCCCGGAAAGGGCGGTGAAGAATGACATCGGTGAGGTTCCTTCGGGTTAGGAGGGGTGGGATCAGGAGATCGGCGCGGTGGCCGGGAGCACGGCGGCCGGCTTCTCGGTGGCCTCGGCATCGCTCGCTTGCTCGCCTTGTGCCTCATCGCGAGCCGCAAGGGACGGGGTGACGGCATCGAACGTTGCCTGCTGAAGCTCGGTGAGCGCGCCGAGCTGCAAAGCGATCAGTGCAAGCGTATCGAGCGAGGCCTGCTCGAAGGGCGAGAGCTCTTCCCCGGCCTGCGCCTCAGCCTCGCGCGCCGCTGCCTCGGCCTCGAGCGCGGCTTGCTGCGCCTCGACCATCGCATCAATCTTGAGCGCGATGTCCTCCAGCGTCTGCGTGGTGCGCGTTTCCGCCTCGAGCGAGGAGAATTGCGCCATTTGCGAGAGCATCTCCTCGTTGCTGACCGGCTCCAGCGGGTCCTGGTTGGCAAGCTGTGTCGTCAACAGGCGGAGGAAATCGGCCTGTGTCAGCGCGCCGAGCCCGCCGCCCGTCAACCGCGAGGAGGTTTCGAAATCGGCAAGCTCGGTGCGCAGCGGTTCGCCCGCGCCAGGCAGAGTGATGGCGGTTTCCATGGGTCTATTCGCTCCTCAAGGTGTCGAGCATCAATTGCTTGGCGGTCTGCAGCGCCTGGACGAGGTTCTGGTATTGGCGCGAGCTCTCCATCAGCTCGACCATCTCGGCGCTCTCGTCGACGCTCGCCTCGTAGATGTGGCCCGTTTCATCAGCGAGCGGGTGGCCCGGATCGTAGCGCCTGATCGCGGCGTCCTGAGAGCGCACCAGCGCGCGCGCCGAAACGGTCGCAAGGCCCGAGGCGCGATCGAGCTCGCTTGCGAAGACCGCGCGGATCGGGCGGTAGGCGGCCTGCTCGCTGCTCGCGACCGCTCCCGCATTGGCGAGATTGGAGGTTGCCGCGTTCATGCGCACGAGCTGGGCGGACATCGCGCGCTCGGTCAGCGAGAAAAGCGTCATGGGGCTGGTCTGGGGCATCGTCATTCGCCTTTCAGCGCGCGGGTGAGCGTGGAGACCTTGCCTTTGACGAAGCTCAGCGTGGCGCTGTAGCGTGTCGCGTTCTCGGCGAAGGCGAGCTGTTCGCGCGCCAGCTCGACAGTGTTGCCATCGAGGCTCGGCATGGTCGGCGTGCGATAGAGCAGATCGGGCTCGCGCATCATCCGCGCCGGGCCGATCCCCGACCCAGCCCCCGCCCTGCCCGCGCCCCCGGCGGCAAGCTTCGCCTCGAGCGCGGCGGCGAAATCGACATCGCGCGCCTTGAAGCCGGGAGTGGCTGCGTTGGCGATGTTCGAAGCGATGACGCCCATGCGCCGAGAGCGCACTTCGAGGGCGGCGGCATGAATGCCGAAGATCGTTCGCGACGCATTCTGGGACACGGGGGGTGGGGTCCTTTCTTGCACAAATCTGTTGGGGCGGATCGGCCGAGCGGGCAGCGCCGAGCGATCGCGAGCACTCCTATGCAGGGGGCGTGCCAAACCGCCGCAGACAGGAGCCGCTGGCCCCTGACCGGCGCTTCCGCAGCCCCGATCCGGCAAGGTGTTGCCGCATCCAGGCACGGCCCTGCCCCTCCAGCCGCTCGCCGTCATTTTGCGCAGCGCCCCCTTAATCGCGCAGGCCGTCCTCCGTTCTGCAAGACAGCCGAAGCGCGGCACGAGAAGAGGACGAGGACGCACCGGCGTCCGGGCGAAAACCGATGGGAGCGAGCAATTGCGATGATCGACACCCTAGCGCAGCTGATGGACCCCGGCGCGCTTGCGATCGTGCTCGCCGGGACTGCGATCGCCACCCTTGCGCGCTGCGGCTGGCGCGATCTGCGCAGCGCTCTGGTCGCTGCGGCCCGGCTCGGGCGAGCGGACTTCGACGAGGCGCTCAACCGCCGCGCGCTGTCGCGCACGATCGGCGAGATCCGGCGCGTCGGCCTGCTTGGCGCGGACGCCCCGCTGCCGCCCGATCGTGCGCTGGCGGGTGCCTTGGCCGCACTCCTGCGCACCGGATCGCTCGACGCCTTCCACGCCGCGCGCCGCGCCGATAGGGCCGCCCGCGAGGCGGCGCGAGCGGCGGCAGTGCGGGTGTTCGATTATGCGGGCGAACTTGGCCCCGTCTTCGGCCTTGTCGGCACGCTGTTCGCGATCACGCAGCTCGTGCCCGGCGCGGCAAGCGCTGCAGCCGTGGACGATCCGACGATCACCACACTCGCCGCCGTGGGCACCGCGGTGCTTTCCTCGCTCTACGGCGTCCTCACCGCGCATCTGGTGTGCATTCCCGTCGCGCACGCGATCGAACGCAAAGGCGAGCGCGAGGAGGATGCGCGCAGCCGGCTCGCCGAGTGGCTCGCTTGCGAGATCGCCGCCGTCACCGCCAGGCGCGCGAGCGTGACCAGGCTGCACGAGGTCGGCCTGGCCGAGGTTCCGCGCCTGCGCGAAGCGGAAGCGGGGCGCGCACGATGAACCGTTCGGGCACAAGCTGGCAGCTCATCCTTGCCGATCTCGCGCTCATTCTTTTCCTCGTTGCGCTCATCGCGCTGATTGGAGGGCAGGACAAGCGCGCCGCGAACGAGCGCGACCCGGGGAATGCGGGAAGGGTTCCGGCAGCTCCAACGCAGATCGCCCCCGCCCACGCGGTCTACCGCCCCACGCCCAGCGCCCCGGCGATCGGGGAATGGCTGGCAGGGCAGGCGCTCGACAACCGTGCGGTGCTCACCATCGAGGCGCGCCACGTGCGGGGAGAGGAGGCGCGGGCGTGGGATGCGGCGCTCGCCCTCGCGCGCGAGGCGAAACGCGCGCCGGTGCAAGTGCGGGTGACGATCGAGGAAGCGCGGGAGAGCGATCTCAGCGCCACGCTCGCATATGACGCGGCGCTCTAGCGCGTGACGATCCGATTGCGCCCCGCCTGTTTCGCCTCGTAGAGCGCGGCATCGGCCCGGGCGAGCGCGCTGCGCGGATCGGCCTCCTCGGTGACGTCGGCGACACCGCCCGAGAACGTGACCTTTCCAAACGGTTTGCCGGTTTCACGGTTCATCAGCTGTTTCGCAGCGATCGCGGCGCGCACGCCGTCAAGCCGGAGCGCAGCGGCGTTCTTGTCGAGCCCGTAGAACAGCAGCACGAATTCCTCGCCGCCATGCCGCGCCACGAAGCAATCGTCGGAGCCGACGGTGTTGAGCATCGCGCCGATCATGCACAAGATCCGGTCGCCCGCATCGTGGCCGTGCCGATCGTTGACGAGCTTGAAATGATCGACATCGCAAAAGGCGACGCACAGCGCCTCGCCCTTGGCCCTTGCGCGGGCGTTGTCCGAGGTCAGCCGTCGCTCGAAGGCGCGGCGATTGGGCAGGCGCGTCAGGTGGTCGATATCCGCCTCCATCCGCGCCATCGCGAGGTTTTCGCGCAGCGCCTCGGTCTCGGCGCGGCTACGCTCCATCGCGTTCTCGATCTGGCCGACATGCTCGAGCATCGCGCGCGAAAGACCGATCACCCGGCCGACTTCGGCCAGTGCGGACGCGCCCTCGCGCGGCTCGGCCATGGCGGCGATCTCGGCATCGATCGCGCCGCGATGATCGCTTGTCTCGGCATGGGCGGAGCGGGTCGTCTGAGCGAAGCGGATCAGCGAATATTCCATCTGGTCCATCAGCCGCTCGAGTTCGCTCATCCGTTCATTGGTCGCGGGATCGAGCCGGACGAGCTGGTCGAGCCAGCGCTGGTCGATCGGCTCGCCGCTGATCTCGCGCGCGGCGAACGCCTCGGCGAGCTGCGCGTTGGCGCCCGAGAGCGCGCTGCAGATCGCGCCGAGATTGCCGCTGGTGACGGCGAAATCGTGCTCGAGGACGAAATCGGTGATCCGCTCGAGCAATTCGCGCCGCGCCTCGCGGGCGCGCGAATATTCTGGCCCCTGGGGCGCAGGGGTGGCCGCGTCTGGAGCATCGGCGCCGCCGGTCGAAACCCTTTGGGCGCACGCCCCGTCTTCTGGTCGACGCAGTCGCCACGGGGAGCTGGTGAGGATCGGCATCAGGAGTGTGTCCGCTTCGGATCGACAGGCTTTTCGTCATCCGATCCTAGCCTGGCAGCGTGAGCGCCGCCTTTGAGAGGCTCTCGGGGTTTTCGCCTAATGCGGCCCGAGCCCGGCCCCGCCCCCTCACCCGGCCCGGTGCAGGCGGCGTGCTTGGCATGATGCTTGCTGAGCCTTGCGCATGATCAGGGCCGGCCTCCTCGCCGCGCCCTTCAGCGCAAAGGAACGCTTCGATGACCTCACTGACCCCCCGGCGCTGCCTTGCCACTGCAGGGGCGCTCGTGCTCGGCACCTTGCCCGCCTTTGCGCAAACGACAAGCCCGCACGCCCTGGATCCGGCCGCGATCGACCGGGCTGTCGCCGCCTTCACCGGCGCACCTGTCGGCGCGGTCGGCGGAGCGTTGCAGCCGGCCGATCCGCGCCTCAGGCTTGCGGCCTGCCCGGTCCCGCTCGCGCTCGGGTGGCACGGCCAGGCTGGCGCCGTGGTGCGGGTCGCATGCGAGGCAGAAGGATCGCGCGGATGGCAGATCTTCGTCGCCATCAAGACCGCCGCGCTGCCCGGTTCCTCCTCCGCGAGCGCCGCGCGCCAGGCCCCCCGCGAGGCACCGCAGGTCAAGCGCGGCGATCCGATCACGGTGCTGGTGCGCGGCAAGGGGTTCAGCGTCCAGCAAGCGGGCGAGGCGAGCGAGACTGGCCGGGTGGGCGATTGGATCGGTGTGCGCACCGCGCAGGGCAAGCAGCCCGTTCGCGCCCGCCTTGAGCAGCCGGGGCTTGCGATCATCGAGCTGCGCTGATCCATCCGCCCGCACGCCCACGCGCACGCAGCCCGAAATTTCCTTTGGGACCGCTTAAAGCACCCGCTCCGCCGCCGTTCTCACGGCCATGAGGAGCGAACTGGAGAAGCATCATGCCTTCTTTTGAACTGAGCAGATTGCAAGGAGTGAGCGGCCCTCGCGCGTTGGCGACAAACGATCGCACCGAGCTCGAGCAGCGCGCGGCCGCGGGTGGCGGCAAGGCGGCAGGCGAGGCGGCGGCGCGATCGGGCGTCTCGCTCGAGATCGGCGCGGGCCTCAACGCGAGCGAACCGCCGGTCGATACCGACCGCGTCGAGAAAATCCGCGAGGCGCTGCGCGACGGCACCTATCCGCTCGTCCCCACCAAGATCGCCGATGCCATCATCGCCGCGCGCGTCAGCTTCACGATCGACATTTGATGACCGGCCACAAGATCATCGGCCACGGCCAGCGCAGCGGTCCTGCGGGGCCGAGCGCGCTCGCGGGTCAGCTGCGGCAGATGATTGCCGTGCTCGAGGCCGAGCGGCAAGCGCTTGCCACGCTCGATGCCGATGCGCTGATCTGCGCCGCAAACGAGAAGGCCGCGCTGTGCGATGCGCTTCAGGATACGCGGCCAGAGCTGCTCGATGCGCACACCCGCCCACTGGCCGAGACCGCGCGCCAGTTGAACGAGGTCAACCGCCAGGTGCGCAATCTCCTCGCGGCCAATGTCGCCGCGCGGCTCAGGGCGCTGGGCCGTCTCGAGCGCGTCGCTGCGGGGCCTGGGGCGAGCGGCGCGCGCTATGGTGACGCATTCCCGCCGAGCGATCCCCATGCGGCCTATCGCCCGGCGCGATGATCCGCTGGGCCTATGCAGTTTCTCTCAGTGGTGCGGTTCTGGCACGCAATTTGCTGTCCAAGCGAATGACGAGGCCGCCCCTTGCGCTCGCTGATCCGCAGCGGCGCGAGGGTGAGCGGCGCATGCAAACGAGGCCCTGTCCGTGACTCAGACATCGCTCCCCAGCGCCGCGCTGCGCATCGGCGAAAGCCGGGCCGCCGCTGCTGCTGCCGCGGCCGCTGCCGCTGCCGCGCAGCGCGAGCGGATCATCCCCGGCAGCATCCGCCAGGCGATCGCGCAGGCCGCCGAGCGCACCACCGTCGATTTCGATTACCTCATCGCGCAGGCCGAGATCGAGAGCTCCATGAACCCTCGAGCGCGGGCGAGGAGCTCAAGCGCGATGGGGCTCTACCAGTTCATCGAAAGCACCTGGCTTGGCACGATGAAGCGACACGGTGCGCGCTTCGGGCTTGGTGGCCTCGCTGACCAGATCAGCCTCACCGGAACCGGCTCCGCGCATGTCTCGGATCCGGCCGCGCGCAAAGCGATCCTCGGGCTGCGCGAGGATCCGCAGATCGCCGCGCTGATGGCGGCCGCGCTCGCCGAGGACAACCGCGCCGAGCTGATGCCGGTGCTGGGGCGGCAACCCGATCACGGCGAACTCTATCTGGCGCATTTCCTCGGGGCGGGCGCCGCCGCGCGCTTTCTGGCACAGCTCGCGGCCGATCCGGACCAGAGCGCCGCTGCCCTGTTCCGCAAGGCCGCCGGGGCCAATCGCGCGATCTTCTACGAGCCCGGCGGCGCAGCCCGTTCGCTCGCAGGCGTGATGGACCATCTGGGCGCAAAGATGAACCGCGCGCTGGCGCTCTCGCAAGAGCATTGGGCCTCGCCGGAAAGCCCGGACAGGATAGCCGCCGCCGCCTTCGCGCCCGGTGTCACATCGGCCTTGAGCATCCCGCGCGAAACCGGCCTCGCCCTGCCTCCGGCCGAGCCGGCGTCCTTGCCCCGCGCGGGATACGCCCGGCCGATGTCCGCGATGCTGGCTGAGACGATGGACCAGGCCGGCTCGGCGAGCGCGATCAGCCCGCAGGGCGCAGCGCAAATCAGGCGGGCCTATGCACAACTCCGGGCCCTCGGGCTGTGATCGGCGACCATTGTGAAGCGCCTCGCGCGAGATGCCCGCGATGAACCCCGCCTCCCCCGCCCCCCGCTCGCTCACCCAGATCCTGCGCGCCGCGCCCGCGAGCATGGCGTTGCCGCTCGGCATCTTCGCGCTGCTGATGCTGATGGTGCTGCCGATCCCCACCGCGCTGCTCGATGCGTTCTTCGTGCTCAACATCGCGATCGCGGTCGCCGTGCTGATGGTCGCGCTCAACGTGCGCACCCCGCTCGATTTCTCCGCATTTCCCAGCGTGCTGCTGTTCGCGACCCTGCTGCGCCTCGCGCTCAACGTCGCCTCGACCCGGATCGTGCTCGTCAGCGGGCATGAGGGCGGGGCTGCGGCAGGGCAGATCATCGAGGCGTTCGGCGAGTTTCTCGTCGGCGGCAATTTTGCGGTCGGACTGTTCGTCTTCACGATCCTGCTGATCATCAACATGATCGTCATCACCAAGGGGGCAGGCCGCGTCTCGGAAGTCTCGGCGCGCTTCGTGCTCGATGCGCTGCCGGGCAAGCAGATGGCGATCGACGCCGATATCGCCGCCGGGCTCGTCACCGCCGACGAGGCGCGCGAGCGCCGTGCCCAAGTGACGGTGGAGGCCGATTTCTACGGCTCGATGGACGGCGCCTCCAAGTTCGTCAAAGGCGATGCGATAGCGGCGCTGCTGATCCTGGGGGTTAACGTCGTCGCCGGGTTCGCGCTCGGGATGATCAGCCACGGCATGAGCCTTGCCGAAGCTGGCGAGCAATATGTGACGCTCGCGGTGGGCGATGCGCTGGTGGCGCAGGTGCCCGCGCTGCTGCTCTCGATCGCCGCCGCGGCGATCGTGACCCGAGTTTCGGACAAGCGCGACCTCACGGGCCAGATCGGCGGGCAATTCGCCGATACGCGAACCTGGGCGCCGGTTGCGGTGATCCTGCTCGCGATCGGGCTCGTGCCCGCCATGCCGCAAATGTTCTTTCTGCCCGCCGCCGCTATCGCGGGGGGCATCTGGTGGACGCTCAGGCAAAAGGCGCTCGCCCCCGCCCCGCCCGATCCCGCGGCGAGCGAGGCGCCCCCGCCCGACAGGATTGCGATCGAGGACGTCGCCGACCAGACACTCGTCACGGTCGAACTGGGCTACGGTCTCATCAACCTTGTCGACGAGGCCGCGGGCGCGCCGCTCCTCACCCGCATCACCGGCATCCGCAAGCAGCTCTCGCGCGATCTCGGCTTTGTCCTCCCGCAGTTCCGCATCCGCGACTCGCTCGAGGCCGCGGCGCAGGATTATGCGGTGTTGATGGGCGGGATCGAGATCGCAAGCGGATCGGTGCGCCCTGCGCGGCTGCTTGCGATCGACACCGGCGAAGTGCGCGCCGGCCACGCCGTGCGCGGCGAGACGACGCGCGATCCGAGCTTCGATTGCCCCGCTTTGTGGATCGAGGCGCCCTCGCGCGATCACGCCATCGCCGAGGGCTTTCTGGTGGTCGATCCCAGCACCGTCATCGCCACGCACGCCAATCAGGCGTTGCTCGCGCGCGCGCATGAATTGCTGGGGCCGGAGGAGGTGCGCGAGCTGATCGAGGCGATCCGCGAGGCGAGCCCGGCGCTGATCGAGGCGGTTCACCCCGATCCGCTCTCGCTTGCCGCGCTCACCCGCCTGCTGCGCGCGCTGATCGCCGATGGGATCGGGCTCGCGCACCCCCAGCCGATCTTCACCAGCCTGGCCCTGGCGCTTCAGCGCACCGGCGATTTCGACCAACTTATCGATGCGATCCGCGCCGATCTCAGCGCGCGCCTGATCCGCCGGATCGCCGGGCCGGGCGAACGGCTCAAGGTGGTGACACTCGATGCCGCGCTCGAGGCGGCGATCCTGGGCGGGATGAGCGATCCGATCACCGGCCAGCCGCTGATCGAGCCCGATTGCGCGAACATGATCGTGGCGCGGATCAACGCGCTGATCGAGGAAGGGGGCGGGCCGATCGCGCTGATCGTCCAGCCGCCTGCGCGCCGGGCGATGGCGAACCTGCTCAAGACGCGGGCGAGCCGCTGCCTCGTGCTTTCGATCAACGAGCTTCCGGCGAACCAGTCGGTCGAGGTTGCGGGGCTGATCGGGGGCAGCGCGCCGCCGCCGCCGCCGCCGCCCGCTCCCTCTGAATCTGCCGCGCGCATGGCCCAGGCCGTGCCGCCCGGCCGAGCGATGCCGCAGGCACCGATGCCCGCATGAAGCACGATCCCTCCTCCTTTCGTCCCGCGTCCTCGCAAGGGGGGTATGCCGCCGCCACGCGCGAGCTGGTCGAGGACCGCGTGCGCCGCTTCCTCCCTCTGGTGCGGCGCAGCGCGTGGCACATCTACGGGACGGGGCGCGCTGAATGGGCCGGCGCCTTGGAGATCGAGGATCTCATCCAGTGCGGCATCCTCGCGCTCACCGAATGCGCGCAGAAACATGCGGCGCCGAGCGAGGACGGCTTCGCCGCCTATGCCAAGGTGCGCGTGCGCGGCGCGATGCTCGATCAGATCAGGCGCTTGATGCATGATACCCGCGGCGCCCGCAAGAAGCGCGCCGCCTGGCAGGCCGCGGTCGATCGCTGGCGCGCCGAGAAGGGCCGCGAGCCCACCCGCGCCGAGATCGCGTGCGTTCTGCGCATCAGCGACGCCGAACTGCTCGAGATCGAGGCCAGTGCAATCACCCTCACCCCGATTGCGGAGGAATATGACGAGGCGAGCGCCGCCTTTGCGAGCGACGATCCCGATCCGTTCGAAGTGCTCAGCCAGCGCGAGGATCGGGGCCGCCTGATCGCGGCGATGCAGCGCCTGCCCGAGCGGCTGACGCTGGTGCTGCAATTGTATTATGTCGAGGAGTTGAACCTCACCGAGATCGCCGCCGTGCTGGAGGTGAGCGTGCCGCGCGTCCACCAGTTGCGCGCCAAGGCGTTGGGGGAACTGAAGCGGCTGATGGAGGCGGATTAGGGCGGGGCCGAAAGGTCCGGTCGGCTTGACATCACCGCCCGCCTCGGCTCTGCCTTGGTCCACTGGGCCGCGTTCTTCCTTCGTGAAGGGACACACCATCGCACAAGACCTGAAACCACCGCGCGTGGTTGGCCCCGTCGGCGCAACGCTGATGAGCATCAATGGCATGATCGGGGCTGGCATCTTTGCCGTGCCCGCGCTGCTGTATTCGCAAGTCGGCGATTTTGCGCCGTGGATGTTCCTGATCTTCGGCCTGCTTTACGCCTGCGGCACCCTGATCATCGCGCGGCTGTGCAACATGTTCCGATCATCGGGCGGCCCGCAATTGTGGGTGCAGGCGGCATTCGGCCCGTTCGCAGGCTTCGTGATCGGATTCTGGTTGGTGCTGGGGATCGGCGCAGGCCGCGCCGCCACGCTTTATGTCCTCGTTTCCTACATGGCGGTGATCTTTCCCGTGCTCGGCGAGCCGGTCGCGCGGGCGCTGGCGCTGGGCTTCTTGCTGGTCGCGATCACGGGGATCGTCATTTCGGGGATGCGCAACAGCATCGGATCGCTGGCGCTGGGAACCGTGCTCAAGCTTGCGCCGATCGCGCTGCTATGCGCCCTCGCCTATGCCTCGGGCGGCATTGCGGGCGAGTTTGCCCTGCCGCGCTTTGGCCAGTTCGAAAGCATCGCGCTGCTGGTCTATTTCGCCTTTTCCGGCGCGGAGGTCGGGGCGCTTTCAGCGGGCGAGCTGAAACGTCCGAGGCGCGATCTGCCGCTGACCATGCTGTGTTCGCTCGCGCTGATCACCGCGATTTACATGGCGGTGCAATGGGCCTTCATCGCCGCCGGAGCGCCGCAGAGCGATGGCGATGCGACCCCGCTCGCCGCCGCAGCGGGAGCGGTGATGGGGGATGCGGGCGTGCTGATCATCAGCCTTGCCGCGATCTTCTCGATCGCGACCAATGCGCTGACCTTCTTCATCGGCGGGCCGCGCATCATCTTCGGCATGGCCGATCGCGGCCTGCTGCCTGCGACATTCGCCCATGTGTCGCCGCGCTTCCAGACGCCGGACCGCGCGGTGCTGCTGTTCGCTGCCATCACCGCGCTGATGCTGGCGAGCGGGGCTTTCGTGTTTCTGGCGCAGGTCACGTCGCTGGCATCGACCGTGTCGAGCCTGCTGGTGCTCGCCAGTTTCGTAGCCCTGATGCGCCGAAGCGACGAGCACCATGACGGCCACCTTGCGCCCTTCTGGTGGCCGGTGATGGCGGTTTCGGGCGGGTTTACCGTGTTCACCATGATCCAGGCCCCGGCGAGCGCATTCGGCCTGATGATCGTGCTGCTGCTCGCGGGAACCGGGCTCTATTTCGTCGCGCGCCGCAAGGAGGTCCGGGTTCCCGATCCGGTGTTCGACTAAGCGATTGTCAGGAAAACTGCCCGCGTTTCGGCCCGAGATAGCCGAAGAGATACGCCCCCACCTTGCGCATCTGGATTTCCTCCGAGCCTTCCGTGATCCGATAGCGGCGGTGATGCCGGTAGATGTGCTCGAACGGCTTGTGGCGCGAATAGCCGATCCCGCCGTGGACCTGCATCGCCCGGTCCGCCGCCTCGCACACCAGCCGGTTCGCCCAGTAATTGCACATCGAGACCTTGTCCGAGATGGTCCGCTCGATCTCTTCATGCGGCATGTTGTCCATCTCCCACGCCGTCTTGAAGATGAGGAGGCGCAGCATTTCCGCCTGCGTCGCGAGCTCCACCAGCGGGAACTGGATCGCCTGATTGCGCGCCAGCTCCTCGCCGAAGGGTTTGCGCTCCCGCGCATATTTCACGCTCTCGTCGATGCAATAGAGCGCCGCGCCGCAGGAGCTGGCCGCCTGCCGGATGCGGTTCTGGTGGACGAAGCTCTGCGCAAGCGCGAGGCCGCGCCCCTCGACGCCGAGGATCGCCGAATCCGGCACCCACACATTCGTCACCGAGAGGCGCGGATGGTCGGTGGGCATGTTGAAGGTCCATAGCCACTCCTCGATTGCGAGGCCGGGGGTGGGGTTGGGCACGAGGAAGCAGGTGATCCCGCTGGCGTCGCCCGCCTCGCCCGAAGTGCGCGCGAACATCGCGCAATGGGTGGCGGTGTGCATCCCGGTGATCCACATCTTTGCGCCGTTGATGAGCCAGCCATCGACCCCGTCGCGGCGCTCGCGCACCGCATGCGTTTCCATGTGGGTGGCGTCTGAGCCGTGGTCCGGTTCGGTGAGGCCGAAGGCGACCCGCCGCGTGCGCTCGAACCCGCCGAGGATGAATTCGGCTTTCTGTTCCTCGGTCCCCCACTGGTCGAACATGGCGACGAAAGGGAAATTGCCGACGATGGAGTGCTCGTTCTGAAGATCGTTGTGCAGCCCCAAGCCCATTTGCGCAAAATGCTCGCGGATCACCGCCATCCACAGGTTGCTGCCGTCCTTCCCGCCATAGCGTCTGGGTGCGGAAAAGCGCCAATGGCCGGCTTTATCGGCGCGGGCCGTGGCCTCTTTCAGCAGTTCCTCCCACTCGCGGCGCGGCAGGCCGCCCGCCTCCCAATCGGTGCGCGCGTGTTCGCGGCGGTGGTCGAAGAAGCGGATATTGTCGTCGGCCTGTTCGAGCGGCCTGATCTCGGCAGCGATGAAGGCATCGAGCTCGGCGAGATAGGCCTCGAGGTCTGCCGGTATCGCGAAGTCCATCTAGTCCTCTCCCACCCATTTCGCCCACGCCTGGCCAAGCGCGGGATATTTCGGCACGTCGGCGGCGAGCTTCTCGAGCGCGGCCTCCTTCAGCTCGCGCAGCAGGCCGGGGCTGGCGAGCGATTCTGCGCCCTCCAGCAGCGCCTCGGCGAGATCGGGCTCGCTCACGCGCGGGGCGATGTCATGATCGCGCGCGATCATGCCGAGCGCGTTGCGCGCCACGGCAAGCTGGAAGCGGTCGTGCCCTTCAAGCCGGGGCTTGAGCGTGGCGAGCCATTCGGCGATCGCCGCCGCGATTTCGCCGGTGGTCGCCTCGCCCCGCTCAGGCTCGGGCTCGGTCAGCGGCTCGGCGCGAAGCGCGCGCTCGGCCTCGGGCGCATCCTCTTCGAGCAGAAGGAGCAGATCGAGCTCCTGCTCGCTGGTGCGGCGCGAGATGACGATGCGTTCGAGCATCCGGTCTGCGCCCGATCGCCATTGCGCGGCCATCCTGAGGCAACCCAGCGCCCACCAAACGGTGCGGTAAACCGTCCAGAAGCGCAAGCGCGCGGCATCGATGCGGGCGCCGCTCTCGGCCTCATAGGCGGCGATATAGTCTTCGATTGACCCGAGCCCCAGCGCGGGCCGATCATAACGGGCAAAGCGCCACACCGCCATACAGCCGAACGCCAAGTCTTCGTGGGGATCGCCGAAATGGGCAAGCTCCCAGTCGAGCACCCCTGTCAGCCGTGAGCCTTCAACCAGCAGATTGCCCATCCGGTAATCGCCATGATTGAGGACGGGCTCGATGGCTTCGGGGCAATGATCTTCCAGCCATTTGAGGCCCAGCGCGATGATCGGGCGATCCCCGCCTGCATCGCGGAACTGCGCCTTGAGATCGGCGATGGCCTCGGCATAATCGATCAGGGGCACGCCCGCCGGAACCGCCGCCTGTCTCAGCGAGTGTATCCGTGCCAAGTCCCGCGCCGCCTGCCGGAGCAACCCCGCCGGATCGTCGCACGTCAAAACCACCTTGGGGTCCGCCGTGCCCGGCAGCGCGCGCATGACGAAGCCCGAGCCGAGCCCGTCGCCCTCCTCCAGCACGGCCACCACTTCGGGCGCAGTCACGCCCTTGGCGCGCGCCGCCTCGATCAGCGCAGCCTCGGTGGAATGCCCGTAAGGCCGCCCTTGCATGAAGTCGAGGCTCGGCGCGCGGCGCAGAACGAACGCGTCTCCGCCGGCGCCGAACCGCCAGCTCTCCATCACAGCCCCGCCGGTCAGACGCTGCGGCGCGCCCGCGAGCTCGCCGAGCCCGGCGCGCTCGCAGACCCGCGCCAGCCCGGCGCTCAGTTCATCGGCCGTGATCGCCACGAAGGCTTACGCGACCACGTTGTCCTTCTTGACGGTGATCACCTGCGGATAGGTGAATTCCTTGAGGCCTTCCTTGCCGTATTCGGCGCCAAAGCCCGATTGCTTGTGCCCGCCGAACGGCGCGAACGGGGAGAGGTGCATGAATTCGTTGATCCACACCGTGCCCGTTTCGAGCTGTTCGGCGATTGCGACGCCCTTCTCCGTATTGCCCGTCCAGACCGCGCCCGCGAGCCCGTATTCCGAAGCGTTGGCGCGCGCGATCACCTCCTCTTCGGAGGAGAACTTCATCAGCGGCATCACGGGGCCAAACTGTTCCTCGGCCACGATCCGCGCGTCTTCGGGCGGGTTGTCGAGGATGGTGATGGGAACGTAATAGCCGGTGCCGGAGGGGTCGGCGTCTCCGCCGGTCAGGAACTTGTAGCCGTTGGCCTTGGCATCCTCGATCAGTTCGAGCACGCGCTCATACTGCTTCTTGTTCTGGATCGGGCCGACGCCGGTGCCCTGCTCGCTGCCATCGCCGACCACAACGGTCTTGGCGTATTCGGCGATCGCGGCGGAAAGCTCGTCATAAATATCCTCGTGGATATAGACGCGCTTGGCCGCGATGCAGACCTGGCCTGCATTCATGAAGCTCGACCAGAACAGCTGCTGCGCGACCTTCTGCGGATCGGCGTCGGGCAGCACGATCGAGGCATCGTTGCCGCCCAGTTCCAGCGTGATGCGCTTCAGGTCTGCCGAAGCACCTTCCATGATCTTCTTGCCCGTCGCGGTCGAGCCGGTGAAGGTGATCTTGTCGATATCGGGGTGCCCGGTGATGAGCGGGCCAAGGCTGTCCTCGCCGGTGATGATGTTGACAGTGCCCGCGGGCACCTTGTCGGCGATCAGCTCGGCGAGGCGCAAAGTAGTCAGCGGGGTGAAGGGCGAGGGCTTCAGCACGATGGTGCAGCCGCTCATCAGCGCGGGCACGATCTTCTGCACCGCCATCATCACCGGGAAGTTCCAC
>JAZBNR010000005.1:0-36497 GCA_036350735.1 Erythrobacter sp.
CATCAGCGGCATGACGGGGCCGAACTGCTCCTCGGCGACGATCCGCGCGTCTTCGGGCGGGTTGTCGAGGATGGTGATCGGCACGTAGTAACCGCTGCCCGAGGGATCGCTGTCGCCGCCGGTCAGGAACTTGTAGCCGTTGGCCTTGGCATCCTCGATCAGTTCGAGCACGCGCTCGTACTGCTTCCGGTTCTGGATCGGGCCGACGCCGGTGCCCTGCTCGCTGCCGTCGCCCACGACCACGGTCTTGGCGTATTCGGCGATAGCGGCGGAAAGCTCGTCATAGATATCCTCGTGGATGTAGACGCGCTTGGCGGCGATGCAGACCTGGCCGGCATTCATGAAGCTCGACCAGAACAGCTGCTGCGCGACCTTCTGCGGGTCGGCATCGGGCAGCACGATCGAGGCATCGTTGCCGCCCAGTTCCAGCGTGATGCGCTTCAGATCCGCGCTCGCGCCTTCCATGATCTTCTTTCCCGTAGCGGTCGAGCCGGTGAAAGTGATCTTGTCGATATCGGGGTGCCCGGTGATGAGCGGGCCGAGGCTGTCCTCGCCGGTGATGATGTTGACCGTTCCGGCGGGCACCTTGTCGGCGATCAACTCGGCCAGGCGCAAAGTCGTCAGCGGGGTGAAGGGCGAGGGCTTGAGCACGATGGTGCAGCCGCTCATCAGGGCGGGCACGATTTTCTGGATCGCCATCGAGACGGGGAAGTTCCACGGCACGATCCCGCCCACCACGCCAACGGGCACGCGGCGGTGGCGATGAAGCCGGGTGTCATCGTCCTGGATGATCTCCTCCTCGAGCTGGAGGCTCGATTGCGCCTTGGCGAGCCCCGCCGCGCCGAAGATCTCGCCCTTGGCCTGCGCGTGCGGCTTGCCCTGTTCGCTCGTCAGCAGGCGATAAAGCTCCTCGCCGTTCTCCTTGATCGTCTCGGCGATCGCGAGGCAGGCAGCCTGGCGCTCCTCGAAGCTCGAGGTCTTCCACGTCTTGAACGCCGCGCGCGCAGCGGCAACCGCCTTGTCGAGCTCGCCCTTGCCGCAGGCGGGCACCTGACCGATCACCTGCTCGTTCGCCGGATTGACCACGTCGAGCCAATCGCCGGTCGCGATCATCTCGCCGTTGATGAGGTTCTTGTATTGGGTGATCATGATGGGTGTCCTCTCCTTGCCGCACGGGAATTGAGCGCAGATTTGCATGCTGATTCCTGTCGGGCGGCAATCTGGCGCGATGCGTTGCAAAACGCAATCGTTGCCGCGCCGAATCGAGGGGGGCGAGGGCGCTCGCAGCGATGAGGCGATCCGCCCCACCCGCATCATCGGCACGCATTGCCCGGTCGCCTCAAGCTTGCCCTTTGACCGGGGCTAGCGACCTCGCCTAAGGCTCGCAGCACAAGACAAGGGAAGGCAGTGCGCGCATGGCCAGCGAATGGTGCATCGGGATCATCGGCGGATCGGGTCTCTATGCGATCGAGGGGATCGAGGACCAGCAATGGATCGCGATCGACACGCCGTGGGGCGATCCCTCCGATGAAATCCTGTGCGGGCGGATCGGCAACGTCAAGGTGCGCTTCCTCCCCCGCCACGGCCGCGGCCACCCGATCAGCCCAAGCGAGTTGAACGGGCGCGCCAATATCGACGCGCTCAAGCGCGCGGGCTGCACCGACATCCTCGCGGTGAGCGCGGTGGGCTCCCTGCGCGAGAAGATCGAGCCGGGGCGTTTTGCCGTGGTCGAGCAGTTCATCGATCGCACGATGGGCCGCCCCTCGACCTATTTCACCAGCGGCTTTGTCACGCATGTCTCGATGGCCGATCCGGTCTGCCCGCGGCTCTCGCAGATGGCGGCGAAAGCGCTCACCCAGTGCAAGGGCAAGGTCGCGGTCGGCGCCACCTATCTGGCGATGGAAGGCCCGCAGTTCTCGACCCGCGCGGAAAGCCGGATGTATCGTTCATGGGGCGCGGACGTGATCGGGATGACAGGGATGCCCGAGGCCAAGCTCGCGCGCGAGGCGGAGCTGCCCTATGCGCTGGTCGGCATGGTGACCGATTACGATTGCTGGCGGGTCGATGAGAACGGCCAGGGCGAGGCGGTGAGCGTCGCGCAGGTCGTGGCGCAAATGCAGGCGAACAGCAAGCTCGCGCGCGCGATGGTCTTGAAGTTCATCGAGAACCTGCCTGAGACACGCGAGCCCTCCCCGATCGACACCGCGCTCGACGATGCCGTCATCACCGTGCCCGAAGAACACGATCCGGCGCTGCTGGCGAAGCTCGATGCGGTGGCGGGGCGGATCCTGGGCTGAGGCGCGAGCGCGCTAGCGCGCCTGCTCCCGGCGGGGTCGCTCGGGTCCACCTGCAAGCCGAAGACGAGGCCGCAGAACGGCGGCCAGCCCGGCGCCCATCGCCGCGAACACCACCGTGAAAGTTGCGAAGGCATCGAGCGAGCCGACCATGCGGGTTGCCGGCCAGGCGAGATCCAGGCCCGTCAGCGCCTGGTTCAAGCCCTCGCTGAAGACGAAGAACACCGCCGCGAGCAGATAGGGCCAGCGCGTGCGCGGGGCGCTGGCGAATAGCGCCGCGCCCACCGCAAGGCAGATCGCCTGCCCGATCATCGCGGCGAGGCCGAAACGATAGAATGTCTCTGGCCCCTCGATCCGCAGCATGGGCACGAAAGTGAGCAGCGCGAAGAACAGCGCGATGCCGCCGAACAGGATCGCGGTGCTCGCCAGCAGCGCCCCGTGAAGCGCGCGCTGCCGGCGCAACAGGAAGCCGAGGCAGACCAGCAACGCGAATTGGAGCGTCACCATCACATTCTGCACGATCAGCGCATCGGGCTGGCCCGAGGCCAGCGCGCGCGCTGCCGAGAGCACGCCCAGCCAGGCGCTCGTCGCTGTCACCAGCGGCGCGGCGATCAGCACGGCGAGCCCGAACGATCTGTGCAGCTTGAACCGTCCGCTCGCCACCAGCATGAGCTACCCCAGCAACAGGAGCAGCCAGCCAAAGGCGGTCATCAGATGGACGTGATGATGAAACCGGGGCGCGGCGGCGGGGCCGAGAGAAAGCTCCCAGAAGCCGAGGACACCGATCGCGAGAACGCCGATGATCAACGCCAGCTCGGGCCAATACGGGCGCACCCGCACTCGGGCCAGCGGGCGCGTCAATCGTCCTTCCAGCGCCCCTTGAGCGGCTCGAACCGGTCCACCCGGATCGATTGCCACACCCCACCCACGAAATAGGGATCGGCGCCCACCGTCGCGCGCGCGGTCTCCTCGTCCTCGGCCTCGATGATCAGCAGCGAGCCGACGAAATCG
The DNA here is from genome assembly GCA_036350735.1 of Erythrobacter sp. GTDB lineage: Bacteria > Pseudomonadota > Alphaproteobacteria > Sphingomonadales > Sphingomonadaceae > Erythrobacter. The sequence goes on from JAZBNR010000005.1 coordinate 3,306, forward strand.
CCCTTGGAATTGGTGAGCGGCCCGGCGACCGCATAATTGCTGTCATGCTCGGCCATGAACTGGCGCTGCGCGCGCTTGTGCACCTCGCGCAGGGTCACGTTGTTTTCGCCGTCGCGGCAGTAAAAGCAGAACAGAGGCATGGCGCGTCGCTCCCTTGCGCATCAGCGATACCGGCAGCGCCGCGCGCGATCAAGCCGCGCTCCGGCTTGCGCCGCGTGCCTGCGCTCGCGCCCGCTCACGCTTCCCTCGAAAAGCGCTCGCGCATTCGCTATGTGGAGGCCCGATATTCCTCGCGAACAAAAGGCCGCACCTCACGTGACACCCCCGACCCTGCCCGAAACCGCCGCCACTCTCGTCGATCGCGCAGAGCTGCGGCTCGCTTATCGCCAGGAAGAGGAAGCCTGCATCGCACGGCGGCTCAGCGAGGCCGCGCCCGCGGCCAAGGTGCACGATGAGGCCGCCGCGCTCGCGATCCGGCTCATCGAGGGCGCGCGCGCGCACAAGGCGAGCGGGATCGACGCCTTCCTTCAGCAGTTCGGGCTCGACACCGAGGAGGGCATCGCGCTGATGTGCCTTGCCGAAGCGCTGCTGCGCGTGCCCGATGCGATCACGGCCGACGCGCTGATCCGCGACAAGATCGGGCCGATCGACTGGGGCGAGCATCTGGGCGAAAGCTCCTCCACCTTCGTCAACGCGGCCACCTTCTCGCTGATGCTGACGGGCGAGGTGCTCGAGCGGCCCGAGGAAACCCAGAAGGGCATGGGCCGCGCCTTCAAGCGCGCGATGAACCGGCTGGGCGAGCCCGTCATCCGCAGCGCGACGCTTCAGGCCATGCGCATCATGGGCCGCCAGTTCGTGTTCGGTCGCACCATCGAGGAGGCGCTCAAGCGCGCCGCGCCCGAGCGCGCGCGCGGGCTCACCCACTCCTTCGATATGCTGGGCGAGGCAGCGATGACCTTCGCTGATGCCGAACGCTACCGCCGCGCCTATGAGGGCGCGCTCGAGCGGCTGGCGCGCGAGGCTTCGGGCGGGATCGGGCCGTCGCCCGGTATCTCGGTCAAGCTCTCCGCGCTCCACCCGAAATACACCTATCTCCACGCCGATCAGGCGCGCGCCGAGATCGTGCCGATCGTGCGCGATCTCGCGATCAAGGCGCGCGATGCCGACATCCACTTCACGATCGATGCCGAGGAGGCCGAGCGGCTCGAACTCAGCCTCGACATCATCGAGACGCTGATCGCCGATGACAGCTTGTTCGAGCGCCCCGACGGCTCGCGCTGGGAAGGCTTTGGCCTTGCGATCCAGGCCTATCAGAAGCGCGGCGCGCCGGTCTGCGACTGGATCGCCAAGGTCGCGCGGCGCCATGGGCGGCGGCTGTTCGTCCGCCTCGTCAAAGGCGCCTATTGGGACAGCGAGATCAAGGCGAGCCAGGTCGGCGGGTTTGCCGATTACCCGGTCTTCACCCGCAAGGTCGCAACCGATGTCTCCTATCTTGCCTGCGCTGCGCGGCTGTTTGAGCATGACGACGTGATCTATCCCGCCTTCGCCACGCACAACGCGCTGACGATCGCCTCGATCAAGCGGATGAGTGCAGGCCGTCCGTTTGAATACCAGCGCCTCCATGGCATGGGCGAGGAAATCTACTCGACCTTGCGCGCAATCGAGGGCAACGCGCCCACCCCGGTGCGCATCTATGCCCCCGTCGGCGGGCACACCGAACTGCTCGCCTATCTCGTGCGCCGCCTGCTCGAGAACGGCGCGAACACCAGCTTCGTCAACCGCATGGGCGATGCCGATCTTGCGCCCCAAGAGCTGGTGGGCGATCCGATCGCCGAGCTCGCCGCGATGGACCCGCGCCGCAATCCCGCGATCCCGCTGCCGCGCGACATGCTCGGCACGCGCATCAACAGCGCAGGGATCGACCTTGCCGATCCGCTGGTGCGCGAACCGCTCGAACAGCGCCTCGCTGCGCTGGAGGATCGCGAGTGGCGCGCCGAGCCGACCTTCCCGGCAGCACAGGCGGGCGAGATCGCTCCGATCACCAAGCCGCACGATCTCACCGCTGTTGTGGGCATGCGCCGGGATGCGACCGCCGAGGAAGTGCGCGAGGCTTTCCGCCGCGCCGCCGAGATCCAGCCGGGCTGGGATGCGCTGGGCGGGGAAAAGCGCGCGCTGCTGCTGGAGGAAGCCGCCGACCTGTTCGAGGCGCACACCGACGAATTCCTCAGCCTGTGCCAGCGCGAGGCGGGCAAGACACTGCTCGATGGCATCGCCGAGGTGCGCGAGGCGGTCGATTTCCTGCGTTATTACGCGAGCCAGGCGCGGATCAATTTCGAGGGCGCGATGGTGCTCCCGGGGCCGACCGGCGAGGAAAACACGCTGGCGCTGCACGGGCGCGGCGTGTTCGCCACCATCAGCCCGTGGAACTTCCCGCTCGCGATCTTCATCGGCATGGCCTCGGCCGCGCTGGCCGCTGGCAATGCGGTGGTGGCCAAGCCCGCCGAGCAGACCCCGCTGATCGCCGCGCTCGCGGTGAAGCTGTGCCACGAGGCGGGCATTCCCCCTGAGGCGCTCCAGATTCTGCCCGGCGCGGGCGAGGTGGGGCAGATGATCACCACCAACCCGCAGCTTGCAGGCGTCGCCTTCACCGGCTCGACCGAGACCGCGCGGCTGATCAACCAGACGCTGGCCGCGCGCGAGGGGCCGATCGTGCCGCTGATCGCCGAGACCGGCGGGCAGAACGCGATGATCGTCGATTCCTCGGCGCTGCCCGAACAGGTGGTGCGCGACGTGCTCGCGAGCGCCTTCCAGAGCGCGGGGCAACGCTGCTCGGCCCTGCGCGTGCTCTATCTGCAGGAGGACATCGCCGATGCGATGCTCGAGATGATCCGCGGCGGGTTCGAGGCGCTGCATGTTGGCGATCCGGCAGTGCTGGCGACCGATGTCGGCCCGGTGATCGATCCCGATGCACAGGCCAAGCTCGAGCGGCACGTTGCGCGGCGGCTGCAGAACCACCGGACGGTGTGGCGGCTTGAGCTCGATCCGGGTCTTGCGAAGGGCTGTTTCGTCGCGCCCACCATCATCGAGCTCGACACGATCCTCGATCTCAATCGCGAGAATTTCGGCCCCATCCTGCATGTCTGCCGCTTCCGCGCGGAAGACCTGGGCAAGGTGATCGAGGATATCAACGCGACCGGCTATGGCCTCACGCTGGGCTTGCACAGCCGCATCGCCGCCACCCGCGATTTCGTGCGCGCACGCGCCAAGGTCGGCAATTTCTATGTCAACCGCAACCAGATCGGCGCGATCGTTGAAAGCCAGCCCTTCGGCGGCGAGGGGCTCTCGGGCACCGGGCCCAAGGCCGGCGGCCCGCATTATCTCTATCGCTTCGCGACCGAGCGGGTGATGTGCGTCGACACCACGGCGGCGGGCGGCAATGCGAGCCTGCTTGCGGCAATGGGCGAGCAGGTGTGAGCGCGCGCAGGCATCCGCCGCAAACGGGTTGAAAAGTCGCTGGCGTGCGGGGTAATGCCCCGCACGCCATGAACCGCCCGATGAACCGACTGTTTTCCCGCCTCATTGTGATCCTCGCGCTCCTTTGGAGCGGGCCTGCGCTCGCCGAGGTGCAGATCCATTTCCACTCGTTCAACGGCAGCGTGCTGTGGGGGCGCTATCCGCACGCCTTCATCGTGCTCGAGGGCACGCTCGAGGAGAGCGGCAAGCCGGTGTCCGAGAATTATGGCTTCTCCGCGCGCAAGGTGACGCCAGCGATCCTCTCCGGCCCGGTCGAGCACATGGTGCTGGCCGAAACCGAGAAGAATATCCGCAAGACCAACCGCCATTTCACGATGACACTGAGCGACCGCGAATATCAGCGCGTGGTGCAGCTGGTCGCAAGCTGGCAGAATGCGCCGGGCAAGTTCTACGACCTGGAAAACCGCAATTGCATCCACTTCGTGGGCGAGATCGCGCGGCTCCTGGGGCTGAAGGTCGAATATCCGGGGAACATGCTGCGCCGGCCCAAGGCCTGGCTCAACCACATCACCGCGCTCAATCCGCGGCTGGGCGCTCGGCCGGTGGACTAGCGCTGATCGACGGGTCGCAGAACGCCGCGAACACGGCGGCAAGCCCAGGCACGTCCTCGTCACGTCGCAGGATCTCGATCGCCTCGGCAATGCCGATGTCGAGCTCGATCACGTTGCCGTCCGCGCGCTGCCGCTCGGCGCCCAACGAGCGGGCGAAGGCGCGGCCCGCCGCGTTCTCGGCGAGGATGTGGACCAGCAATTCGCGATAGCCCTGGCGCTGGCAATCGAGCAGCAGCACCGCGGTCAGCAGGCGGGCGGCGCCAAGGCCGTGATAGTCGTCGATCACCGCAACCGAATATTGCGCCACGTCCGGCTCGCCCTCCTCGCGGAAGGCATGAACGATGCCGAGCGCGGGCGTCTTGGGATCGTCGCGCCGGAGCGCGCCCCAGGCGATATGATCGTGCCCGTCGACATCGATCAGCTTGTCGACCACGTTCTGCGGCAGCGCGCGCATGCCTGAGAAGAACCGCAGATAGCGCGAGCGCGGCGACAACCGCGCGACGCCCTCCTTCAATCGCTCCTCGTCGGCGGCATTGACCGGGCGGATGCAGATCGGCGTGCCATCGTTGAGGGCGGTGTCGATGATCATGGCGCTCATCCTACAGCGCCGGTGTGACAAAGTCAGGCGCGCCGAGTTCCCTGGTCGATGAGTAGCCCGCCGCACAGAGGCTGCGCGGCGGGTACGTCAGCTATCCTTCAGTGACAGGAAACCCATGGTCGGCCATTTCAACAAGAAGGTCGCTGTCGAAATATGCCGCCTCCGCCACTCGAGCCACGAGCAATTTGTCGCTCAGGTCGATGAAGGCTCCAAGGTAGTTGCGGAGTTGCAACGTGGTTCCAGAAAATTGCGCAAACCAGCTGGACTGTTGATAACGGAAGGCACGCGGCAATGACCTGATCGCCTCGTAGAGCCGCTCGTAATTCTGTCCAGGCACACGCAAATCGACGGTAATCAAGAAGATTGAGGACATCATTGTTGGTATTCCCTTTGAATGGGCGCGCCCTTGCGGACGCGCCCTGATATGGAAGACCGTTGTTGACCTACCGCCTGAGCGATGTGCATAATGCATATCGCCGACCAGAAATTGGCAGTCCGCTCCAAGGTCGTTTCCAGCACCTTGTCGTGGATGCGAAGGGATTGGGGTTGGCGCCCCGCCCTTCGCACGGTCGGCCTGAGAGCTGTCGAACGATTGACGCGCGACAACTTCCAAACCACTAGATCATGAATCGTGTTGTAGGGCCCGTCAACGCTCGATTAACTGCGATTCGGGCTGAAGATGCGGTGTGTTAGCCTTCTCACACGCCGCAACGCGCGGGAAACCCTAGAGTCGCGAGTCCCGCAAGAGTCAAAATGAAATTGTGAAGAAAAAAATGGGGAGTGGGAAGTCCCGAACCTTCCGAATCGATTTCGATTCGTTTCTTTCCCACAGGGATAACTTGCCTCCCCCGCTTGCCCCCGCCGGGACAATCCTCAATCACTCCCCTATGACCATTCTCTCCGACCGCTGGATTCGCGACGCGGCGCTCAACCGCGGCATGATCGAGCCCTTCGTCGAGGCGCAACGCAGGGATGGCGTCATATCCTACGGGCTCTCCTCGTTCGGCTACGACGCGCGGGTGGCAAGCGAGTTCAAGATCTTCACCAATGTCGATTCCGCCGTGGTCGATCCCAAGGACTTCGCCTCGAACTCCTTCGTCGATCGCGACACCGATGTCTGCGTGATCCCGCCCAATTCCTTCGCGCTCGCGCGCACGGTCGAATATTTCCGCATCCCGGAAGATGTGCTGGTGATCTGCCTTGGCAAATCGACCTATGCGCGCTGCGGGATCATCGTAAACGTGACCCCGCTCGAGCCGGGCTGGGAGGGGCATGTCACGCTGGAATTCTCGAACACCACGCCGCTGCCGGCGAAGATCTACGCCAATGAAGGCGCGTGCCAGTTCCTCTTCCTCAAGGGCAATGAGCGCCCGGAAGTGACCTATGCCGACCGTGCAGGCAAATATATGGGCCAGCGCGGCGTTACCTTGCCGCGCCTCTGAGCGCCCGCATCACGCGCGCGGGGGCTGCGACTTCGCGTGATTCACCAGTTCGGCGATCCGCAATTGCGTGCCTGCGATCGAGCGGCGCGCATGGTCCGCGCCGACATGCTCGGCGGTCGCCACCGCCTCGGTGAACAGCCGCCCGCCAACCGAGACCACCAGCGGCGTATCGGGCAGCGAGAGCCGCGTCTGCTTGACCGATTCGCGAAGCTGCGAGACCCGATCGATCCGCGAGAGCGCATCGGAGGTGGCGATATCGACCGCGTCGGGCCGTTGATCGCAGACCTGCCGCGCAAGCTCCTCGTCATTGCGCGGGAAGATCATCTCGACCGCCCAGCCGGCATCGGTGAACTGGTCCGCCAGCAGCGTTGGCGAAAGGTGGTGCGCCTCGCCCGGCGCGCAGGCGAGCAGGATGGTGTAGGCGCTGGTGCGCAGCGAACCCGGATCGCGGCTGTAGCGCAAAGCGTGCGCCGCCATCTGCAGCATGCCAAGCCCGAAAGTGAGATCGAATTCGCTGCACTCGTCGGCGAGCCACGCATCGCCCATCGCGCGCGCCGCCGGCTCGATCAGGTTGGCGACGATCTCCTCGCCGCTGATCCCCTTTTCCACCAGCCTCGCCAGCAGCTCGTTAAGCGCGCGCTCATTGGCATCAAGCGACCATTTGACGATCTCGGGCACGTGGCGGGCGAATGGCTGACGGCGCTGCTGAAGCCGCTCCCACAACCCGCGCGGGGCGTGATCGCGCTTGCGGTAGAGCAGCAAATCCCAGTCCGAAAACAGCCGCCCCGCGACCAGATGCTCGGTCAGCACCTCGACATCGCTGTGGCGCTCGTCGCGCCGGATCGAGGCCCAGATCATCGCGAGGCCCTCGGGCGGACCCTCGAGCGTCTGAAGGAAGCGCCCGTCCTCATAAAGCAGCATGCCGGTCACACCGGCGGCGTGATTGCGCGCGCGTGCCTCGATCACAAGTGCATCGAGATCGGCTTCCGAAGGCGGCGAAGAGGCGCGGCTTTGATAGGTAAGGCAGCCGATCAGGCCCTCATGGGCGCCATCGCTGGTGCGGTCGCTGCCCTCGTTTCCCCCGTGCTCGAATCCGGTTTGCACATCCATCCGCGTCATCCCTCTCCCTGATCGGAGAGTGAGCGCCGGCGATGTGATGCACGGGCCGGATCGTTTTGCTGTCGGCCATGCTTCATCGGCAATCCCTCCCCGGATTGATCCCGCCTGGCAGCGCAAATGGCGCGCTGCCGATCAAGGGGGCCCGAAGGGCGACACGCGAGGAAGGTTCGGCACGATACTGAGCCGATTGAAGCCTCAGGCGGCAGTCGCCACGTCATTCCCGCCTCGATTGCGGCGGCAGTATCGGACTTGGAGCGGGCTGAATGGCCCCTCCTCACCGGCTTCCCTTTTCACTCGCGGGGCCACGCTGCTGTCCGGCGGCGCGACTCCGAAAGACCGAGTGAATGTATGGTCAACCATACAGGGCTTTGCGTCAAGCCGCAGGTGACAATTTCGTGTAGCACGCGGCGAGTGCCCGGGCGCGTGGGGCGGGCCGGCGATTTGCGGCCGGTTTTCCTACCAGGCGCGGATCTGGCATGGTTGCCGCATGGTTCGTCGCCCGGTTCGTCTGCTGCCCCCTTCGCGCGCCTTCGGGCACCGTTCGCGCTCCATTCCTTTTGGCCAAGACACAAGCGGCTTGCACGAGGGGGCGCTTTTTGCGTCTGGACAGTGTAACAGGCGGTTCAAGCGTTCCGTGCGAGCGATGAGGCGAGCCGGAAGCGGGGCCGCAAAACGAGGAGATAACGGGTGGCACAAAGCGAGTTCGACATCATCGTCTATGGGGCAACCGGCTACACCGGAAGGCTGGTGGCCGAGTATCTCGGTCAGCACTATCGCGATAGGCAGGATGCGCCCAGATGGGCGATGGCGGGCCGCAGCCTGGAGAAGCTCGAAGCGGTGCGCGAGGAGATCGGCGCTCCTGTGGATACGCCGCTGGTGCTCGCCGATGCCGACGATCCCGCCGCGCTCGAGGCGATGTGCGCACGCACGCGCGTTGTGCTGACCACGGTCGGGCCATACCAGCTCTATGGCGACAACCTGCTCGCCGCCTGTGTTGCGACCGGCACGGACTATGCCGATCTGTGCGGGGAGCCCGCCTGGATGGCCGAGAAGATCGCCCAGCATCACAAGGCAGCGCAAACGAGCGGGGCGCGCATCTGCTTCTCGAGCGGGTTCGATTCGATCCCCTTCGATCTTGGCGTGCTGATGGCGCAGAAGGAGGCGATGCGGCGCTTCGGCAAGCCCTCGGCGCGCATCCGGGGCCGCGTGCGCGCGATGCAGGGCACGTTCTCCGGCGGGACCGCGGCGAGCCTGACGGCGACGATGAAGGCAGCCGCCAGGAACCCCTCGCTGTTCAAGGTGCTGGCCAATCCCTTTGCCCTGACACCCGCCTTCACCGGGGCAAGCCAGCCCACCGGCATGATCCCGCAATACGAGGCCGATCTGGGCAAATGGGCCGCCCCTTTCGTGATGGCGCCGATCAACACGAAGAACGTCCACCGCACCAACTACCTGCTCGGCCATCCCTATGGCGAGGACTTCCGCTATGACGAGATGATGCTGACGAGCGCGGGCGAGGCGGGCAAGGCCGCGGCCTCGGCGGCGGTGGAGATGATGAAGAACCCGTTCGGCTCAAAGCCCCCCAAGCCGGGCGAAGGGCCGACCAGGGAGCAGCGCGAGCAGGGCTTCTACGATATCCTGTTCATCGCCGAGGGGCCGGAGGGGAGCGAGCCGCTGCGCTATGCAGTCAAGGGCCGCTACGATCCCGGCTACGGCTCGACCAGCCGGTTGCTGGCCGAGACGGGGATCGCGCTGCTGGCGTGCAAGGCCGATGGCGGTGTGGGGACGCCGGGCGCCTTCCTCGGCGAGGCGCTGGTCGAGCGGCTAGAGGAGCATGCAGAGCTCACCTTCTCGGCCGAGAACTGAGCGAGATTAGGGAAAAGCGCGGGGGGGGGCGGGAACGAAGGAAGCGCGCGGCGGGTTGGCGACATGGGATTGACCGTCCGGACGGGTGGAGACCCCATGTCGCTTGCCACGCTTCAGATCATCACCCTCGCCCTCACCTGCACCTCGCTGCTGAGCGCCGCCTGGCTCGTGTGCCATGCGCGCGACGTGGTGCTGGTGCTGCGCCACGTGCTCCCGCTCGATCCGGGCGAGGGCAAGCGGCTCACCAGCTTCAAGGCGGTGTGCACCGTGATCACGCTGTTCGGCTTCAGCCTCGCCGCCGAGGCGCTGATCGCATTGAGGGCCGGGGACTACCTCGCTGCATGACCCGCGCCTCGGCGGGCGCGCCGTGGGGTTTCAGAACCCGGCGCGCAGGCTGATCCGCAGGTTGCGCCCGGGCAGGGGGACGAAGTCCTTGGTGAAGCTCGCATGGCGCCGCCCGGTGACGTTGAAGAGGTTCTCCGCACCCAGCTGCAGTGCAACGTTGGGGTTGGCCGGCAGCGGGCGCCAGGTGACGTATGTGTTGACCAGCGCGAACTCCTCGGTCGGCAGCTCGAACTCGCTGACCCGGTCCTGCTCGGCGAAGAACTGCACCTCTGCGCGCACGTCGATGCTCGCGGTCTGCGCCTCGAGCGCGGCGTAAAGTTCAAGCGGGGGGATACGCGGGACAGCGCTGCCATCGTCGAATTCGGCCTCGACATAGGAGCCGCGCAGATCGCCGACCAGCGCGAAGCTGTCGGTATCGACCAGCGGGAAGCTCACTTGCCCCTCGAGCCCGAAGAAATCGGCATCGCGCTGGAGGAACAGGAAGACCGGCAGATCGTCCTCCTCCTCGCCGGTGCCTTGGAGGTAGATGAAGTTGTCGAACCACTGATGGTAGATCGAGGCGCTGAAGGTGACCGGGCCGAGCGTGCCGCGCGCGAAGGCCTCGAGCCCCCAGGCGCTCTCAACGCCAAGATCGGGATCGCCGATCTCGAAGGCCTGCGTTGCAATGTGCGGGCCGTCGGCGAACAGCTCTTCGCCCGCAGGCGCACGTTCGGTGCGCGAGGCGGTGATGCCGAAGCGGGCGGTGTCCGTCCCCTCGCCCGCCTGCGCGACGAGCGAGAGCGCGCCCGAGAACAGATCGAAGTCGCGCTCGATTCCGAGCGGCTCGCTCTCGACATCAACCATCTCGTAGCGGCCCGCGCCCTCGAGCTGGAGCCCGCCGAAGTCGATCTCCTGCGCGGTGAAGACGGCGAACTGGCGTGTCTCATTGGGCGGCACGAAGGCTTCCTCGCCTTCGGCCGAGAAATCGCGGGTGAGGTATTGTGCACCGATCACCCCGCCGCCCGCTTGGACAAGCTCGGCGCGCGCCTCGAAGCTCTCGCTGTCGAACACGGTGCCGACCTCGCTGCCCTCGAACTCGGTATGGGTATAATCCGAATAGCCCGCACGCAGCTTGAGCCGCTCGAAAAAGCCTTCACCCAGCGCGATGTCGCCCTGAAAGTCGATGCGCAGCTGTTCGAGGCCGATCGAGACGGTCTCCTCGCCTTCCTCCTCCGCTTCGCCCTCTTCCTCGCCCTCTTCCTCGCCGTGGTGATGGTGCCCGCCCTCGGGATTGCCGACGAGACCGTAGAAGGTGTCGTAATACCCGACCGAGGCGCCGAACGTGCTCTCGCCGAAGATGAAGCCGACGCCGCCATTGAGCGAATAGGTCTCGGTCCCGCTGTTGGGGATGAAGCCGCGCTGGTCGGCCGCCTCGCGCAGTTCCTCGGCCTCCTCGAGCTCGCCCTCGGCCTCCTCTTCGGCGGCATCGGCAAGCAGGTCCGCGCGCAAGAGCGGGCTAATCTGGAAGCCGGGGATCTCGACATTGTCGGTGTTGCGGTACGAGCCGTCGAGGTGGAACACCACGCTCTCGCCCGCCGCGATGTCGAACGAGATGCCGCCGCTCAGGAGGCCGGTCGCGGTGTCGGCCGCCGCGAGCGCATCGATGCGGTAGCCGTTCTCCGGAACCTGCGTCGGCAGGCGCCGGTCGATCGCGTTGACGACGCCTCCCAGCGCCTGGCTCCCGTAGAGCAGCGCCGCCGGCCCGCGCAGCACCTCGATCCGCTCGGTCACCAGCGGATCGATCGTGGTCGCGTGATCGGCCGAGGTGTTGCCGACATCGGCGGTGCCAAGCCCGTTGGTGAGCACGCGCACGCGCTCGGCATCGAGGCCGCGCAGGATCGGGCGCGAGGCACCGGGAGCAAAGCTCGAGGCCGAAACGCCGGGCAGCTTGATCAGGAGATCGCCGATCTGGCCGGCGAGATCGCGCTGGATCTCCTCGAGGGTGATGACGCTTTGCGCGGGGATGATGTCGAGCTCGCGCAGGCCCTGCGCGGTGACGAGGATGGTGGGGCTTGCCGACCCCTCGCGCGCCGCATCGCGCCGGGCCGCCTCACGCCTGGCCGCCTCGACCTGCGTCATCGGCTGATCGGCTTCGGCCGCCTCGGGGGCGGCACCGGGAGCAGCATCGGGGGCGGCCTCGGCCAGCGCAGGGGTGGAAGCGAAGGCGGCAAAGGCGGCAGCGAGCGCGAGTCGCGAAGAGAAGATGGTCATGATTGTCTCTGCGGCAGGAATGGTTATGTGATAACGTATCATGCGCTCTAGCGTCCATCGCCGCAGGTGCAACCCCCAAGCGCAACGCTATCGAAGAAAGATCCATCTCGGCCGGTTTTCCGTCCGCTCGATGCGGCATCGGGGACCGGCGCGCGCACCGAACGACACCAGCGATCCCATGCTGAAAAGAGAAATGGAGCGGGCGAAGAGATTCGAACTCTCGACCCCAACCTTGGCAAGGTTGTGCTCTACCCCTGAGCTACGCCCGCTCACTGACGCCTCGCAAGAGCAGCGCATCAGCGCACATCTCTGCCGGGGAGGCGGCGCAGTTAGCAGCGGCTCATTCGCCCTGCAAGACAAATTCGCGCGAAAAATTTCGCTTGATCCAGCGGTCACCGCAATTCACCGCCGGGGGGCTGTTCACAATCGCGCGACATACCCCACATGGGGGCTCAGGCTGGCGCGTGCGGGATCGTGCGCCGGGCAGCAAGACAGTCACACACAGGAGCATCCCCTTGGCCAGCATGGGTCTCAACATCGACGAACAAAAGGCGGTCGACCGCTTTCGCAAGAACGTGGTCGAGCCATCGCAGACAAAGCTCGTTGTCCTCGATTTCTGGGCCGAATGGTGCGGACCGTGCAAGGCGCTTGCGCCTGTGCTCGAAAAGGTCTGCGCCGATTATGCCGACAAGGGTGTGGTGCTCGCCAAGATCAATGTCGATGAGGAACAGTTCATCGCGGGACAGTTCCAGGTTCGTTCGATCCCGACTGTCTACGCGATGTTTCAGGGGCAGCCGGTCGCCGATCTGACTTCGGCGCGTAGCGAAAGCCAGCTGCGAGGGGCGCTCGACCAGCTGCTCCAGCAATTGCCGGTTGAGGGCGGCGCAGCGGATGCGTCCGCCGGCCCTTCGGCCGAAGAGCTCGCGCAGTTCGTCGCGATGGGCGAGGACGCGCTCGGCGGGGGCGATGCACAGCGCGCCGGCGGCATCTTCGCACAAGTGCTCGAGTTCGATCCCGAAAATGTGCCCGCATTGGCCGGGATGATCCGCGCACAGATCAAGCTCGGCATGGTCGAGGAAGCGCGCGCGATGCTCGAGAGCCTCGAAAGCTCGCCCGAGACGGCGCGCCTTGCCAATGATCCAGCCATGGCCTCGGCCAGGAGCGCGCTTGAGCTGGCAGGCACGAGAGTCGATGAGGGCGAGCTCGCCGCGCTGCGCGCCGCCGCCGAGGCCTCGCCGGATGACATGGACGCCCAGTTCGCCTATGCCGAGGCCGCCTTCGCTGCGGGCGAGCGCGATGCCGCCGCCGATACGCTCCTCGCCATGATCGCGGCCGACCGCGAATGGAACGAGGGCGCCGCGCGCGCCAAGCTGCTCCAGATCTTCGAGGCGACCGGCCTGGAAAATCCATGGGTTGTGGCGACGCGGCGACGGCTCTCCAAGGTCCTGTTCGGCTGAGCTGCTTGCTCATCTGCGCCAGGACCTGTCACAAGGACACCTGAACCATGCCCACCCGCCTCTCGATCTTCCCCCTGCCCGGCGCGGTCCTGTTTCCGGGGCTGCAATTGCCGCTGCATATCTTCGAGCCGCGCTACCGCGCGCTGGTGGGCGATGCGCTGGTGCGCGACCGGCGGATCGCGATGATCCAGCCCCAGCGCCCGATCGAGGGCGCGCCGCTCTACACGGTCGGCTGCGTCGGCCGGATCGGCGAGATCGAGGCGATGGAGGATGGGCGCTACAACCTGATCCTCGAGGGCGAGGCGCGCTTCCGCCTGATCCGCGAATTGGACGTGGCAACCGCCTTCCGACAGATCGAGGCCGAGCTGTTCGAGGAGGACACCGATGAAACGCTGAGCCACGCCCAGCGGGGCGGCTTCGAGGCCGAGGCGCGCGCCTTCGCCGATGCGCAGGGCTACCGCGTGGACTGGGATTCGGTCGAGCGGCTCGACGATTATTCGCTCATCAATGGCGTCTCGCAGATCGCCCCGTTCGATCCGGCCTCGAAGCAGGCGCTGCTCGAGGCAAAGACGCTCTCGGCAAGGTGCGAGCTGCTCGTCCAGCTGATGCAGTTCTTCGGCCGCAGCGATGGCGGCGAAGAGATAATGACGTTGCAGTGATTGGTTTCGCAGGCCCATCCGGGCCTGCCTCCTCGGTGCTGTTCCCTCCGCTTACGCTCCGGGGCACCTGCGGGCGGCCGGGCGGCCTTGCGGCCCCTCCGGGGCCGTTGCAACGCTCTTATCTCTGTCAGGCGGTGAGCGCGTGGCGCTTTAGGGCTTCGTAGTCCGCGCGGCAGGCTTCGGCGAGGGTGCGATATTCGCCGTCGAGTTCGGGCAGGGGCCCCGGCGCGGGGCCGAAGCCGGTCGAGGCGTTGACCTTGTCGTACCAGTGCGCGCCCCACACGCCATCCGCCGGGTGTAGCCCTCGCTCCCAGCGCAGCATCGCCTCGTCCCACGCGATCCCCAGCATCGCGCACAGCTTCGCGAGCACGCCCGCCGGATCGCACAGGATGTCGTCCGAATCGACCACCGGCGGCGCCTTGCCAGTGCGCTCGGCCTCGCTCTCGAAATAGGCGCGCAAGTGCCCGAAGCCGAGCATCTGAGCCTCGCGCAGTTCGTTCTTGGCGCGGTAGCTCGCAACCACGCGTTCGGGCGCACGGATGAGGAAGGCGTGGCGGTGGTCAGGAAAGGCCTCGATCCCCACCGGCCCCACCATGTGATGTGGCATGTGCTTTTGATACCAGATCGCCCTGCCGCCGGGGACGGGGCCGGATTGCGTCCTGACGATGCTCTCCCACCCGCAGTCCATCGCCGCGATCGTCTCGGCCGCCATCGGGTGCTGCTCGCCGGTCGCCTTGAGGAAGGCGCCGTAGAACGGCTCGTCTGACACCGCGCAATCGGCCCGCGCGCCGAAGCTGCGCATCATCGCGGTCGAGATGTTGCGCGGGCCCGACCACATGGCGATTCGGATCGGGCTGGCGCCCTCAGGGGCGATGCGAATGGCGCTCATCCTGCCACGTCCCTGTCCATCAGCTCGCGATACAAACCTTGCAGCCGCTCGACCATCGGCCCGCGCGCGCTCGTCAGCACCCGCCCGTCAACCTCGGGCACGGGCACGACGCCCGCGAAGGTGCCAGTGACGAAGGCCTCGTCTGCGCCATAGACATCTGTCAGCGAGAAGTTCCGCTCGAACACCGGGATGCCTGCCTCGCGGCATACCCGGATGACGTTCGCCCGGGTGATCCCGCCGAGGCAATAGTCACCGTTCGAGGTCCACACCTCGCCTTTCCTCACGATGAAGAAATGGGTTGAGTTGCAGGTCGCGACAAAGCCGTGTGGATCGAGCATCAAAGCCTCGTCCGCGCCCGCATGCGTCGCCTGGATGCAGGCGGTGATGCAGTTCAGCTTGGAATGCGAGTTGAGCTTCTGGTCCTGCACCGCCGGATCGCCCCGCCGCACGTGGACGGTGAAGAGGCGGATGCCGGTCTCGATGGTCGAAGGCAGGGGTGCCTTGTATTCGGGGATGATGACGATGGTGGCGGGGCTGATCACCACGCGCGGATCCTGATAGGGCGTCGAGCGGATGCCGCGCGTCACCATCAGGCGGATGTGCACCCCCTCCTCTTCGCGCATGGCGTTGGCGTCGATCGTGTCGTCGAGCCGCGCGGTCAGCTCCGCGCGGGTGAGGCCCACATCCATCGCGATCGCCTTGGCGCCTTCATAAAGCCGATCGAGATGCGCGCCCAGGAAGGCAATCCGCCCGCGGTGGAGCCTGAGGCCTTCCCACACCCCATCGCCCAGCATGAACCCGCTGTCGAACACCGAGACCACCGCCTCGGCGCGCGGGGTCATCACGCCGTTGACGTTGATGAAGACGCCAGCGTTGCGCGCGTCGGGTTGAAAGTCGTGCGTGCCCTGAGCCATCGGTCGCTCACCCCTGCCCGCCGCCGCCGAGCAGCGCGAAGCTGCCCTTCAATCCGTCGATCACATATTGCGCCGCGAGCGCCGCGAGCAGCACGCCCAGGAGGCGCGTGATCACCGCCTCGACCTTGTCGCCCAGGAGCCGGATCAGCGGACCTGCCGCGATCAGCGCCGCCCCGGTGATTGCCAGCACCAGCCCGAGCGCGGCGAACACCTGCACCTGCTCGGGCACGCCTTGCGCCTCGTTCATCAGCAGCATCACCGCCGCGATCGCGCCCGGCCCCGCCAGCATCGGCATCGCCATCGGGAACACCGACACATCCTCGACCGGGGGCGAGGCGGCGAGCTTCTCGGCACGTTCCTCGCGGCGCTGGGTGCGCTTCTCGAACACCATGTCGAAGGCGATGAAGAACAGCATTAGTCCCCCTGCGATCCGGAAGCTGTCAAGGTCGATATGGAGCGCGCCCAGCAACGCCTCGCCGAAGAAGGCGAAGATCAGCAGGATCACGCCTGCGATGGCCACCGCCCGCAGCGCCATGGTGCGCGCCTGCGCGCTGGTCGCCTCCTTGGTGAGCCCGGCATAGATCGGCGCGCACCCCGGAGGATCGATCACGACAAAGAGCGTGATGAAGGCCGAGACGAAGAGTTCAGGAAGCATCCGGTATCCATGATCGCCGATGGGAAAGGCACTGTGAGCGGCCCCTCATCATCACTCGGGCAAGGATGCAAGGCTTTCCTCGATGCCGGTTTCCCAGCCGCCCTCGTAGAAGTACTCCGCCGCCACGAAGGTTGCTCCCCCTTCGCGCTCCTCCCAGCGCCAGCGCAGCGTGCCGTCGCGCGAGAGGCGGGCATCGCCATCCGCGTTGATCGAGACGGGCGGCGGGGGCGGCGGCACCACGCCGCGAGGGGGGCAGGTGGCGACGAAGCCCCTGATCGAATCGATCGCGGTCACCACGATGTCGCCGTCCTCGAACTGGCGACGCGCGGGCGGCTGCGGATCGTCATAGCCGGTTGCTTCCCAGACCCACTTGTACTCGCCGCCCTCCTGCCGCTCCCACACGGTGATGTAGTTGCCCACCAGCCCCGCGCGGTCAGCAAAGCGGCCCTGGGCGATCGCGAGCGCGCCATCGCAGCTCATGACGACGCTGCGGGTCTTCCACTGGGTTTCGAGCGCGCTGGGCCCAAGCGCGGCGACGACCTCGCCGAGCGGGAGCATCCCGCCCGGCATCCGCTTGAGCGCGCCGGGCGCGGCGTATTCCTCCGCCGCGGCGATCTGGCCCATCTCGCGCGCATCGCGGGCATAGGCAACCTCGCGCGCGACGATGGTGCTCGGCTGCGCTTCGCCCGGTGCGGTCGCGAGCACGCGATCGATCACCCGCGCCGGCGGCCCGCGCCGCTGCTGTGTGCCGGCACAGCCCGCAAGCGCGAGCGCGGTGAGACACAGGAGCGCAGCGCCGCGATGTGAGACAAGCCGCATCACAGCCCCTCGGGCGGCTCCAGCCCCGCATGGGCGTGCGCCGCGACCAGCGTGTTGCGCAAGAGCACCGCGATCGTCATCGGGCCGACCCCGCCCGGCACCGGCGTGATCGCGCCGGCGACCTTGCTCGCCGCGTCATAAGCGACATCGCCGACAAGGCGCCCCTTCTGCGCGCCCGGCTCGGGCGGCAGGCGGTTTATCCCGACATCGATCACGGTAGCGCCGGGCTTGAGCCAGTCCGCGCCGATCATCTCGGGCCGCCCGACCGCGGCGACCACGATGTCCGCGCGTTTGACCACGCTCTTGAGGTCCCTCGTGCGGCTGTGGGCGATGGTGACGGTCGCGTTGGCATCGATCAGAAGCTGCGCCATCGGCTTGCCGACGATGTTGGAGCGACCGATCACCACCGCCTCCAATCCCGACAGGTCGCCCAGCCAATCGGTCAGCAGCATCATGCAGCCCAAGGGCGTGCACGGCACGAAGCCGCGCTGGCCGACGCTGAGGCGGCCTGCGTTGATGACGTGGAACCCGTCCACATCCTTGTCCGGGCTGATCGCGGCGATGATCGCCTGCTCGTCAAGCTGCGGCGGGAGCGGGAGCTGGACGAGGATCCCGTCCACCGCCTCGTCGCGGTTGAGCCGCTCGATCAGCTCGAGCAACACGCGCGCCTCGGTGTCGGCCGGCAGGCGGTGCTCGAAGCTTTCCATATTTGCCGCGAGCGTCGCCTTGCCCTTGGCGCCAACATAGACCTCGCTCGCGGGATCGCTGCCGACGAGCACCACCGCGAGGCCGGGCTTGCGGCCCGCCCGCTCGGCGAATGCGAGCGCGGCCGTGCCCACCCGCTCGCGCAAGCGCGCCGCAAAGGCCTTGCCGTCGATCCGGGCGGCGCGCTGGGTCTGATCCTCGGCCATCGTCATACGGCGCTGCGCATCACCCCTTCGAGCACGATCAGCATGATCTGCAGGCCCAGGATCAGCACCAGGGGGGAAAAATCGATCGCCCCGGTCGAGGGCATGATGTTGCGGATCGGGCGCAGCACCGGATCGAGCAGGTTGTTGATCGAGGTGTAGATCTGGCGGAGAAACTCGTTCGATGGGTTGATGACGTTGAAGGCAAACAGGAGGCCGATCACGAACTGGATGATGATGAGCATCACCAGCACCTGCGTGAGCAGGGCGATGATCTGGTAGAGTACGTATAGTCCTTGCATGGCGTGCTGGCTTTCCTTTGGTGTCCGGGCGGGCTCTGCCGCGCTTGGCCCCACGGACGGATCGTATTGCGTGCTTCATCTACGGTCCCGGGGTCAACCCGGCTGCGCTGCCGATCCGCGACCGGTGCGGCGTATTACCTTACTAATACGCCTGAGGCTAGCCCTCTCCTCCCTCATGCGCTGCCGCGCGATCGCCGCCTTTGCGCACCAGCGTTCCCGCCCCGCGCGCGGTGAAGAACTCCAGCAGCATCGCGTGCGGGACCCGCCCGTCGAGGATCACCGCCGCCTCGCACCCTGCCTCGACCGCGCTGATGCAGGTCTCGAGCTTGGGCACCATGCCGCCGGTGATCGTGCCCTCTTCCCTGAGCGCTTCGATGTCGGCCGGGGTGAGGTCGCTCAGCAGCTCGCCCTCATTGTTGAGCACCCCCGCGACATCGGTCAGCAAGAACAGCCGCGCCGCTCCCAACGCCGCCGCGATCGCGCCCGCCATGGTGTCGGCGTTGATGTTGTAGGTCGCGCCGTCCTCGCCCACCGCGATCGGGGCGATTACCGGGATCATGCCGGCGGCAACCGCGGTATCGATGATCGCGGTATCGACCCGCGCGGGCTCGCCGACGAAGCCGAGATCGACCACGCGCTCGATCAGGCTGCCGGGATCGCGCGCGGTGCGGGTGATCTTGCGCGCGGTCACCAGCGATGCGTCCTTGCCCGAAACCCCGATCGCTGTGCCCCCGGCGGCCGCGATCCAGCCGACGATCTGCTTGTTGATCGCGCCCGAGAGCACCATCTCGGCGATCTCGGCGGTGGCGGCATCGGTCACGCGCAAGCCATCGACGAACGTGCTCTCGACGCCGAGCCGGGCGAGCATCTCGCCGATCTGCGGCCCTCCGCCATGCACCACCACCGGGTTGATGCCGACCGCCTTCAGCAGCACGATGTCCTCGGCGAAGTCGCGCGCGGCCTGCGGCTCGCCCATCGCGTGGCCGCCATACTTCACCACGAAGGTGCGCCCGGCATAGCGCTGGAAGTAGGGCAGCGCCTCGATCAGCGTCTGCGCCTTGGCGAGCATCGCGGCCGTCGCCTGCGGCTGGGGAGTGTCGTTGGAGGTCATCTGGGAGCTGCGACTAGCCGCTTTCGCTGCATGAGGAAAGCGCCCGCATCCTGGCAGATCGCGCGGGGCTGGTCGGCGCTTCTGCCCTCGGCCTTGCCCTCGGTTCGCCGCACGCACAGGGCGCTTGAACCGCCTGTTACACTGTCCAGGGGCAAAAAACCTCTCCCACATGCGCCGCCATTCTCGCGGCCTGCGCAAACAGCGTTTGCCGACGGGCAATCGAAAGTTGGAGTGGTTAGGCCGATCATGCCGGGAGGATAGATCGGCTCAGGACCGGTAGGAAAGCGCGATCGCGCGCTCAGGAGCCGGGGCTCTGGGGCGGGTCTTCGCCGCCATGGCCGGGGATCGGATTGACCGGCTCCGCGCCAGAGCCCAGTTCATCCTCGTAGGTGTCCGCGCCGGCCTGCGGCTCAGGCCCCGTGTCCATCACGCTGCCCTCATTGTCGATCCCGACGCCGGGAGCGGTGGCATCGGCGGCGGTTTCGGGCACACCTTCGGGATAGTTGGTCTCGGTCGGGATGCCCTGGGTGGCGTTTTCATCGGGCTCGGTCGGGCCGGTGCAGGCGACAGTGCAGACAGCGGTGAGCGTGAGCGCTGTGGCAAGGCCGACAGTTGCGCGGGCGCGAGCGGCGGGGCTGCCGGAGGGGCGGGGGTGGGGCTGGAACATGGCGTGGTCCTTCACTGGAGTGCGTTGCCCCCAATCAACGCGCCCCCGCGCCGCCGGGTTCCGTGAGAGGGGAGCGGGGCAAGCGAGAGGGCCGGGGCCGCACGGAGCTATGGTGCGGCAGACTTCAGATGAACAGAATTGCGAGCACAATCAGAGCGCCTAGCTGGATCAGCGCGATCGTGCGCAGCTGATTGCAGAAGGGCTGTTTGCGCGTCTTGTACCGGAACAGTGTGCGCGCCGCATAGGCTCCGGGCGTGCCGCCGAAGAACGCAAGCTGCAACAAGGTCGCCTCGGAAATCCGCCGCTGCCGCCGCTCAGCGCGGGCCTTGTCGATCCCGAAGGCCGCGAAGGCTGCAAAGTTTATGATCCCCAGCGCGGCGGCGATGTTGGCCGGAGTGGAAAAGACGGCGAACGATTCCATAGGCGAAAGGATACGGCACAACGGATTGAAGAAGGGTTGCAACAGGACTAAACCCCAAGCCACAAACTCTCCGTGCCAAGGCACGCTATTCTGACGGAACCGAGTGGTAACCCTTAATTCTTTGGGTCGGTCTATCCCTATAACGGAAGCGCCTTAATCCGGTCCTTAAATAGTCGCCCTTTGGCAGTCGGTGCATCACCTCCCAAAGACTGATAAATTGGCAGAACGTCGCCGAACGCCGCCTTAATGTCGGCGTTAGTTAGGTTTGAATAGTCAATCTCAGAAATTTTTGTGGAATTAGGGCTCAACTCGCCCGTCACCCGCATCGCGAGTCGCATCAATGTATGAAATACAACGTTATTTCGGTCAGCAGCCTCCAATCCACTATTCAACTTCATCCATGAATCCACTTTTTTCTTCAAAGCGGCACAGACAACGAAGAATTTTAAATCGTAGCTGTCAGAAAAAAGACTAGAATAGTCGCTGTCATCTCGAATGATATTTGATGGTCGCGCACGCGCATCATTTGGACGCTGCAACAAAACCGACATAATTGATTGGGCCAACTCTGCTATACCAATAATAGAGTCCCGAGGGCGGCCCTCATTCTTATAATAATTTTTACGTCTGTCGTAATAAAAATTATACGATTGCAGCATGTCCTCAATGTTTCTTTGAATGGGATCAGTGGCTCTTAATTGCGCAGATTGAACTCCTGTTTGCTTATTTGTAGCTTCAATAACCCGATCTCTCGTGCCTGAACTTCCAGATTCAACGACTTTTACGAGAATTTGGCGATTGTCTCCGATGTGATCGCCGTCATCAAAATACGCCAAAACCTCTGTAGAAGTTTGCAGCCCATTTATGACTTGAGGGTCCGTAATCTGAAGGTTCTTCCCTGCGGTTGAGGCCTTCTCCGAAAGGATTGTAATGCCATTGTTCAACTGCCAAAAATCTTCGCCCTGCGGATTCCGCAACGTGTTACGAATGGCCTTATTTACTTCCACATTCCCCTGATAAGCACGAACATTCTCGTCGAAGATATGCCCATACCGCTCCCCATTTTCATCGCGGAGAAACCGATTGTAATCTCGTAGGCGAGCGAGCGCGACATACCCACCTTCGGTTGCGCTCAAGATCTCCGAGAAGGGGAGCGCAAGTGCCGCCGGGGGCCTCTTGCGTGCATATGCTAGTAACTCCGCAGCACCTATGAATTCGAAATCAAAAGGCGCTTCGGAAAAATGTCGTTTGATCGTAGTTTCGAGCTCCTTCACGCGGGTCTTCGTGTTGTCATGGATGGAACCGACATCACCCTTACTTGCGTAAAAGTATTTAAATTCTATTTCAGGGTGCTTGCTTGCCAATTGCAAGAAGGTTTCACGAAATTTCCTGAACGTCGAAATAACCTGCCCATTGTAGAGAGATGAAAATTCATCCAACTCTTTCGAGAGATCGAGCAAGTTTTCCGCTGACGAAATGAATTTATCGATCGGCGTCTCATTGAATTTTTTCTGATTCTTTGCCTGAATAACAAAGACTCTGAATTTGGGCTTCTTCTTAAAGTCGCTCGATTCGGTGTCTTCTCTCAAGAGAATTCCGTCAATGAAGATGTAGGCGGCATCAATCCCACCATCGCCGCCTGCACCCAAGAGCCCAGATTGAAGCTCCCCAAAGGACAAAGCTTCCTGCTTGAGCAGGTTTTGTGCGACGAATATCTCGAAGAAGTCATCGTCCGATAGGTCAGGTGCCTGCTCGACCTTTGTTTGCGCGAAAGCCTTTTCGAGAAGGATGAGATCGGTAGTCGCCACACCCCCTCACTCCGCCGCCTCAACCCCGAACATATCCGGCCCGCCGTCCGCTTCGCAGTCCTCGTTGACCGCTTTCGCCTTCTGGCGCTTGTCGAAGCTTGACCACACGTCGTTCCAGTTGCCGCGCGTTGCGCCCTTCGAATATTCCGTCGCGCGGGTTTCGAAGAAGTTGGCGTGTTCGACGCCGTTGAGGAGCGGGGCGAGCCAGGGCAGCGGGTGATCCTCGATCATGTAGATTTCCTGCAGGCCCAGCTGCTTGAGGCGCCAATCGGCGATGTAGCGGATGTAGCGCTTGATGTCCTTGGGCGTCATCCCCTCGACCGGGCCCATCTCGAAGGCGAGATCGATGAAGGCATCCTCGAGCCGCACGGTCTTCTGGCAGATATCGATGATATCCTCCTTGACCGCCTTGGTGAGGCATTGCCGCTCTTCGCAAAAGGCGTGGAACAGCTTGATGATGCCCTCGCAATGCAGCGATTCGTCGCGCACCGACCAGCTGACGATCTGGCCCATGCCCTTCATCTTGTTGAAGCGCGGGAAGTTCATCAGCATCGCGAAGCTGGCGAACAGTTGCAGCCCTTCGGTAAAACCACCGAACATGGCGAGCGTGCGGGCGATATCCTCATCGGTATCGACACCGAACTGATGCAGGTAATCGTGCTTGTCCTTCATTTCCTCGTAATCGAGAAAGGCTGAATACTCGCTTTCGGGCATGCCGATCGTGTCGAGCAGGTGGGAATAGGCCGCGATGTGCACCGTCTCCATGTTGGAGAAGGCGGTGAGCATCATCTTCACCTCAGTGGGCTTGAACACGCGACCGTAATGTTCGTGGTAGCAATCCTGCACCTCGACATCGGCCTGCGTGAAGAAACGGAAGATCTGGGTGAGCAGGTTGCGCTCATGCTCGGTGATCTTCTGCGCCCAGTCACGGCAATCCTCACCCAAGGGCACTTCCTCGGGCATCCAGTGGATCTGCTGCTGGCGCTTCCAGAAATCGTAAGCCCAGGGATATTCGA
Organism: Erythrobacter sp.; assembly: GCA_036350735.1. Classification (GTDB taxonomy): domain Bacteria; phylum Pseudomonadota; class Alphaproteobacteria; order Sphingomonadales; family Sphingomonadaceae; genus Erythrobacter. The sequence goes on from JAZBNR010000005.1 coordinate 26,637, forward strand.
ACGGCTTGTAGGTCTTGCGGGCTTCGAGCAACGACATCTTGTGTTTCCCCTCGGGCTGGATGGACGACTCATATAGGGAACCGAACTACGGAAACGAAGGCAAGGGGGTATGATTGCCCGGGGATAGAACGTGCAGGAATTGAGTCGGGCCGTTGACCGATGCGCCCGGTGCAACCCTCAGGAATGCGCGCGGCGCAAGTGCGAGGTTTTTCGGAACGCAGTCGACAGGGCAGCCATTGTCCAAGGGCGAACCCAAACAATTTCAAGGACACTCGAAATGGCCGAGAAGACCCCCCCGATCCGTGGCCCATTCCCCGATGGCGACAGCCGCAACATCACGCTCGTGAAGAGCTCCAACCCGATGGAGCCCGCGCGCACCGGCCCCCAGGAACCCGATCACCGCGAAGAAGGTGCGCCCGAAACGGTGATGGGCGATCTGGCGGATACCGAAATGAAGGATGGCGCAGCGTCGGTGGAGCCGAACACCACGCCCGAGCAGCGCGCATCGCAGGGTACCAAGCTTGGTTCTCGAGGTGCTGACGGCGCAATGCCGCAGGAGGATCCGCAGGCCGGCGAACCGGTCGATCCCGCGATACGCGCCCGTGCCGACGCAAAAAGGCCGATCACCGGCGCCTGACGCTAACCCATCTGAGAAGCGATCCAAGCCGCTCCGCCGCGCACGCGCGCCGGGGCGGCTTCCTGCGTTGGTCTCAGAGAAAACTCAGCAGTACGATCACCCACAAGATCGGTACGAACATGCCCGCCATCGCGACGTGGAGGCGCCCGGCATTGGCGGCATGGCCTTCAGGCCCGTTGGCAAGCCGCAGGCCGTTGCCCAGAAAAGCGAGGCCAACGACGGTGCCGAAGACGGCAATCCACAGAAATGGTGACATGGGAGGAAGCTCCTTCGAGACTGAGTGCGCAACCCGTTTGTCGCGACTGTCAAAGTTATGTCACACCTGTGGTTGTCAGGCCAGCGTGAATTGCCACGGTGAGCCCGGCCGTCAGATCCGGCGCACCTGCCGCCGATGGTCGGGCTCTTCATCAACCGCGCGGGCACGCTCCCACTCCTCGTGTTCGAGCAGGCGGAAGAGCCGCGCGGACAGGGGCTTCAGGAATTTGACCCCGACCTGCGTTCCATGGCGCCAGGCGACTGTAGCCTGATGTGGTCCCGTGCCCGCTATGAAGAGCGACAGCAACTCGCCCATGTTCAGCCGTCCGTGGAGGTCGGTGATCCGGCACCCGCCGAGCGACAGATCATCGATCTCACCTTGCCATTCCAGGCCCGAAGATGCGCGCGATGAACCGGTTGCCCGCGTGGAAACGCGTCGGGATGAGCGCTTTGGCATGACGCTGAAGATATCGCGCGCCTTGTGCTCTCGCGCAATTCTGTAAGGTTGCGGAGCTGTTGGATCGCGATGCGTTAAATATTCAGGTCGTCTGATCGTCCGGAGGGCTCACCAGCACCTTTTCGCCGAACGCGAGGGCGCCCGCCTGCGGGGTCAGCTTCGCCCGCACCGCTTTTGGTGGCGGCGCGAAGAAAAGCCCCGCAATCGCCCCGCGCGCTTCGTCGAAGCCGCCGAGAATGACCAGCTTGGCCGCCTTGGCGCACGCGAACACGTAAGCGATCGGCAAAGCTGCGGGGTTAAAGCGGCGCAGGAAACGGATGCGATTGCGATAGTTGAAGTAATTGGCGAAAGCCGTTGGTCGGCGCCCAACCACGCCCGACCCGATCGTGGCGCCGCCGATATGGTAGACCAGCGCCTCGGGCACGATACGCAAAGGCAGATCGCCGCGGCGCATCGCCCAGTCGACCTCTTCGTAGTAGAGGAAGTAGTCCTCCTCCATCAGCCCGGCTGCATCGAGAAACGCGCGCGAGGCAACGCAATTCGCGCCGGTGATGTAATCGAGCGAGGTGACTTCGGGCATCGCAGTGTCGGCCGCCGGCCTCCCCCAGTTGACCGAATGGCATACCCCCGTCCAGCGCGAGACGCGCCCGCCATCGGTCTGGATAAGATCACGCTTCGCCTCGAAGATCGTGCGCCCCCCCATCAGCGCGAAAGGCCCGCGCGTTGCCGCTGTCGCGTAGTGCTTTGCCGCTTGAGGATCGGGGCGACAGTCGGGATTGAGCACCCAGAACAGGTCAATCGCTGCATCCGCCCGCAGCACTTCGAGCGCGCGGTTGGTGCCGTGCGCGAAACCGCCATTAATCGGCGAATGCACCAGGGTGAGCCAGGTTGATGGTGCCGAAAGATCGCCCGCCTCACGCTCGGCGAATGTCGTCCGGTCCGCATGCGCTGCGGCCCAGCGGCGTATGGTGCCGACCGTATCGTCCGGGCTGGCATTATCGGTGATGGCGACCCTGAAGGACGGACCGTTGCTCGCGAGCAACGCATCAAGGCAGCCTTCGATGATATCAGCCGAGCGAAACGCGGTAATCGCAACGCCGATCGTGACCTTTTCGGCCCCTTGCGCTTCACCGGTCATCGCATGCATATTCTGGCAATAGGCTCCAGCACGGGGGCGCGATAGCCGGTGGCCGGGTCTTGTCGAGCGATTTTTACCCGGAACCGCAGAAGAGTTCGCGACGTGTTACTGATCGAGCCGCCGTGCTTCGGTCATCGGCAGACCCGCTTCGGTCAGAACATAGATCAGCGATGCGCTGGTTTCCTCCAGCGCCTGAATTTATAGGTAGCGCAGGTATCCTTCCGCTCCGCCCAGAGAATTCTGGATGACGCGGTTCGCCTTGGCCGCCCCTTCCGCCCGAATGATCTTGGCTTCGGCGGGAGCCAATGCACTTTCGCGCCGCGCTTCGGCTTCGAGCACGGCAATCTGGCGTGACGACTGCGCTTCGGCGAGGCGGGCCTCTCCCGCCAGCTGCTCCGAATAGAGGCGATATTGGCGATAGCCCCACATTGCGAGTGGAACCAGCGCGGCAAGCAGGACGCCCGCCAGCACATACAATTCCGGCGCTCTCATCGTTCGCAGTCCTTTCTCGCTCGTGACCAATTGTTCGCCAAATCCGATGCACCGCTCAGGCGTGAGCCCAGAGACGCTTGGGGAGCATTAGACGACGCGGCGGGTCGCGCGGTTGCTGAACGTAGCCCGATCTGCCTTGCGAGCTGCGCTCCAGTCTCCAGCGGCAAGACAATCGAAGACATCGTCGACGAGCGGCTGAAACAGTTCGAGGCCCAACTGATCATCCTGGCGCCAGGCAACTTCTGCACGGCGCGGTTCGATCCCGGCGATCGTCAGCCAAACGTGATCGCCAAGCAGAAGTCCCCGGCGCGGATCATCGATACGGCATCCGCGCGAGGAAAGATCGCGCAATTCGATATTCCAGCATTGCCCGTGACCAGTCTTCACCGAGCCTGGTACTTTGAGTGCAAGTCGATTGGAGCGGCGGGCCTGAATAGTCACGCGCAACTAGTGTGGGGAAATGGTTAAAATACCGCTCCCGCCCCGCGCGTCCTGCTACCGCGAGCAAACTACACGGTTTCACCCTCCCCTCACTGGCAGCTCAGGCATTCCTCGTAATCAGTCTGTTCGCCGAGCCCGGCGGTTAGCTCGATCTTGGCGGCGTCTGCGGTGTTGTCCGCTTCCACGCCGCCGGCAAAACCTGCGCGCTGCACTGATTTCGAGCGGAGATAATAGAGCGACTTGATGCCCTTCTCCCACGCCTGGAAGTGCAGCATCATCAGGTCCCACTTATCGACATCGGCGGGGATGAACAGGTTCAGCGACTGCGCCTGGTCAATATAGGGTGCGCGGTCGGCTGCGAACTCGAGCAACCAGCGCTGGTCGATCTCGAAGCTGGTCTTGAACGCGGCTTTCTCCTCGACACTCAGGAAATCAAGATGCTGGACGCTGCCACCCTTTTCGAGGATCGAGTTCCAGACATTGGTCGAGTTCTTGCTCTTCCTGTCGAAGATCTTTTCAAGATACGGGTTCTTGACGATGAAGCTGCCCGAAAGCGTTTTGTGCGTGTAAATGTTCGCCGGAATCGGCTCGATACAGGCGCTGGTGCCGCCGCAGATAATGCTGATCGACGCGGTGGGCGCGATCGCCATCTTGCAGGAAAAACGCTCCATCGCGCCCATATCGGCCGCGTCGGGGCAGGGACCGCGCTCCTGAGCGAGCAGCATCGAGGCCTCGGACGCCTTCGCCTGGATGTGCTTGAACATCTTGAGGTTCAGCGCCTTCGCCATCGCGCTTTCGAAACCCAGACCCTTCGCTTGGAGGAAGGAATGGAAGCCCATCACGCCAAGCCCGACGCTGCGCTCGCGTTCTGCTGAATATTTCGCTCGCGCCATCTCGTCCGGAGCGCGGTCGATGTAATCCTGCAGGACGTTGTCAAGGAAGCGCATGACGTCCTCGATGAACCGCTTCTCGCCGCTCCACTCGTCCCACTTTTCCAGGTTGAGCGAAGAGAGACAGCATACCGCGGTGCGATCATTGCCGAGGTGGTCGATCCCGGTCGGCAACGTAATCTCACTGCACAGATTGGACGTCGAGACCTTGAGCCCGAGATCGCGGTGATGCTTGGGCATCATGCGGTTCACGGTGTCGGAGAAGACAATATAAGGCTCACCGGTGGCAAGACGCGTCTCGACCAGCTTCTGGAACAGCGAGCGGGCATTGACCGTGGCGCGCACTTCGCCGGTCTTGGGCGATTTGAGATCGAAATCCGCCCCCTCGCGCACCGCTTCCATGAACTGGTCGGTGAGCAACACGCCGTGATGCAGGTTCAGCGCCTTGCGATTGAAGTCCCCGCTGGGCTTGCGGATTTCGAGGAATTCCTCGATTTCGGGGTGGCTGACGTCAAGATAGCATGCCGCCGAACCGCGCCGCAGCGAGCCCTGGCTGATGGCCAGTGTCAGACTGTCCATGACGCGCACGAACGGGATAATCCCGCTGGTCTTGCCATTGAGGCCTACAGGCTCGCCAATGCCGCGCACATTGCCCCAATATGTGCCGATCCCGCCGCCCTTGGAGGCGAGCCAGACATTTTCGTTCCAAGTGTCCACGATCCCGTTCAGGCTGTCGGACACCGAATTCAAGTAGCAACTGATCGGCAGGCCGCGGGCAGTGCCGCCATTGGAAAGCACCGGGGTCGCGGGCATGAACCACAGGTTGGAAATATAGTCGTAGAGCCGCTGCGCATGCGCCTCGTCATCGGCGTAGGCATCGGCGACGCGCGCGAACAGGTCCTGGAAATGCTCGCCGGGAAGCAGGTAGCGGTCCTTCAGCGTCTCCTTGCCGAATTCGGTGAGATTTTCGTCGCGCGAGGTGTCGATCGTGATGTCGAAGCGGCGCGGGTTGACCTTCTTGCTGTCAGGCTCGGCGGCTTCCTTCGCTGCTGCACCCATCGCTCGGCCAAGTACCTCGGCGCCCTTTTCGGCGATCAGGGCTTCGGTTCCGGTGTCAGACTTTTCCATGATCATCGCCTTGTTATCCGCCGCGCTGGCGTTCGCCATTTCACCTGCGTCGGTGCCGCCCGTATCGCTCGTATCAGCAACTTCGTTTTGCACGTCATCGCTCGCCTTGAAATCCATAACAGCCCCCGCTTCTTTCCGAATCGATCAGTGCGCGCCTTCAGAGCCCGCAATAGCACCGTTCCAATTTTGTTCCACCTGCGCGCCTCGCTCTGATAGCCGGCATGCGCATAATCAACCGCTCCTTGCAGTTCGCTTCGAACACCCCGGAACTTGCCGATCCTTCCCACTTCGCATCGATCAGACGATTGCGAGAGGATACTAGGATTGGGGGTTCGCCTTGAACCGAACGACTAGATGATGCGCGAGCGGGCGAATCCGGTCAACGGGTGATTAACCCTGATTCGGCTTGAAGTCCCGGTGTGTTGCTCTGCTGGCACGCCGCGACGCGTGGACCAAGCTTGAGTCGTCGGGTGCACAAGAGTCAAAACGCATTTGTGAACAAAAAGGTGGTGATTGAATCAATCGAATCAATCCTTGAATCAATCCTGCACCGGTTGGAAAAATAGTTACAATGCCGGACCGGCTGCGGCGTTGGGAGACTGCAATGTTAAGATTGGCGGGGCCTGTCCTGATTGTGTTTTCGCTTGTCCACGCTGGCATGACCTTCGTGCTGTTTCCCGAAGCAATCGCCGTGATTGTAGATGCCGGTCTGTTCGGGGGGACGCGTTGGGCATTCAGCGATATGGAAACGCTCGCGGCTTTCTGGTTTCTCGCCTTTTCCTGGCCAGCCTTCGCACTCGGGCTCGCCGTTGACGCCGCACACCGGAGGATGAGCACCGTCCCGGGCGCCCGTTCGGTCGGAGCGGTGCTGCTTGCCTCGATCGTTGTGTCGGGCCTTGTCCTTCCGGTTTCAGGGTTATGGGCCTTCGCGATCCCTGCGCTTATGCTGATTTTCGGAAGAACTGGGCGCGCAGTTTCCTAAGGCTGTGAGCTCTTCGCATGGGTCGCGATCTCTTCGGCGATCCGGTCGGTCAGTTCGCGTGGCAGATCATGCCCCCAGCCCGGAAGCGTCACCAGCTTCGCGCCTGCAACGTGCTTCGCCGTATCTTCGCCAGCTTCGCGTTTGATCAGCGGATCGGCCTCGCCATGCAGCACCAGTGTTGGCGCGGTGATCTGCGCCAGCCGCTCACGCCGATCGCCATCGTCAATGATCGCAGCCAGCTGACGTGGTAGCCCGGGAGGATACACGCTGCGCCGCACGCTCGCGCGCACGCGGTCACGCTGGCGATCGGGATCGGGCGGGAAGCCGGGGCTGCCTATATTGCGCTGGATGTTAACGCCGTGCGCGACCAATTCCTCCTCGTCGAGCGAGGTCACGGGCGCAGTCAGCGCGTCCATCGCGTGCTTTTCGGCCTGCGGAAGCTTTGGATTGCCGGTGGTCGACATGATAGAGGTCAACGATAGCACTCGGTCCGGGTGATGAACCGCCATCAACTGCGCGATCATCCCGCCCATCGACGCGCCCACGATATGAGCGCGCTCCACACCGAGAGCATCGAGCAGGCCGATCCCGTCATCGGCCATATCGCGCAACGTATAGGGAACTTTCGCCGGAAAGCCGAGCTTCTGACGGATCACCTGCGTCTTCAATCCCGGAGCGCGCGCGCCTTCCATCTTCTGCGAAAGGCCGATGTCCCGATTGTCGTAGCGGATCGTGCGAAAACCGCGCTCCACCAGCGCTTCGACAAAATCGTCCGGCCACAGGGTCAGCTGCGCGCCAAGGCCCATTACCAGCAGGATCGGCGGAAGCGACGGGTCACCGCGCTCCTCATAGAACAATTCGAGGCCATTGGCACTGGCATGGGGCAAAACGGTGATCCTTCCTGTCGGCGTAAGTCCTGATGGCGGCCTATCGGATGGAAACGGAAGCCGACGCAACCCGCAAGGTCAAGCGTTGGCAGCATGTTCCGGGCGTTAACAAAGACTGAATTCGGAACAGATCGGCGATCGCTGCGCTTCTTTAATCGCAAGCGGCCGCCGCTGCATGGCAACCGTAACAAAAAGGAGGACGAACATGGCGAACATTCCCGTCCAGAAGAAATCTTCATCAAACTGGATCTGGATCCTGCTCGCGCTGGTGCTCGTGGCACTGCTGATCTGGTGGCTACTGTCCGAAATGGGCGACGATGACCCGGATATGGCGGTCACCAATGATGTCGAAAGCGTCGAGGTGGTCGAAACCGGAACAATCACCACTCTGGTGGGGCTTGATAACCTCGAGGAAGCGATTGGTCGCGAGGTCAACCTGCAAAACGTGGCCGTTAACGAAGTGATCGGCGATATGCATTTCACTATCGCCGAAGGCGATCGCGAAGCGATGGTCATGTTTGACGAAGTGCCGACGCCAGGGACAGAAAAGGAAGGCTTGGTCGATGTCAATCCGGGCTCGCGCGTATCGCTTGAGGGCGAAGTGCGCGCAATGGAAGGTCCCATGCCCCCGACCGTCACAAAGGAAATCGCCGACGACACCATGGCCTATATTTATGCCGAGCGTGTTTCGGTAATCGATGGAGGAGAGACACCATGAAGAATGATGATCGCTTCGGCGAACTCGATACGCTCGACAAGTACGAGCTGGAGAACGAAGACCAGGATATCCGAGGCTGGCAAGTCCACTCGCCGACCAATGAGGTCTACGGTAAGGTAAAGGACATGCTCGTCGACAAGGATCGCAAGGAAGTGCTGGCTGTACGCCTCGAAGACGGGCGCATGGTTTCGACCGACAAGCTCGAACTACGGGATGGGCATGCGGTTTATCACGACCAAGGCGTAGCGTCGCCAGCGAATTACGCCCGGGTCCGCCACAGGCATTGATGGACCATTAGAGAGATTGAAGCGCCGTTATCACTGCGATAGCGGCGCTTCGCTCGTGCGCCATTCGGGTCCGGCGATATCTGCCCCGCGTTCTTCCAGCATGTCGAGCACACCGTTAGGCTCGGCAAGAACGCGCAAGGGGACAACGGCCAGCGTGGTGCCGGTCTCAGCGCGCGCCGTCTCGATCATGCCGATCCAGCTGTCGCGAATGTCTTCGCCCAACTCCGGATCGGCCCAAGGCCAGCAGCGGCCCAGCGCAATTTCGAGGGGGTTGGCCATGACGGCGGGCACATCATAGCGCCGCCAGTCCGCCCCGCGCTGCTCGATGATAGCAGGACCCGCTTCGGTCGCGGCCATTGCAGCCTCAAGGCAGGGAATGTGGCTTGCAGGCGCGGCAGCGGCGAGATTGTCGAGCAGGTCCTCGCCGCGAAAGCGCTCAGGCCGGGTGATCGGTACGTCCGCATTCTCGGCGGCGTCCTTGACGATCTCGGTCGCATCGTCGGTCGTCTCGTCATCGAAGTCGAGCCGCCGGGCAAGGAGATCGAAGGCGGTCATCAGGAAGCTGCCGCGATCATAATCCTGGTCGTATTGCTCTTCGAGCGCGCCAAGGCGGGCGCGTTGGGTCGCGTCGAGATAGTCGGCGGCAACGGTCTTGTCCGGAAGCTTTGTAAATCGCCCGCCACGGAAAATCAGGCGGAAGACATCACCCGGAGAAATCTTGGGTCGTGCACGAATGATTACGCGGTCGGCCTCGGCGGTAGCATCCTCCAGCCGCTCGGGCCGCCACGGGGTCGCCTTGGGCACCGCACGGATTTCTCCGACCAGAATGACGGTGCCGCTATCGGTATCGATCGTCCACATCGGCGCGCCCGAACGCTGGGCGGTGACGACGATGGCGTTTTCGCTGGGTGGGGCGTGATCCTGCGCATACGCCGGTGTCGCGAGGGCCAGTGCCAGGAGGGTGGCGAGCGGTGTCTTGCGAAAAAACATATTAGTCGGCCTGCATCGCTGAACATTGATGAACGCTGTATGCGCCTATTCGGTCATCGCCTCGATCGTTTCGTGCGGGTACAGCATGAACTCGCGGTAGATGCGAAAATGGTCAGTGTCTTCCAAAGCGATGGGCTGAATACCGAAGCGGCTTATATGCCAGAGGTCGGCATCGGGAAGCGCCATTAGGATTGGGGAATGGGTCGCCATGACGACCTGTGATTTGCCTTCGTTCTGGATGCGTCGCAGAATTTTGAGAAAGTCAAACTGGCGCGCCGCAGACAAAGCGGATTCTGGTTCGTCGAAGAAATAGATGCCTTGCTGATTTAGGCGCTCTTCGAAAAACGCCAAAAATCCCTGCCCGTGCGAAGCATTCAGAAAACGTGGCGGAATTGCGCCAACACCTGCATCGATCGCTTCGAGCGCAGCTACGTCGAGATATCTCGCAACGTCGAAGAATGTCTCGGCTCGGAAGAACCACCCTTTGCGCACCTGCGGCAACCAGGATGCTCGCATCAACTCACCGAGTGCACCGCCATCCGTGTCGAACGCGCGGGAC
>JAZBNR010000006.1:0-41694 GCA_036350735.1 Erythrobacter sp.
CTTCAGCAAGCGATCTTCCCGGCGCTGGCCGCCACTTTCGGCATCGGAATCGGCAATAGCGGGGTCCTGATCGGGCTGATGGTTGCCGCCGCCGTCATCAGCTTCAGCACCTTCCTCGCCTATCTCGCGTGGTCGCGCCTGACCTATACTGTGGGCGCCGAGGATATCCGGGTGGAGAGCGGCATCGTCAGCCGCACGGCTCGCTCGGTGCCCTATGAGCGCATTCAGGATGTCAGCCTCGAGCAAAAGCTCCTGCCGCGCCTGTTCGGGCTCGTCTCGGTCAAGTTCGAGACGGGTGCGGGCGGGGGCGACGATCTCACGCTGACCTATCTCACGAGCGAAGCTGGCGAGCGCCTGCGCCAACTGGTGCGCGAGCGGCGAGAGGAGGCCGAGGCGGACCAATCCGCGCCGGTCGCGGGCGAGGAGCCAGAGCCACGCGCCGCCGAAGAGCGGGCCGAGGCGCTCTTTGCGATGGGGCCGCGGCGGCTTCTGATCTTCGGCCTGTTTGAATTCTCGCTCGCGGTCTTCGCTGTGCTGGGCGGCCTTTTGCAATATGCCGAAACCTTTCTCGACATCGAGGTGTGGGACGTCGATTTCTGGCGCGATCTCGCCGCCGAGCAGGGTGGGTGGATCCTCGAGCTCGGTCTTTATGCGCAAGCGCTGGGCGCCGCGCTCGGACTTGGCACGGTGGCGCTGATCGGGTCGGCGACGGGCCTTGTGCGCACCTTCAGTCGCGAATGGGGCTTCCTGCTCGAGCGCACATCGCGCGGCTTCAGGCGGCGGCGCGGGCTGTTCACGCGCACCGATGTGGTGATGCCCATCCACCGTGTGCAGGCGCTCCGCATCGACACGCAGCTCATCCGGTATCGCTTCGGCTGGCACTCGGCGCGCTTTATCAGCCTTGCTCAGGATGCGGGATCGAGCAGCCACGTGGTCGCGCCGTTCGCCAAGATGGAGGAGCTGGCACCGATCGTTTCGGCAGCGGGCTTCCGCCTGCCGCGCGAGGATGCCGAGTGGCACCGCGCAAGCGCCGCCTCGCGCACCGTTTCGCTGGTGATCGAGGCGCTGGTGTTCCTCGCGATCGCCGCTTTTGCAGGATCGCTGATCGCCCGCAACGCGCCTGAATGGACGGTGCCGGCGGTCGCGCTGGTGCTCGGCCTCGGCGTGCTCAGCGCAGGTGCGACGCTGATCGCCTGGCGGTTCAAGCGCCATGCGCTGGACGCGGACCAGATCATGGTGCGCAGCGGCTTCCTCTCCCCCGACAGCACGATCGCGACCCGGGTGAAGCTCCACTCGGTCGAGATCGCGCAAGGGCCCATCGCGCGGCGGCTGGGCTATGCGACGCTCCACCTCGGGCTTGCGGGAGGCGAACTCTCGATCCCCGGCATCCCTCTCGAACGTGCCCGCGAGGTGCGCGCGCGCATCCTCGAGACGATCACGGCGACCGATTTCTCGCGGCTCGAGAGCGCTTGAGCCCGCTCAGGCGCGCAAGGCAGCCCAGCCGGGGTTCTCCTCGAACTTCCTTGCCACGTAGGAGCATTGCGGCACGATCCTAAATCCCTGCTCGCGCGCATCGGCGATGAGGCGCTCGACCAGCTTGGCCGCCACGCCCCGCTCGCCAATCGCCTTGGGCACGATGGTGTGCGTCGCCACGCGCACCTCGGCGGGCACGCTCTGGCTTGGCGCGCCGTCACGCGGTTCCCATTCGAGCGTGCCTTGGTGTTCCTCGCCTTCGACATGCGCCACATACATGCCGCCCTGCCCCTGTGCGTGATGGGTGATGCTCACTGCATCGCCTGCCGTTGCCATTTATGTTCTCCTTCTTGCCAACAATGTGGGGACGGCTAGAGGCGTTCCGCAATGACCCAATTCCTCTCGGACAACGCAGCCCAGGTGCATCCCGCCTTGTGGGAGGCCATGCGCAAGGCGGACAGCCCCGACAGCCCGTATGACGGCGACGCGCTCTCGGGCGAGCTCGATGCGCGGTTCACCGCGCTGTTCGGACGGGATTGTGCCGCGCTTTGGGTGGCGAGCGGCACTGCCGCCAATTGCCTGGCGCTCGCGACCCTGTGCGCGCCGCATGGCGCGGTTGTGTGTCACGAGGAGGCGCATATCGAGGTCGACGAGGGCGGCGCGCCCGGCTTCTATCTCCACGGCGCCAAGCTGATGCTGGCGCAAGGGACCAGCGCCAAGCTTGCCCCTGAGGACATCGCGCAAGTGATCGACCCGATCCGCGACGATGTCCACCAGGTCCAGCCGCACGCGGTTTCGATCACGCAGGCGAGCGAATACGGGGCGACCTATCGTCCGGGCGAACTCGCCGCGCTCGCCGAGTTCTGCACCGCAAGGCGCGTGGGCCTCCACATGGACGGGGCGCGCTTCGCCAATTCGGCTGCATTCCTTGGCGGGACCGCAAATGAGGCGGCGCGGGCGGCCGCCGGCCCAGTCGATAGCCTCGCCTTCGGCTTCATCAAGAACGGCGGGATGAACGCGGAGGCCGTGATCCTGTTCGATCCCGACAAGGCGGGTGAGGTGCGCTATCGCCGCAAGCGCGCCGGGCACCTGCAATGCAAGGGCCGCTATCTTGCCGCGCAAATCCTCGCCATGCTCGAAGACGACCTGTGGCTCGCCAACGCCCGCGCGGCCAACGCCGCCGCGCAGGAGATCGCCAGCGGCTGCGGCGCAGCGCGCTTGATGCACCCCGTGGAGGCGAACGAGCTGTTCGTGCGGCTCACCGCGCAAGAGCGCGCAGCGCTGCGCGGGCAGGGCTTCAGCTTCTACGACTGGGGCAGCAATGCCGCGCGCTTCGTCGCCTCGTGGAACACGCGGGCGGAGGATGCCGTCGCGCTCGGCAAGGCGATCGCAGGCTTATGAGCGCGAGCGATGCGCCCGCCTCGATGCTGAGCGCGCGGGTGATCCTCCCGTTTCTCATCACCGGCACGATCTGGGGCTCGACCTGGTTCGTGATTACCGGCCAGATCAACGGCGTCGCGCCAGCCTGGTCTGTCTTTTACCGCTTCGCGCTCGCGACCCCGGCGCTGTTCCTCGTGGCGCGGCTGATGAAGCGGCGGCTCGCGCTCACCGCGCAGGAACACCGGCTCGCGGTGCTGGTCGGCATCTTCCAGTTCAGCGGCAACTTCCTGTTCGTCTACAACGCCGAGCTTTACGTCACCTCGGGGATCGTCGCGATGATGTTCGCGCTGATGATGGTGCCCAATGCGGCGCTGGCGCGGATCTTCCTGGGCGAAAAGGTGCAAGGCGGCTTCATTGCGGGCAGCGCGGTGGCGATCGTGGGCGTTTCGCTGCTGCTGGTGCACGAATGGCGTGCCAACCCCCATGCGGGCGTCGTCGGCGGCAACGTGGCGCTCGGTATCGCGCTCGCCATGCTCGGCATCCTCGCCGCCTCGATCGCCAACGTGATCCAGGCCAATCCGGTGGGCCGCGCGGTCCCGATGGTGAGCCTGCTCGCCTGGGCGATGCTTTACGGGACGGCGTTCGACCTTTTCTATGCGCTCGTCACCGCCGGTCCGCCGCCCCTGCCGGCCAACCCCGCATATTGGGGCGGGATCGTCTATCTCGCGCTGATCGGGTCGGTCGTCACCTTCCCGCTGCACTACAATCTCGTGCGCGAGATCGGCGCGGGGCGCACCGCCTACAACGCCATTCTCACGATTGCGGTGGCGATGATGCTCTCGACAGTGTTCGAGGATTACCGCTGGACGGCGCTGACCGCGCTCGGGATGGCGCTGGCGGTGCTCGGCATGGTGCTTGCCTTGAAGGCGCGGCGGCAGAAAGGCGTGCAGGTGCAGCAATCGGGGCGGATGCGGCGTTAGTTTTTCCGCGCGCCATCCGGCGCGCCTTCCTCGCTAGACGCGCAGCATAGCTGCGTCCGCTGCGGACATGCGGTCGCACTTGCGGCCCGGCGGGCCGTCTGGTTCATCACAGTAGCGCGGCGAGGCCCTCGACATAGGTCGGATAACGCAGCCGCCATTCGAGCACGCGCTTGGCCTTGCCGTTCGCCACCCGCCGGTTCTCCATGTAGAAGCCGCGCGCCATTTCGGAGAGGTTCGCCTCCGCGAGGCTTTCGAGCGGCGGCGGCTCCGCCCCGAGCAGGCGGCAGGCGTGCTCGGTGACGGCATTGCCGCTTGCGGGCAGGTCGTCCCCGAGATTGTAGGCACCCGGCGGCGCATCGCCCGTCAGCGCCGCGATCACCCCACTCGCGATGTCGTCGACATGGACGCGGCTGAACACCTGATCGGGCAGATCGATGCGCCGCGCCTTGCCTTCGCGCACCCGGTCCAATGCGCTGCGGCCCGGCCCATAGATGCCGGGCAGCCGGAACACTCTCGCGCCAAGCGTCAGCCACGCCGCATCCGCCTGCGCGCGCGCATTGCGGCGGCCCGCGCCTGTCTCGACCACGGTCGGCGTCGCCTCGTCGACCCATGCGCCCTGCTGGTCTCCATAAACGCCGGTTGAGGAGAGATAGAACAGCGCTCGGCCCTCGAGCGCTTCGCCATAGCGCGCGAGCACGGGTTCTTCGCCGCTCGCGCGATCGGGCGGGACCGAGGAGAGCACGTGGCTTGCGCTGCCCAGCGCCGCGCCGACCGCCGCAGTGTCGCCGAAGGCGAGATCGCCGTCGCGCCCGGTCGCGCTCACCTGCCAGCCGCTTGCCCGCATCGCTGCCGCGATCCGCTTCGCCGTATATCCCAGCCCGAAGATCAACAAATGCGCCATTGTCGCCCCTCCTGCCGCTGGACGCAGGCGCAAATCAATCTAAATCTGGCAGCCATGGATATCGCAAAGACCCCGACGAACCCCGAAGGCAACCCTAGCCTCGCCGATGCTGCGCCCACGCCCAAGGAGCCGCCGGTGATCCGGCGCGAGGATTACCGGCCCTATCCCTGGCTCGTGCCGCAGACCGAGCTCGCCTTCGAACTCGACCTCGCCCGCACCCGGATCACCTCCAAGCTCACCATCGAGCGCAACCCTGCCGCCGAGCCGAGCGCCGAACTTCGCCTCGATGGCGATGGGCTCACTCCCCTCGGCGTGGAGGTCGACGGCGCCGCGTTCGACGATTGGCGGATGATCGGCCCCGATCTCGTGCTGACGCTGCCTGGGGAGGCGCACACGATCGAGATCGAGACCGAGATCGATCCGGCCGCCAACACGCAATTGATGGGCCTCTATGCGTCGGGCGGGATGCTGTGCACCCAGTGCGAGGCCGAAGGCTTCCGCCGCATCACCTTCTTCCCGGATCGGCCCGACGTGCTCTCGATCTATCGCGTGCGCATGGAAGGCGACAAGGCGCAGTTCCCGATCCTGCTGTGCAACGGCAACCGCGAGGCGGCGGGCGAGCTCGGCAATGGCCGCCACTTCGCCGAATGGCTCGATCCCTGGCCCAAGCCCTCCTACCTGTTTGCGCTCGTCGCGGGCGATCTCGTCGCCAATTCCGCGCCCTTCACCACCCGTTCGGGCCGCGAGGTCGAGTGCAACATCTGGGTGCGCCGCGAAGACCTCGCGCGCACGGATCACGCACTCCAATCGCTCCACCGCTCGATGAAGTGGGACGAGGAGACCTTCGGGCGCGAATACGACCTCGATCTCTACAACATCGTCGCGGTCAGCGATTTCAACATGGGGGCGATGGAGAACAAGGGCCTCAATGTCTTCAACACGAAATATGTGCTGGCCGATCCCGACACCGCCACTGACGCCGATTTCGACGCGGTCGAAGGCGTGATCGCGCACGAATATTTCCACAATTGGTCGGGCAACCGGATCACCTGCCGCGACTGGTTTCAGCTCAGCCTCAAGGAAGGCTTCACCGTGCTGCGCGACCAGCTGTTCAGCCAGGACATGAAGGGCCCAAACGACGGGGGGGCGATCAAGCGGATCGAGGACGTGCGCATCCTGCGCGCGGCGCAGTTCCCCGAGGATGCGGGGCCGCTGGCGCACCCGATCCGACCGGATTCCTATCGCGAGATCAGCAATTTCTACACTGCGACGGTCTACAACAAGGGCGCCGAGGTCATCCGCATGATGCGCTCGATGGCTGGGCCGGAGCGTTTTCGCGCCGGGACCGACCTCTATTTTGACAGGCATGACGGCGAGGCGGCGACCTGCGAGGATTTCGTCCGCGCGATCGAGGAAGGCGCGGGGCTCGATCTCGCGCAGTTCCGGTTGTGGTATCGCCAGGCGGGCACGCCGCTGGTGAAGGTCTCGGCGCAGGTTAAGGGCGAAAGCCTCGCCCTCACCCTGTCGCAGACCATTCCAGCGACACCGGGCCAGCCGGACAAGCAGCCTATGCCGATTCCGCTGCGGGTCGCGGTCCATTCGCGCGGCAATGCGCCCGCCAATGAACCCGCAAGCGGAACGCTCGGCGAGGAGCGGCTGATCGTGCTCGACCAGGCCGAGCAGACTTTCGACCTCCCGTTTGCGGGGCCGGACCCGGTCCTCTCTATCAACCGCGGCTTTTCCGCCCCCGTCATCATCGATCGGCACATCCCGCGCGAGGATCTCGAATTTCTGGCCGCGCGCGACGATGATCCGTTCGCCCGCTACGAGGCGATGCAGGAGCTTGCCTTGCGCCACCTCCTGATGGCTGCGGATGGCGTGGCGACAGACATGGACAAGCGCGACGGGCAGGCCGCCCTTGCGCGGGCGCTGCGCAACATCTTCGCCGACGAGGCGCTCGACGATGCGATGCGCGGCGAGCTTATGATGCTGCCGAGCGAGACCTACCTGTTCGAGGCCATGGCCTCGCGCGACGGAAAGGCCGATCCCGGCGCGATCCACCGCGAGCGCGAGGCGCTCAAGGCAGCGCTCGGCAGCGCACTCGCGGGAGAATTGTCGGCGCTCCACGAACGCGCGAGCGCCATCGGCTTCGACGATCCTGCCGGGCGCGGAGCGCGCAAGGTCAAGACGCAGGCGCTCGCGCTCATCGCCGCTGCCGATCCCGCCAAGGCCGCAGCGCTTGCCGCCGCGCAATATGACGCCGCCGACAACATGACTGACCGCCAGGGCGCGCTAATGGTCCTGGCCGGGCTTGACTGCCCCGAGCGCGAAGAGCGGCTCTCCGCCTTCTACGAGCGGTTCCGGGACAATGCGCTGGTGATCGACAAGTGGTTCACCCTGCAGGCGCTCTCGCTCCACCCGCGCGTGATCGAGCAGGTGCAAGAGCTCGCCCAGCATCCCGATTTCACCATGCGGAACCCCAATCGGGTGCGTTCGCTCCACATGGCCTTCGCCGGCAATCCGCAGGGCTTTCACGCCGCCGATGGCGCGGGCTATCGCATGATCGCCGATGTCATCCTCGCGCTTGATCCGATCAACCCGCAGACTGCGGCGCGCTTCGTCCCATCGCTCGGGCGCTGGCGGCGGATCGAGCCCGGCCGCGCTGCGCTGATGCGCGCCGAGCTCGAGCGGATCGCACAGCGCAGCGATCTCTCGCGCGACACGTTCGAACAGGTCTCGCGCAGCCTCGAGGGCTGATCGGATGGGCGCCGGCCGCCGCTTCGACATCGCGCATTCGCCTGCGCTTGACCAGGTGCCGCATGGCTTCTTTGGCGCGGGGCAAGGCGGCGCACACCAATTCGGGTTCGGCGGACCGGGCAGCCCTGCTGCAATCGCCACGCTGCGCGCCGAGGCTGCTGAGGCACTGCTGCCACGAGCCAGGATCGTCGCCCCGCACCAGACGCACAGCACCACCGTGCTCACCGTGACCGAGCCTTGGCCGGACGCCCCCACTGGGCGGCCCGAAGGCGATGCGCTCGTCACCCGCGAGCCGGGCCTCGCGCTCGCCATCGTCACCGCCGATTGCGCGCCTGTGCTGTTCGCCGATCGCGAGGCGGGCGTGATCGGGGCGGCACACGCTGGATGGCGCGGGGCGCAGGGCGGAATCTGCGAGAATACGGTCGCGGCGATGGAAGCGCTTGGCGCCGAACGCACGCGCATTGCCGCAGCGATCGGGCCCACGATCGCGCAGGCGAGTTACGAGGTCGATGCCCCCTTGCGTTCGCAATTCACGGCCATGGACGAGCCGCATTTCGCGCCCGCGCCGCTGCGCGAGGGCAAGGAGCGATGGCTGTTCGACCTGCCGGGCTACATCGCCGCCCGGCTTCGCGCGGCGGGGCTCGCACGGGTCGACGCGCTCGCGCTCGACACCTTTGCACTGGCCTCGCGATACCACTCCTATCGCCGGTCCATGCAGCGCGGCGGACCGGATTATGGCCGCCAGATTGCGCTCGTCGCGCTCGTGTGAGGGCGTAGGCGGGCCAATCGGGCCGGTTGCGCTTAAGTGAACGCTTGCAGGCGGGCGAACACGAGGTGCTCAAAACACAGTTGGCAGCCGCGAATTATCTGGCTAAGCCCCCCTCCCAATCAAAAGAGGCCGAGAGAAGCAGCGCGATCGAGCGCTGCCAACCGACTTTGACGCGGTGCCGAGAGGCGGCATCCAAGAAAAGTTAAAAAGTGCGCGTTTGATCCGGGATATTTTCGCTGATTGCTGCGTTAGGGCCGCACGTAGGATTGTGGCTTCCTGCCTCTCCAGGCGGGCGAGAAACGCAAAAGTGGCAGATTAACAAGGGTGTATTCGACAATGGCTTCCACTGGGGCTGACATGACTACCGCCGAAACCGCTTCCGAAGAAGGCGTTCGTCGCCGTGACTGGATTCACATCGCCGCGCTCAGCACTGCCGGTGTCGGCGCTGTCGGTGTGGTGATCCCGCTGGTCTCGCAGATGGCGCCTTCGGCTGACGTGCTCGCCGCGAGCACCACGCTGGTGGATGTCAGCGGGGTCGAGGCGGGGCAATCGGTCAAGGCCGTGTTTCGTGGGCAGCCGCTGTTCGTCAAGCGCCTGACTGCGGCCGAGATCGCGCAGGCACAAGCGGACGATGGCGCCAGCATGCGCGATCCGCAGACGCTCGCCGAGCGCACCAAGGAAGGTTATCAGGATATTCTCATCACCCTCGGCGTGTGCACTCATCTGGGTTGCGTGCCGCTGGGGGCCGCCGAGGGCGAGGAAAAGGGCGAGTTCGGCGGCTATTTCTGCCCTTGTCACGGCTCGCACTACGATGTTGCCGGACGGATTCGCAAGGGCCCCGCACCGACCAATCTGGTCGTGCCGGAATACGAATTTACCTCGGACACTGTCATCCAAGTCGGCTGATCCTTCGTATCGATTCGGTAGAGACGTTTTTGATTTGATGTAAGCAAGATCGAGAGAGAACCATGAGTTTCGCCTGGGCAAAGCAATACGAGCCGAAGTCTGAGTTCACCAAGTGGATCGACGAGAAACTGCCGTTCCCGCGCATGGTCTACAATGCGGTCGGTGCGGGCTACCCGGTTCCTCGCAATCTGAATTACATGTGGAATTTCGGCGTGCTCGCCGGATTCTTCCTGATGGTGCAGATCATCACGGGGGTGGTCCTCGCGATGCATTACACCTCGGGCGTCGATTCTGCCTTCGGCTCGATCGAGCACATCATGCGCAACGTCAATTACGGCTGGGTGCTGCGCTATGCGCACGCCAACGGCGCGAGCTTCTTCTTCATCGTCATCTACATGCACATCTTCCGCGGCCTTTACTATTCGTCCTACAAGGCGCCGCGCGAAATGATCTGGCTCCTGGGCGTGGTCATCTTCCTGCTCATGATGGCGACCGCCTTCATGGGTTATGTGCTTCCCTGGGGCCAGATGAGCTTCTGGGGCGCCAAGGTCATCACCGGCCTGTTTGGCGCGATCCCGCTGGTGGGCGAGCCGCTGCAGGTGTGGCTGGTGGGCGGCTATGCGCCCAACGAGGCAACGCTGAGCCGCTTCTTCTCGCTGCACTTCCTCCTGCCCTTCGTGATCGCGGGCGTGGTGATCCTGCACATCTGGGCGCTGCACATTCCCGGCTCTTCCAACCCGACCGGCGTCGAGGTGAAGGCCGAGAGCGACACTGTGCCGTTCCACCCCTATTACACGGCGAAGGATGGCTGGTTCCTCGGCCTCGTGCTGATCATCTTCTCGCTGTTCGTGTTCTTCGCGCCCAACGTGCTGGGCCACCCGGACAACTACATCGAGGCGAACCCGCTCTCGACCCCTGCGCACATTGTTCCCGAATGGTATTTCCTGCCGTTCTACGCGATCCTGCGCGCCTTCACCGCCGATCTCACGATCCCGTTCACCGGCATCGCGCTGATCCCCGCCAAGCTTCTGGGCGTGATCGCGATGTTCGGCTCGATCCTGGTGTGGTTCTTCCTGCCCTGGCTCGACAAGTCGCCGGTGCGCTCGGGCAGCTATCGCCCGCTGTTCAAGAAGTTCTTCTGGTTCGGCCTGATCCCGTGCTTCGCCGTGCTGATGTATTGCGGCGGCGCGCCGGCAGAGGAGCCCTACGTGCTGCTGAGCCAGGTCGCGACCGCCTATTACTTCCTGCACTTCCTCGTGATCCTGCCGATCGTCAGCCAGATCGAAGTGCCAAAGCCGTTGCCCTTCTCGATCACCGAGGCGGTGCTCGGCAAGAAGGATGGCGATGGGACCAAGGATAGTGCGGGCGATGATCCCGGCAAGGTGGTGAAGCCGCTGCCGGGTAGCGAGCCAGACGGGTCGCTCCAGCCCGCCGAGTAATCTGCATCGCGTCACGCGGGGGCTGATCGGCCCCCGCGACACCCCTCTTCTCTCTCAGACACGAGAAAGCATTCGGTCATGACAATTCGCCTCGCCGGCATCATCTTCGGCCTCGTCCTCACCGGCATTCTGGTGCTGTGGGCGCTGATCCCGGGCATCATCAACTACGCCGCTCCCGAAAAGCCCGATTATTACGCGTTCCAGGAGGACAACATCGCGCCCGCGGGCGGCTTTGCCTTCGAGGGCCCGCTTGGCAAGTGGGATTATGCCCAGCTTCAGCGTGGGTATCAGGTCTACAAGGAAGTCTGCTCGGCCTGTCACTCGATGAAGTATGTCGCGTTCCGCAATCTCGAGCAGCTGGGCTACACCGAAGCTGAAGTCCGCGCCGAGGCCGCGAGCTGGAACGTGCCCGGCATCGATCCCGACACTGGCGAGGCGACCACGCGCCCGGGCGAGCCGACCGACTATTTCCCTTCGCCATATCCCAACGAGACCGCCGCCCGTGCGTCGAACAACAACGCCTATCCGCCTGATCTTTCGCTGATCACCAAGGCGCGTCCGGACGGCTCGCACTATGTCTATTCGCTGCTGCAGGGCTATGTCGAGCCGGATCCGGAGGATGTGGCCAAGTCGCCCGAATTCGAGACGCCGCCGGGGCTCTATTTCAACCAGTATTTCTACAACATCAACATCGCGATGCCGCCGCAGCTTTACCCCGATCTCATCACCTATGCTGATGGGACCGAGGCGACCCAGGAGCAGATGGCGCAGGATGTCGCCGCCTTCCTCACCTGGACGGCCGAACCCTCGCTCGTCACGCGCAAGCAGACCGGCTGGTTCGTGATCGGCTTCCTGATCTTCGCGACGGCGCTTGCCTTCCTGTCCTACAAGCAGATCTGGGCCGGCAAGAAGGCCAAGAAGAAGGGCTGAACTCAGCTTTAAGAGCCATGTCGGGCGCCCTGCCATTCCTCGTGGGTGGTGGGGCGCTGGCGTTTTGAGGGTGTGCTCCGCCGCACTGTCGCCTAAGGCGGACGTAATCCGGGGAAGATCCGCGCGCGCGGCCAAGGGGGGACAATGAGCGCTGACCATCTTACACTCGACGAATTGCGCGCGCTCGTTCGCACGGTGCCGGACTTCCCCAAGCCCGGCATTCAGTTCCGGGATATAACCACACTGATCGGCCACCCGCGCGGCATGGCCTCGAGCGTTGCACACCTCGCCGAACGCGCCCACGCCAGCGGCGCGCAAAAGATCGCGGGCATGGAAGCGCGCGGGTTCATCTTCGGGGCCGCGGTCGCGGTGGCGCTCGGGATCGGCTTCGTGCCCGTGCGCAAGCCGGGCAAGCTGCCGATCGACACGATCGGGATCGAATACGATCTCGAATACGGGACCGACCGGCTTGAAATGGACCCTGGCGCCATCGTGCCGGGGGAGCGCGTCGCGATCGTCGATGACCTCATCGCCACCGGCGGAACCGCGCTCGCCACCGCGCAATTGCTGCGCCGCGCCGGGGCCGAAACGCCGAGCGCGTTGTTCGTGATCGACCTGCCCGACCTTGGCGGGGCAGACCGGTTGCGCGGGGCGGGCCTCCACGTCGATGCGTTGATGCAGTTCGAGGGCGACTGAACGGGAGAAAAGGCTGCTCTTGGCCTGAAGCCCTCCGGAACACCGCGCCTTCCTGGCCATTGTTGCTGCAGGAGGCGCGCCGCACACAATGGAATCGCAATCGCTCATGATCGCCATGATCGGCGTGCTCGGCATCGGCGCGCAGTGGCTCGCCTGGCGCACGGGCCGACCGGCGATCGTGTTGATGCTCGCCGCAGGGTTTCTTGCGGGGCCGGTCGCCGAGGAACTCGGCTTCCGTCTGCTGGACCCCGAGGCAACTTTCGGCACACTGCTCGAGCCTGCGATCAATATCGGCGTCGCGCTGATCCTGTTCGAGGGCGGTCTCAGCCTCGACCTGCGCGAACTGAGGCATTCGGGCAGCGCTGTCTACCGCCTCGCAACGATCGGCGTTCTGGTCGGCTGGGCGCTCGGCGCGCTTGCAGCAAGTGAGATTGCCGGTCTGGCGACGCCGGTTGCGATCCTGTTCGGCGGCATCCTCATCGTCACCGGGCCTACCGTCGTGATCCCGCTGCTGCGGCAGGCAAACATCCAGCAGCGCCCCAACGCCATCCTGAAATGGGAGGGCATCGTCAACGATCCCACCGGCGCGCTGTGCGCGGTCATCGCGTATGAATATTTCCGGCTGCTAGCGGAAAATCCCGGCGCTTCGGTGATTGACGTGGTGCCGCCGCTGATCATCGCCGCGATTCTTGCAGGGCTCCTCGGCTATGGCGCGGCACGGGCGCTCGCCTATCTCTTCCCGCGCGGGGCGATCCCTGAATATCTCAAGGTGCCCGTCCTCTTCACCGTGGTGATCGGCGTGTTCGTGCTGGCTAACCTGATCGAGCACGAGGCAGGGCTGGTCGCGGTGACGGTGATGGGCGTCGCGCTCGCCAACACCAATTTTTCGAGCCTGCGCTCGATCCATCCGTTCAAGGAGAATGTCGCGGTCCTGCTCGTCTCGGGGATCTTCATCCTGCTCGCCTCAAGCCTGACGATGAGCGATCTCGCCTATCTCGATCCGCGCGAGACGGTGGGCCAGCGCTTCCTCCTGTTCGTGCTCGTGATCCTGTTCGTGGTCCGCCCGCTCACCGTGTTCATCAGCCTCATCGGCTCACGGGTGCCGTGGAACGAGCGCGCCTTCATCGCCTGGATCGCGCCGCGCGGCATCGTGCTGGTCGCGATCTCGGGCCTGTTCGCGCTGCGTCTCTCGGAGATCGGCTACAGCGACGGGCAGGTGCTCACCGCCTTGAGCTTCCTCGTCGTGGTGGCGACGGTGGTGGCGCACGGGTTCACGATCGATATCGTCGCCAAGTGGCTCGGGGTGAAGGGCACCTCGCGCCCTGGCCTGCTGCTCGTTGGCTCGACCCCCTGGACCAATGCGCTCGCGCGCGAGCTGCAGAAGCTGGGCACGCCGATCATGATCGCCGACACCAGCTGGCAGCGTCTTGGCCTCGCACGGCGCGAGGGCCTGCCTTATTTTCACGGGGAAATCCTCAACGAGGCAACCGCGCACAGCCTTGATCTCTCGCCCTATCAGGCGCTGATCGCCGCGACCGAGAACGAGGCCTACAACACGCTGGTATGCAACGAGTTCGCGCACGAGATCGGGCGCGACATGGTCTACCAGCTCGGCGGCGGCGACGAGGGCGAGGATATCCGCCAGCTCCCCCACACCTTGCGCGGACGCGCGCTGTTCGAGAGCGGGCTCGGCGTCGATGAGGTGGGCGAGCGGCAGCAGGAGGGCTGGGTCTTCCGCAAAACCAAGCTCTCCGAGGAGTTCGACTTCGAGCAGGCGCAGGAAAAGCTTCCCGAAAGCGCCCACATGCTCCTCCTGATGCGCGCGGGCGGAACGCTGCGCTTCTTCACCCACGCTGCAAGGCCCGAGCCGCGCGCGGGCGATGTGATCATCTCGTTCTCCCCCCCGCAATTGAAGACACCCGAGGAGCGCGCCGCCGACAAGCCTGTCAAAGGCGCCAAGCGACCTGCGTCCTCCGCTTCCGCCAGCGGTAACTCCCAGCCCTCCGGCACTCAGCCCTCCAGCCCCCAACCCTCCAGCACCCAGCCCCCCAAAAGCCGGCCCCCAAAGGCCGAGCCCACGTGATGGATCGACAACAAGACTTCGACAACGAGGCCATGATGCAGCTTTCCCGTTCTCTCCTCCTTCTTCCCCTCACTGCGGCGCTGGCGGCCTGCGATCGCTCCGGCGACGAGACGCCGAATGCCGCCATGACGCCGCCGCCGGCCGAACAGACCGAGGCGGTCTCGATCATGCGGCCCGACATCGAACTGCCCGAGCCCGAACCGACCGAGCCGGCGCTCACCCCATTCCGTGCGATCGTTGCCTTTCCCGAAGGCGGCACCAAGCTCACCGGTGAAACCAAGGCGGTGCTCGACCGGATCATGAAGACCGAACAGATGGAACTCGGCGGCCCCATCACGCTGCGCTCGCACACCGATTCCGCAGGCGGGGACGAAACCAATCTCGATGTGTCGGAAGAGCGCGGCCTCGCAGTCGCTGAATGGCTGATCGAACGCGGGGTAAACCCGGACCGGATCACCGTCATCCCGCTCGGCGAGCAGAACCCGATCCAGCCCAACGCCAATCCCGATGGCTCGCCCTTTGCGCGGGGCCGTGCCGCCAATCGCCGGGTCGAAGTCGAGATCGGCGTTGAGCCCGAGACAGCCGAACCCGCCGCACCCCCGGAAGCGGGGGAAGATTGATCAGGCGTCCGCTGCGCTCAGCCCTGCCACCAGATCAAGCACACGGGCCGCGTATTCGGGACGGCAGATAAGCAGGTCAGGCAGATAGGTGTCGGCGCGGTTGTAGACGAGCGGGGTGCCGTCGATCCGCGAGCAGTGCAGCCCGTGCGCCAACGCCACCGCGACAGGCGCGCAGCTGTCCCACTCATACTGCCCGCCCGAATGAAGATAGATCTCCGCCTCGCCGCGGACGACCGCCATCGCCTTGGCCCCGGCGCTGCCCATCGCCACCAGCTCGCCGCCCAGCGCCTTGCACACCGCCTCCGCCTCGGCGGCGGGCCGCGTGCGGCTGACGACGAAGCGCGGCTTTTCGGGCATGGCTTGCAGCGTGACCGGGCGGTCGCTGCGCAGTACGAGGCCGCCTTCAAGCCCGGGCAGCGCGACAGCGCCCGTCTGCGCCGCGCCATCCACCGCCAGCCCGACATGCACCGCCCAGTCCGAACGCTGTTCGCCGTATTCGCGCGTGCCGTCGACGGGGTCGACGATCCACACGCGTTCGAGCGCGCACCGCGAGGTGTCGTCCTTCTCCTCCTCGGAGAGAAGGCCGTCGCCGGGGCGCGCGGTGCGGATGGCGTGGCACAGGAATTCGTTCGCGGTCGCATCGCCCGCGCGGCCCAGCGCCTTGCCCTCGAACACGCCGCTCGCGCGCACTTCGAGGAGGAGGCGCCCGGCCGTCTCGGCGAGGTGCGCGGCGAGTTCCGCGTCGGTCATGGCGGATGCGATCATTTGAGCGGCATGATCCGCGCGATGATGTGCTGCGCCGCCTCTGCCGGGGTCATATCGACCGTGTTGACCGTGATCTCCGGGGCTTGCGGAGGCTCGTAGGGGCTGTCGATCCCCGTGAAATTCTTGAGCTTGCCTTCGCGCGCCTTCTTGTAGAGCCCCTTGACATCGCGCGCCTCGGCCACCTCGAGGGGGGTGTCGACGAAGATCTCGATGAATTCGCCCTCGGGCAGCATCCGGCGGACCATCTCGCGCTCGGCGCGGAACGGGCTGATGAAGGCGGTGAGCACGATGAGGCCGGCATCCGCCATCAGCTTGGCGACCTCGCCGATCCGGCGGATGTTCTCGATCCGGTCAGCCTCGGTGAAGCCGAGATCGCGGTTGAGACCGTGGCGGACATTGTCCCCGTCCAAGAGGAAGGTGTGCCGGTTCATCAGCGCGAGCTGCTGCTCGACCTCGTTGGCGATGGTCGACTTGCCCGAGCCCGAGAGCCCGGTGAACCACAGCACGCGCGGGACCTGGTTCTTGAGGCGCGCGTGATCCTCGCGGGTGATGGTGGTCGGCTGCCAATGGACGTTGTCCGCCCGGCGCAGCGAGAACTCGATCATCCCGGCAGCGACCGTCGCGTTGGTCTGCTTGTCGATCAGGATGAACCCGCCCAGCTCGCGGCTCTCGCGATAGGGCTCGAAACTGATCTTGCGGTCGGTCGCGAACTCGGCGACGCCGATCGCGTTCAATCCGAGCGTCTTGGCTGCCAGATGTTCGAGGCTGTTGACGTCGATCTCGTGCTTGGGCTCCTGGATCGTCGCGGTGACGGTCTGCGTTGCGAGCTTGAGCCAATAGCCGCGCCCGGGCTTGAGCGGGGTCTCGTCCATCCACACCAGCGTCGCGCAGAACTGGTCGGAGGCCTGCGGGGGATCCTCGGCGCCTGCGATCACATCGCCGCGGCTGCAATCGACCTCGTCGGCAAGCGTGAGCGTGACCGATTGCCCCGCGACGGCCTCATCCAGCTCGCCATCGAAACTGGCGATCGAGCGGATCGTGCTCGTCCGCCCCGAGGGCACGATCCGCACCCGATTGCCGGGCTTGATCGTGCCGCTCGCGATTTGCCCTGCAAAGCCACGAAAATCGAGGTTCGGCCGGTTGACCCACTGCACCGGCATGCGGAACTCGCGCTCCTGCGCGGCGGTGGCCGAAAGCTCGACGCTTTCAAGATGCGCGATCAGCGAGGGGCCTTCATACCACGGCGTGTTGGCGGAAGGCGCGGCCGCGATGTTATCGCCCTTGAAGCCCGAGATCGGGATCGCGGTCACGTCCGGGATGCCGAGCCCTGCCGCAAAGCCGCGATATTCCGTCACGATCTCGTCGAAGCGCGCCTGATCATAGCCGATGAGGTCCATCTTGTTGACCGCCAGCACGAGGTGGCGGATGCCGAGCAGGTGGACGAGATAGGAGTGCCGCCGGGTTTGCTGGAGCACGCCTTTCCTCGCATCGACGAGGATCACGGCGAGATCGGCAGTCGCGGCGCCGGTCACCATGTTGCGGGTGTATTGCTCGTGCCCCGGCGTGTCGGCGACGATGAACTTGCGTTTGCTCGTGGCGAAGAAGCGATAGGCGACGTCGATCGTGATGCCCTGCTCGCGCTCGGCGGCAAGACCATCGACCAGCAGCGCGAAGTCGATCTCGGAGCCTTGCGTGCCATGCTTTGCACTGTCGTTCTCGAGCGCGGCAAGCTGGTCCTCGAAGATCATCTTCGAATCGTAAAGGAGCCGCCCGATCAGCGTTGACTTGCCATCATCGACGCTGCCGCAGGTGATGAAGCGCAGCAGGCTCTTGTGCTGATGCGCGGCGAGATAGGCGTCGATGTCCTCGGCGATCAGCGCATCGGCGGCGAAGGTGGGGCTGGCGGGCGCGTCCATCAGAAATAGCCCTCCTGCTTCTTGTCTTCCATGCTCGCCGACTGGCCCTTGTCGATCGCGCGGCCCTGCCGCTCCGAGCCGGTCGCGAGCAGCATCTCCTGGATGATGTCGTTCATGCTCGTAGCCTCGCTTTGGGTGGCGCCCGTCAGCGGGTAGCACCCCAACGTGCGGAAGCGAACCGATCGGGTGACAGGCTCCTCTCCCGGCTCTAGCCGGAAGCGTTCATCATCCACCACCAGCAGCAGCCCGTCGCGCTCCACCGTCGGGCGCGGGGCGGAGAAATAGAGAGGCACGATGTCGATCTTCTCGAGCGCGATGTATTGCCAGATGTCGAGCTCGGTCCAGTTGGAGAGCGGGAAGACGCGGATGCTCTCGCCCTTGTGCTTCTTCGCGTTGTAGAGGTTCCACAGCTCGGGGCGCTGGTTCTTGGGATCCCAGCGGTGGGAGGTGGTGCGGAAGGAGAAGACGCGCTCCTTGGCGCGGGCCTTCTCCTCATCGCGCCGCCCGCCACCAAAGGCCGCGTCGAAGCCGTGCTCGCTCAAGGCGCGCTTCAGTGGATCGGTGAGCTGGGCTTGGCTGTAGAGCGCGCTGCCGGTGTCGAACGGGTTGATGCCCTGCGCCTCGGCCTCCTCGTTCTGCGCCACGATCAGCTCGAGCCCGCGTTCGCGCACGGTCTTGTCGCGGTGCGCGAGAAGGTCTCGGAAGTCCCACCCGCTCGCGACATGGAGCATCGGGAAGGGCGGGGGCGCGGGGTGAAACGCCTTGCGCGCGAGGTGCAGCATCACCGATGAATCCTTGCCCACCGAATAGAGCATCACCGGCTTTTGCGCCTCGGCGACGACCTCGCGAAAGATGTGGATGCTCTCGGCTTCGAGCCGTTCAAGATGGGTGAGCGTGCGCATGGGGTTGCAGCTAGTCGCTGGGGCGGCGAGCCGCAAACCCAGAAAAGCTTGGGGGCGGGAAAGTTTGGCAGCGGCCGCAAACACTCGGCCCAAAAGCCGTGACCGCGCAGGTCCGGCACGGCAGCGGCTTTCACGAGCGGGAATGGAGCGGGTAGCGGGAATCGAACCCGCCTAGCCAGCTTGGAAGGCTGGAGCATTACCACTATGCTATACCCGCGCGCGGCGCCAAAGCGGCGGAGCGGCTCATGCCACCGGCTCCGCCCCAGCGTCAACGGGTTTGTGGCAACGGGTCAGCGAGCTCGCGGCGCGCGGGCGACCTCACTTCACCGCCCATCTCCCCCACGGCCAATCTCACTCCACCGACATATTGTCGATCAGCCGGGTGGTCCCGATCCGCGCGGCCACCAGCAGGCGCGCAGGGCTCTCGCCGAGCGCATCCAGCTTCTCGAGCGAGGCGCTGTCGGCAAGCACTGCGTAATCGACGCTGCCGAAACCCGCCTCGATCAGCGCCGCCTCCAGCGAGTCGAGGCTCGATCCCGCCGGCGCGCCGGCGCGGATCGCCGCGATCGCCTCGCGCATCGCGCGCGGGAGCTCCGCCGCCGCCGCGCGTTCCTGCGGGGACAGGTAACGGTTGCGGCTCGACATCGCGAGCCCGTCCGCCTCGCGCACGGTCGGCACCGCGATGATGGCGTCCACATGGGGCCGCGTGAGATCAAGGTCGCGCGCCATCCGGCGGATCACCGCGAGCTGCTGGAAATCCTTCTCGCCAAAGAACGCCATGTCGGGCTGCACCTGGTTGAAGAGCTTCGCGACCACCGTCGCCACGCCCTCGAAATGCCCCGGCCGCGCCGCGCCATCGAGCCCCTCGCTCACTACGCCGACGCGCACCGTAGTGGCGAAGCCCTCAGGATACATCTCAGCCACGCCCGGCGCGTAGAGCAGCGCGCAGCCTTCGGCCTCGAGCATCGCCGCATCCGCCTCGAGCTGGCGCGGATAGGCAGCCAGATCCTCGTTCGGCCCGAATTGCGCCGGGTTGACGAAGATCGAGGCGACCACACGGTCGCACGCCTCGCGCGCGCGCCGCACCAGCGTCAGATGCCCCTCGTGAAGCGCGCCCATGGTCGGCACGAACCCGATCCGCACCCCGGCTTCGCCCGCGCGCATACCTGCGATCGCTTTCCCCAACATATTGCGCGTGTTCACGGTTTGCACGGAAGGGTCCCCTTGGGATAGCTGGTCGCGCAGGCTATAGGTGCGGAGAGCCGTGCGCTGCAAGAGAGCCCGCGCGCCCCGGCATGGCCAGAACCCCGGCCCGGCCCCGGCCCTGGCTCCGGCAAAGCGCGATACAGGAGAACTGGCACCATCATGAGCGAGACGACGAGCCTGCCGCTGCTGAGGTCGGTCAAAGTGGGCCAGGCGCACCGGATCGTGTTTGCCAAC
Organism: Erythrobacter sp.; assembly: GCA_036350735.1. GTDB lineage: Bacteria > Pseudomonadota > Alphaproteobacteria > Sphingomonadales > Sphingomonadaceae > Erythrobacter. The sequence continues at coordinate 19,958 of JAZBNR010000006.1, forward strand.
GAGAAGGGCGGCACCGGCAAGTCGACCACCGCCGTCCATATCGCGGTCGCGCTGGCTTATCTCGGGGCGCGTGTCACGATGCTCGATCTCGATCCGCGCCAGCGCACCAGCTTCCGCTATCTCGAGAACCGCGTCGGCACGATGATGAAGCGCGGGATCGATCTGCCCACGCCCGCCGCCGAGGTGTTCAAGGGGCGCAGCCCCGAGGCCCTGCTGATCGCGCTGGAGCGGCTCGAGAAGGACGCCGATTTCCTGATCGTCGACAATCCGGGGCGCGATGATCCCTTCGCGCGCTGCGCGGTTGAAAATGCCGACACTCTGGTGACACCGCTCAACGACAGCTTCGTGGATTTTGACCTGATCGGCCAGGTCGACGGCGAGACCTTCAAGGTCAAGAAGCTCTCGTTTTTCGCCGAGCTGGTGTGGGAGGCGCGGATCAAGCGCAGCCGCGCGACTCTGGAGGGCCAGCGCCCGGAGATGGACTGGATCGTGGTGCGCAACCGCACCGGCTTCATCGAGGCGCGCAATCAGAGCCGGATCGAGAAGGCTTTGAAGGACATGTCGCAGCGGGTCGGCTTTCGCGCGGTCAAGGGCCTGTCGGAGCGCGTGATCTATCGCGAGCTGTTCCCCTCGGGGCTGACCCTGCTCGACAAGGGGCATCTGGGCGATCTGGGGACGAGCCACCTCGTCGCGCGGCAGGAATTGCGCGCATTGCTGAAGGCGCTGAACCTGCCCGAATTCAATCCCGTCACCAAGCCGATGGCGCTGGCGTGAGAGGGTCGAGCGGACGGACTGTGAGCCTTCACTGGCGCCATTCGTGGGTGGCCCGATAGGCGCATGTTCAAGATCGCGGTCATCCTCCTGTTGTTCTGCCTGCTGTTCCGGTGGGCGCTGGGTTCCTGGCCGTGGCAGATGCTGCGCGCCGACACCCGAAGGGGGACCGGGCGCGGGTTAACGCCGGCGCAGCGCCTCGAGGCGGCGCGCGCGCTGCTCGGGGTGAAAGAGGCTGCCAGCGGCGAGGAGATCCGGACCGCGCACAAGCGTCTCGTCTCGCGGGTCCACCCCGATCGCGGCGGCACCGCGGCCGAATTCCAGGCGGCCAATGATGCGCGCGACCTGCTGCTGGCGCAGCGCGGCAACAAGCGCGTCGGAGGAGACCGGGAGAGCTAGCGGCCCGCAACGCGCCGCGATGGCTTGCCCGGCCTGCTCGCAAGTGACACAGATCGCGGCTAGAGGCGCAAACGGGCGAGTGGGAACGCTTGAGGATCAACCTGGGTTAATCGGTTTGCCCGCACACCGCGCTAAAGGTCGGCGCATCAGTGGCCGAAGGGCGCTCCTCCGGCTCGCCTTGCATATTCACCAATAGGAGGTCCGCTCCCCCATGGCTCACGCTTTCGACCCCACCATCCTTCGCGAATACGACATTCGCGGCATCATCGGCCAGACGCTCGGCACCGACGATGCGCGGGCGATCGGGCGCAGCTTCGGCTCGATGCTGCGGCGCGCTCTTGAGAGGAAGGGGAGCGAGGGCGCGCAGTCTGAAGGGAGGCGCGAGGGCGCGCAGGCTGGTCAGAGGCGCGAGGGCGCGCCGTGCGTGGCGGTGGGCTATGACGGTCGGGTGAGTTCGCCCACCCTCGCGCACGCGCTGATCGAGGGGCTGAGCGCGAGCGGCTGCGATGTCGTGCGCATCGGGATGAGCGCGACCCCGATGCTCTATTATGCCGAGGCCTCAGACGAACAGGTGGATGGCGGCATTCAGATAACTGGCAGCCACAATCCCCCCAATTACAATGGCTTCAAGATGGTCTTTCAGGGCCGACCCTTCTTCGGCAGCGATATCCAGCGGCTCGGCGAAGTGGCGGCGGCGGGGGACTGGACCGACGGGGCCGGCGCGGTCAGCGAACGCGACATCCTGGGCGATTATGTCGAGCGCCTGCTCGAGGCTCTGGCCGGGATCGACCCGGTCGCGCTCTCCCACCTCAAGGTCGGCTGGGATGCGGGCAACGGCGCCGCCGGCCCCGCGCTCGAGGCGCTCGCCGCGCGGTTGCCGGGGGAGCACCATTTGCTGTTTACCGAAGTTGACGGACATTTTCCAAACCACCATCCTGATCCGACTGTCGAGGCCAACCTTGCCGATCTTCGCGCGCTCGTCGCGGCAAAGAAGCTCGATTTCGGAGTGGCTTTCGATGGCGACGGCGACCGGATCGGCGCGATCGACGGCGAGGGCCGGGTGATCTGGGGCGACCAGCTGCTGATGATCTACGCCGAGGACGTGCTCAAGGCTCACCCGAAAGCCACGGTCATTGCCGATGTGAAGGCCAGCCGCGCGCTGTTCGATCATGTCGCGGCGCTCGGCGGCGAGCCGCTGATGTGGAAGACCGGGCACTCGCTCATCAAGTCCAAAATGAAGGAAACGGGTTCGCCACTGGCGGGCGAGATGAGCGGTCACATCTTCTTCGCCGATGAGTATTTCGGCTTCGACGATGCGCTCTATGCCGGCGTGCGACTCATCGCCGCCGCAGCGCGGCTCGGGAAATCGGTGACAGAATTGAAATCCGCCATGCCCGCCATGCTCAACACGCCCGAAATGCGCTTCCAGGTCGACGAGGCGCGCAAGTTTCCCGCGATCGCCGAGATCAGCGAGCGGCTGAAGAGCGATCCCGGCCCCGATGTCGAGAGTGTCAATGCAACCGATGGCGTGCGGGTGAACACCAGCGATGGCTGGTGGCTGCTGCGCGCCTCGAACACCCAGGACGTGCTCGTTGCGCGCGCCGAGAGCGACACCGAGGAAGGCCTCGAGCGCCTGATCGCCGCGATCGACGAGCAGCTTGCGCTCTCGGGGCTGGAACGCGGCGACAGCGTGGCGCATTAGGAGGACGATCCCCCAGCCGGAGCACGCCCGATGATTCGCCGACCTCTCCTCGCCGCCGCTGGTGCATTCGCCGCCGTCCTCGCCGCCCCGCTCGCCGCGCAGGAGGCGCTGACGCCCTCAGCCGAGCCGCAGGAAATGGACGATGTCGCCGCCATGATGGCGGGGATTTTCCCCAAGGCCGAGCCGCTAAGCCCGGCGCAGGAGGCGGTGCTGCCGCTTGCCGGGGAGGTGGTTGCGCAGGTTTTCCCCGAGGGCACCTATGCCCGGATGATGGGCGATACGATGCAGCCGATGATGGAGAGCATGATCGGCTCGTTCACCGAGATGCCCGCCAACCAGATCGCCAAGCTCACCGGGCTTTATGGCGAGGACTTCGCCCAACTGGACGGAGCGAAGATCGATGCGGCGATGGCGATCATCGATCCGGCCTTCGAAGAGCGCTCGCAGGAGATCGGCAGGGTGACGATCGGCCTCGTCACCGACGTCATGACCGAGATCGAGCCGGCCTATCGCGCCGGGCTCGCGCGCGCTTATGCGGTGCGCTTCAGCGAAGCGGAACTGGCCGATCTCAAGCGCTATTTCGCGACGCCCGTGGGCGCCAAATATGCCCGCGAGAGCATGCTGATCTATGCCGATCCGCAGGTGATGTCGGCGATGAACGAGCTGATGCCCGCGATCATGAACCTCATGCCGCGGATGATCGACGAGATCGGCGCAGCAAGCGCCCGCCTGCCCGAGCCGCGCCGCTTCTCGCAGCTCTCCGTCGATGAGCAGGCGCGCCTTGCCGAGCTTTTGGGAGTGTCTGCGCAAGCGCTGCGCGAGGCCGAGCCCGAGGAGTGGGACGAGAGCGTGGATTACGAGGGATATGCACCCGAGACCGCGCCCCAGCCATCGCCCGGCGAGGTTGCCACCCCCGCCGCGTGAGCGCCTCGCCAATCCCGCCCGAGATACAGGCCTGGTTCGACGCGCGCGGCTGGCGCATCCGTCGCCACCAGCTCGACATGCTCGCCAAGGCGCGCGAGGGGCGTCACGCGCTGCTCGTCGCTGACACCGGCGCGGGCAAGACGCTTGCGGGCTTCCTGCCGACCCTGTGCGATTTCGCTCCCTCCAGCGGCGCGGCGCCGCCCGATGACGGGATCCACACGCTCTACGTCTCGCCGCTGAAGGCGCTGGCGCAGGACGTTAAGCGCAATCTCCTGACCCCGATTGAGGAGATCGGCCTGCCGATCCGGGTCGAGACCCGCAGCGGCGATACCCCGTCCGACCGCAAGAAGCGCCAGCGCGAACGCCCGCCGCATGTCCTGCTGACGACGCCGGAAAGCCTCTCGCTGCTGCTCTCTTACCCTGAGAGCCTTGCGCTCTTCCGCGGTCTCAAGCGGGTGGTGGTTGACGAGGTGCACGCCTTTGCCACCGGCAAGCGCGGCGATCTGCTCGCCTTGGCGCTCGCCCGGCTCCAGCGCCTTGCACCCGACATGCAGCGGGTCGCGCTCTCGGCCACGCTGGCCAACCCGCTCTCCTTCCGTGAATGGCTCGCCCCGCAGGCGCCGGGCGAGACGGGCGAGATCCAGGCCGCCGATCTCGTGCTGGGCGAGGAGGGCGCCGAGCCCGACCTCGCCATCCTCTTGCCCCTAGAGGAGCGGATCCCGTGGGGCGGCCATGCCGGGCGCTGGGCGGTCGATCAGCTCTACCGCGAGATCAAGGCCAACCGCACCACGCTGATTTTCACCAACACGCGCTTTCTTGCCGAATTCATCTTCCAGTGCCTGTGGGACATCAACGAGGATCACCTGCCGATCGGCGTGCACCATGGCAGCCTCTCGCGCGAGGCGCGCCGCCGGGTGGAGGAGGCGATGGCGCGGGGGGATCTGCGCGCGCTGGTGTGCACTTCCAGCCTCGATCTGGGGGTCGATTGGGGCGACGTTGATCTGGTGGTCCAGATGGGCGCGCCCAAGGGCTCCTCGCGGCTGCTCCAGCGGATCGGGCGGGCGGGCCACCGGCTCGATGCGCGCAGCCGCGCGCTGCTGGTGCCGGGCAACCGCTTCGAGTTTCTCGAGGCGATGGCGGCCAAGGACGCGGTCGACGAGGGCCAGCGCGACGGCGAGGAGTTCCGCCCCGGCGGGCTCGACGTGCTCGCGCAGCACGTGATGGCCTGCGCCTGCGCCGCGCCCTTTCACGAGGAAGACCTTCTCGCCGAAATCCGCTCCTCGATGGCCTATGCCTGGCTCGACAAGGCGGCGTTCGACCGTGTGCTCGGCTTCGTCGAGAACGGCGGCTATGCCCTCAAGGCTTATGACCGGTTCAAGCGGATCGTGCGCGACAAGGAGGGTGTCTGGCGGCTCGCGCACCCGCAACAGGCGCAGCGCCACCGGATGAATGCCGGGATCATCGTCGATTCGGAAATGCTGATGGTGCGGTTCAAAAACGGGCGCCAGCTCGGCAAGGTCGAGGAGCGTTTCGCCGCGCAGCTTGCGGCAGGCGACACCTTCTTCTTCGCCGGCATGAGCCTTGAGGTCGAGAGCGTCAAGGATATGGACGTGATCGTGCGCGCGGCCAAGAAGAGCGCCACCATCCCGAGCTATGGCGGCCTGCGCCTGCCGCTGACCACGCACCTCGCCACGCGCGTGCAGGCGATGCTGAACGATCGCGCGGGCTGGGGGCGCTTTCCCGATGACGTGCGCGAATGGCTCGAAGTTCAGGATTATCGCAGCCGCCTGCCCGCGCCGGGCGAACTTCTGGTCGAGAGCTTCCCCCACGGCGGCAAGCACTACACCGCCTATTACACCTTCGAGGGGTGGAACGCGAACCAGAGCCTCGGGATGCTGATCACGCGGCGGATGGAGGATCGCGATCTGCTGCCGGGGGGGTTTGTCGCCAACGATTATTGCCTCGCGGTGTGGGGGCTGAAGCCGGTGCGCGATCCGGCCCCGCTGCTTTCGCCCGATATCCTGACGCATGAATTCGTCGACTGGGTGACCGAATCGCACCTGCTGCGCCGCGCCTTTCGCGAGGTCGCTGTGATCAGCGGGCTGATCGAGCGGCAGCATCCCGGCAAGAAGAAGACCGGCAAGCAGGTCACCTTCTCGACCGATCTCATCTACGATGTGCTGAGGAAGTACGAGCCCGATCATGTGCTGATCGAGGCGGCCTGGGCCGATGCGCGCGCGCGGATGACCGATGTCGGGCGGCTAGCGGATTTGCTCGAGCGTTCGGAGCGCGAGCTGGTGCATGTCGAGCTCGACCGGGTCTCGCCGCTGGCGGTGCCGGTGATGACGATGATCGGGCGCGAGGCGGTTCCGCAGGGCGCGGTCGACGACGAGCTGCTGATCGAGGCCGAGGGCCTGATCGGCGAGGCGATGCGGATCGATCCTCCGCCCGAAGGGGATTAGGGCCCGCGTTCAGAAAGTCGCCTGCACGGCTCGCCCGCGAACCGCAAACGCGACCCCGCGCGCCGCGGGTGCCCCCGAGGACAGCCAAGGGACCAGCACCGAGGCCAACAAAAAAGGCGCCCGCGGCATGAGCCAGGGCGCCTTTTTGTGATATGGACGTGAGCCTCAGACGGCGCCGGGGCCGCCAGTGCCGAACGTGCGGTATTTCTCGTTGCCGACGAAGCCGAACTTCGTGACGCCGCTCGCCTTGATGATCTGCAGCACCTTGGCCGAAAGATCGTAGCTCGCCTGGGGCTCGGGCTCGAACTGCAGCTCGGGCTCGACCGCCATCCGCGTCGTTTCCTGCAGCAGGGTGACGAGCTGCCCCTGGGTGATCGGCTGGGCGTTCCAGAGGATCTGGTCCTGGCCCGACAGCACCAGCTTGTTCTTGATCGGATCGATATCGGGCGGCGGGTTGTTCGAGCTGTCCTGGGGCAGGTCGATATCCACCGAGTGGGTGGCCACCGGGATGGTGATGATGAACATGATCAGCAGCACGAGCAGCACGTCGATCAGCGGCGTCATGTTCATGTCGAGCATCGGCTCGCCGTCGAGCTTGCCTCCGGACATACCCATGTGCGTTTCTCCTTAAACCTGTAGCGTCGTCAAACCGGGTGGGCGATCAGTTCGGATCGACCGGGTTCGAGATGAAGCCGACGGTGGGATAGCCCGCCGCCTGCACGTTGTAGATCGCGCCCGCCACGCAGCGCCACGGCGCGTTGACGTCGCCGCGGATGTGGACCTGCGGGATCTGCTCGGGGTCTTCCATGATCGCTTCCGGACCGCCGGCGCGCGTCACGATGTTGTCGAGCCGAGTGAAGGCCTGATCGTAAAGCTGCTCCGAGGTGACGGGCGTGATGTTGTTGAAATAGACCCGGCATTCGCCGTTGCGCGAGGCCCCCGCGAAGCCCGGCTCGCCCGCGCTGCGCCCGGCATCGTCGGTCGTGCTGACGGTGAGCTGGAGGTTTTCGACCTTGTTCTTCGACTCGATCGATTCGAAGACCGGAATCTCCAGCTTCTCGATGGTCTGGATCGCGACGGGAACCGCGATGAGGAAGATGATCAGAAGGACCAGCATCACGTCCACCAGCGGGGTCGTGTTGATGTCCGACATCGGGGTCTCGCCCCCACCTGACATCGAAATGGCCATGAAGAATTCCTATTTCTGGCAGATCAGTTGAAATGTCGGCGATCGCCGCCGGTCGCGGGGGAGCCGCAAGGCTGCCCGCGACCGGGAGCAATCGGGGCCTTACTTCGTGGCCGGCTTCACGCCGCCGGCGTTGGTCGCCGGCTTGCTGGCGGGCTTAGCGGCCGGCGCGGCCTGGACCGCCGGCTTGATGGTGCCGTCCGAGCCGATATAGGCGAGGACGTCGTTCGAGAAGTCGGTCATCATCGCGGCGATGCGACGGTTGCGCGACTGCAGCCAGTTGAACGCAAGCACCGCAGGCACCGCGACAAGCAGGCCGATGGCGGTCATGATCAGCGCTTCGCCGACCGGCCCTGCGACCTTGTCGATCGAGGCCGAACCCTCGATGCCGATGTTGATCAGCGCGCGGTAGATCCCGATCACCGTGCCGAGCAGGCCGATGAAGGGCGCGGTCGCGCCGACCGAGGCGAGGAACGAGAGGCCGCCGGCGAGCGAGGCATTGATCGTTTCCTGGCTGTGCAGGATCGAATCCTCGACATAGTCGACTTCCGAGCCGGCGCCGTGCATCTTGTGGTGGTCTTCCTGCGCCTTGATCGCGTCATCGGCGAGCTGGCGCCACGCCGAGTTCTGCTCGAACTTGGTCGCACCGTCCTTGAGGCTGGCCGAACGCCAGAAGGCAGCCTTGCCCTTCTTGTACTGGCCCATCACCTTGTTCTGTTCGAACAGCTTGGTGAAGAGGATGTAGAACGAGCCGACGCTCATGATGACCATCACGGCGAGGATCGACCAGGCGACCGGGCCGCCTTCTTCCATGGCTTTCCAGAAGCCAAACTCGTTCACCGGTGCTTCGGTTGCTGCAAGCAGTTCCAAGATCATTGCGAAAGTCCTTTGTAAAAGTGTCCCCAGCGAGAGGCTGCCCGGCCACTGTGCCCGGGCGACCTCTCAAACTCAATCAGTTCAAGCGATAGGTGATCCGCGTGGCATATGAGCCCGTGGTCGGGTTGCCCGCATCATCGAGCGCCGGGTTGAACCGGGCATAGCGCTCCATCCCCTGGCAGGCGGCGTTATCGAGATCCGACGAGCCGCTCGACGAGGTGACCGAGCAATTGGTGGCCCGGCCTTCGGGCGTGACCGTGACGCGCACGCCCACGGTGCCCTCCACTTCCTCGCGCAGGGCGCGCGAGGGGTAGTTTTCCTGGATGCGCGCGGCCCAGCGGCCTTCGCCGCGGGTGCTGGCGCCGCGAGCGCGCGAGGGCGCGGGCGGCGGCGGCGGCGGTGCGGGCGGTGCAACCGGTGCTGGCGGCGGAATGCGCAGCGCAGGCGGTGCTGGCGGCGGAATCGTCGGCTGGGTGCGGATGGGTGGCGGCGCAGGCGCGATGTTGATCGGCGGCGGCGGCGCGACCGGCGGCGGCGGTGCGACCTCCTGCGGCTGCTCCGGCGGCGGTTCGTCCGGCTCCTCAGGCGGTGGCGGGGGTTCTTCGATATCGATCGTGGTGACGCGCTCGGCGATCTCCTTGACGGCCGAGACGGCCAGGCCCGAGATCAGCAAATACCCGATCACCACGTGGATAAGCGCCACGATAACGATGGAAGTAACCTTACTTCCACTCATCTCTTGGTCAGCGTATGCCATCCAGTCGCTTTCTCTCCGTTGCGTGCAGACCGGGGCGCCTGACACTAGACCCGCGTCCGGTCCGGGTGGAACCGGGGAGCGAATCCTAATGGTCATGTCTCCTTCCCGGGCGGAAGAAGCTCTCAGGTGAGGCGGTTCACGCCCGGTAAAGCGATAAACGTGCACCAGGCACACTCACGCCCTTGCCCGCGTCGGCCAGTCCCCGAACCAACTGCAAGCGATCTTGGCTTTAACGGGCAACACCTAGGCAATCAAACGCTTTATCAGGGCCCGGGCGATTCACTTGTTTCAAAGTGACGCGTGTGGGATGAGGGGCGAGCGATCAGGCCGAAGCCGCGACGGAATAACGATGACGAGCATTAACCAGAAATTAACGCACAGTTTCAATGGCCTGAGCTGGCTGCGCCGCGCCTCGCTCGGCCTGCTCGCGGGGGCGATCGTGCTGCCTCAGGCGGCTCACGCGCAGGCCGCGCGCGAGCCGGCTCAGGCTCCTGCGCAGCGCGCGCCGGGGGGCGCCACCTATGCCGATCTCGTCACCCTCGCCGAGGCGAGCGGAATGGTCGTGCGCGCTCAGATTCGCCGCCAGACCGAGGTTGCGCCCGAGCGCGCACCCGGCCTCGCGCCGGGCCATGCGCGGCTTTACGTTCAGGCGCAGACGCAGGCGCTGATCTCCGGGCGATCGGCGGTGGGCGAGGACCTCGTCTATCTCATCGACTTGCCGCGCGATGCGAAGGGCAAGCCGCCCAGGCTCAAGGACCGCACGGTGCTGCTGTTCGCCAACAATGCCGGGCTCGGCCCCAAGGGCGCGACGCAGCTCCAGCTCGCGGGCAACAACGCCCAGCTCGAATACAGCCCCGCGCTCGAGACACGGCTGCGCCCCATCCTTTCTGAGCTGGTTGCGGGCGATCCGCCGCCGGTCATCACCGGGATCAAGGACGCGCTGGCAGTGCCCGGCACTCTGGCCGGGGAATCCGAGACGCAGATCTTCCTCGAGACGCGCTCGGGCGCGCCAGTATCCATCACCGTGCTGCGCCGCCCTTCGCAGGAGCCGGTGTGGGGCGTCTCGTGGGGTGAGATCATCGATTCGAGCGCGAGCGCGCCGCAGCGCGAGACGCTGCGCTGGTATCGCCTCGCCTGCGCGCTGCCCGATGAGCTGCCCTCGAGCGCCAATCTCTCGCGCGAGGCCGACGTGCGCGCGCTCGCCGCGCGCGACTATGCCTTCGTGCGCAGCCAGCTTGGCCAGTGTGCCCGCGCGCTTACCTGAGATGCACCTCCTGACGTGCGCCTCTTGACGCTGGAGGCCTGAGCACTAGGAGCGCCCCGGTCGAGATCGTCGGCCGCAATCATCACCGGAGCGCTCCCTCTCGTGTCTCAATCTCCCACCAATCAGCCCTCCAGCCCTCCGCTTCGCCTGGCGATCGCCGGGCTCGGCACCGTGGGCGTCGGCGTCATCCGCCTGATCGATACCAACCGCGATCTCATCGCCGCGCGCGCCGGGCGCGCGATCGAGGTCAGCGCGGTCAGCGCGCGCGATCGGACCAAACCGCGCGGGGTCGATCTCGCCCGCTTCCAATGGGAGGACGACATGACCGCGCTCGCCGCGCGCGAGGATGTCGACGTCGTGCTAGAGCTGGTCGGCGGCTCCGATGGCCCCGCGCTCGCGCTCTCGCGCGCGGCGCTCAAGGCGGGCAAGGGCGTCGTCACCGCCAACAAGGCGATGATCGCGCATCACGGGCTCGAGCTTGCCGAGACCGCTGAGGCGAACAGCGCGCCGCTCAAGTTCGAGGCGGCGGTCGCGGGGGGGATCCCGGTGGTGAAGGGCCTGCGCGAGGGCATCAGCGCCAACGCGCTCACCAAGGTCTATGGCATTCTCAACGGCACCTGCAATTACATCCTCTCGGAGATGGAGGCGACGGGCGCGGACTTCGCCGATGTCCTCGCCGAGGCGCAGAAGCTCGGCTATGCCGAGGCCGACCCGACCTTCGACATCGAGGGGATCGACGCTGCGCACAAGCTTGCGATCCTCGCCGCGATCGGCTTTGGCGCGCGGCTTGATTTCGGCGCGGTGCGCGTGACTGGCATCACCGGGGTGCGCGCGGCCGATATCGCGCAGGCCGATGCGCTGGGCTTCGTCATCCGCCTGATCGCCGAAGCCGACGTCCACCGGCAGGACGGGGCGGACCGGCTGCTCCAGCGCGTGCGCCCGTGCCTCGTCGCCAAGGACCACCCGCTTGCCCCCGTCGACGGGCCGACCAATGCGGTGGTGGCGGAGGGCAATTTCTCCGGCCGCCTGCTGTTCCAGGGCGCGGGTGCGGGCGACGGGCCGACCGCGAGCGCGGTGGTCGCCGACGTGATCGACATCGCGCGCGCCTCCCAGGGCGGCGGCGTGGGCTCGCCCTTCTCGATGCCGGTCGGCCAGCTTTCGCCGCTTGAGCCGGCCGAGCCGGGGGATCTCTCGCAGCGGTCCTATCTGCGTTTCACCGTCAGGGATCGCCCCGGCGTGCTCGCCGAGATCACCGCCGCGATGCGCGATGCCGGGGTCTCGATCGAGAGCCTGATCCAGCAGGGGCGCGAGCGCGACGGCGGCGAGGTGATGGTGGCGATGGTGACACACGAGGGGCCCGAGCGCTGCGTCTCGCAGGCGCTGGCGTTGCTCGAAGGCTCGGAGAGCCTGACCGCCGACCCGCTGGTGCTGCCGATCCTCGAAGCGTAGTCTTTTGGCGGGTTGCGGGGCTGCGCACCCGCCGTGCCGAGCCGCCCGCGTGTTTTCTGTCGGGGTTCCCGCGCCGCGTGAGCAAAAATGTTTGCCTTTATTTCGGCGCGCGCTCGAACTTGGGCGGGGGCAGGCCGAGCGCCTCGCGACGCTTGCGGATCTGTTCCTCGGTCAGCTCCTCGCTTTCGCCGAGCGGCGGGAGGCCGCGTGCGATCCGGTCCGCATCCGAGCCGGGCGGCGCCTGCGGCAGCGCCTCGACATCGATGATCAGCGCGGGCGGCGGCGGTGCGCCGAAGCCGATCGGATTGCCGTGGTTGGGAATGCCGAAGGTGTTGGGCGCCTGCGGATCGCCCTGAAACGCGGTTTCCTGCGCATAGCGCTTCTGCGCCGCCGCGCGCCCGCCGCTGTAATAGTTCGAGGGATCCTCCCCGATCCTTCTGCACACCAAGATCTCGCCGCTGATCGCGCCCGCATCGGCGCGGTCCGCACATTCCTGCGCCTGCGCCTGGTTGATCTCGCCGCGCGGCACGGTGACAAGGATGTCGATCGCGCGGTTGCGCGGGCTCTCATCCTCATCCGGACCAGCCGTGTCCTGCGTTGCGGCCTGCTGCGTCACGCCAGCGTCATCCTGCGCGGCCACGGGAGCGCCTGTCGAGCACAGCCCGAAACCGGCGAGCGCGGCGATGCAGGCGCTGGTCGCACTGCGCGTTGCATTGCTCGACAAATCAGGCTCCCTGCGACAAAGCGACCCACAAGACGCCAAGGCACACGCCCGGCACCAGCGATGCGAGGGATGATTTCACGATGAGCTCCACCACCCGCCAACCCGGTCATACCGACGTTCTCGCCGCCAAGGAACCCAATGATGACAGCGCGCTCGATCGCGTGCTGGTGCTCGAGATGGTCCGTGTCACCGAAGCGGCCGCGGTAGCCGCCGCCCAGCTCATCGGGCGCGGCGACGAGAAGGCGGCCGATGCCGCCGCGGTCGAGGCGATGCGCCGGGCCTTCGATACGCTCTACATGGATGGCACCGTGGTGATCGGCGAGGGCGAGCGCGACGAAGCGCCGATGCTTTATATCGGGGAGAAGGTCGGCATGGGCAAAGGCCCGAAGATCGATATCGCCTTGGATCCGCTCGAGGGCACCACGATCACCGCCAAGGCCGGGCCCAACGCGCTCGCCGTGCTCGCCGCCGCCGAGGAAGGGTGCCTGCTCAATGCGCCCGATGTCTACATGGACAAGCTAGCGGTCGGCCCGGGCCTGCCCGCCGACATCATCGATCTTGCAAAATCCGCGACCGAGAACGTCAAGGCGGTGGCGAAGGCCAAGGGCCGCGCCCCGGCCGATATCAATGTCTGCGTGCTCGACCGGCCGCGCCACGCCGAGCTCATCGCCGAGCTGCGCGCGCTGGGCTGCGGGGTGCACCTCATCGGCGACGGCGATGTCGCAGGCGTGATCGCGGTGACCGACCAGGACACCGGGGTCGACATGTATATGGGCCAGGGCGGAGCGCCTGAAGGCGTGCTCGCGGCGGCGGCCCTGCGCTGCATCGGCGGGCAGTTCAACGGGCGGCTCGTGTTCCGCAACGAGGACGAGAAGGCCCGCGCGCACAAATGGGGGATCGAGGATCTCGACCGCATCTACAAGCTCGAGGACCTCGCCAAAGGCGATTGCATCTTCGCCGCGACCGGCGTGACCTCGGGCTCGCTGCTCGAAGGCGTCAAGAAGCGCAAGAAGGCGAGCGGCGCCACGATCATGACCACCGAAAGCGTGGTGATGCGCGCCTCCTCGGGGACGGTGCGGTGGATCCGCGGGGAGCATCGCATTACGCCGCACCGCGAGTGAGCGATGCCCGAGAGAGCGCCCCTCCCGCCGCCCGAAGTGCTCGCATGGGCTGAGCGCGTGGGAGCGCAGGCCGCGCCCGGCTCGCGCAGTGTCCTGCGGCAGAGGGGAACGCTGCGCGGCCTGGGCAGTGCGAAATGGATGCGCTTCTCCGCGCGCCAGAGCCTCGAGGCCGCCGCGCTCGCCTTCTGCTGGAGGGCGCGGGTCGGGCCACTCGGCGCGGTGCATGTCGAAGACGGGCTGGTCGAAGGCTCGCCCGTCGGCCGTGTGAGGCTCTTCGGCCTCCTGCCGCTCGCGGGCGCCGAGCCGGGCGCGCAGCTCCTCAAGGGCAACCTCCAGCGCTATCTTGCGGAACTGCCGTGGAACCCCGATGCGCTGCTCTCGAATCCGGCGCTCAGATGGGAGGCGGGCGGCCATCGCGTGCTGCGCGTCGCGGCCACGCTATCGGGCGTCGAAGGCAGCGTCGAGTTCACCCTCGACGGCGACGGCCTGCCGCAGCGGACCTTCGCCTTGCGCCCCGCCCGCGAGGGCGACACCTTCGTCGAGCGCGAGTGGCATGGGGAGTTCGGCGCATACGAGGAGTGCGGTGGACGGCGCGTGCCGCGCAGGGGCCGGGTCGCCTGGACGTTCGAGGGGGAACGTATCGAGGTCTGGCGGGGGACAGTCACGCACTGGGCGCTGGCGCGGGGATGACGGGGTTTGGCGGCCTCGCCGCGCACGATTGCATTCGCGCCGCGCGCCGTTAGGTCGAACGCCATCACCGAAACAGGAGACACAGGCATGGCAGACCGCCGGGGCACGATCGCGATCGAGACGCTCACCGGCGCGATCGATCCCGCCGTGTTCGATGCGCTCGCGGAGCTTCGGATCGCCGTCTTCCGCGCCTTTCCCTATCTCTACGAGGGCGATCTCGCTTATGAGCGCGACTACCTCGCCGCGCTCGCCTCCGCCCGCTACGCGATCATCGTGACCGCACGAGACAAGGCTGCCGATGGAAGGATCGTGGGCTGCGCCACGGGCAGCGCGCTCAAGGGCCAGCACGAGGAATTCGCCGCACCCTTGCTCGCTGCGGGCCGCGATGCGGCGCGCACCTTCTATTTCGGCGAATCCGTCCTGCTCGAAGCCTATCGCGGCCGGGGAATCGGCCATGCCTTCTTCGACGAACGCGAAGGCTGGGCGCGCTCGCGCGGATATGAGCGCGCGAGCTTTTGCGCGGTGATCCGCCCCGATGACCATCCTTCACGCCCCGCTGACCACCGGCCGCTCGATCCGTTCTGGCGGGCGCGCGGATACCGGCCGATCAAGGGCGCGATCGCGCAGTTCGAGTGGCGCGACGTGGACCGCGCAAAAGTGGATGCCAAGCCGATGCAGATCTGGGAGCGGATGCTCGATTGATCGTGCGCCCTGCTCATCGTGCGTTCATTGCGCCGGGCGATGGTTCGCCCTCCCCCACGATCGAGGTGACCCCGAGGTGCTCCGTCTCGTCCCGCTCCTGCTGCTGCTCCCCGGCGCGCCAGCCCTGCGCGCGGCACCGTCCGAGAGCGAGGCCGATGCGAGACTGCACTCGAGCCTCGCCGCGCTCGCTGCGGGCGAAGCGCCGCTGGTTGCCGCGCGCGCCGAGCTGATCGATTGCGAGGAGGGCTGCTTCACCCCGACCGAGGCCGCCGCCATGGCCTTTGCCGCGGGCGAGGGCGCGGCGCTGCCGGGTCGCTTCATCCTGGACATTCGTGGCGGCGGGCAAAGCCTCTCGGGCGCGCTCGAGCGATTGTTCTTCGTCAACTCGCAATATGAATACGCCACCCCCGGCACGCTCACCATCGCCTTCGAGCCCGACGCGCTCTACGATCTGCTCCACCGCCCCAGCGTGTGCGGCGCGCGCGACGTCGTCAGCGGGCAGATCATCGTCAAGGCGTGCCGCCCCAAGGCGAGCTTCGATCTCAACATGTTCACCATGATGCAGCGCCTTGCGGGCAAGCGCATCGTGGTCGATGGCGCGGTGAGCCTGCAATGGATCGATTATCGCTACGGGGCGCGACCGCGCGAGCGGAAGAGCCGGGGCTATTACCAGGTGTGGGTGCGGGTCGAGGATGCGCGGCAGGTGGCGGTGATCGAGGAAGGATGATGGCAGGGCGATCGCGGGGGGTGCAGGGCGCGCCAGAAGGCGCCGTTCCGCTTTGGACCCCTGAGCGCTGGCTCAGTTTTTCTCACGCACTCAGAACAGCTCATCCAAGAGCTGATATGTCTCAAGTTTGTGCCTGTCGCCACCGCCGACACCGTAGCGCTGGAGAAATTGCGTCTGGGCGTCCGCTCCATAATCGGCCAGATCTCTCCAGCAAATAGCGAGGTCGTGATATCGGTCAGCCAGTCCTGCATTACCGACATCGACGCAGCCAACGATCCGGCTGCCCTCGATCAAGACATTGTCCAGCGATAGATCGCCGTGGGTTACGACCTGGTCAGGCTCGAGAGGCAGCAAGGCCCCAATGGCCTTCCACACATCTTCTGCACACCATCCCTGCCGCTCCTCGTCAAAATCCGCTTCATCCACCAGTCCGGCATCAATCCGCGCGCGGCCTTCGGCAAGTCTGCGTTCGAGCCGCATGTCGAAGGGGCATTCAAGGGTCGGCACCTCATGGATCCGGCGGACGAAATCAGCGAGAGCATCGATGAGCACGGCACGATCATCGGGGCGTTCATCGAGCACGGCCCGTGCGCTCTTGCCTGCCAATGCCTGCATCATCAGCCAGCACTCGTCCTGGGTGGCAACGGACCTGATGATCGCGGGAACCGGCAAGCGCGAGCGAAGCCACCGGAGCCGGATCATCTCGCCGGCCACCGCGTCGCCGAGCGCGCCCTTGCCATATTTCAGCTAGGCAACCGTTTTCCCCTCGTGGTCATCGAGACGCAGCACCTCGCAGCCGGATTGTCCGACCGGTGAGGGAGTGGCGATCCAGGGCCCGATGAGCTGTTCGAGCATTCCGGAGCTATCGGTGGCCATGCAACGGGAATATGAGCGGCGCAAGGCATTGGCAATGCGCTGCGAAGTGCCAACCAAGTCGTTCGATGGGTTGGGCAAAGCCGCCGGTCGGCATGCCATCCTCTGTTGCAATCCCGTGACGCTTGGCTAGGCGAGGCACAGCCACTCGGAACGGGGATTCGCACCGATGAAGATCATGTCCGGCAATTCGAACCTGCCGCTCGCACGCGCGATCGCGGCCTATCTCGAGATCCCGCTGACGGACGCGAGCGTGCGCCGCTTCGCCGATGAGGAGGTGTTCGTCGAGATCCACGAGAACGTGCGCGGCGAGGATGTCTTCCTTGTCCAGCCGACGAGCTTTCCCTGCAACGACAATCTGATGGAACTGCTGATCTGCACCGATGCGCTGCGGCGCGCCTCGGCCAAGCGGATCACTGCGGTGGTGCCCTATTTCGGCTATGCCCGGCAGGATCGCAAGCCCGGCCCCAGAACGCCGATCTCGGCCAAGCTCGTTGCCAACCTCATCACCGAGGCGGGCGCGGACCGGGTGCTCGCGGTGGACCTGCACGCAGGGCAGATCCAGGGCTTCTTCGATATTCCAACCGACAATCTCTATGCCGCCCCGGTGATGGCGGCCGACATTCAGGCGCGCTATGGCGACCGCGATCTGATGGTCGTCTCGCCCGATGTCGGCGGCGTGGTGCGCGCCCGCGCGCTGGCCAAGCGGCTCGACAACGCCCCGCTCGCGATCGTCGACAAGCGCCGTGACCGGCCCGGCGAGAGCGAAGTCATGAACATTATCGGCGATGTCGCAGGGCGCGACTGCGTGCTGATCGACGATATCATCGATTCAGGCGGCACCTTGTGCAACGCGGCCGATGCGCTGCTGGCGGGCGGGGCGAAATCGGTCGCGGCCTACATCACCCACGGCGTGCTTTCGGGCGGGGCGGTGGCGCGGATCGACGGCTCGCAATTGAAGGAGCTCGTCATCACCGATTCGATCCGTCCGACGCAGGCGGCGGAGGATTCGGGCAAGATCCGCATCCTGACAATCGCCCCGCTGGTGGGCGAGGCGATCCGGCGGATTGCGGACGAGAGCTCGGTGAGCAGTCTGTTCGACTGAGTCTTAGTTTTGCGCCCCCGCCTCCGCGGGTGCGTCCTCGCTAGACGGCCTCCGCTTCGCTGCGGCCCCGCTGCGGACGGGCGGTCGCCCTTGCGGCTCTTCGAGCCGTTTGGCACGCAGCCATTATGTTCGATCCCGCCGAAATCCGCGCAATCCTGATCGGCGCCGCGCGCGCTCGCAATGCACTGACCTACAGTCAGGTGCTCGGCCTCCTCGGCCACCGCTTCACCCGTCCGAAGATGCGCCAGCTGTGCAAGGTGCTCGACGCGATCGACGAGGATGGGCGCGCGGCAGGCGAGCCGGGGCTCGCGGTGCTGGTGGTGCGCCAGTCCGATGGGCTGCCGGGGCAGGGCTGGTTCGTCAGCCGCTCCGGCCTTTACGACGATCTGCCGCTTGAATGGGAGGGACGGCAAGCGCGGGCCTACACCCGGGCTCGACAGCGCGAGGCCTTCGACTATTGGGGGGAGCATGACCCCAGCTGACCTCGCCCTCGCTCACCGCCTCGCCGATGCCGCGGGCGCCGCGATCCGCCCGCTCTTCCGCGGTGCGTTCGACGCCGAGACCAAGGCCGATCACTCCGCCGTCACCGAGGCCGATCAGGCCGCCGAGGCCGCGATGCGCGCGATCCTCGAGGCCGAGCGCCCCGGCGATGGCATCATCGGCGAGGAATATGGCCGATCGAGGGAGGGCGCGGGCCGCCAATGGGTGCTCGATCCGATCGACGGCACGCAAAGCTTCGTCGCCGGCAGGCCGATCTTCGGCACGCTCATTGCGCTGATGCAGGACGGCTGGCCCGTGCTCGGCGTGATCGACCAGCCGATCCTCAAGGAGCGCTGGGTCGGCCGGATCGGGGAGGGCACCACCTTCAACGGCAAGCCCGTCAAGTCGCGCCCCTGCCGCGCGGTCGAGGGGATGAGCCTTGCCACCACCAGCCCGCACTGCTTCGACGCCGATCAATCCGACGCCTTCCTCAACCTCGTCGTCAACGCTTATCCGCAGCGGCCCTTCCCGATCTATGGCGGCGATTGCTACAACTATGCCCTCCTCGCAAGCGGCCACATCGACTGCGTGATGGAAGCGGGGCTCAAGCTCCACGATTACGCCGCGCTCGTCCCCGTGGTTGAGGGCGCAGGCGGGATCATGGCGGACTGGCAGGGCAACCCGCTCGATGCCGGATCAGACGGCACGGTGCTTGCGCTAGGCGATCCGGCGCGGCTGGAGGATGTGCTCGCCGCGATGGGCTCTTCGCAAGGAACGGGCCACGCGCACTGACGCGACGGGACCTTGCGGGCCGTCCGATCGTTCCTTGAGGCGGCGCACACCGATCAAAGGACCACCCATGCCCCACATGACCAAGAGCGGCATCGCCCGCTGGACTCCCGACGCGCTGCCCGATCTTGCCGGCCAGCGCCACCTCATCACCGGCGGCAATTCCGGAATCGGGTTCGAGGCGGCCAAGCTCCTCGCCGCGCGGGGCGCCGACGTGATCATCGCCTGCCGCGATCACGAAAAGGGCACCAAAGCGCTCGCCAGGCTGGTGAACCTGGGCACCGGCTCATGCCAGCTCCTCCAACTCGATCTTGCCGACATGGCCGCGATCCGCGCCGCTGCGGCGGAAGCGAAGGAGCGCTTCGGCCCCATCCATGCGCTCATCAACAATGCCGGCGTGATGCAGACGCCCAAGCGCACCACCGCCGACGGCTTCGAGCTGCAACTGGGCACCAATCACCTGGGGCACTTCTTGTGGACCGCGCTGATGTTCGATCACCTCGATAAGGGCGGGAAAGGGGGCGAAGGCGCGGCCCGCGTGGTGACGGTCGCCAGCATCGTTCACAAGTTCGGGCGGATCGATTTCGACAATCTGATGATGCAGCGCGGGTATGATCCCACCCGCTCCTATGCGCGCTCCAAGCTCGCCAATCTGGTGTTTGCGCTCGAGCTGCACCGCCGCCTCGTCGCTGCGGGCTCGCCGATCAAGTCCATCGCCTGCCACCCCGGCTATTCGGATACGGCGCTGCAGGGCAAGGTGACCAATCCGCTGTTCAAGGCTGTCTACAAGGTGAGCAACGCCGTGATCGCGCAGCCCGCCACGCGCGGCGCCTGGCCGACCGCGCTCGCCGCCGCTGACCCGCGCGCCGCCTCGGGCGGCTATTACGGCCCCACCGGCTTTTTCGACGCGCGCGGGCCCGTGGGTGACAGCGAGGTGGAGCCCCGCGCGCTCGATGCGGGCACCGGGCAGAGGCTGTGGGCGGTGAGCGAGGAGCTGGTGGGGGAGACGTTTGCGGTGTGATCCCTCACCGTTGCGCTTGCCTGCGCCGGGATGACCGTGTCGATGATTGGCGAGGGGCAAGGCGGCGGCTTTGGTCAGCATCGGCACCGAAAGCGGACATTCAGGAAGCGACCCATTAGCGGACATTGACCGTTTCTGTTACCAGCCCGAAAGCCGACGAGACGACTGGAGAGCTGACCTTTATGCCGTATTCTGCAAACCAACGACTTTCGACCTTGGTCGGATTCGCGGCATTCTTGGTTGCCGGCTGCACGCCTCAGCCAAGCGTCGTGACCGCCACGATTGCTGATAACACTACGATAGAGTCGGCATCGGGAGTGATGATCGAAGTTCCCACATTCGATGACTTTGTCGACAGAAAGATGAGCGAACTTGAAATTCCAGGTCTGTCGATCGCAGTGATATCGGACGGGCAAATTATCTATGATGCCGCCAAAGGCGTCGCGAACCTCGAGACCGGCGAACCTGTGACACGACAGTCGGTTTTCGAGGCAGCCTCGCTCTCGAAGCCCGTCTTTGCATATCTCGTTCTCAAGCTCGCTGACCGAGGTCTGCTCGACATCGACCGACCGCTTTATCAGTATCGCCCGCTTGCTGGCTTGGAAAACGCCGATAGCTATCATGCGGTTACGACCCGAATGGCTCTTAGTCATCGCACTGGCTTTCCGAACTGGCGCTGGTTCGATCCCGCCCCACCCGAAAGCGGAATCGAACGTGGCACGATGTATATGAAGCGCGAGCCCGGTGAGTTCGGATATTCGGGTGAAGGCTATAACTACGTATCGCTCGTCATCGCCGATTTGACCGAAACCGATCAGCTTACGCTCGATACGGTCTATCAGGACGAGATCGCAGAACCGCTAGACCTGTCGTGCAGCGCGTTCGTTCGCACCGATTGCGTGGCGGCGCGAAAGGTCACCGGGCATAAAGAGGGCGAGGTCTTTGAAAAGGAGTGGCCGCGATCATTCCCGGACGACACGCCGATGACTTTCGGGGCTGCCGGGCGGCTCCATACCAATGCGATTGACTATGCGAAGATCATGTTAGCATGGACGAACGAAGAAGGTTTGTCCGAAAGCCTTTATGACGAATTTTTCGCCGAACAGGCAATCGTCCCGTATGACAGCGACACTTACCGGGCGACGGGTGTGACGGCATGGGGACTAGGAATTGCAATTGAGCCGACCGAATTTGGTTCGCGTTATGAGCACGGTGGCAACAATGGCGACTTTCAGTCTGGCATGATGTTCTTCAAAGACCGCAGGCTGGGTTATGTCTTCTTCACGAACTCCGACAATGGCGAAGAATTCAATCGGCGATTGGAAGCGTGTCTGACCTATGCGACGTGCCAATAGCGGACCTTCCGCTTCCCACCCACTTTCGGACATTCATCGCCAGCCGGTCGGCTCACGAAAGCTGTCAGGCTGGTATCGCGCAGATCGACCTGAAACCGGACCGTCTGCACACCACCCAATACCGGACATTGGAACATCAATCGCCGAGCCCTGATACCCGCCGGTCAATTGTCAAATAGAGAGGACTGTGCTTCGACAAGCTCAGCACGAGCGGGTAGTGACGTTGGGAGCATGATCCGGCCGATGCACCTCTTCTTCTACGGGACCTTGCGCGAAGGCGTGGGCGATTGGCCCTTTCTCGCAGGCCTCGGGCTTGGCGCGCCCGCGACCACCACCGGCGCGCTCTATGCGATCCCCGAC
>JAZBNR010000007.1:0-3554 GCA_036350735.1 Erythrobacter sp.
CGCGATCCATTCGTTCGAAAAGTGAATGCGCGGCGGCGATCTCCTGTTCCAGCGACCGCTCAAGGGCTGGCGCTAGCGCATCGGGATCGATAGCGGATGTTCCCTGCGAACCGATCAACAGAGCCGCGGCTGCGGCGGATATTCCAATCATCGTACTCAAGCTCCATTTGCCGATCATCGGTCGTGATGACTGGCGAGACATTGGAGTGACGGGAGCATCGGCGGCGAGGTCCGTTAAACCGGTTACGGTCTGGCCGTACCCCTCCGCCTCTGCGAGGATCCGC
The DNA here is from genome assembly GCA_036350735.1 of Erythrobacter sp. Classification (GTDB taxonomy): domain Bacteria; phylum Pseudomonadota; class Alphaproteobacteria; order Sphingomonadales; family Sphingomonadaceae; genus Erythrobacter. The sequence goes on from JAZBNR010000007.1 coordinate 285, forward strand.
GCCGCCTCGAGCGACGTCGCTGCGCCCAGCTTGGTGCGCGCCATCTTCAGCCGCTTTTCGACCGCGTGGTGCGAAATGCCGAGATCGAGCGCGATCTCCTTGGCTGTCCGGCGGTCGAGCCACAGGCGCAGCGCCTCCTTTTCGCGCTCAGTCAATCTTGAGCTCGGATCATTGGCTTGCATCGGGGCAGACTAGCCGCGCATCATCGGCCACGAAAGTATGGTCGGACCGTAATTGCGCCGCGAAAGAGCGGCGCTCGCACATAGGTTTAGACGAATCGCGCGAGCCAGCTATTACGGCGGCATGGAACCGTTACTCGCCGCCCTCCTCGGATATCTCTCCGGCTCGATCCCGTTCGGCCTGCTGCTCACCCGCGCGGCGGGGCTTGGCGATGTGCGGCAGATCGGGAGCGGCAATATCGGCGCGACCAACGTGCTGCGGACCGGCAACAAGGGGCTGGCGGCAGGAACGCTGCTGCTCGACCTTTTGAAGGGCCTTGCCCCCGTCATCGCCGCCGGCATGATCTGGGCGGGCGAGACCGGCGAAGTGGCCAAGGCCTTTGCCGCAGGGGGCGCGGTGATCGGGCATTGCTACCCCGCCTGGCTTGGATTCAAGGGCGGGAAGGGCGTTGCCACCAATGCCGGGGTCGCCTTCGGCCTCGCCTGGCCGATCGGGCTCGCCTATGCGCTGGTCTGGCTCGCGGTGCTCGGCATCTTCCGCATCTCCAGCCTTGCCGGGATGAGCGCGGTGGTCGCGGCGGCGGCGGCGGCGCCGCTGTTCGGCTATCCGCAATTCTTCCCCGTTCTGGCGGCAATCGCGCTTCTCATCATCTACCTTCACAGGGCAAATATCGCGCGGCTGATGAAGGGCGAGGAGCCCAAGGTGGGCGGGAAGAAATGACGGAGCATTCGCGATAATGGGGAAGGAAGGGTCGCAGCCGGTTCTTTCCCAGGCCGAGGCCTTCGCGCGCATCCGCCTGCTGCGCTCGCCCAATGTCGGGCCGGTGAGTTACCGCCAGCTGCTCGCCCGCTTCGGCAGCGCCGCCGAAGCGCTCGACGCGCTCCCCGACCTCGCCAGCCGGGGCAAGACCCCCTACCGCCCCGCGCCCGCCGAGCGGATCGAGCGCGAGATCGAGGGGGTGCGGGCAGCGGGCGCGCGCTATCTTTTCCACGACCAGCCCGATTACCCCGAACTGCTCGGGCAGCTCGACAGCGCGCCGCCGATCATCACCTGCCGCGGCAGGCTGGCGCTGGCCGGCGAGCCCTGCGTCGCGATGGTCGGCGCGCGCAACGCCTCGGCCGCAGCGACGAAGCTGGCGCGCGATTTCGCCTCCGAACTGGCGGCATCGGGTGTCACCGTGGTCAGCGGCCTTGCACGCGGGATCGACGGCGCAGCGCATGAGGGCGCGTTTCCCCGAACCATCGGCGTCATCGCCAGCGGCATCGACATCGCCTATCCCCCGCAGCACGCCGAGCTGCAGGAGCGGATCGCCACAGAGGGCCTTCTGATCGCCGAACAGCCGCCGGGGACCGAACCGCGCGGGCGCCACTTTCCCAGCCGCAACCGCATCATCGCCGGACTCGCCGCCGGAACCCTCGTCGTCGAGGCCGCGCCGCGTTCGGGCTCGCTCATCACCGCGCGGCTGGCGGGGGAGGCGGGGCGCGAGGTCATGGCGATCCCCGGCTCCCCGCTCGACCCGCGCTCGCATGGCTGCAACCAGCTGATCCGCGACGGGGCGGTGCTGGTGTCGGGCGCGCAGGATGTGATCGAACTGCTCCAGACCTTCACCGGCGCCCCGCGCTCGACCTATCGCGTGGCCGAGGAGCCGACCCGGTTCGACTATGCGGAGCTGAGCAAGCTCGAATGGGGCGAGGCGAGGGCCTGCGGCGACGAGAGCGAGGCGATCACGCGGCTGCTGACCAAGGCCCCGATCGGCATCGACGAACTGGTCCGCCAGTCCGGCGCGAGCGTCGCGGCGGTGCACATGGTGCTGCTCGAGCTGGAACTGGCGGGCGAGATCGAGCGGCATGACGGGGGCGGGGTGAGCCGGGTGTAAGACCCTGCATCCCCTTGCCCGCACACTTGCACCAACCTACTTGACGGCCCGCAAATCCCGACCCCACTCTCGCGCGTACGTACACACGCAAGGAAATCAGACCTCTCCCATGCAGCTCGTCATCGTCGAATCCCCGGCCAAGGCCAAGACCATCGAGAAATATCTCGGCGGCGACTTCAAGGTCCTCGCCTCCTACGGCCATGTCCGCGACCTGCCGCCAAAGGATGGCAGCGTGAGGCCCGACGAGGACTTCGCGATGGACTGGGAGGTCTATAACGACAAGCGCAACCGCGAGCAGGTGAAGGCCATCGCCGATGCGGCCAAGAACGCCTCGCGGCTGGTGCTCGCGACCGACCCCGACCGCGAGGGCGAGGCGATCAGCTGGCACGTGATGGACGTGCTGAAGAAGCGGCGGGCGCTGCCGACCAAGGTCGACCGGGTGACCTTCAACTCGATCACCAAGCAGGCCGTGACCGAGGCGATGGCGCGGCCGCGCGAACTCGACCAGCCGCTGATCGACGCCTATCTGGGCCGCCGCGCGCTTGATTACCTGTTCGGCTTCACGCTCTCGCCGGTCCTGTGGCGCAAGCTGCCCGGCGCGAAATCGGCGGGGCGCGTGCAGTCGGTGGCGCTGCGCCTGATCGTCGAGCGCGAGCGCGAGATCGAGGCGTTCCGGCCGGACGAATACTGGTCGGTCCTCGCGCGGCTCGAACACGGTTCGACCCAGTTCGACGCGCGGCTCGTGCGCTTTCGGGGCGAGAAGCTGGACAAGCTCAGCCTCGGCGAAGAGGGCATCGCGATGGAGGCCAAGGCCGCTGTCGAGAACGGGCGCTTCACCGTCGAGGATGTCGAGAAGAAACCATTGAAGCGCAATCCGGCGCCGCCCTTCACCACTTCCACGATGCAGCAGGAGGCCGCGCGCAAGCTCGGCTTTTCGGCAAGCCAGACGATGAGTACCGCGCAGCGTCTCTACGAAGCGGGCGCCATTACATACATGCGGTCCGACGGCGTGCAGATGGATGGCAGTGCGATTGCCGCCTGCCGCGAGGCTATCGGGGAGCGCTACGAGAGCAGTTACCTTCCCGAAAAGCCGCGCTTTTACAGCACGAAGGCCAAGAACGCTCAAGAAGCGCATGAAGCGATCCGGCCGACGAATTTCGCGCGCGATCACGCATCGAGCGGCGATGAGGCGAAACTCTATGCGCTGATCTGGA
>JAZBNR010000008.1:0-70651 GCA_036350735.1 Erythrobacter sp.
ATGCAACTCGTCTGCGGCCTCAGGAGTTAATGCGAGCGAATTGAACCGTTCTGCGATACCCCCGCAATGCCCCCATACATTCAAGCAAGGGTGACTTTCAAAGCCTGGGATGCTCAACGCAGCCATCTTAAAATCGTGCGATTTCAACGATTACGGGGCAAACTCACAAGCGCAAGGGGATCATCGCTCGAAGCCCGCTATCAAATTTCTTGTGTTATAATTTCAGGTGGAAATTTGTTGGTAGCGGAGGAGGGACTCGAACCCCCGACACGCGGATTATGATTCCGCTGCTCTAACCACCTGAGCTACTCCGCCCCAAAGCCGACCCTGATGCAAGGGGACCGGGCCGCGCAAGGCTCTCGCCTCGGCAACGCACGCGCAATTAGGGCGCGATGGACGCGGGGTCAACTGCTGATTCTATCATTCGATCCGCGCCTTGCCGCGAAAGGGCATGCGTTTGATCGACTGCCAGGGTCCGCCCTCGTATCGGTGGAGTTCGAGCGCGGGAAAAACAAAAGGGCCGCGCGCGATGAAGGGCGCGATTTCGGGGGCGAGTTGGGCCTGCAGCGCGCGCGCCTCGCTCTTGCTGACCTTGTTCTGGATCGTGATGTGCGGGCGAGGCTCGTGGAGATCCTGCGCTGTCAGCGCGCCGCGGAAGTGCTCGGCAATGCCGGCGCGCAAGAGCAGGATTTCATCCGACTGAAGCGCGATCGCGGTGCCGGTGCCGAGATCCATCAAACCTGTGATGAATCCCAAGGGCGCGGCAAATTCGCGCGTCAGCTTAGGGATGAAATCCGTGAGCTCTTCGAGCAGCGAGGGGGCGAAGGCGTGGAACAGCGTGACATGCGCGTGGAGGTGGTTGCGTTCGGGCGGGAAATGCGCGCGGCGCAGGCCCTCGGCCCAGCCCTGGATCTCGGGCGGGAGCACGGCGGTCAGGATGAACGGACGGGACATGACTGGCTGAACATGGGCTGCGCACGCGCCCTACATCTCGCCGCGCTCGCGCCGGATCGCATACCAGCGCGCTACATTGGCGTTGTGCTCTTCCAATGTGTCGGCGAAGACATGCCCGCCGGTGCCGTCCGCCACCATGAACAGCGCGCTCGTATCGGCGGGGTTGAGCACCGCCGCGATGCTCGCGCGCCCGGGATTGGTGATCGGGCCTTCGGGAAGCCCCACCCGGGTGTAAGTGTTGTAGCCGTTGATCGCCGCGATCTCTGACTGCCGGATGCGACGGCCCAGCGGTTTGCCCCGGGTGATCGGGTAGATGATCGTGGGGTCTGCCTGCAGCAGCATCCCGGTCTTCACCCGGTTCGAATAGAGCCCGGCGACCATCCGCCGCTCCTCGGGCTTGCCCGTCTCCTTCTCGACGATCGAGGCAAGGATCAGCGCCTCGCGCATGGTGTCGACCGCGATATCGGGCGAGCGCTTGGCCCATTCCTCGGCAAGCGCGAGATCCATCGCGGCCTGCATCTCCTCGATCAGGCTCGCGCGCGAGGAGCCGCGCTCGAAGGCATAGGTGTTGGGCAGGATCGAGCCCTCGGGCGGCACCTCGATGTCGCCCGTGAGCAGCTCCTCGGCCATCAGCCGCTCGTGCACCATGATCGAGGGCATGCCCTCAGGGATGGTGACGAAGCGGCGGATGACATCGCCCGACTGAAAGGCGGTGAGGATCTCGCTCTGGCTCATCCCCGGCGTGAGCGCGAATTCGCCCGCCTGGATCGGCGCGCCGCTGCCAAACAGCCGCGCTTGAAGCAGAAAGCCCTCCGCGGAGCTTATCAGCCCCTCGTCCTCGAGCTTTTCCGCCACCGCAGTAAGCGAGGAGCCGGAAGGGACGATGAACGAGGTCTCCTCCTCGATCCTCGCCTGGCCGAGCGCCCACATGCCGAGAACCAGCGCGCCGGCCCCCAGCACCAGGAGAACCAGCCCGACCAGGACGCCGAGCCGCTTCATGGCGTCAATCGACCTTCTGCATGATGATCGAGGCGTTGGTGCCGCCGAAGCCGAAGCTGTTGTTGAGCACGGCCTTCACTTCGCGCTTCTTCGCGATGAGCGGGACGAGATCGATGCCCTCGGTGCCCTCGTCGGGATTGTGGAGATTGAGCGTCGGCGGCACGATCTGATCGCGCATCGCGAGGATACAGAACACCGCCTCGACCGCGCCCGCGCCGCCCAGCAGGTGGCCGATCGCGCTCTTGGTCGAGCTCATCGAAGCGCCGCCCAGGTCTTCGCCGAGCACGCGCTTGACTGCTGCGAGCTCGATCGTGTCGGCCATGGTGGAGGTGCCGTGGGCGTTGACATAGTCGATATCGCCGGGCGCAAGGCCTGCTTTCTTCATCGCCATGCGCATTGCAAGCTCTGCGCCGCGACCCTCGGGATGCGGGGCGGTGACGTGATAAGCATCGCCCGAGAGGCCATAGCCTGTCACCTCGGCGTAGATCTTGGCGCCGCGCGCCTTGGCGCGCTCATATTCCTCAAGCACGACCACGCCCGCGCCCTCGCCCATCACGAAGCCCTCGCGGTCCTTGTCATAGGGGCGGCTTGCCTCCTTGGGGCGATCGTTGAAGCTGGTGTTGAGCGCGCGCGCCTGCGCGAAACCGGCGATGCCGAGCGGGTTGACGGTGCTCTCTGCCCCGCCCGCCAGCATCACGTCGGCATCGTCGAGCGCGATCATGCGCGCGGCATCGCCGATCGAATGGGCGCCAGTGGAGCAGGCGGTCACCACCGCGTGGTTCGGCCCCATGAAGCCATATTTGATCTGGACCTGCCCGGTAACGAGGTTGATCAGCCGCCCGTGAACGAAGTGCGGCGAGACCCGCCCCGGCCCGCGCTCGTGCAGGTTGACGCTCTCGAGCTCGATTCCCGGCAGCCCGCCGATCCCAGAACCGATCGAGCAGCCAGTGCGCTCCTTCTCGGCCTCGGTCATGTCGGTAAGCCCTGCATCCTCGAGCGCCTGGCCCGCGGCATCGATGCCGTAGATGATGAACGGATCGACCTGGCGCTGCACCTTGTGATCAACGCGCTTGTCCGGATCGAAGCCCCAGGGGTGATCCTTGGGCTTCACCTCGCACGCAATGGTGCATTTATGGCCCTCGGTGTCGAAACGGGTGATCGGCCCCGCCCCGCTTTCTCCGGCGATCAGATTGGCCCAGCTGGTCTCGACATCGCCGCCCAGCGGGGTGACGAGGCCAAGTCCGGTTACGACGACGCGGCGCATTCGCTTCTCCAAAACACGGCGTGTTTTCCAAAAACAACAGGCCCGAGGCCCCATCTGCGGGCTCGGGCCTGCTGATCACTCGCCCGACCGGGTCGGGCGCAGTCAGGGGCAAATCAGCCCTTGTTGTCCTCGATATACTTGGTCGCATCGCCGACCGTGGTGATCTTCTCGGCGGCGTCATCGGGGATTTCCACGCCGAACTCTTCCTCGAAGGCCATCACCAGCTCGACGATGTCGAGGCTGTCCGCGCCAAGATCATCGATGAAGCTTGCATCCTGGGTAACCTTGTCCGCCTCGACGCCGAGATGCTCGACGACGATCTTCTGCACGCGGTCGGCAGTATCGCTCATGTGTGTCCCTCTTGACCTGGGGTTTGAATCTCGCGGATTGCCCTAGAGGTCGCTTCGGTTCTGCGCAAGTCAAGAAGCGCATCGCGGCGAGCCCTCGTGCCATGCGATCGAAGGACAGGGCAGGCGCATCTGCGCGCGTCGCACAAAACGGTCTGGCGATCACCACCTTGCGGTGCGTCGCGGATCGGATTTCGCTTTCGCCGGCGCGGGACCGCAGGCTAGGTAAGGCCAGCGAAATTGAACCCTCCAAGCCAGCCGGTCATGCCCATGCGCAGCTTCTTCAGCGAACACCAATCCGCCCACGCCCCCTCCCGCGAGCTCAACAACGGCGAGTGGATGGACTTCGCCGAGAGCCCGGCGCGCCTCGGCTCGATCCTCGCCCGGATAAGCGACACGAGCGCCCCAACGGATCAGGGGCTGGAGCCGATCCTTGCGGTGCACGATCCGGGCTATGTGAATTTCCTGAAAAGCGCGCATGACGAGTGGCTCGCACAGGGGCGCTGCGGCGATGCAATCGGCTATGCCTTCCCGATCCGCGGCCGTCGTCCGCTCGAGCACGACCGGATCGACGCACGGCTCGGCCAGTATGGCTTCGACGCCGCCTCGCCGATCGCGGAGGGCACCTGGCTCTCGGCCTATTGGAGCGCGCAGGCGGCACTTGAAGGGCTCGGCGAGGTGATCGCCGGGGCGAGCCATGCCTTCGCGCTATGCCGCCCGCCGGGGCATCACTCTGGCCGCGACTATTTCGGTGGCTATTGCTACCTCAACAACGCTGCGATCGCGGCCCGCGCGGCGCAGGCCTCAGGCCTCGGGCCGGTCGCGATCCTCGATGTCGACTATCACCACGGCAACGGCACGCAGGACATTTTCTATGAAGACGCAGGCGTCTTCTTCGCCTCGATCCACGCCGATCCCAGGAGCGACTATCCCTATTTCTGGGGTCATGCCGATGAGACGGGCGCTGGTGCGGGCGAAGGGGCGACCTTCAACCAGCCGCTCCCACGCGGGACGACCTGGGGTGCCTACGCCCCCGCGCTCGATCGCGCGCTCGATCGGATCGCGAAGGTGGGCGCGCGCCTCCTGATCGTCAGCTACGGTGCGGACACCTTCGAGGAGGACCCGATCTCGCAGTTCCGACTTACCACCGAGGACATGCACCGGATCGGTGCCGCGATCGCTTTGCTCGGCCTGCCTACGCTCAGCGTGATGGAAGGCGGCTACCGGATCGATGCGCTCGGCGATAATGTCGCAGCCTTTCTTGCAGGGCTCGAGAGCGGCTGATCAAGCGTCCTTCTTGGGCTACTCCACCACGCGCAGGTGCAACTCGCGCAGCTGCGCAGGTTCGGGCCGCGAAGGCGCACCCATCAGCAGATCCTCGGCCTTCTGGTTCATCGGGAACAGCGTGACTTCGCGCAGGTTCTTCGCCCCCACCAGCAGCATCACGATCCGGTCGACGCCCGCGGCCATCCCGCCATGCGGCGGCGCGCCATACTGGAACGCGCGGTAAAGCCCGCCAAACCGCTCCTCGACATCGGCCTTGGACAGCCCGACGATCTCGAAGGCTTTCACCATCGCCTCGGGCCTGTGATTGCGGATCGATCCGCTCGCGATTTCATAGCCGTTGCACACCAGATCATATTGGTAGGCGTTGATCGTCAACGGATCCTGGCTTTCGAGCGCCTCGATCCCGCCCTGCGGCATCGAGAAGGGGTTGTGCGAAAAATCGACCCTCTTGGTGTCCTCGTCATATTCGTAGAACGGGAAGTCGATGATCCACGCGAGCTCGAAGCGCTCGGTGTCCACAAGACCCAGCTGCTCGCCCACCTCGATCCGCGCGGCGCCTGCAAGCTTGGCCGCATCGGCCTCCTTGCCGGCGGCAAAGAACAGCCCGTCATTCTCACCAAGGCCCAGCTCGGCGTAGATTTCGGCCATGCGCTCTGGCCCGTGATTCTTGGCGATCGGCCCGCCAAATTCGCCGCCCTTGCGGGTGACATAGCCGAGCCCGGCGTAACCCTCACGGCGCGCCCACTCGTTCATGTCGTCGAAGAACTTGCGGCTCTTCTCATGGGTGCCGGGCGCGGGAATCACGCGCACCACGCCGCCGCCGCCGACGATCTTCTCGAACAGGCCAAAGCCAGACTGCTCGAAATGCTTCGTCACGTCGGAGATGATGAGCGGGTTGCGCAGGTCCGGCTTGTCCGATCCATACTTCAGCATCGCCTCGGCATAAGGGATGCGCGGAAAACTGCCTGATGGCGTCACGTGCTTGCCGTTCGCGAATGCCTCGAACACACCCGCGATCACCGGCTCCATCGTCTCCCAGACCTCTTCCTGCGTGACGAAACTCATCTCGAGGTCGAGCTGGTAGAACTCGCCCGGCAGCCGGTCGGCGCGCGGATCCTCGTCGCGAAAGCACGGGGCGATCTGGAAGTAACGGTCGAAGCCGGCCACCATCAGCAGCTGCTTGTATTGCTGGGGCGCCTGCGGGAGCGCGTAGAACTGACCGGCGTGCAGGCGGCTGGGCACCAGGAAGTCGCGTGCGCCTTCGGGGCTCGAAGCGGTGAGAATGGGCGTCGAGAACTCGTTGAAACCGGAGGAATTCATGCGCTGACGGATATCGGCGATGATCCTCGTGCGGGTCATCAGGTTGCGGTGCAGCGTCTCGCGCCTGAGATCGAGGAAGCGATACTTGAGGCGAATATCCTCCGGGTATTCCTGCTCCCCCGCGACCGGCAGCGGCAGCTCCTCGGCCGCACTCTGCACCCTCACCGCGCGCACGAACACCTCGATCTCGCCAGTCGCCAGATCGGCGTTGACCGTCGCGGGGGTGCGCGCCTTGACCTCGCCGTCAATCGTGATGACGCTTTCCGCGCGCAGCCGCTCGAGCACCGGGAGCGCAGGCGAATCCTCATCCGCCACCAGCTGCGTGATCCCGTAATGATCGCGCAGATCGACGAACAGCACCCCGCCGTGATCGCGCTTTCTGTGCATCCAGCCGGACAATCGGACGGTCTCGCCGACATTCGCTGCGGAAAGCTGGGCACAAGTGTGACTGCGATAGTCGTGCATCTAAACTCTTGTCCTCATCGGGGGTATGGCGCAAAGCGCGGCGGAACAAACGTCGCTGGGACAACTTGTTCTCATGTTCGGGCGCGCTAACAGGGCAAGCGTCGGCGTTTGTCAAGCCGAGTGCGCCTTTGGGATACCCCCGCGAGCGGCACTCCGCTCAGGCACAAGAAGACGATATGAAGATTCACGACCTGATCACCACCACCGCCGAGCTCGCCGCTTTGTGCGAGCGGCTGGCGAAGAGCGACTTCGTCGCGGTGGACACCGAATTCATGCGCGAGAACACCTACTGGCCTGAATTGTGCCTGGTGCAGATCGCCAACACCGAGGAAGCCGCCGCGATCGATCCGCTCGCGCATGGGATCGATCTTGCCCCGCTGCTCGAGCTGATGACTGCCAATGAGGATGTGCTCAAGGTGTTCCATGCGGGCGGGCAGGATGTCGAGATCATCGTCAATCTGACCGGCAAGACCCCGCACCCGGTGTTCGACACCCAGATCGCGATGATGGCGATCAGCCAGTCCGAACAGATCGGCTATGCCAACCTCGTCGAAACCTGGCTCGGCCTGCAGATCGACAAGGGCGCCCGCTTCACCGACTGGAGCCGCCGCCCGCTGACCGATCGCCAGATCGAATACGCGATCGGCGACGTGACGCACCTTGCGGACATCTTCCCGCGCATCCTCAAGAAGCTGAGGAAAACCGAGCGCGGCGCCTGGCTCGATGCCGAGATGGAGAAGCTCGCCGATCCCGCGAACTACCTGACCGATCCAGACACCGCGTGGAAGCGCATCCGCTCACCCGGTCGCAACCCGCAGGTGCTCGGGCGCCTCAAGGCGCTGGCCGCCTGGCGCGAGGGCGAGGCGCAGCACAAGAACATTCCGCGCGGGCGCATCATGCGCGACGAGACGCTCGCCGATATCGCCTCGCATCCCCCGAAGAAACAGGCCGATCTCGCCAAGGTGCGCGGGCTCTCGGCAGCCTGGAAGGACAATGACATCGGCAAGCGCATGATGAAGATCATCGCGGATGCAGACCCGCTGCCAAAGGGCGAAATGCCCGACAAGATGAAGCGCGGCGCGCCGCTCGGCCGCGAAGGGGCACTGGTGGCCGATCTCCTGAAGCTCCTCCTCAAGATTCGCGCGCGCGAAATCGATGTCGCCCCGCGCCTGCTCACCCGCGCCGACGAGATGGAGGCGCTTGCGGCCGGGATGCGCGATCTGCCGGTGCTGCAGGGCTGGCGTTACGAGGTGTTCGGGCGCGATGCGCTGGAGCTCGTCGAGGGCAAGCTTGCCTTCGCGGTCAAGGACGGCAAGCTGGCGATGACGCATATCGATGACATGCACGCCGACATGCACGCCGACATGGACACCACCATGGACGCCGCCATGGACGAGGCGCTGGCGGCAGAGTGAGCGCTTGCGGGTGAGCACCTATCTGCCGACCATCAAGCAGCTGCAATATCTTGTGGCCCTCCATGAGCACGGGCATTTCGGGCGCGCGGCCGATGCAAGTTTCGTCTCGCAATCGACGCTCTCGGCCGGCATCCGCGAGCTTGAATCGCTGCTCGGCATCACTCTGGTAGAACGCTCGCGCCGGGTGGTGCGGTTCACCGCGCTTGGCGATCAGGTCGTGGCGAAGGCCTATCGCATCCTGCGCGAGGCGGAGGAACTGTCCGATCTCGTCCAGGCTGCGGGGCAGCCGCTGGTGGGGCGGCTGCGGATGAGCGTCATCCCCACGATCGCGCCCTTCATGCTTCCGCGCTTCCTGCCGCGGCTGCGCCAGGAGCGCCCCGAGCTCAACCTGATGCTGCGCGAGGAGACAAGTGCGGATGCGATCGAATCGCTTCAGCACGGGCGGGTCGATTGCGTGCTGCTCGCCTTGCCGTTCGACACCGGCGATGTCGAGATCGAGCATATTGCGGACGATCCGATCCTCGTCGCCTTTCCCAAGGGCGATCCGCGCGATCCCCCCGCCAGCGTGCCCCCTGAGATGATCGGAGCGATGAGCGAGGGCGGACGGCTGCTCTTGCTGGAAGACGGCCACTGCATGCGCGAGCACGGGCTCGCTGCATGCAACCGCACCGAGCTTCGCGGGAGCGCTGCGATGATCGGGACAAGCCTGCACACGCTGGTGCAGATGGTCGAGGGCGGACTGGGGCTCACCATGCTGCCGCAAATGGCGCTCGATGCCGGAATCCTGGCGGGAACGCACGTGGTCGCGCGGCCGGTCGACAGCCCCACCGCGATCCGCAAGATCGTGCTCGCGTGGCGCCGCAACTCCCCGCGCGAGGCCGATTTCAGGCTGCTCGCGGAGGAATTGCGCGTCGGCTGACGCGCGAGAAGCCGCCGATCCGGCAGGAATCGGCTCCGTTGCGGCGCCAATCTACGCGCCAATCCTGATAGTCCAGCAGCGGGCAAATCGATAAGACCGGACGATACGCCGTCCCGTCTGGATTTTCCGGAGCCTTGCTGCAGCCATGATCAGTCTTTCCAAATGGATCGGGAAATCCTCCGCGGGGATCGAGCCGATGAGCGAGAAGGATCCCCCTTTCCTCGCCGCATCCCGCGCGAACCGCGCGGGTGCCCCCGGGCGCGTGGCCGGCTCCGGGAGGGGCGGCTCCCGCCTTTCCGCGAGTAAGGGCGCGGTCGCGGGGGACAAGCCCGCCCCCCCGCCCGAGCACAAGTCCGCCCTCGCCTCCGGCACTTCTCGCGAACCTCCTTCCGAAAGGGCCGGCGCCGAAGCGCCGCTTGTCCGGCGGCAAGCCAGCCAGTCGCGCGCCGAAGCGCTCAAGCAGCACCTCGATGCAACGCTCGAGCGGGTGCAGCATGCGCGCGCGGATGCCGATCAGCTGTTCGCGCTCATCTGCGATCTCGAGGCCGAAGCGCGGCAAAGCGGAGAGCTTGGCGTCCGCAACGAAGAACTCTCTCGCCGGATCGAGGAAGGCACGAGCGAACTCGCGCACCTTTCCGAGAGCAATGCGGAGCTCTCGGCCGAGCTTGCGCGTCTGCGCCTCGAGCTCGAGCGCACGCAGGCTGCGCGCGATGAGGCGCAGAAGGAGGCGAGTGCGCATTTTCTCGCGTGCCAGCGCGAGCTCGAACGCAAAGGCGAGCTTGCAGGAGAGATCAGTCTCCTTCGCGCCGATCTCGAGGGCGCGCGGGCCGCGACAGAGGCGGTCGAGGTCGATCGCTCCAGCCTTCGCGCCATTCTCGCCGAGCGCGAGAACGCCTTGCGCGCGCTGCAGATGAAAGAGGCCGAGCTGCGAATGGCGGGCGAAAAGGATGCGGGCCATATCGCCGAGCTGACCCGCGGCGCGCAGCGCAAGGATGCGCGGATCATCGAACTCGGCAGCCTCAACGAGAAGAACGACAGGCGCATCGAGCAGCTCGAGGAGCGTTACGAATGCGCGCTGGAGGAACAGCGGCAGCTCGAGGTGCGACATCGCGATCTCCAGATCGCGACGGAAAGTCGCATCTATTCGCTCACCAGCTCGCTTTCGCAGGAGCAGGCGGGCCACCGCGTGACCCGCAAGCTGCTCGACGAACAGCGCGCCTCAAGCCAGCTGATCGCGGACGAGAACAAACAGCTCAAGGATCAGGCGCTCGCGCTCGCGCAGGAGAATCAGCAGATGAAGATCGAGCTGGGCGGCACCCGCGGGACGATTCGCGAATATGGCGAGCGGCTGAGCGAGCTCAACCTGCGCTATGGCGCTGCTCAGGACGATGTCGAACGGCTTGAGGCCGCCTTGGGCGAGGCGCGCAAGGAAGCACGCACGCTCAAGCGGCGCGCGGCCAAGGTCGATGACCTCCAGAGCGAGAATGCAGGCCTGCACGACAAGATCTCGAGCATGCAGAACATGCTGGACCAGTATCGCGGCGGCAGGCACTTGCATCGGCCAGGACAGGGGCAAGTTCAGAGCGAGGAGCCGATCCTTCTGACGAGCCGCCGCGCGAGCGCAGCGCTCCCCTCAGCCTGTGCGAAGGGTGCGCGCGAGGAGAAGCCGAGCGCCACGATCACCCCTCTGCCCCGTGCGCAATGATCGGTTTGCACGCGCCGGTCTGTCGGCGAAGCGACCTGCTTTAGTCCATGTGCTTTAAGCCGACGCGCAGATAGTCCCATCCGGTGATGCAGGTCAGCGCGGCGGCCGCCCACAGCATCGTCAACCCCACGAGATGCAGCCAGCTCTCGGCGATCGTCTTGCAGGTGTCGCCCACCTCCTGACACGGCTGCCCATGCACCGCCCCTCCCGCGATCAGCGCGCCCAGGCTGATAAGCTGAAAGGCCGTCTTCCACTTGGCCAGCCGCGAGACCGGGACCGAGACCTGGATGCCGCCGAGAAATTCGCGCAGCCCCGAAACCGCAATTTCGCGCATGAGGATGATGAGCCCGGCGATGACATGAAAATCGCCCACATAAGGCCCGCGCAGATAGCCCTGCGCTGTCATCACCAGGATGATGGTCGCAACCATGATCTTGTCCGCGATCGGATCGAGGAAGATGCCGAGTTTCGAGACGGTGCCTTGCGCGCGGGCAAGATAGCCGTCGAAGAAATCGGTGATCGCGATGAGGCAGTATAGCACGAAACCGATCGCGTAACCGATCGCCCAGTGCGGCCACCACAGGAAGAATGCCAGCAGCGGCAGGGCGAGGATACGACTGAGCGTCAGGATATTGGGGATGGTGAGCATCGCGCGTCTGCCCCTAGCGCGGCTTGCCCCCTTGCAAAAGACCAACTCGGCGCAAAAGGCGATGCAGCGCTGCACACGAATTTGGGACACCAGCCACGAAGGAGGCTTGTCTCGCCTTCAGTGATCGCTAAATGCGAAGGCGTGAGCGGGCCTCGCGGTGCGCCGAAACTACGCCATGACCACTTCGACGCACCTCATGCGCCGCAAGCGCTTCCTGCCGCTTCTGGTCACGCAATTCTTCAACGCTTTCAACGATAATCTCTACAAGACCGCGCTCGTGCTGTTCGTGGTCTACTCGGTCTACAATGACGAGCAGCAAGAAGCGCTTTTCAGCGGGATCGCCTCGGTGATCTTCATCGTGCCGTTCATCTTCCTCTCCGCGCTCGCGGGGCAACTGGCCGACACGCGCGACAAGGCGCTGATCATCCGCATCGTCAAGCTGTGCGAGATCGGATGGACCGCGCTCGGCGCGATCGGGCTCTTCATGGCGTGGCAGGGGATCATGGTGCAAACCGTCGCCATCCCGCTATTGCTGTTCGTGGTGTTCCTTGCCGCGGCGCAATCAACCTTCCTTGCGCCGATCAAATACGCGATCCTGCCGCAGCATCTGGAGGAGCACGAAGTGCTGCCGGGCACGGGGCTGGTCGAGGCAAGCACCTATATCGCGATCCTGGCAGGCACCACGCTTGCCGGCTTCATCTCTGTCGAGACTGCGATCATCGGCATCATCCTCACCGCATTCGTGGGCTATTTCGTCTCGCGCTTCGTGCCCGATGCGCCGCCGCAATCCGATTACGTGATGCACTACCCGCTGCTCGAACCGTTCGCCGCAAAGACGCCGAACCGTCTGAAGCGGTGGCTGGGCTATCCTTTCGTGGCGGTGGCGGATCAGGTGGTGATGAGCTGGAAGCTCGTCGCCGAGACGCGCGTCAATCGCGAGATCTGGTATGCGATCATCGCGATCAGCTTCTTCTGGAGCCTGTGCGCGATCATCTTCATCCAGTTCCCCCCGCTCGCCAAGAACCAGCTCCTTGCGAGCAAGGAAGTGGCCAGCATGTTCCTGGTGATCTTCTCGATCGGGATCGCGATCGGTTCGGTCGGGATCAACGCGCTGCTCAAGGGCCGGGTGTCGGCGCGCTACAGCCCGGCATCGGTGGTCATGATGGGGCTGTTCGTGGTGCTGTTCTATCTCATCACCAAGGCCTGGGTGCCCAATGCGGCAGGGCAATTGCTGCCGATACAGCAATGGCTGCTAGAGCCGCTCGCGATCCCGCTCTCTCTTGCGCTGCTCGGCATCGCGACTGCAGGCGGATTCTTCGTGGTGCCGCTCTACGCCTTTCTGACGACGCGCTGCGCGCACGACGCGGCGAGCCGGACAATCGCTGCCAACAACATCGTCAACTCGCTCGCCATGGCGCTTGGGTCGGTGATGGCGATCGGGCTGACATGGCTCGGGGTGCCGGTGGTCGAACAATTGCTGCTGACGGCAGCGATGACGATCGTCTCGGCCTATCTCGGGCGCCTGCTGTTCAAGGCAGAAACCGACGCGAAGACGCTCGCTGCCGCGGAGTGACTTTTCGGATCAGACTATGAAGGCGAGGATCCCGGCAGTCGCAGCAAAGTAGACGCTGGCGGCGCCCTGTATGTCTTCCCGGGTGAGCGCCCACAGACGCTCGGCGGGAATTTCGTGCAGATCGCGCTTGACGTGCGGAGGCAGGCTGGCGCGGAAGAGGTGCGAAGCGCTCTCGTCGGTGAGAACCAGCCCGCGCCGGCGCGAATTCGCGCGCTGGTGCATGGTGCGCGGTGCGGACCGGTCCAGCGGCTTGGCACAAGGCCTTGTGATCAGGTCGCTGGTGAGGCTGGCGGACTTCATGATCCAAACGTTAAGACTTTCTTAACGATCCGCAAGGCGCATTCTGGGCCTTCGCCCCGCAGCGGGACAGTTAGTCTCGTCGGTTGACCGCAGGCCTGCCCAACATGCGTTGGGATGGCCTCGATTGCGCAGCCATCGGCGCACCGCTAAGCGCCTTGGCACAGGTCGAGGGAGAGAGTTTCATGCCACACGGCGCCACCACCGCCGCCGAGCTGCTGGTCGATTGCCTCGCCGAGCAGCAGGTCGATCGCATTTTTACGGTGCCCGGCGAGAGCTTCCTTGCGGTGCTCGATGCGCTGCACGCGCGCGAAGGGATCGCGACCGTCACCTGCCGCCAGGAGGGCGGCGCGGCGTTCATGGCCTGCGCCGACGGGGCGATGACGCAGCGGCCGGGGATCGCTTTCGTGACGCGCGGGCCTGGCGCGACCAATGCCAGCATTGGGGTGCATGTCGCGCGGCAGGATTCGCAGCCGATGATCCTGTTCGTCGGCGATGTCGCGCGCGGCGCGCGCGATCGCGAGGGGTTCCAGGAGGTCGATTTCGCCGCCTTCTTCGGACCCATCGCCAAGTGGGCCGCGCGCATCGATGATCCGCGGCGCATCCCTGAATATATCGCGCGCGCCTTCGCGGTCGCGATCAGCGGGCGGCCTGGCCCGGTCGTGCTCGCTCTGCCCGAGGACATGCTGTGCGAGGAGCTTGTGGACGCCCCCTCGCCCCGCCCCTTCGCGGTCCGCCCGGCGCAAGCAGTCTGCCCCGATGCGATGCAGGCGATGATCGCGCTGATTGCCGATGCCGCTAGCCCGATCGCGATCATCGGCGGGGCGGGCTGGAATGCCAAGGCGCGCGATCATTTCACCCGCTTCGCCGAACGGATCGGTCTGCCGGTCGCGACTGCGTTTCGCCGGCAGGATGCGATTCCGCCTTCCTCGCCGGTCTATGCCGGCAATCTTGGCTACGGTCCCAACCCGGCGCTGGTGCAGCGGGTGCGCGAGGCGGACCTGATCCTTGCGGTCGGCGCGCGGCTGGGCGAGGCAACCACCGATGGCTACAGCGTGCCAACCCTCGAGCATCCGGGGCAAACCCTGATCCACGTCCACCCCGATCCTGATGAGCTCGGCCGGGTCTATCGCACCGATCTCGCGCTCGCGGCTTGCGTCGACGAGTTCGCCGAGGCCGCCGATCTGTGGGAAGACGATCGGATCATCGCGTTCGATGCGGGAGCCGAGGCGCACGCCGAGTGGGAGCGCTGGGCAACCCACCAGCCGGGCGAAAGCCGCCCCGCGCTCGATCTCGCCGCCTGCGTCACAGCGATGCGCGAGGCGCTGCCCGCCGACACGATCATCGCCAATGGCGCGGGCAATTTCGCCGGCTGGTGGCATCGCTACTGGCGCTATGAGGGCTATCCCAGCCAGCTTGCCCCCACCTGCGGCGCGATGGGCTATGGCGTGCCCGCCGCGATCGCAGCCGCCCTGCGTCATCCCGAGCGCATGGTCGTCGCGGTCGCGGGCGACGGCGATTTCCTGATGAACGGTCAGGAACTAGCGAGCGCTGCGCAATATGGCGCAGACCTCATCATCCTGATTGTCGATAACGGCGCCTATGGCACGATCCGGATGCACCAGGAGCGCGAATATCCCGGCCGCGTCTCGGCCACAGCGCTGATCAATCCCGATTTCGCCGCGCTCGGCGCAGCTTATGGTGCCTGGAGCGCGGCGGCGCACACCACCGAGGAGTTCATCGAGGCGCTCGTCGAGGCGAAGGGCCGCAAGGGCCTGAGGCTGATCCACATGATCATCGAAGTCGAGCAGCTCGCGGCGAGCGGGGCGAGCATCAGCGGCCTGCGTGCGCGGGCGAAAGGATGAGCCGACGCAAAAAGCCGCCCCGCGAGGATCAAACCTCGGGGGCGGCCTTTCTGACCTGATGCGGACGATCAGAGCTTGTTGACTTGGCCCTTGGCCTCGCCCTTGGCCCGGTCCATCTTGCCTTCCGCTTCATCGCGGCGGCCTTCGGCGCGAGTTTCGGGATCGTTGGACTTCTGCTTGGCCTCGCCGATCGTTTCCTTGACGTGACCCTTGGCTTTATCGGTGAATTCACCCATGGTGTATTCCTTTCTCCATTTGTGCTTATCTTACAATAATATAATGGATGGATAGCACTTTGGGTCCACGCTTGGTCCGTCCTTGCACACGCTTGGGCCGATTGGGTCTCAGCCTTTCGCCATCGCGCAGATGATGCTCCACTCCTCGGGCTTGATCCGCGCCACCGAGAGGCGCGAGAGGCGCACCAATTCACATTGCGCGAGCGCAGGCTCGGCCTTGATCGCTTTCAGTGAAACCGGGTTTTCGAAGCGCTCCCTGGGCTTGACCTTGACAGCCGCCCATTTGCCGGTCGGATCGGTCGGGTCAGTGATCCCCGCGACCGAGATTTCCACGATGCCGACAATCTCGAGCCCCTCGCGCGAATGGTAGAAGAACGCCTCGTCGCCCACCTGCATCGCGGCGAGATTGTTCTTGGCGAGATGATTGCGCACCCCGTCCCACGTGCCCTCGCCTTCGGCGACAAGATCGTCCCAGCCATATTTGAAGGGCTCCGATTTCATCAGCCAGTAGGATCGGCCCGCACTTTGCGCGCCCTGCTTGATCGTCATGCTCCTGACCTCGTCGTTCAAAATGTCCTAGTTGGAAGGCATCCGGCCGGCCGCCGGACTCTCCTCTCCCATAGCCGCTGGGCCCGCTTGCACAACCGCCGCCCCCCCGCGCAGCCAACCGTTTAACGCGATGTTTAGCACCCTCCTGCAAAACAGGCCTAGGCTTGCGACTGGATCAAGGAACACAAGAGCGTGCGTTCCCCGAACAAGGATGTTGAACTCATGTCTGGCTCGTATGAGGAAGGCACCGCCGAGACTGAACAGCCCGAGCGTGACCTCGTCGCACTCGGTATTGCGGTTGCGGCCATCTTCCTGTTCGTCGCCACCGGCGGCGCGGTGTTGCCCGATGTGTTTCTCTCCGCTTTCGACAATGGTGAGGCGCCCGACACGTTGCTCGCCAATGCGCTGCTGCTCAACATCGCGCTGATCATCTTTGGCTGGCGGCGCCACCGCCAGCTCAAGCTGGAGATCGAGACCCGGCGCCTGGCCGAAACCCGCGCGCGCGAGCTCGCCGAGACCGATCCGCTCACCGGCTGCCTCAATCGCCGCTCGATGGCGCATGTGACGAATTCGCTTCGGCGGCGCGCGCATGAGCGCGGCCAATCCCTCGCCCTCATCATGCTTGATCTCGACAATTTCAAGCAGATCAACGACCTGCGCGGCCATGCGGCAGGGGATGCGGTGCTGCTTGAGCTCGCCCGGCGGATCTGCGACACGCTGCCCAAAGATGCCCGCCTCGCGCGGCTCGGCGGCGACGAGTTCGCCTTTGTCACCGCCTATGATCCGACCGCGCCCGAACGGATCGACGATCTGGTGATCCGCCTGTTCGAGATGATGGGCACTGGCTTCACCATCAACGGCATCACCTATGAAGTCACCATGTCGCTCGGCATCGCGACCGATTATCGCGAGGACGGCAGCGATCCGCTCGCGATCGACGCCCACACGCTGATGCAACAGGCCGACATGGCGATGTATCACGCCAAGAAGCAGGGCAAGAACCGCTTCTTCTGGTTCGAACCGAGCATGGAGAGCGAATTGCGCTTCCGCAGCGAGCTCGAGGCCGGGATCCGCCAGGGGCTCTCCAATGGCGAGTTCGAGCCGTTCTACGAGCAGCAGATCGATCTCGAGACAGGCCGGTTGGTCGGCTTCGAGATGCTCGCGCGGTGGCGTTCGCCGCAATTCGGACTGATCGGGCCCGACGTTTTCATCCCGATCGCCGAGGAGATGGGCGTGATCGCCCAGCTCTCCGAGCAATTGATGGACCGCGCCTTTGAGGATGCGGCCGAATGGGACGAGGCGCTCACGCTCTCGATCAACATCTCGCCGCTCCAGCTGCGCGATCCCTGGTTCGCGCAAAAGCTCTTGAAGCTGCTGGTGGCGAAGAACTTCCCGCCGGGGCGGCTCGACATCGAGATCACCGAGAGCTGTCTGCACGAGAATATCACGCTTGTGCGCTCGATGATCACGAGCCTGCGCAACCAGGGCGTGCGCGTGAGCCTCGACGATTTCGGCACCGGCTATTCGAGCCTCGACCAGCTGCGCAGCCTGCCGTTCGACCGGTTGAAGATCGATCGCAGCTTCATCGGCGAACTCGCCGCCTCTCCCGATGGATCGCGGATCGTCGATGCGATCATCTCGCTGGGGCGCGGGCTCGACATGCCGATCACCGCCGAGGGGATCGAGAACGAGGACATTCTCAAGGTGCTCAAGAACATCGGCCATCTCAAGGGCCAGGGCTATCTCTACGGGCAGCCCGAGACGGCCGAGCAAGTCCGCCTGCGTCTCGAGGCTCAGGGCCAGCTCAACCTCGGGACCAAGCGGCTCGAATTGCTGGCGAAGGAGCTCGACGTCCCGATCGAGGCCGAAACCGGACAGGTGCCGAACCGCGCCACGCAGGGAGCCCCATCTCAGGGAGCTGCGGCGCAGGTGGTAGACACCGGAGCCCAGCGGGACGATCCGTTCAAGCATCTGCGCCGCGCTGTCCCGTAACCTGGCTCCTCCCGGCACGAGCGAGGCTTTACCCAACCCGGCTTGATGCATAGATGGCGCTGATGCGCGTCCCCTTCATCAAGATGCATGGCCTCGGCAACGATTTCCTCGTCCTCGATGCCCGCGAACATCCGCTGCCCGCCCCCCTCAGCGCCAGCGCAGCACGCGCGCTCGCCGATCGGCATGAGGGCATCGGGTGCGACCAGATCGTGCTGCTGGAACCCAGCGCGGCTGAGGCCTTTCGCATGCGCATCTTCAACAGCGATGGCGGCGAGGTCGAGGCGTGCGGCAATGCGGCGCGTGCGGTGGCGTTGTTGCACGGCGAGCCTGTCCGCATCGAGACCGCAGGCGGCGCGATCGCGCTCGAGCCCGCGCGCGGCGGTGCGGTGGTCGACATGGGGGAGCCTCGCTTCGGGTGGGATGAGGTTCCGCTCGCCTTCCCGATGGACACCGCCGCGCTGCCGCTAGCCTGGGATGCGCTCGAGCGGCCGCAGGCGCTCAATGTCGGCAACCCGCATGTCGTCTTCTTCGTCGGGGATGCCGACGCGGTCGATCTTGCGCAGCTCGGCCCCGAGATCGAGCACGATCCCGCCTTTCCCGAGCGGATCAACGTCAATGTCGCCGCACTGGCGGGGCCGGGAAACCTCGCCTTGCGGGTGTGGGAGCGCGGCGCGGGGTTGACGCGCGCCTGCGGCACGGGTGCCTGCGCGACGGCGGTCGCCGCGATCCGCAGCGGCCTTGTGCCGAGCCCGGTGCGCGTGAGCCTGCCGGGCGGCGATCTCACCATTGCGTGGCAGCCCGGCGAAACGATCCGCATGAGCGGCCCCGCGACCGAATCCTTCCGCGGCACCTTCGCATGGGAGGACTATGCGTGAGCGTTGAGGCTGAACTCTCGCCGGAGGTGATCTCGCTCGGCTGCCGGATGAACATCGCCGAGGCCGAGCGGATGAAGGCGATGCTCGGCGAAACGGGCGATCTGGTGGTGGTCAATTCCTGCGCAGTGACGCAGGAGGCGGTGCGCCAGACCCGGCAGGCGATCCGCCGGGCGCGGCGCGAGCGTCCCCAGGCGCGCCTCATCGTCACCGGCTGCGCCGCCGAGACCGAGCGCGAGGCGATTGCGGCCATGCCCGAGGTGGACGGGCTCGTCGCCAACGCCGCCAAGCTCGATCCGCGAAGCTGGAACGTGCCAATGCCCGAGGCTCCGCCCGCCCCCACGCGGACGCGCGCCTTCATCGCGGTGCAAAATGGGTGCGACCACGCCTGCACCTTCTGCATCATCCCGCAGGGGCGCGGGCAAAGCCGCTCGCTGAGCGTCCCCGATGCGCTGCGCGAGATCGAGGCGCATCTCGCGGCCGGTGCGCGCGAAGTGGTGCTGACCGGGGTGGACCTCACGAGCTGGGGCCACGATCTGCCGGGTGCGCTGCGCCTTGGCGCGCTGGTGAAGGCAATCCTCGAAGCTTTCCCTGCGCTGCCCCGCCTGAGGCTCTCGTCGCTGGACGGGGTCGAGATCGATCCGCTGCTCATCGATCTTCTCGCGCATGAGCAGCGCGTGATGCCGCATGTCCACCTATCGCTCCAGCACGGGGCGGACCTCATCCTCAAGCGCATGAAGCGCCGGCACCTGCGGCGCGACGCGGTGGACCTCGTCGCCCGGCTCAAGGCGGCGCGGCCCGACATCGCAATCGGTGCCGATCTCATCGCGGGCTTTCCGACCGAGACGCAGGAGCATCACGCGGACAACCTCGCGATCATCCGCGAGCTCGCCATCGTCCACGGTCACGTCTTCCCCTATTCCCCACGCCAGGGAACCCCCGCTGCGCGTATGCCGCAGCACCAGCGCGCGCTCGTCAAGGAACGGAGCGCGGAGCTGCGCGCCGCTATCGCCAGGGTCCGCGGTGAATGGCTTGCCTCGCTTGTGGGCGAAACGCTAAGCGTCCTTACCGAACGCGACGGCACCGGCTATGCCCCATGCTTCGCGCGGGTGCGCCTCCCGCAAGGCACACCAGCGGGGCAGATCATCGAGCAGCGCATCACCGCCATCGAGGAAGGACTGCTCACGTGAGCGACATCGACACTCCGGAAAGCAGCGGCGGCGAGCGCAGCTGGACAGCGCGGCTGCTCGGCGGCTTTCGCAAGACCTCGGATCGGCTTGCGAGCAATCTCGCGGGGCTTGCGGGCGGCGGGAAACTTTCCGATGCGACGCTCGATGACATCGAGGATGCGCTGATCATCTCCGATCTGGGCCCCAAGGCCGCCGCGCGCATCCGCGAGAAGCTTGCGCAAAAGCAGTTCGGCGAGGCGATCACCGAGCGCCAGCTGCGCGAGGCGGTGGCGGGCGAGATCGCCGAGATCCTGCGCCCCGTCGCCAAGCCGCTCGAGATAACCGCCTTTCCGCGCCCGCAGGTGATCCTCGTGATCGGCGTCAACGGCTCAGGCAAGACCACCACCATCGCCAAGCTCGCGCATCTCTTCACCGAAGACGATTACGGCGTGCTGCTGGCGGCGGGCGACACCTTCCGCGCTGCCGCGATCGAGCAGCTCGCGACCTGGGCGGGGCGTGCGGGCGTCGAGCTGGTGCGCGGCGCCGAGGGGGGCGATCCTGCCTCGATCGTGTTCGACGCGGTCAAACAGGCGACCGCGACCGGCATTGACGCGCTGATCGTCGATACCGCCGGGCGGCTCCAGAACAAGCGCGAGCTGATGGAGGAACTGGCCAAGATCCGCCGCGTGCTCGGCCGCCTCAACGAGGCCGCGCCGCATGACGTGGTGCTGGTGCTCGATGCCACCAACGGCCAGAACGCGCTCTCGCAGATCGACGTCTTCCGCGAGGTCGCGGGCGTCACCGGGCTCATCATGACCAAGCTCGATGGCACCGCACGCGGCGGCGTGCTGGTTGCAGCAGCGGAGCAATATGGTCTGCCGATCCACGCGATCGGGGTGGGCGAGAAGATGGAAGATTTGCGCCCGTTCGATCCGGACCTTGTCGCGCGCGTCATTGCAGGGGTGGCGTGATGGCGAACGAAGAAACCAAGAAGGCAGGCTCCTCCTGGATCAATGTGGCGGTCGATTACGGGCCGCTTGCGGTGTTTCTGATCGCCTATCGCCTCAACGCCCCCGAAGATCCCAACCCCGCAGGCGAGCTCTTCGCGATCATCTACGGAACCGGCGCCTTCATGCTCGCCGCGATCGCCGCGCTCGCGATATCGAAGTGGCGGCTCGGCAAGATTTCGCCCATGCTGTGGCTCTCGACCGCGCTCATCGTCGGCTTCGGGACGCTCACCATCCTGTTCGGCGATCCGCGCTTCGTGCAATTGAAGCCGACGATCATCTACACCCTTTTCGGCCTCGCGCTGCTCGCGGGCTTCTTCACGGGCCGTCCGCTCCTCAAGATCCTGCTGGAGGCCGCCTTCGAGGGGCTCTCCGAGGAGGGCTGGCTCAAGCTCTCGCGCAATTGGGGCGTGTTCTTCCTGTTTCTGGCCGGGCTCAACGAGGCGCTGGTCGCCTATCTCGATTTCGAGGGCTGGCTGTGGGCCAAGCTGTGGGTGTTCCTGCCGCTCACCTTCCTCTTCACCTTCACCCAGATCCCGATGCTGATGAAGCACGGGCTCGATCTTGAAGGGGCGCAGGATGTGGTTAAGGAAGAACCCCCAACGAGTTGAAATGAGGGGATGATCGGATGCTGCGTTCACTGGGTCTCGTGCTTGTCTTGAGCCTTGCCGGGGCCTTGCCCTCGCCCGCCGCATCCGCCGATACGATCACCGCCAGCGGGGCACGCGCCGCGCCTGCCCAGCCCCTGCCCTGGCGCGAGCGGGCCGAGGCGATTGATGCAGTGCTCGCCGAGCGGCTCGACACGCTGTTGCCGCAAATCATGCGCGAGGAGGGCATCGACCTGTGGCTGCTCATGAGCCGCGAATATTTCGAGGATCCCGTCACTGCCTCGATGCTCGATGCCAACAGCCTGCACGCGCGGCGGCGCACGATCCTGATCCTGCACGATCCTTGCAAGTCAGACTGCGAAGGCCGGCCGATCGAGCGTCTGACGGTTAGCCGCTACGGCCTTGCCGGGCTGTTCGACCCGGCGTGGAACCCGGACGAAGAGCCCGACCAGTGGGCCGCGGTCGCCAGGCTTATCGCCGAGCGCGACCCTGCCAGAATCGCGATCAACGTCTCGGATGCGACACGGTTTGCCGATGGCATGACCAAGAGCCAATACGATGCGATGCTGGCCGCCCTGCCCGCCGCGCTGCACAAGCGCGTGGTCTCGGGCGAGACGCTCTCGGTGCGCTGGCTCGAGACGCGCACTGCGCGTGAAATGGAGGTCTATCCGAGCCTCGTCGCCCTCGCCCACGCGATGATCGCCGAGGCGCTCTCGAACA
Source organism: Erythrobacter sp. (assembly GCA_036350735.1). Classification (GTDB taxonomy): domain Bacteria; phylum Pseudomonadota; class Alphaproteobacteria; order Sphingomonadales; family Sphingomonadaceae; genus Erythrobacter. The sequence continues at coordinate 22,213 of JAZBNR010000008.1, forward strand.
AGGTGATCACCCCCGGCGTCACCACCTGCGAGGAGGTGCAATGGTGGTATCGCGAAAAGATCGCCAGTCTTGGCCTGAAGCCGTGGTTTCATCCCAGCATCGCGGTGCAGCGCGCAGGCGCCGAGGGGATGCTCGATGGCAACACCGTGATCATGCCGGGAGATCTGATCTGGACCGATTTCGGCATCACCTATCTCAGGCTCAACACCGATACGCAGCACCTTGCCTATGTGCTGAAACCTGGCGAGGCCGAGGCCCCGGCGGGCCTGCGCGCAGGGCTTGCGAACTCGAATGCGGTGCAGGACATCCTCACCGGCCATTTCGCGATCGGCCTGACGGGCAACGAGGTGCTCGCGCGCGCGCGCCGGGATGCTATCGCGCGGGGGCTCGATCCCTCGATCTACAGCCACCCGATCGGGCTCCACGGGCATGGCGCCGGCCCCGCTATCGGGTTCTGGGACAATCAGGAAGCCGATCCGCGCGGAAGCGATCTGGTGCGCGCGAACACCGCCTGGTCGATCGAGCTCACCAGCTATGCGGCCGTGCCCGAATGGGGCGGACAGCGGGTCGATTTCCGCACCGAGGAGGATGCCTTTTTCGATGGCCGCGACGTGCGTTATCTCGACGGGCGGCAGACCGAGCTGACCCTGATCGCGAGCGAGTGAGCGCAGACCAGATGGCAAGCGGCACTTTGGGCGGCCTTGTGCATTATGGCTTCATGCACGCGAAGTCCTGCTCCGGTGCGAACCACGCAGAGGTGCGCGCTTGATCTATATCCTTCAGAACTTCCTCGCGATCCTCGCCGCGACCGGAGCCGGCCTCGCGTTCGGGCTCGTCGGGGTGCGCCTCTCGAAGAGCCTGCTGCCCGATCCGCGCGCGCTGCTGATCGTGGCGGCGGCGGAATTCTGGCTCGCCTCGATCCTTGCAGGAGCGCTGATCCTCGCGCCCCCCGAGGCTCCCGAGTGGATCATGGCGCTGGCGACCCCGCTCATTATCTGGATCGGCTTCATCGTGCCGGTGATCGCGGTGATGGGCGCGGTCGGCGAGATCTCGCGGCGCTCGAGCGTGCTGACCTCGCTCCACTGGCTGCTGGTGATGCTCACGATGGCCGCAACGCTGCAATGGATCGGGCTGACGCCGCCGGGCTGACGGGTTGGCGGGCGCCCTAGTCGCTTGCCCCGTCATCTTCCCTCTGGCCAAAGCCGAGCCTAAGATAGGCCGCGATCGCCGCCTTGAGGAAGGCTTCGGCGTCCTCGTGGCCGAACAGGATGCCCTTGTCGTCGAAATTGACGAACAGGCGGTCGCCGTCCCCTGCAAATCCGGTCGTCCCGAGCCCGATCCGCGCGTCGCCCTCGAGCTTGGCGAAATCCTTCACCACGGCGCGGAAATCGTGTTTCGTCGGCATGGCATCAGATCTCCACCTGGCTGCCCAGTTCGACCACGCGGTTGGTGGGCAGCTTGAAGAAATCCATCGCGCTCGCCGCGTTGCGCAGCATCCAGGCGAAGATCTTCTCACGCCAGATCGGCATTCCGGGCTTGTCCGAGGGGAGCAGCGTCTGGCGCGAAAGGAAGAAGCTGGTCTGCATCATGTCGAAATGCCCCCCGCAATAGCGGCCCATGCCTTCGAGCCCGCGGGGCACGTTGGTTTCTTCCATGAAGCCGTAATGCAGCACCGCGCGATAAAAGCCGTCACCAAGGTCGATATATTCGCAGCGTTCCGCAGGATCGACATAGGGCACATCGGCGATATCGACCGTAAGGATGACGACGCGCTCGTGCAGCACCTTGTTGTGCTTGATGTTATGGAGGAGCGCCGAGGGCACGCCGGAAGATTGGCTCGCCATGAAGATCGCCGTGCCGGGCACGCGCAGTGCGGAATTCTTGGCGCTCTTGGCAAAGATCTCGATCGGCAGCGCATGCTCGCTCATCCGCTCGCGCATCAGCTTGCGCCCGCGCGCCCAGGTGGTGAGCAGGAGAAAGGCGACCAGCCCGACCGCCAGCGGGAACCAGCCGCCATCGGCGACCTTGGTGAGGTTGGCGGCGAAATAGGCCCCGTCGACGATCAGGAACAGGATCACGACGGGCGCGGCATACCACCACTTCCACTTCCACACGCCAACGAACAGCACCGCCATCAGCAGCGTGTCAATCGTCACCGCGCCCGTCACCGCGATGCCATAGGCGCTCGCAAGGTTGGACGAATTCTGGAAGGTGAGCACGAGGATGATCACCGCCACCATCAGCGCCCAGTTGACCACGGGGATGTAGATCTGCCCGCCCTCGGTCTCCGAGGTGTGGCGGATCGAGAGGCGCGGGATATAGCCCATCTGGATCGCCTGATGCGTGATCGAGAACGCGCCCGAGATCACCGCCTGGCTGGCGATGAAGGTGGCGACGGTCGCCAGGAGGACGAGCGGCAGGCGGTATTGCTCGTCAGCGAGGAAGAAGAAGGGCGACTGGATCGCGGCCGCCGCCTGTTCGGGCGGCAGGCTGATGATCATCGCGCCCTGCCCGAAATAGTTGAGCAGGAGGCACGGCATCACGAAGCCGAACCAGGAAAGCCGCATCGGCCCGCGCCCGAAATGCCCCATATCGGAATAAAGCGCCTCCGAGCCCGTCACCGCGAGCACCACGCTGCCAAGCGCGAGGAAGGCAAGCCAGCCATCGAGCACGAAGAAATTGACCGCGTGATAGGGATTGAGCGCCCACAGGATCTCGGGCTGGTTGATGATCTGCCACGTGCCGAGCAGCGCGATGACGGTGAAATAGACGATCATCACCGGCGCGAACAGCGCGCCGACCTTGGCCGTCCCGCGCCGCTGAAGAAGAAACAGGAACACCAGCAGCACCAGCGCGATCGGGATGACGTAGCGCTCGAGCCCCTCGTCGACCACGGTGAGCCCCTCGACCGCCGAGAGCACCGAGATGGCGGGCGTGATCATCGAATCGCCGTAAAACAGGCTGGTCGCGAACACGCCGAGCAGGATCGCGAGCCAGCCATAGCTCGAGGTGGAGAGGCTGCGGCTGATCAGCGCGACGAGCGCAAGGCTACCGCCCTGCCCCTTATTGTCCGCGCGCATCAGGATCGAGACATACTGGATCGAGACCACCAGCGTCATCGACCAGAAGATCAGGCTGACAACGCCCAGCACATGCGCCTCGTCGAGCGCGAGCGGGTGCGGGCCGGCGAAAGTCTCGCGGAAGGCGTAAAGCGGGCTGGTGCCGATATCGCCAAAGACGATCCCGATCGCGCCCACCGCGAGAGCGGCCTTGGAAGCCCCATGGCTGCCCCCGCCGCCCGGCGGCTGGTGCGCGGGCGCGGTGAGTTCGGGAGTTGCGGTGTCGCTCATGTTTCTTGCTGGATTTCCCGTGCTGAGAGCGACGCTGCGCCCCCGTGTTTGGTACTGCCCTGATCCCCAAGGCTTTTTGCCCGAGGCCCCTTGTCTCTTGGCTGGCGCGCTTACCACCCCCCCTTCGCGCCCGCAATATGGGAGCGGCGGTGGTGGTGCGGCGCTTCCCGCCTATTGCAACATCGGCGCGTTGGCGATCATCTGATCGAGCGAGGCGATGCGCTGCTCGAGATCGGGCCGCCAGGGCGCATCTTCGGGTGAGCGTTCGAGTAGCGAGGCCCAGACCGAACGCGCGGCGCGGATCTCGCCGCTCTGGACATAGGAGACGCCGAGGAAATAGTCGGCCGCGGGGTTTGCCGGGTCGATCTGGCGCGCCCGGGTGTAGGCATAGGAGGCAGCCGGGGTGACGAAACCGTCCGAGTGGCCGACCAGCGCCATGCCGAGCGCGAGCCAGCCCTCGAGGTGGTTCGGATTGTCGTTCAGGCCCTTGCGCAGGAGACCTGCGGCGCGTTCGAACTGGCCGCGGCGGGCAAAGGCATCCGAAGTGACGAGATAGCCGGGCTTGGGCTGCACCGGATCGAACAGCGCCTGACGCGCCTCGACCATCTCCTCGCCCGATTGCGAGACCTCGATTTCGGGCGGCTTGGGGCTCGCCGGCTGGCCGGGAGCGCCCTGCCAGGCATAGCCGGTGAGCCCGAACAAAAGGATCGCGGCGAATACCATCCAGCCCTCGCGCGGCAGGCGCAGCGCGAAGGCGGCGATGACGAAGCAGGCGCCCGCGAGCAGAAAGGCGGCGATCCAGCCCGTCACGCTGCGCCCTCGCCCCGGTCTTCGCTGCGCTTGCGCCCGAGCCTGCGCGCCAGCACAAGCAGCGCCAGCGCCAGCAGCACCGCCGGGATCGCGAAAAGCGGCCAGGTCGTCGCGCTCACCTCGGGCTGATAGCTGACATAATCGCCATAGCGATCGACCAGCCATGCGCGGATCTGCTCGGGCTCCTGCCCGGCCGCAATCCGCGTGCGAACCTGGTGGCGCATATCGCCCGCCATCGGCGCATCGCTGTCTGCAATGCTTTGCGACTGGCACTTGAGGCAGCGCAAAGTGTGCATCAGCGCGGTCGCCTCGGCCTCGAGTGCCGGGTCCTCAAGCTGGGTGTAGGCATAGGGCGCGGGCGGCACCGCGCCCTGCGCCAGCAGCGGCGCGGCGACGAGCGCCAGCAGCAGGGCGAAAAGCCTTGTCATGAGCGCGCCTCCTCGAGCTTCTCGAGCAGCATCGGCACGTGCTCGGGGCGGATATCGCCGATATGCTGATAGCGGATCACGCCCTCGCCATCGATCACGAAGGTCTCGGGCACGCCCGAGGAGCCGATCTCGAGCTGAAGCTCGGAGAGATCATCCGCCCCGATCCGGCTATAGGGATTGCCGTGGCGCGAGAGGAACGCGGCGACGGCTTCGGGCCGGTCGCGGATCGCGACACCGACGATTTCGGCACCCTGCTCGCTGAGCGCCTCAAGCTGCGGCGCCTCGGCGATGCAGGGCAGACACCAGCTTGCCCAGATGTTGAGCAGCTTGGGCTCGCCATCGGTGAAGTTCGCGAGCGCCACGCCGGGTCGATCCGCGCTCGCGGGGCGCAGCGCGAAATCGGGCAGAGGCTCTCCGACCATGGCGCTTTCGACAAACTCGTCCTTGGGCTGGGTCAGCATGAAGCCCGCCAGCGCGGCGAACAGCGCGAACAGGACGAGCGGGATGAAATAGGCGGCGCGCGGCAGGGAACGGGGCATGAATTGTCAGCCTATTCGGCAGGCTGCGGGAGCGGCGCATCGCCCGCGAGCGCCGCCTCATCCTCGGCCCGCTGGGCGCGCACGCGCGCGGCCTTGCGCTGGCGCACATCGACCGTGACGCGCCCGAAGATCGAGACGATGCCGCCCAGCGCAATCAGCATGCCGCCATACCAGATGAAGGTGACGAAGGGCTTCCACCACAGCCGCAATTGCCAGCGCTGCTGGCCATCGGGGCCGATGCCCGCCGCATCCCCGATCACGGCGTAGAGCTGGCCGTCCCAGCGGGTGAGCAGCGCGCTCTCGCTGGTCGCCTGCGCGGGCGCCCAGAAATTGCGCGCCTGCGGATCAAGCTCAACGGGCGTGCCGCCATTGCGGCTGACGAGGAGCCGTCCCTCAATCGCGGTCCAGTTCGGCCCCGCCACGGGGTCGACGCTCTGAAGCGTCACGGTCCACCCCGCGATCTCCTCGCTGCCGCCCGGTGCCACGGCGGCCAGCCGTTCCTCGGTAAACGCGCCCTCGCACGCCATGCCGAACAGCGCGACCGCGACCCCGAAATGGGCGATCACCATGCCCCAGGTTGCGGTCGGCACACGGGCCAGATTGCGCCCCCGAAGCGGAAGCAGCGCCGCAATGCCGAGCGCCCCCGCCAGCGCGAGGCCCAGCACCGGCAGCAGCGGATAATCGCCGAGAAACACGACGCCTCCGATGATGAGCAGCGCGATCGCGCCGAGCACCGCCAGCTCGCTCTGTATCCTGAGGGGGCTGTCATCCTTCCAGCGCAGCAGCGGGCCGACCGCCATCACCAGAAACATTGGGATCGCGAAGATCGCGCCCGCCGGGTTGAAATAGGGCGGCCCCACCGAAACGCGAACGTCGAAAGCCTCGGTCAGCAGCGGATAAAGCGTGCCCAGCAGCACGATCGCAAGGATCGCTGAAAGCATCACGTTGTTGAAAACGAGCGCGCCCTCGCGGCTCGTCGCGGTGAAGCGCTTGCCCTCGGCGATATCGCCCGCGCGCAGCGCGAAAACGGTGAGGCTGCCGCCGATATAGAGCGCAAGGAGCGCCAAGAGCAGCGTGCCGCGCTCAGGGTCCACCGCGAAGGCATGGACGCTGGTGAGCACGCCCGAGCGCACGAGGAAGGTGCCCAGCATCGACATCGAGAAGGCGACGACGCCGAGCATGATCGTCCAGGTGCGCAAAGCGTCGCGCGCGGCGAGCACGCTCACCGAATGGAGCAGCGCGGTCGCCGCGAGCCAGGGCATGAGCGAGGCGTTCTCGACCGGATCCCAGAACCACCAGCCGCCCCAGCCCAGCTCGTAATAGGCCCAGTAGGAGCCTGCCGTGATCCCGAGCGTGAGGAACACCCAGGCGCCGAGCACCCAGGGCCGCATGACCTTGGCGAATTCGGGCGTCACCTGCTTCGTGATGAGCGCGCCCATCGCCAGGCTGAAGGCAACCGACAGGCCGACATAGCCGACATAAAGCGTGGGCGGGTGCACCGCGAGGCCGATATCCTGCAACAGCGGGTTGAGCCCGACGCCCTCGAGCGCCGGCACCGGCAGCCGCTCGAACGGGTTCGAGGAGAGCAGGAGGAAGATGTAGAAGCCGATGGCGACGAAGCCCTGCACCGCCAGCGTCGCCGACATCGTGCGCTCGGGCAGCCGCCGCTCGGCCAGCGCGAGCAGGCCGCCCGACAACGCGAGGACCGCGACCCACAGCAGCATGGAGCCCTCATGGTTCCCCCAGGTGCCCGTGAGCTTGTAGAGGAGCGGCTTCATCGAATGCGAATTGGTGGCAACCAGTTTCACCGAGAGATCGGTGATCGCGAAGGCGTAGAGCAGCGCAAGGAAGGCGATCACCGCAAGGAAGGCCTGCACCGCCGCCGCGGGCCGCGCATACATCGCAAAAGGCGACGGCGCCGCGCCTTCGGGGGTGCGCAAGGCGAGCCCACCCGCCACCAGTTGCAGCACCGCCAGCGCAGCAGCGAGCCACAGGGCGGCGTGTCCGATCTCGGCGATCATTGTTGCATCCCGATCCTAGTTCAGCCCGAGTGTTGTCTCGGCGGCGACCTGTTCGGCCTCGTGCGCCTCGAGCCCTTCGAGCTCGCGTGGCACGTAGTTCTCGTCATGCTTGGCGAGCAGGTTGGTCGCCAGAAAGGTGCCATCGGCCTGCAAGCTGCCCTCGGCGACCACGCCCGAGCCCTCGACGAAGAGATCGGGCAGGATGCCGCTGTAGCGCACGGGCACGGTGCTCGCCCCATTGCCGGTGACGATGAATCGCACCGTCACCCCATCCTCCAGCGTGACCAGCGAGCCCGTCTGCACCATGCCGCCGAGCCGCACCGGCTGGCCGACCGCGGGCGGGCTTTCCGCCATCTGCTCGGGCAGGTAGAAATAATTCGCCTGGCTGCGCAGCGCCCATACCGCGATCAGCCCCGCCGCGATGATGGCGACGAGAGCGAAAGTGATGAGCGTCAACCGCTGGTGCTTGGCTTTCATCGCCGCTTGATCTCCTCGCGCCGCTTCTCGGCGCGGCGCATGCTCGCATAGCTCCACAGGCCAAGCACCGCGAGCGCAATCAGCGCAACCGCATAGGCCGCGATGACATAATCCCACTGGGCGAGGTTCTCGCGCATCAGGCGGGCTCCATCGCGGCAGGCTGGGCGGGCTCGGGCGCATCGTCAAGCACACGGCGCTTGAGCCTTGCCTCGACCTGCGCGACGGCGATCAGCGCGCGCATGCGCATCAGCACGATCGCGGCAAACAGCAGCGAGAAGCCAAGTACCGCGACAAGCAGCGGCACGAGGAAAGTCGCCTCGATCGCGCTCTTGCCCGCGGTGATGCTGGGCGGCTGGTGGAGCGAGTTCCACCACACCACGGAGCGGTTGATGATGGGGATGTTGACCGCGCCGACCATGCCGAAGATCGCCGCCACCTTGGGCGAGGCACCTTCGCGCGCGCTCGCCTGCGAGAGCGCGATGTAGCCGATGTAGAGGAAGGCGAGCACCAGCATCGAGGTCAGCCGCCCGTCCCACACCCACCACGTGCCCCAGGTGGGCCGGCCCCAGATCGAGCCGGTGATAAGGCACACGATGGTGAAGACCAGCCCCGGCACCGCGATCGCGCGGGCGCTGAGCGCCGCCAGCGGATGCTTCCAGATCAGCAGCGCGGCAGACGAGATCGCGATCCCGGCCCAGCCTCCCATGCCGAGCCAGGCAGCCGGCACGTGGATGAACAGGATGCGCACCGTCTCGCCCATCAGCCGATCGGGCGGCACCATGAACAAACCCCACAGCATCGCTCCGCCGGCGAGCACCAGCCCGCCGAGGAGGCACAGCGGCATCAGCCAGCGCGCGAGGCTGAGAAAGCGTTTGGGATTGGCGTAGATATGCACTTTGCCTCGTATCCTTGGCTATCCAATCTAGCCCCTAGCGAGAGGCCCGCAAGAGCGCAAAGATTGCAAGCGAGATACGATGCCGGGAATGCCCCGGCCGCACCGCGCCCTTCTCGGCCCCAACGCCCTCAGCCGCGCCCGATCAGCTCCTTGGCCATGCTGTCGGCGACAAGATCGGGCGGCGTGCCACTCGAATCGCTCGTGCGCCAGATCTGTGCCAGCCGCTCGGGGATCGCGCCGATCTTGGCGCGCACTTCCTCGGCGGTGCAGCGCACACCATCGCGCCGGGCGAGATATTCATTGGCGACCGAGATGATCCCGCCTGCATTGATCACGTAATCGGGCGCATAGAGCACGCCGCGCTCATAGAGCCGCTCGCCATGGCCGGCGCGGGCGAGCTGATTGTTGGCCCCGCCTGCAATGATCGCGGTGTCGAGCCGGTCGATCGTCTCCTCATCGAGAATCGCGCCCAGCGCATTGGGCGAGAGCACGTCGCACGTGACCGTCAGAATGGCCTGCGCATTCACCGCCTCTGCCCCAAGCTCCTCGGCCAGCGCGGCGGCGCGGCGGGCGTCGATATCTGCCAGGGTGAGCCTTGCGCCATCGGCTGCGAGCAGCCGCGCGACCCCGCCGCCCACGCTGCCCGTGCCCTGCACCGCGACATGAACGCCCTTCATGCTGCCTGTGCCAAGCTTGTGGCGCACTGCCGCCTTGATGCCGAGATAGATGCCATAGGCGGTGAACGGGCCGGGATCGCCGCCCGCAAGGCCCTCACCCGCCACCGGCAGGCCCGACACATGCGCCGTGCGCTGGTGCACCGCGACCATGTCCTCCTCGTTGATGCCGACATCCTCCGCCGTTACGTAGCGCCCGCCCAGCGCCTCGACCGCATCACCGAAGGCGGCGAGCATCGCGGGCGTCTTGGTGCGCTCCTTGTCGGCGAGGATCACCGCCTTGCCGCCGCCCATCGGCAGGCCGGCCATGGCGTTCTTGTAGCTCATCCCCCGGCTGAGGCGCAGCGCATCGCGCAGCGCCATGGCGGGATCGGGATAGTGCCAGAACCGCGTGCCGCCAGCGCCCGGCCCGAGATGGGTCGAATGCAGCGCGATGATCGCCGTCAGGCCCGCGGCGCGATCGTGCACCACCTCGACGAGCTCATGATGGTCGAAATCGGGTTCGGTGAAAAAAGCGGTCATATGCGCATCAGCCCCTGTCTTGCCAGCGCGGGGCTCCACTTGTCCGACATCGCGCGAGTGCCCCTTGGCTGAAGGGGAATATGGGGCGACCGAGGGGGCTCGAACCCCCGACCTCCGGTACCACAAACCGGCGCTCTAACCAACTGAGCTACGATCGCCACACGCCTCGGCGCGCATCCGCAATGTCATCAACGCGTGCCCGCGAGGGGCAAGGACTTAACCATGCGCACCCGACGGTCAAGGCCGCCGTTAACGGGCGCGAGCCTGTTGCACAAAGCGCTGCCGATGGGAAGCGAAAACTGCCGGGCGGCGGCTCTCGCGCAAGATAATGTCGCGCGTGTTTTCTTGCGGTCGAGCCTCTTGTCTCGCAGGCGCGCCCCCCTATCACCCGTCTCATGGCCTGCGCGACCGATTCTTCCGCTCAGCAGCTCCTCGCATCAGCGCGAAAGTGGGGCGGCCTCCAGCGCGTTCCGAGCCCCAAGGCCGAGCTTTTCCAGATCAGGAACTTCCTTGAGGCGCCGCTGTGCGAGGCACTCATCGCGCTGATCGAAGCCGACCGCCGCCCCTCGACCATCGCCGATGCCAATGGCGATGATTATTTCCGCACTTCGGAGACCTGCGACCTTTCGCTCAGCCAGCCTGCCGTGCAGACGCTCGAGGCGATGCTGACCGAGCTTTCCGGCATCGACCCCGCGCATGGCGAGGCGCCGCAAGGGCAGCGCTACGATGTCGGGCAGGAATTCAAGCCGCACACCGATTATTTCACCGAAGGCGGCCCGGACTGGGAGCGCTATTGCGGTGTCGCAGGCCAGCGCACCTGGACCTTCATGATCTACTTGAACGCGGTGGAAGCAGGCGGCGCGACGCGCTTCAAGGCGCTCGGCAAGACCTTCCAGCCCGAGCCCGGCAAGCTGCTCTGCTGGAACAACCGCCGCCCCGATGGCCGGGTAAACCCCAACACCTTGCACCACGGGATGAAGGTGCGCGTCGGGATGAAATATGTGATAACCAAATGGTATCGCGAGAGGCCGTGGAGGGGATGATGGGTGATTACACAAAAATCGAGACGCGGCTCAAGGCGCGACTCGCCGACATCCTCGAGCGCAGCGGCGAGATAGAGGAGGACCTGCGCCACCCGCTCGACGACGACCTGCCGGAACAGGCGATCGACCTCGCTGACGACGAGGCGCTGGAAGGGGTGGACCACGTGCTGCTGGCCGAGGCGCAGCAGATCCGCCTTGCGCTCGCGCGGATCGCGGATGGCACTTATGGCACCTGCGCCAATTGCGGCGAAACGATAGCAGCTGAGCGACTTGCCGCGCGTCCCGTGGCGACCCGCTGCATCAAGTGCGCCGCCTGACGACGATAATCCGCGCAGGGATCGCCCGAAGCGGCGAGCTTGCACCGCGAATGGATCGTGCCCGCCCCTTGCGGCCGTGCGTCACGGACAGGCGGCCACGATGATCCGCCCTTGCTCAGACCTGCGTCACCGTGAGGTTGAGCCCGATGGCGCCGACAAGGATCATCGCGATGAACACGAACTGGAGCGCGCCGAGCGTCTCCTTGAAGGCGAATATCCCGATGAGGCTGGCCGCCACGATCCCGATGCCCGACCAGATCGCATAGACGATGCCCACCGGCAGCACTTTCATGGCAGGCGCGAGCGCCCAGAAGCAGGCGCTGTAGCAGGCCATCGAGGTGAGCCCCCATTGCCATTTCTCGAACCCGTTCGAGAGCTTGAGGAAGAAGGTGCCCGCGACTTCGAGCGCGATGGCAAAGCCGAGAAATATCCATGCATTCATGCAAGCGACGCTATCGCAGTGGTTGCGTTGCGGCAAAGAAAAAGGCGACCCCGTCAGGCCGCCTTCCCCTTGCAGCGCCCCATCGAAACGAGGGCCGCGAAGCTTGGTGCAGCCCGGAGGCTGCGAAACCGTGTGCCCCCGCTTACTTCTTGAGGCTGAGCCCGCCGAAGCGCTTGTTGAAGGCTGCCACGCGGCCGCCTTCCTGGATCTGCTTCTGGCCGCCGGTCCAGGCCGGGTGGCTCAGCGGATCGATCTCGAGCGACATCGTGTCGCCTTCCTTGCCCCAGGTCGAGCGGGTCTGATATTCGGTGCCATCGGTCATCTTGACCGTGATCATGTGATAATCGGGGTGCCCTTCGGCCTTCATCGTCCTGGTCCTTGCTAGCTGGTGCCCGGTTCCGACCGGGCGTGCTGTTATGCGCGAAGCGGGCCACCTAGGGATGTGCGCGCGAAATGGCAAGCCATTTGATCGGACAAGCGGCGGGGCGATGCCGGGAAAGCCGAAGGGGGAAAGCGTTTTCCTACAGCCGGGCGGCGGTGATAGTCGCCGGGGTCCCCCGAGCGGAGATGCGCCCCTTGCCCGTTTTTGTGTCGCTTCATGCTCCTGCCCCACAGGCCGAGAAAGCCCGGCGCGGGCTCCGCACGAGCCGAGCCGGTTTTTCTGCTCCAGGACAGTGTAACAGGCGGTTCAAGCGTTCTGTGGCCGCGACGAACGGAGCGACTCACGCGCCGGTCCGGCCCACCAGGGCCGCAAGCTCGACCGAGCGCCCGCAGGCGCCCCGCAGCGCGCCAGCGGCGCGCGGAGGGAACAGCGCCGAGGACCTAGACTCTATCGGCGATCATCGCGGTGAACTCGCACTCGCAGCTCGCCTTGCCCTCGACGCTGGCGCGGCCCTTGAAGCGGTAGACCCGGCTGCGCTTCTGCAGGAACTCGACCTCGAGATCGAGCAGACAGCCGGGCAGGACGGGGCTGCGGAACTTGGCGCTCTCGATCCCCATGAAGATGACGAGCTTGCCGGTGCCGGCGAGCCCAAGCGTCTCCATGCCGAGGATTGCCGCGGCCTGCGCGAGCGCCTCGATCTGGAGGACGCCGGGCATGATCGGGGCGCCGGGGAAGTGCCCCTGGAAGAACTCCTCGTTCATGCTGACAGCCTTGACCGCATGGATCCGCTCCCCCGGCTCGATCCGCCTGACACGATCGACCAGCAGCAGCGGATAGCGATGGGGCAGGGCGGCGAGCACCTTGTGAATGTCGTAATCGACGATGGCAGTGGCGGCCTCATTGCCGCCCTGACCCCCGTCATCTGGTTCCTGGGTGCTCATGCCCTGCCCTTTCGCGGCCTTCTCAGCTCAGCGGCCAGCCGGCGCCTGCGGGTTGCCCTGCTGGGCCTCCTGCGCGGCGCGCAGGCGCGCGGCGATCAGGCGCTGCTGGATGTCCTGGAAGATCGCGGTGCCCTGCTGCGAGCGGCGATAGCCCTGCGGCGGCACCACGCTGACGCTCGGCACCTTGGTGTTGAGCGCCGTTGTGATCGCCTGCGTGATGTCGGCCTCGCGGCGGGCAAACTGGACGCTGCCCACCGGCAGGATCATCTGGATCTGCTGTTGATCGGCGACCTCCTCGAGCGCGGCAGCATACTGCGCAAGGATCTGCTCGACCGCGAAGATGCGCGCATCGGCGACCTGCTCGGTGAGACCGTTGATCTCGCCCTCGAGGCGCTGGATCGTGGCGAGCTGGGTCGAGGCCTGGACGGCGGGAAGCTCGGATTCGTCGAGATTGCCGTTGTTGTTGGTGTCGAACGGCTGGAGCACGTTGGAGAGCTCCTGACGCTTGGCCTGCGCGGTGTCGATCTGTGCCTGATAAGTCGTGTTGACCTGTTCGTAGGCCGTTTTGAGCGCCTCGGTGCCAATGATCGCGCCCGAGGTATCGACAGTGGCGACACGGCCGTTGACCTGAGCGGCGGCGGGGCTGGCCAGCGCCGCGCCGAGGGCGAGGCTGACCGCTGCGAGCGATTTGGAAAATGGTGTCATTAGAACTGCGTTCCTACGTTGAATTGAAAGATCTTGTCGTCATCGCCCTCGACCTTGCGCACGATCTGCGCGAAGTCGATCCGGAACGGACCGAAGGGCGAATTCCAGTTGACGCCGACGCCAACTGCAATGCGGGGGCTGGGCGAATTGCCCAGGAAAGTCTCGCGGATGTTCGAATTGGGCACAATCTCGCGGCGATTGAGATTGCCGTTCGCATCGAACTGGTCGGTCGTGAAGGCGCGCGGGATCGTCTCGCCATCGGGGCCGATCGTGGTGCTGAAAAGGGGCAGGCCAGTGGTCGGATCAATCGACTGGATGCCGTTGGGATTGTCCGAGAGGACGGGCGTCGTGACCGACCACAGCGCGCCGACATCGACGAAGATCGAGGGGCGAAGGCCCAACTCGCGCGCGCCGGTGCCGAGCGGGATCTCGAGCTCGGCACGGCCGAGATAGTAGGTCCGCCCGCCGATCGCGTCATCGCGCGTCTGGTTCTCGGCGGTGAGCAGGATCGGCATCCCGTTCTCATCGAGCTGCGCAAGGCCCGTCACGGGGTCGCGCTCGTAAAACTGGGTCAGCACGCGCGGACCCACGCCGCGGATGTCAAAGCCGCGCATCTGAGGCTCGCCGAGGAAGAAGCGGTCGGTCAGCAGGATGTCGTCCACCCCCGGCCCGTCGCGCTCCTGCAGCGCCTTGATCGCCCCGCCTTCGGCGAGGATCGAGAACACGAAGCCCGAATTGCCCAGCCCCCAGAACTTCTGCGCCCGCGTGCGGAACCGCAGGTAGCGCACGTCCCCGCCCAGCCCTGCGAACTCGCTGCTGAAGGTGATGAGCTCGCCGCGCGTCGGGCGGAAGGCGGAGTTGAGGGAGTTGTAGCTGAGGTTGATCCCGAGGATCGAGCTCAGCCGATCACCCAGCGCATCGCACAAGAAGCGGCCCGCCAGCAGCGGGTCGCAGGTCGCGATGCCGTCGCCGTCGAGGTCGCGGAAGAACTGGTTCTCGTCGAGGTTCACCTGATCGTAGTTGAGCGTGTAGCTGCCGACGAGCGACATGTATTCGGTCAGCGGAACGCCAAGGCGAACCGAGAAGCCCGTGGTCGCCTGCTCGAAGGTGGTGTTGCGATCGCGGCCGGTGAAGTTGAACTGGTTGAGATCGGTGCGGTAGATGTCGACCCCGGCGGAGATGTTGCGATCGAACACATAAGGCTCAGTGAAGCTGATCCGCGCCTGGCTGGTGAACTGCGAATAGTTGAGCGAGAGACCCACAGTCTGCCCGCGCCCGCGGAAGTTGCGCTGGCGGATGCTGCCTGCAAGGATGAACTGCTCGATCGAGGAGAAGCCCGCCGAGAACTGGAGCTCGCCGGTCGGCTGCTCCTCGACATTCGCCTCGAGGATGATCCGGTCGGGCGCCGAGCCTTCGACCTGCGTGACCTCGAAGTTCTCCTGGAAGTAGCCCAGCGAGTTGATCCGCGCGGTGGTGCGCTGGACGCCGAGCGTGTTGAACGCATCGCCCTCCGAGAGGCGGAACTCGCGGCGCAGGACCTTGTCCTGTGTCAGCGTGTTGCCGTTGACATCGACCCGCTCGACATAGACGCGCGGCGCCTGGCGCAGGATGAACGTGACGTCCATCGTCAGGTCGTCCTTGTTCCGCTCGAAACGGGGCTGGACGTCGGCAAAGGCATAACCGAACCGGCCGGCGAGTTCGGCGAGCTGCTCGACCGTGTCCTCCACCGATTTGGCATTGTAGAAGTCACCCGATTTCATCGAGAGCCCGGCGCGGATCGATTCGCTGTCGAAATCGCGCAACTGGCTTTCCACCTCGACATCGCCGAACTTGTAGCGCTCGCCCTCCTCGACGACGTAGGTGATGATGAAATCCTGCTGGTCCGGCGTGAGCTCGGCGACCGCCGAGACGACGCGGAAATCGGCATAGCCCTCGGTCAGGTAGAATTGCCGCAGCTTCTGCTGGTCAAAGGCGAGGCGATCGGGGTCATAGCTGGTGTTGGAGCTGAAGAAGCGCGTGAAGCGCGCCTGCTTGGTCACCATCTCGCCGCGCAGATCGCCATCGGAGAACGCCTCGTTGCCGATGATGTTGATCTGACGGACCTTGGACTTCGGCCCCTCGCTGATCTCGAACACCACGTCGACGCGGTTCTGCGGCAATTGCACCATCTTGGGCTCGACCGTTGCGGCGAAGCGGCCCTGGCGCTTGTAGAGCTCGATAATGCGCGCGACATCGGCGCGGACCTTGGAACGGGTGAAGATCTGGCGCGGGGCGAGCTTGATCTCGGGCAGGATCTTGTCGTTGTCGAGCCGCTTGTTGCCCTCGAGCACGATGCGGTTGATGACCGGGCTCTCGGTGACGGTGATCACCACGTTGCCGTTGTCGTTGCGGATCGTGAAATTGCTGAAGAGTTCGGTCGCGCCGAGATCCTTGAGCGCCTGGTCGGCCGCAGCCGAGGTGTATTCGTCGCCCACCCGCAGGCGGATATACGACAGGATCGTGGTCGGCTCGAGCCGCTCGGCGCCCGCCACGCTGATCGTGCGGATGATATTGCCCGATGGCGCGGGCGCGGGCGTTGGGGCAGGCGCAGGCGTCGGGGCAGGCGCGGGCTGCGCGCCCGAAGCGCCGTCGGCTGGATCGACTTCCTGTGCGTGCGCGCCATAGGGAACGCCTGCGAGCATCGTCCCGCAGGTAAGCGCAAGCGCCAGCCGACGGGCTGAAGTCACAGACGCACCGCCTGCCTGCTTACATTGATCCATGAAGTTTCGGTTCCCGTCTAACAGTCATCATGCGGCATTTCGCGATCGGCTCTCCGGGCGCGCGGGGCCTGGAGCAGGCCGCGAGTGCCTGTGCCCGATGCGCCCCTCGCAATCAAGCCACGAGGCGAGCAAGCGGTGGCTCATCCGTGTGCTTTTGCGGTCTAGCTGCCGAACAGGTTGCCCAGCAGCGGCAGGGAGAACACATCGTTGAAGGTCACGATCACCATGAACATCAGGACAATCGCGATGCCCGTGCGATAGGCCCACTCCGTCGCCTGCGGCCCCACCGGCTTTCGGCGGATGGCTTCCACTGCGTAGAAGGCGAGGTGGCCACCATCGAGGGCGGGGATTGGCAAGAAGTTGATGAATGCCAAATTAAGCGAGATCAGCGCGACCAGCTCGATGAAGGCGCTCGCCCCCAGGCTGAAGCGCTCGCCTGCGACCTTGGTGATCTTGATCGGCCCGCCCAGCTCCTTGATCGAGCGCTCGCCGGTGAGGATCTGCTGGATGCCTGTCACCATCATCTTGACCAGTTTCCAGCACTGCTCGATCGCGAGCGGCACGAGCTCGAGTGCGGGCACCGCCTCGAAGGTGTATTCGAGCGCCGCCGGGCCCACCCCGATCATCCCGATATCGCCCTTGTTGCCGAAACCATCGTCGGTTTCGACCCTGGCGATCGTCACCTCGTATTCGAGCCGCTCGTCCGCCCGCTCGACCGCGATGATGACGGTCTTGTCCGGGTAGAGCGCGACGTTCTCCTGGATATCGCGAAATTCGTTGATGGGCACATTGTCGATCGCGACAATCTTGTCGCCGAGCTCGAGGCCCGCTTGCCGCGCGGCGGATGCTTCCGCGAACGTGCCGATGCGCTGCGAGGCCTCGGGGTCGGCCGGCACCGGATTGCCGAGCACCGCGAAAAACCCGGCGAAGATGGCAATCGCGACAAGAACATTGGTGACCGGGCCGGCGGCGACGATCAGCGCACGCTTCCACAAGGCCGCGCTCTGGAAACTGCCCGGCGGGGCGGCGGCGCGCTGATCGGGCACGCTCGCGGGGTTCATGTCGCCGCGGAACTGGACATAGCCGCCCAAAGGCAGCGCCGAAATGCGCCAGCGCGTGCCTCGCCTGTCGGTGAAGCCGACGAGCTCCTTGCCGAACCCGACCGAGAACGCATCTGCCTCGACCCCAAACCAGCGCCCGACAAGATAGTGACCGAGCTCGTGCAGGGTGACAAGCGGGCCGAGCAGCAGGAGGAGCCCGGCGGCATACATCCAGAAGGGGGGCGATTCAAACAAGGGCGTAAGTCTCCAGCAAGCGCGCGGCCTGCATCCGTGCGGATCGATCGAGGTCCAGCACTTCATCGAGGCTGGCGGGGCGCGGCGCATCGTTGCTGCGCGTGAGAGTTTCCTCGACCAGTGCCGCGATGCGGGTGAACCTGATCTGACCGGCAAGGAAGGCAGCGACCGCGATCTCGTTGGCGGCGTTGAGGATGGCGGGCGCGCTGCCCCCCGCCCGGATCGCCTCGCGCGCAAGGCGCGTCGCGGGGAAGCGCTCCTCGTCGGGCGGGAAGAAGCTGAGCTCGCCGATCGCCGGAAGGTCGAGCGGGGCGAGCGGGGTCTCCATCCGAGCCGGCCAGGCGAGGCAGGAAGCGATCGGCACGCGCATGTCGGAAGGGCCCAGTTGCGCCAGCGTCGAGCGATCGCGGAACTCGACCATCGAATGGATCACGCTTTGCGGATGGACGATGATGCCGAGCCGGTCGAGCCCAACCGGGAAGAGGTGATAGGCCTCGATATATTCGAGCCCCTTGTTCATCATGGTTGCGGAATCGACGCTGATCTTGGCGCCCATCGACCAGTTGGGATGCGCGACCGCTTCGGCCGGGGTGGCGGCGTGGAGCCGCTCGGCGGACCAGGTGCGCAAGGGTCCGCCGCTGGCGGTGAGCGTGATCTTCGCGACATCCTCGATGCGGTATCCGGCGAGGCACTGGAAGATCGCGTTATGCTCGCTGTCGGTCGGAAGCAGCGTTGCGCCATGGCGGGCGACGGCCTCCATCAGCACCTCGCCGGCCGAGACCAACGCCTCCTTGTTGGCAAGCGCGATCGTGCCACCGCGCTCCACCGCCGCCATCACCGGGGCAAGCCCCGCGCAGCCCACGATCGCAGCGACCGTCATGTCAACGGGCCGCTGCGCCGCCTCGATCAGCGCCTGACGTCCGCCGGCCGCCTCGATATCGCTTGCGCCCAGCGCCTCGCGCAGCTCGGGCAGGCAAGCCTCGTCGCCCACCACCGCCAGCCTCGCATCGAACTCGATCGCGAGAGCTGCAAGCTGGGCCGCGCTGCACTGCGCCGTCAGGGCCTCGACCTGCCAAGCGTCACGATTGCGCCTTACCAGATCGAGCGTCGATGCACCGATCGATCCGGTGGCTCCGAGCAGCGTCAGACTTCGCTTCATGCTGCGCTCTATCCCAGCAATCCGGGGGCGACTGCAACCACAAACAGCACGAAGAACACAGCGATGAACCCGTCAAGCCGGTCAAAGGCGCCGCCATGGCCAGGAATGAGCGCGCTCGAATCCTTGACGCCAGCGCGCCGTTTCATCCAGCTCTCGAAGAAATCCCCTGCCTGCGCCAGCACCGCGATAAGCACCCCTGCGACAACCGCGCCCACAATGCTGAGCGCCGAATATCCCGGCAAGGTGGCGGCGGGCCCGGTGTCGAACAGCTCGTTTGCCACCGTCACGAGGCTTGCCGCGAGTGCCCCACCGCCAAGCCCCGCCCACGTCTTGGACGGGCTGAGGCGGGCTGCGATCTTCGGCCCCCCGATCGCGCGCCCGCTGAAATAGGCGCCGACATCGACCGCGACGATCGGCGCGATGAAGCCCACCGCAACGGCAAACGCATCATAGCTCAGGCGCACCTGGATCATCGCCAGCGCCGCCCCGCAAACATACATCGCGCCGCAGAACAGCCATAGAATCTCGGCCATCGGCGCTGGCCCAGCGCCGCGCACCAGCGCGTTCCACTCCCACAGAACGAGGCCGGCCAAGAGCACCACGAAAGCGATCCAGAACCACCCCCCCAGCCACAGCGCGAGGCCGCTGACGCCGACCATCACAAGTGCCGATGCCAACCGCACCGGGAGATCGGCGACGCCACCGACCGCGCGCCGCGCCGGCTCGTCAGCGCCCGCCATAGCGCCGCTCCCGCTCGTTGAAATTCGCGAGCGCCTCGATCAGGTGCTCGGGCTTGAAATCGGGCCAGAGCGTGTCGACGAAAAGCATCTCGGCATAGGCCGCCTGCCACAGCAGGAAATTGGACAGCCGCACCTCGCCGCTGGTGCGGATCAGGAGGTCGAGCGGCGGGAGATCGGCGGTGTCGAGCTGCGCCGCGATCGCTTCGGGCGTGATATCGCCCAGCTTGGCCGCCTTGGCCGCCGCACGCGCAATCTCGTGCTGCGCGCCGTAATTGAGCGCAACCGCGAGCGTCTGCCCGCCCCCCGCGGTCTGCGCGAGCGCATCCTCAAGCATGGAGACGATATCGGGCGCAAGCGATTGCCAGTCGCCGATGATCTTGAGCTTGATGTTGTTGGCGACGAACTCGGCCAGGTCCGATTTGATGAACCGGCGCATGAGGTTCATCAGATCATCGACCTCGTCGACCGAGCGCTTCCAGTTTTCCGAGGAAAATGCATAGAGCGTCAGGCATTCGAGCCCGAGCGGCTCGATCCCGCGCACGAGCCGGCGCACTGCCTCCACGCCGCGCTGGTGGCCGATCGCACGCGGCAGACCGCGCTTTGTTGCCCAGCGGCCATTGCCATCCATGATGATGGCGACATGTCTGGCGCTGGTCTGCTCCAAGCGGGTTCCTCAAATCTGGCGGACAGCGATCATGCCGGCGCGCGCTGCACTCTCCTGCGGGTTTGCGCAACACGCAAGCGCTATCGCAGGCGGCGCGGGTGCGGCCGCATCACTGCGTCAGAATTTCCTGTTCCTTCTTGGCCGCCGCCTCATCGGCTTCCTTGACGTGGGCGTCGGTCATCTTCTGGACCTCGTCCTCGAGACGCTTGCGATCGTCTTCGGAGATGTCTTTCTTCTTCTCGTCAGTCTTCAGGCTCTCCATGGCATCGCGGCGCACATTGCGGATCGCGATCTTCGCCTTCTCCGCATATTGGCCCGCGAGCTTGGCCAGATCCTTGCGGCGCTCCTGCGTGAGATCGGGCATGGGCAGGCGCAGCGTCTGCCCGTCGATCATTGGATTGAGCCCGAGATTGGCTCTGGCGATCCCTTTCTCGACAGCGATCATGTTCGACTTGTCCCAAACCTGCACGCTCAGCATGCGAGGCTCGGGCGCAGAGACGGTCGCGACCTGGTTCAAGGGCATCATCGAGCCATAGACCTCGACCTGGACCGGATCGAGCAGGCTGGTGTTGGCGCGGCCCGTGCGAAGCCCCGCAAGATCGCTCTTGAGCGCTTCGACCGCGCCCGCCATGCGGCGCTCGACATCCGACTTGTCATATTGCGGCATTCTCTAGTCCTTCTGTACGATTGTCTGCACGCCCTCGCCCGCAAGCACGCGCGCCACATTGCCCTTCTGGCGAATGGAGAAGACCACTATCGGTATGTCGTTCTCGCGGCAAAGTGCAACCGCCGTTGCGTCCATAACCTTGAGGTTCTGCGCGAGGACATGATCGTAAGTGATCGTCTCGAACCGGGTCGCTTGCGGGTTGTGCTTGGGATCGCTGTCATAGACCCCGTCGACGCTGGTGCCCTTCAGCAGCGCGTCGCAATTCATCTCGGCCGCGCGCAGAGCCGCGCCCGTGTCGGTGGTGAAGAACGGGTTGCCGGTGCCGGCGGCAAAGATCACGATCCGGCCCTTCTCGAGATGCCGCTCGGCGCGCCGACGGATGTAAGGCTCGCACACCGACGACATCGGGATGGCCGATTGCACGCGCGTGGGCACACCGAGCTTCTCGAGCGCGTTCTGCATCGCGAGCGCGTTCATCACGGTTGCGAGCATCCCCATGTAATCGCCCGTGGTGCGATCAAGGCCTTTGGCAGCGCCGGAAATGCCGCGGAAGATGTTACCCCCGCCGATCACGAGGCACACCTCCAGACCGGTGTCCTTGGCGGCCTTCACCTCCTCGGCGAGCCGCGCGACATATTCGGGATCGATCCCGTATTCCTGCTCCCCCATGAGCACTTCGCCCGAGAGCTTAAGGAGGACGCGCTTGATCGGGGGGAGAGGCATGGGTGCGAGGTCTCTTCAGAGGAGTTTTCGTTGGCGGGCCTTTATCGGCGCTGTGCAGGGATGTGAAGGGAAGAAGCGGCGAGCGGCTCGCCCTTACGCCGATGCGTGGCGCGCACCAAGCCCCAGGACAGCGAGATAAACGAAGATCGCCGCGAGGAGCACGTTGGCGATATTGGCGATCAATCCCGCATTGGCAACGCCCAGCGTGATGAAAAGGACAGCGCCGATCGGGATCGCAACGCCAGTCCAACGCGGGAACACGCCGCAGCGCCAGATCGCAGCGCCGAGCGCGACCATGCCCAGCACATTGAGCAGGCCGCCAGCGATGAAATGGGGGTTCTGAATGGCGAACTCGCTTGGCTCCATCCCCGATCGCATCAATTGGAGCGGCAACAAGACCACGATGGCGAGGCCAACCGATTGCATCACCGTGGCGATAGTGCTCAGGTTTAACCCGGTTTCGCTCTGCGCCCGGTGAATGCCCCATACCCCGACTGCCGCGAGAGCATGATAGACCGAAGTCAGATAATAGACGGTCGGCGTCCGGCCGCCGGACAAGGCCTCAAGGATATCGGATACGGCCCAAGCCGAAAACCCGGCAATCGCAAACCACAGCAACAACTTCATTAGCCCCGCCCCAAGATCGGCGCCCCAAGATCGGCGCCCAGAATCCCCGCGCGCGCGTTACCAGTCTCCATAGCGCGGAACGAACAAAAAAGGGCCGCTGCATCGCGATGGATGCAGCGGCCCTCGATTTGCTGCGCAATCGTGCGACTACGATCAGCCGCCCACGGCCGCCGCGACTTCGGCTGCGAAGTCGGTCTCTTCCTTCTCGATACCTTCGCCGAGCTGGAAGCGGACGTAATCGACGAGCTTGACCGCGCCGCCATTGTCCTTGCCGAACTTGGCGACGGCTTCTTCGACCGTGATCTTGTTGTCCATTACGAACATCTGGCTGAGGAGCGCGTTTTCCTTGGCGAACTTCTTGATCGCGCCATCGACCATCTTTTCCTGGACGGCCTCGGGCTTGCCGCTCTCGGCCGCCTTTTCCGCTGCAATCTTGCGCTCGCGCTCGATCACTTCGGGATCGAGACCATCGGCATCGAGCGATTGCGGAAACATCGAGGCAATGTGCATCGCGACCTGCTTGCCGAGCGGCTCGAGCTTATCGGTGCCAAGATCGCTCTCGAGCGCGACGAGCACGCCGATCTTGCCGAGGCCTTCGGCAGCGGCGTTGTGAACATAGGAGACGACCGCGCCCGAGGAAACGCTCACCGTCTTCATGCGGCGGATCTGCTGGTTCTCGCCGATCGTCGCGACATTGTCGGTGAGCTTGTCGGCAACCGTCCCGCCATCGGGATAGGACGCGGCCTTGAGCGCCTCGACATCGTCCGAGCCGACGGTGAGCGCGACCTGCGTGACCTTGCGCACGAAATCCTGGAACTTGTCGTTCTTGGCGACGAAATCGGTTTCCGAATTGACCTCGACAGCGGTGCCCCTGGTGCCCTCGACGTTCACGCCGACGAGACCCTCGGCCGCGGTGCGGCTCGACTTCTTCTGAGCGGTGGCGAGGCCCTTGGCACGCAGCGCGTCGACGGCGGCTTCGATGTCGCCATTGGCCTCGGTCAACGCCTTCTTCGCATCCATCATGCCAGCGCCAGTCTTTTCGCGCAGTTTCTTCACATCAGCGGCGGAGAAATTGGCCATCGGAAGATATCCTTGTTCTTGAATTGGGGGCGCCGGGCTTTCGGGCAACCCGAGGAATAGCCCGGCGCGCTAGAGAGGTTTTGTGACGGGCGATTGACGGCCCGTCCCGGGCAGGCAGGATCAGGCGTTTTGCGCCGAAGCTTCCTCTGCCACAGGCGGCTGCTCGGCGGGCTCTTCAGCGGTCTGCTCGGCGGGCGGCTCGGCCATCGCGCCGATATCCGCACCAGAAGCCGCCATCGCGCCTCCGCGCCCGGCGCGCGCCGCATCCGCGATCGCCTGGCAATAGAGCCGCACCGCGCGACTGGCATCGTCGTTGGCGGGCACCGGGAAGGCGATGCCGGTCGGATCGACATTGGTGTCAAGGATCGCGATCACGGGAATGCCGAGCACGGCCGCTTCCTTGATCGCGAGGTCTTCCTTGTTGGCATCAATCACGAACATCACGTCGGGCACGCCGCCCATGTCGCGGATGCCGCCGAGCGACATCTCGAGCTTCTCGCGCTCGCGCGTGAGATTGAGCACTTCCTTCTTGGTGAGGCCGCTGGTGTCGCCCGAAAGCTGCTCCTCGAGCGTCTTCAGGCGGCGGATCGAGCCGCTGATCGTCTTCCAGTTGGTCAGCATGCCGCCGAGCCAGCGGTGGTTGACGAAGTGCTGGCCGCACTGGCGAGCGGCTTCCGCGATCGGCTCCTGCGCCTGGCGCTTGGTGCCCACGAACAGCACCTTGCCGCCCGAGCGCACGGTCGCCTCGACGAAATCGAGCGCGCGCGCGAAAAGCGGCACAGTCTGCGAGAGGTCGATTATGTGAACCCCGTTGCGCGCGCCGAAGATGTACGGCTTCATCCGCGGGTTCCAGCGGTGAGTCTGGTGGCCGAAGTGTGCGCCGGCCTCGATCAATTGCTGCATGGAGACGGTGGTGGCCGCCATAGTCATTTCCTTTCCGGTTGATCCTCTGGAAAGCTGGAACCGCCTGATCCCGCCTTGCAGGCGGAGCGGCACCGGTATGAGTGTGCTTTCCATGTGAATTTCCCGCTACCGCCGAGCCGCGTGATTGCAGCACCGCTTACGAGAGGCTGCGCCCATAGCCGTGAAGGCGGAATAAATCCAGCACCTTTTGAAAAGCCCTGACCAATACGGAGATTGCCGTTGACAGGGCGGAACAGGTAGTGAACAAGGCGATTGGAACACATAAAGAACATTTGCGGAGTGAATGACCATGGCCGATCTGCTCATCGCGGTTTTGTGCGTTGCCGTCGCCCTCGCGGCGCTGCTTTCGCTGACGGACAGCTGGATTGCGGGTCGCCATGCGCTGGGGTGCCTCATGGCAGAGCGCGCGCTGGCGCAGGAAGGCTTTGGGCCGCCGCTCGTGCGTTCGGACCTGGCGCAGCGTCGCATGAGAGCCGTAGCTCCAACCGCGCGCTCCTGCGCAGCGCGCAGCCAGGCTAGAGGCCGGGTTCTGGCTCCGCCGCCGCTGCGTGCGCGCGGCGCCGCTTGATGCGGCCGTATTTCACGAGGGCATAGGGCATGAGCGCGAGATAGCAGACGCTGATCGCGATCAGGCTCCACCACGGTTCGAGCAGAAGCGCGGCAAAGGCGATGGTCGAGAGCGCGATCAAGCCGAGGCGGATCGCCCGGCGCGGCCGGATCGCACCCCAACTCAAGGTCGCCATGTTGGAGATCATGAGGACGGCGATCGCCGTCACCCAGACCGCGATTAGAACCGGCTCACGAAATTCGGGAAGCCCGGTCACCTGCCACAGGTAAAACGGCAGAAAGGCAAGGCCCGCGCCCACCGGAGCCGGAACGCCGGTCAGGAAGCCGGCCGATTTGTGAGGCTGATTCTCGACATCGATCTGCGCGTTGAAGCGCGCCAGGCGCAGCGCACAGCAAATCGCGAAGGCGAGCGCGGCAAACCAGCCGAATCTGTCGAAATCCTGCAGCGACCAAAGGTAGAGTATGACCGCGGGCGCCATCCCGAAGGAAAGCGAATCAGCGAGACTGTCGAGCTCCGCGCCAAAGCGCGACTGGGCGTTGAGGAGGCGCGCGATCCGGCCATCGATCCCGTCGAGGACGCCTGCAAGGATCACCGCGAGGATCGAATATTCCCACTCGCCCTCGATCGCGAAGCGGATACCGGTGAGCCCCGAGCACAATGCCGCCGCCGTGATCGCGTTGGGCAACATGGCGCGCAGGGTCAATCCGCTGCCGTCCCCGACAGCCCGGCCATCCTCGTCCTCGGAAGCTTTCGGCCCGAGCCGTGCGGTCATGCGATGGAAGCGCCGCGCGGAGGGAGCCTTGGGATCGTCCTGCTTCAAGTGCGGCCCTTGCTGGCGCGGGCCGGCACGGGTCGAAACGTCAACTTGGCCCTGCTCATTGCGAAATCCCCTCGATAAGACCCTGCTGCGTGCCCAGTTCGGCGATGACCGTCTCGCCCGCAAAGACCTTCTGACCCACCAGCACCCGCGCATCTGTTCCGGCGGGGAGGTATACATCGACCCGGCTGCCGAACCGGATCAGACCGATCCGCTGCCCCTTTGCGACCGTATCGCCTGGCTTCACGAACGGCACAATGCGCCGCGCAAGGAGCCCCGCGATCTGGGTGAACCCAATCAGCAGCCCGTCAGTGCGCTCGATCAGCAAGTGCTGGCGCTCGTTCTCCTCGCTCGCCTTGTCGAGCTCGGCATTCACGAACTTGCCGGGAATATATACCACACGGCGGACGGCCCCCGCGATCGGCGCGCGATTGATGTGGACATCGAACACGCTCATAAAAATCGAGACGCGCGTGACCGGCCCTTCGGGCAGGCCCGGGGTGCCGGTGCCGTCGGGCACCTGCAGCTCGATCGGCGGCTCGGCAATGGTGATGAGCGAGACGATCCCGTCTGCGGGCGCGACGAGGGCGTTTTCGACCTGGGGCACGACACGCTCCGGGTCACGGAAGAAGGCGAACACCCAAGCGGACACGCCCAGAAGCGGCCAGCCGATCAGTTCCCAATCCAGAAAGAGAAGGAAGAAAAGGCTGATCGCGACCGCGATGATCCCGTATTTGCGCCCCTCAGGATGAATCGGAGGCCACGACCAGCCTCCCTCTCCGCGGCCCTGATTATCAAGTATTTCGCCTGCCATAGCCTCATACTTAGGAGCCGCTGCTGCCCCCCGCAAGCGAGCGCTCGGCCAGGGCCAGGCAAAAGCGATCAGCCGATGCGCCCCACCTCTCGAATTCCGTTCAGACCCTGCGCACGAACACTGCGCCCGCCGAGTAACCCGCTCCGAAGCTGCAGATCAGCCCAGTGTCTCCGGCAGCGAGGTCGTCGCTGTGGAGATGGAATGCGATGATTGAACCCGCGCTCGAGGTGTTGGCGTAGGTGTCGAGCACGGTCGGGCTTTCGTCAGCGCTCGCCTCATGGCCAAGCACACGCTGCGCGATCAGGCGATTCATGCCCGCATTCGCCTGGTGAAGCCACATCCGGCGCAAATCCTCGGGCACGATGCCGAGCCGCTCAGCTTCCTCGAGGATCATCTGTGAGACCAGCGGGACCACCTCCTTGAAGACCTTGCGCCCTTCCTGAACGAACAGCTTGTCGGGCGCGCCGCTCGTCTCGGGATGAGCGCGGTTGAGAAAGCCGAAATTGTTGCGGATGTTGTTCGAGAAGACGGTTTTGAGCTTTGTGCCAACGATCTCCCAATGCCGCGGCGGCGCGATCGCGGCATCCTCGACCAGCACCGCGGTCGCAACATCGCCGAAGATGAAGTGGCTGTCGCGATCGCGCCAGTTGAGGTGGCCCGAGGTGATCTCGGGGCTGACGACAAGCACGCTCTTTGCATGGCCGGCGCGGACATAATCGGCGGCGGTCTGGATGCCGAAGGTCGCCGAGGAGCAGGCGACGTTCATGTCGAAACCGAAGCCCTCGATACCGAGCGCCTGCTGGATCTCGATCGCCATTGCCGGATAGGGGCGCTGCATGTTGGAGGCGGCGCACAGGACGGCATCGACATCTGCCGGAGAGCGCTTTGCCCGCTCGAGCGCCTCGCGCGCGGCGATCACGCCGATTTCGGCCATCACCGAGAGCTCGTCATCCGCGCGCTCTTCCAGGCGGGGGCACATCGTCGCAGGATCGAGGATCGGGGCTTTGGTGAGCACGTGGCGCGCCTTGATCCCGCTCGCCTTCTCGATGAATTCGACCGAGGAATGAGCCAGCGCCTCGATCTCGCCCGCAGCGATCGCGGCGGCGTGCTCGGCATTGTGGGAATCGACGAAAGCGTTGAAACTTGCGACCAGTTCCTCGTTGGTGATCGACTCTGTCGGGGTAAACAGGCCAGTGGCCGAGATGACCGGGCGCCCGGTGAGAGCCTCCGATGAGAGTGCGCGAAGTTGCGCGCTTTGCATTTCGTCTTGCATGTCGCTGGCCGTTTAAAGACTGGCTGCGTCTCCATCAAGGGCAAGTGGGTGCCGAGCGCCAAGAAGATCTTCGGTTGGGCCGAGGCTTCAGATCGCCGAGCTGAACCTGCGGGTGGTTGCCTCGCGATAGGGATCGAACAGCGCCGCGATCACTCTTGCATAAGGCAGGCCTGCCGGAAGGATCGTCAAGGTACCCTGCTCGAGCGCTGCGAGCCCGCGTGCGAGGAAGGGTTCGAGCCGGGAGCGTATCTGCGTGCACACGGCTGACGTCATTTCGACCGAGCCTGCGCACAAGAGCCGCTCGATGAGGACGCTGCGCTGCTGGTCTTCGGGCGAACGCGCGATGCCGTGCTGCGCGCTCAGGAAGCCTTGCGAAGAGAACATGCGATAGCGCCCGTTGTTCTTCTCGTTCTGAGCGAGCAGATCGGGGAATCCGCTGATTGCGGAGGAACCAAGCCCTATGAGAACGCGCGAGCGATCGTCGGTGAACCCCTGGAAATTGCGACGCAGATCGCCCCTGCCTGCGGCCTCCGCCATCGGATCGCTCGGCAGAGCGAAATGGTCAAACCCGATCGGGCGATAGCCCTCGGCGGTGAGATAGGCAAAACCCATCTCGGCCATGCCAAACCGCTCGCGCGGGCCCGGAAGCCCGCTCGCATCGATCACCGTCTGACGCTTCACGATATGGGGCACATGCGCATAGCCGAACAGCGCAATACGGTCCGCACCGAGCGCGACGGTGCGTTCGAGCGAGGCGGCAAGGTCGCGGTGCGTCTGGAAGGGCAGGCCATACATGAGGTCGAAATTGAGCGAGGTGACGCCATTCTCGCGCAGAAGCGCCGTGGTTCTCTCGATCAGTTCGTCGCTCTGAATGCGCCCGATCGCGCGCTGACAATGCGCGGCGAAGGTCTGCACCCCCATGCTCGCGCGGGTAATCCCGACCTCGCCGATCGTGCGCGCCCAGCCTCCATCCATGGTGCGGGGATCAAGCTCGATCGAGTATTCGGGGCTCGCCAACGGAAAATGTTGGTGGAGCGCCTCGATCAGAGCCATGAAATCGGCCGGAAGGATGGCGTTGGGGCTGCCCCCGCCGAACGCGATGCGGCGAACGCGCGCGCTGCGGGGCAAAAGCCGCGCGGCTGCCGCAATCTCCTGATGCAGTGCTGCAAGATAGCTTTCGACCCGCTCGCGCCGACCAGAAGCTCCGGTGTTGCAGCCGCAATAATAGCAGATCTTCTCGCAGAACGGGATATGCAGGTAGAGCGAGACATCGCCGGTCGATCGCTCGATCGCCCCCTCTATCGCGGTGGGCTCGAGCGCACCGAAATCGGCGGCGGTGGGATAGCTCGTATAGCGCGGAACGGGCGTTTCGAGCAGGTCTGGATGATAAGGCCACATGGGGACCATTCAGCAGTCGGCGGGTCGCGTGTCTTTGCGCGAAATCAAATAGCTGAATTCAAGGTCACTCGCCAAAGCTTGCCGGGGCGCGCTTGCCCTTATGACGGCAAGTGCTGGCGTGGCATGCCTGCTGGTGGCAATCTCTTCGTTGATCCTCGTCGCCATCGCCTAGCGGAATGCTTATTTCCCCGCCCGAACACAGCGCAACCGTCAGCGCGGTCTCGTGCTGGGGCAGTGGGCCGGACATCATCGGGACAAGCGCCATCAGGCCTATTCCAGCGCGGATCATCGCTCGTCGTCCTCGTCGATGAGGATGCGGTTCGCGGCGCCCTCCATGTCGTCATACTGCCCGTCGCGCATCGCCCACAGGAAGGCAATGAGCCCGCTTGCGCCCATCAGAAGCGCGATCGGGATGAGGAAGGCGAGCCCGGTCATGCCCCAGCCCTCCCCGCGCTGCCCTTCCCCGCGCTGCCCTTCCCTGCGCTGCTGTGCAGCCGCAACGAATTGGCGACCACCACGAGCGAGCTCACCGACATTGCGATCGCGGCGATCAGCGGGGTTACATAACCAAACAGCGCAAGGGGCACCGCAGCGATATTGTAAGCGATCGAGAAGGCGAAGTTCTGGCGGACGATCCGCATGGTGGCGCGCGCGACCTTGACCGCGAGCGCGACAGGCATGAGCCGCTCACCGATGAACACCGCGTCCGCCGCCTGCTGGCTCGCATCGCTAGCGGTCCCGGGCGCGATAGAGGCGTGGGCGGCGGCTAGCGCGGGGCCATCGTTCAGGCCGTCGCCGATCATCAGCGGGCGGCGCCCTTCGCGCTTCAAGGCTTCGAGCGTGGCGAGCTTTTGCTGCGGGCTGGCAGCGGCCGTCGCGGCTAGGCCAAGCTTATGGCTCAGGATGCGAACCGGGCCTTCGCGGTCGCCCGAAAGGATGCTTGATTCGATACCGTCCGCACGCAGCTGCACAAGGGTTTCGCCAGCATCGCTGCGCAAGGGATCGCTGAAGGCGATGAGGTGCTCGTGGGCGCCGATGCACAGCAGGCTGGCGAGTTGTTCATTCGCATCGTCCGGGCGCACCAGCGACACCGCGCGATCGTGCAACCGGCCGTGCAGCCCCTCGCCGCTCGTCTCGATCACATCGCGCACGTCCGCCGGTTCCACCCCCTCCCGGCGCAGCGCTTCGGCGAGGCCCCGGCTGAGCGGGTGGCTGCTGCTCTGCGCGAGCGCGAGCGCCACCGCCTTCGCCTCCTTGTCGAGCCCGGTCAATTCCGGGCGTGGGGTGCCCACGGTCAGCGTGCCGGTCTTGTCGAAGAGCGCGATATCGACCTCTGCCAGCCGCTCGAGCGCGCTTCCGTCCTTGACCAGCAATCCGCGGCGGATGAGTGCGCCCGAAGCCACAACTTGCGCGGCGGGAACGGCGAGGCCCATGGCACACGGGCAAGTGATGATCAGCACCGCGATCGCGATCACAAGCGACTGGTGCCAGCCCGCGCCCGCAATCATCCAGCCCGCGAAAGCAAGCGCGGCGAGCGAATGGACCACCGGAGCATAAGCCCGGCTCGCACGGTCGGCGATGCGGACATAGTGGCTGCGCGATTGGCCCGCCTCGTCCATCAGCCGCGCGATTTCGGCGAGCGCGGTGTCATCGGCTGTGCGGGTGAGGCGCACGCGCAAGGGGGCCGAGAGATTGATCGCGCCGGCATGGACCGCATCGCCGATGCCGACGGGTTGCGGGGCGCTCTCGCCGGTGAGCATGGCATTGTCGATCGCGCTCGTGCCGCTCTCGATCTCGCCGTCGGCTGCGAGCGCCTCGCCCGCGGCGACCAGCACCAGCATGCCCGGTTCGAGCTCGCCCGCCTCCACGCGCCGGGTGGCCCCATCTGGTCCCATCACGCTTGCGCTCCTGCCCATGCGGGAGAGCAGCGCGCCGATCCCGGCGCGGGTGCGATCGCGCATCACCGCATCGAGCGCGCGGCCCGCAAGGAGGAAGAACAGGAGCATGACCGCGCTCTCGAAATAAGCGTGGTGCCCTCCGGTCAGCGTCTCGTAGAGGCTGAGCGCGCTCGCCAGGATCACGCCGATCGAGATGGGCACATCCATGTTGGTCCGACGAAACTTGAGCGCCATCCAGGCCGATGAAAAGAACGGGCGGCCCGAATAGGCGATCACCGGCAACGCAATGAGCGCGCTTAGCCAATGGAACAGCTCGCGCGTCGCCCCGCCCGCGCCCGACCAGATGCTGACCGAAAGCAGCATCACGTTCATCATGCCGAAGCCCGCCACGCCGAGCGAGCGCACGAGCTGGCGGCGCTCGCGCTCTTCGGCTCCGAGCGGATTGTGCGCCACCGGCTGCGCCTCGAAGCCTAGCCGGGCGAGCGCATCGGTCAGTGCATCGGCCCCAAGCGCCGGATCGTGCTCAATCGCGACCCGCTTGGCCGAGAAGTTCACCCGCGCGGCAACGACCCCATCGATCCGCGGCAGTTCGCGCTCGATCTTGGCGATGCAGCCAGCACAGCGCATACCGGGCACGGTGAAACGCGTGTCGATGCTCGGGCGTTCAGTGATCGGGGAAGGCGCGTTCACCTAGAGTTCGCTTTCCTGGCGAAAGACTTGCCCGGCGTGAGCGATCGTCAAGCGCACGGTCCAGCGGCCTTCAGCGATTTCGACGGTCGAGCGATAGCGGCCCGCCTCCGGCATCGGGGCGAAATCGAGGTGCATGAACTCGCGATCACCGAGCGGCCGCCTGAGTTCGGCCGAGAGAATGGCGCCTTCGGGCACGACGGACGTCTCGAGGATCACATGGCCATCGCCGGTCCGCGCCGCCCCAACCTCCCAGCCGAGCGCCTGCTCCTTCCTCGCCTCCTCGAGCCAGCTGTTGAACTTCTGGCTGGCAACATAGGAATTCTCCACCACGATCCCGTGGAAGCCTCCGACCGCGAGGCTGGCCATGTAGAAGTTGACTGCGGCGACGATGCCAAAGCCGATCACGAAGATCGCGAGCATGTGGCGGCCGGTGAAGGGCTTGGCAGGACGTTTGGCGGGCATCATTGGCTCGTGGGGCTGGAGAAGGTGGTTTCGGCAAGGTCACGCTCGCCCTGCTCGTCGAGGGCAATCAGTTCGAAGGCGAACTCCTCGGCTGCAGCGCCAGCGGGCACCATGACATAGGCGCGCACGATCCGCGTCTCGTTGGCCGGGACGGTGACGGTCTGCGTCGCTGCCGCCTGCTCGCGGCCGATCGCATCGGTCCAGATCACAGCGCCCTCAGGCAGGCCGCGCAGCGCGATCTCCATCTCGCGCGGGCGCGCTTCCATGTTGCGCAGGCGCAGGGTGTAGGCGTTGCGCACTGAACCATCCTTGAGGAGCATGTAAGGCGGGTTGCGATCGGGCGAGACGGTCAAATCGGTGTGCGTGCGTTGGCCAAGCGCAAACAGCAGCGCCAGCCCGATCGCAACCCAAATGCCGAAATAGATCATCGTGCGGGGGCGCAACAGCGCCTTCCACGCCGGCTGCGCGGGCGCACCGGCCGCCTCGGCGCGGCATTGCTCGAGCGTCGCATAGTCGATCAGCCCGCGCGGGCGACCGACATCCTTCATCACCCTGTCGCACGCATCGATGCACAGCGCGCAGGTGATGCAGCCGATTTGCTGGCCCTCGCGAATATCGATGCCCGTGGGGCAGACAGCGACGCACATGTTGCAATCGACACAATCGCCGAAGGCATCGGGATTCTTCGCCGCCTTCTTGACGCTGCCGCGCGGCTCGCCGCGCCAGTCCTTGTAAGTGACGATCAGTGAGTTTTCATCCAGCATCGCGCCCTGAATGCGCGGCCAAGGGCACATGTAGATGCACACCTGCTCGCGCATGAAGCCGCCGAGCCAGAAGGTTGTGAAGGTAAGGATGCCGACGGTCGCATAGGCGACGAACGCTGCCTCGCCAGTGAAGAAGTCCGCCGTGAGCGTGGGTGCATCGGCAAAATAGAGAATCCAGGCGCCGCCGGTGAGCAGGCTGATGAGGAGATAAACCGACCATTTGGAGAGCCGCCGAGCGATCTTGGACGGGCCCCAAGGCGCTTTGTCGAGCCGCATCCGCGCGTTGCGGTCGCCGTCGAAGAAGCGATCGACATGCTGGAACAGGTCCGTCCACACGGTCTGCGGGCAGGCATAGCCGCACCACGCCCGGCCCACGGCGGAAGTCACGAGAAACAGGCCGATGCCGGCCATTATCAGCATTCCGGCGACGAAATAGAATTCATGCGGCCAGATCTCGATATCGAACATGTAGAAGCGGCGATGCGCCAGATCGATCAGCACCGCCTGATCGGGGGCGTAGGGCCCGCGATCCCAGCGGATCCAAGGTGTCGCCCAGTAGATCGTAAGCGTCACGACCATCACCAGCCACTTGAAGCGCCGGAAAGGCCCATCGATCCGCTTGTTGTGGACCGCCTTGCGCGCCTCATAGAGCTTGAGCGGGGGCTGCGAGGGGGCGTGGCGCGCGGTGGCGGCGCGCGGCACGGCTTCCGCCGCATCCAGCGCCCCGCCCCAATCGCGCTTCACCGAGTCTGCAGACCCAGCCTTCCCCAGAGTATCAGGACTTGCCATTCACCTTGCTTTCGGCCGCAGCTGCAACGTCGTTGGCAGGCGCATCGATCTCCGAGGCAACCTCATCGGTCGCCTCGCCCTCGTATTCGCCGCCGCCGCGGGAATGGATGTAGGCCGCGAGCATCCGGATCGTGACTGTGTCGAGCTTGTCGCTCCAGCCGGGCATGACGCCGTGGCGGGGATTGGCGATCTGCTGGCTCACCTGCGCCCGCTCCCCGCCATAGAGCCAGATCGCATCGTTGAGCGCTGGCGCGCCCTGCTCCTGCATGCCGCCACCGTTGGCACCGTGGCAGGCCGCGCAATTCTGCTCGAACAGCTCGGCACCCTGCGGGCTGGATTGGCCCTTGCCGCTCAGCGAGAGGACATGATCGGTGACCGCCGCAAGCTGGGCGGGCTCGAAGATATCGCCGAAAGCGGGCATGAAGTTCATCCGCGTCTCGTCCGATCCCTTCCAGCGAATGCCGTGGTTGAGGGTGTATTCGATGTCCTGGAGCGTGCCGCCCCAGATCCAGTCGTCATCGTTGAGATTGGGATAGCCGTATTTTTCGTATCCCGCGGCACCCGCGCCATGGCACTGCACGCAGTGCTGCTTAAACGCCGCCGCCCCGCCCGAGACGGCCTGGCTCATCAGCTCGGGATCGGCCGGGAGCTTGGTGATATCGGTCGCCGCGATCTGCTCGAACACGCCCTGGCGGGCGAGATCGGCGGCCTGCATCTCCTTTGAGAGCTCGCCGCGGCTCGACCAGCCAAGCACGCCCTCGGTGGCCTTGTCGACCAGTGGCCAGGCGGGGTAGAGCACGACATATACCGCGCTCCAGGCGATCGTCGCATAGAAGGTCCACAACCACCAGCGCGGCAGCGGCGTGTTGAGTTCCTCGATGCCGTCCCACTCGTGGCCGACGAATTCGGTCCCGGTCGGCTCGTCGATGCGCTTCTGGCTATGCTGTGACATCGTCATCACCTTCGAAAATGGAGTGCTTGGCCCGCTCGACGCCGGCGCGCGAGCGCGGCAGAAAGTGCCAGGCACACAAGAGGAGATAGAGGCTGAAGATCAGCACCAGCCCCCAGCTGTCGGCGAAGTGGCGGAAAAGCTCGTAGAAGGTCATCGGCCTTCCTCCCCGGCCAGTTCGGCCTGCGCCGCGGCGCTTTCGACATCGACCAGCGTGCCCAGCATCTGGAGATAGGCAATGAGCGCATCCATCTCGGTCACGCGGTCGGGGTTGCCGTCATAGTCGCGCACCTGCGCCTTGGGGTAGCGCTGCTCGAGATCGCCCGCATCGAGATCGGGATTGGCCTGCGCCATCATGTCGCTCTCGGCGCTGGCGATGTCAGTGTCGGTGTAAGGCACCCCGACGCGGCTGAGCGCGGTGAGATTGGCCGATATGTCGCTAACCGCGAGATCGGTCTCGGCGAGAAAGCTGTATTTCGGCATGATCGACTGCGGCACCACGCTGCGCGGATCCTTGAGGTGCTGCACGTGCCACTCGTCCGAATAGCGCCCGCCCACGCGCGCCAGGTCCGGCCCGGTGCGCTTGGAGCCCCACTGGAAGGGATGATCATACATCGATTCCGCCGCGAGGCTGTAATGGCCATAGCGCTCCACCTCGTCGCGGAACGGGCGGATCATCTGACTGTGGCAGGTGTAACAGCCCTCGCGGATGTAGATGTCGCGGCCCGCAAGCTCGAGCGGGGTGTAAGGACGCATCCCCTCGACCTGCTCGATCGTGTTGTCGATCCAGAACAAGGGGGCGATCTCCACCACGCCGCCGATCGCGACCGTCACGAAGGTGGCCGCAGCCAGCAAGGTGACGTTCTTCTCGAGCTTCTTGTGGCCCTCGAAGAGGTCCTTGTTGTCGGTTTGATTGCTCATGATCCTGATCCCTTATTCGGCCGGCTCGGGCTGAGCGCCCCGCCCGCCGCTGGCTCCGCCGGCGACGATCGGGCGATCGGCCGCTTCGTCGTGCGCGGTGTCGTCCATGGGCGCTTCGGCCCTCTGGTAGCCCGCGATGGTCATCCAGATGTTGTACGTCATGATGAGCGCGCCCGAGAGGTAGAGGAGGCCGCCGAAGGCGCGCATCAGATACATCGGGTGGAGCGCGGCGACGGTGTCGACGAAGCTGTTCACCAGGTAGCCGTCCGAGCCGTATTCGCGCCACATCAGGCCTTGCGTGATCCCGGCGACCCACATGCTCGCAGCGTAAAAGACGATGCCGAGCGTCGCGAGCCAGAAGTGCCAGTTGATCATCCGCAAGGAATACATCCGCTCCTTTTGCCACAAGCGCGGCACGAGGAAGTAGACACAGGCGAAGGTGATCATCCCGTTCCAACCTAGCGCACCCGAGTGCACGTGGCCGATCGTCCAGTCGGTGTAGTGCGAGAGCGAATTCACCGCCTTGATCGAGAGCATCGGCCCCTCGAAGGTGCTCATCCCGTAGAAGGCCAGCGCCATCACCATCATCCGGATGATCGGATCGGTGCGGACCTTGTCCCATGCGCCGTTGAGCGTCATCAGGCCGTTGATCATCCCGCCCCAGCTGGGCATCCACAGCATGATCGAGAACACCATGCCCAGCGTCTGCGCCCAGTCGGGCAGCGCGGTGTAATGGAGGTGGTGCGGGCCGGCCCAGATGTAGAGGAAAATCAGCGACCAGAAGTGGATGATCGAAAGGCGATAGGAATAGACGGGGCGCCCGGCCTGCTTGGGCACGAAGTAATACATCATCGCCAGGAAGCCGGCGGTGAGGAAGAAGCCCACGGCATTGTGGCCATACCACCATTGCGTGAGCGCATCCTGCACGCCGGCGA
The DNA here is from genome assembly GCA_036350735.1 of Erythrobacter sp. GTDB lineage: Bacteria > Pseudomonadota > Alphaproteobacteria > Sphingomonadales > Sphingomonadaceae > Erythrobacter. The sequence goes on from JAZBNR010000008.1 coordinate 58,675, forward strand.
ACACGCTGTAGGAGCGCGAGCCCAGCGGGTGCACCGGGATCGAGAGGTTATTGACCACGTGCAGCATCGCGACGGTCACGATGAAGGCGAGGAAGAACCAGTTCGCGACATAGATATGCGGCTCGTGGCGCTTGAGCAGCGTGCCCACGAACACCACAAGATAGGCGACCCACACGATGGTGAGCCACAGATCGACATACCATTCCGGCTCGGCATATTCCTTGGATTGCGTGATGCCGAGCAGATAGCCGGTCGCCGCCAGCACGATGAAAAGCTGGTAACCCCAGAACACGAAGCGCGCGAGACCCGGCAGGGCGAGCGTCGTGCGGCAGGTGCGCTGAACCACATAGAAGCTGGTCGCGATCAGGGCGTTGCCGCCGAAAGCGAAGATCACTGCGCTGGTGTGAAGTGGGCGCACCCGGCCGAAATTGAGCCACGGCTCGAAATTGAGATCGGGAAAGGCGAGCTGCGCGGCGATGAACACGCCCGCGAGCAACCCCGCAAGACCCCAGAACATGGTCGCGATCACCCCCCAGCGCACCACGTCGTCATCGTAGCGTGAGGGGCCCGGTGGCATCCTGAAAAGGCCCTGCGCCTTGGCCATGGGATCAAAGCTCTTGAGCGTCGCGACCATCAGAATGGCGGCGACCGCAGCAATGATCCCCATGTGGATGGCGAAGCCGGTATCCTGTGCACCGGCGATAGCAGCAATGGCCGCGAGCAGGACAAGCGCCCACACTCCCAGCCGTCCCATGACAGCTTCCATAGTTTACGATCCCTTCCGTCCACGCAGAGTTACTGCGCTCCCCCCATCAGTGTAGTTGATCCAAATCAAATTGGCAAAATTAACATCATGTAAGCTGGCTTGTGCGGCCCGCCTCCTGCACGAGTGCGGCGATGTCGGTGAGCACCACGCCCGAGCGACCGCGCGTCTCGATGAGGCCATCGTCGCGCAGATCGGTGAATTGGCGGCTCACCGTTTCGATCGTGAGCCCAAGGCTGTCGCCGATGTCCCGACGGCTCATCGGGAGTGCGAACTCGCATCTCCCCTCGGTGCAACCGCAGACCCGCCCAGCGATGGAGACGAGGAAATCCGCAATCCGCTGCCGCGCCGATTTATGGCCGAGCTGGATCATCCGCGTGCGGCTGCGATGCAGTGCCTGCAGCGAGCGCGAGAGCACCTGGCGGATCACCGCCGGGTTTTCCTGTGCAATATCGAGGAAGCTGTTCGCATCGAACACGACCAGTTCGAGCGGCGTCAAGGCGACGAGATGGAAGTTCGCGTCAGTCTGACGCAACACCGAAATCATCTCGCCGGGCAGACAAAACGCCAGGATATGGCTGTGATAGCTCTCGGGCGGCGTGCTGTCGGTGCAGCTCACGCCCGCCAGCAGGCGCGAGGAGAGCGACCGCGTGACCAGCTTGGCCGCTCCCATCGCGAGGAAAACGAGGCGATCCTTGTCGGGATCCTCGGCGAGCGCGCTGCCCTTGGCGATGATGCAGAATTCGCCAACGGCGCACAGGCGATCGAGCGTTGCGGCCATGCCCGTGTCGGCAAGGCCGTTCACGCTCGCGCAGAAAGCGGCCATCGCGGCGGCCTCGCCGCTGGTATCGCCGTCTGTTGCAGAGGTGATGAACGCAGTCGCCATGATGCCGCGTCAATGGGCGACGATTGCGCGCTGGTCCTTGATCAGAATCAAAGACCGCAGATTTGACCCAAGTCTATTTGGCCGCGCTGGGCAGCAACAATCCTGGGCCGCGAGGGGCGGCCACTGTTGCCCAAGGACATTGGACATGAAGTTGAATAGGCTGTTTGCAGGCGCTGCGCTGGCGCTTGCCTTTGCCGGTGCGCCGGCGCTTGCCCAGAACGACAACACCGATCGTGCGGGCGACATCCAGTTCAAGCTGGTCGCAACAGGCGTGTTGCCCGATGGCAGCATCGACGAGGTCAAGGTCGATCTCGTGGGCCTTCCTGCGGGGACGGACACTGCAGCAAGCGACAATTACGTGCCGACCATCGCAGTCGAATACTTCCTCAGCGACAACGTCTCGATCGAGACCATCGCGGGCACAACGCTGCACGATGTCGATGCCGTTTCCGGCTTCCCGGCCGGCACCGAGCTGGTTTCGGACGCTTTGTTGCTGCCAGCGACCGTGACCGTGAAAGGGCACTTCGACCTTGCCGGGATCAAGCCCTATGTCGGCGCAGGCGCGGCCTATTTCATCTGGCTTGATGTCGATCCGGGCGCCGCGGTCGTCCCGCTCGGCGTCACGCGCACCGATCTCTCGGACGAATTCGGACTCGTCCTTCAGGCCGGGGTCGACGTGCCTGTTGGTGACAGCGGCTTCGGGATCACCTTCGATGCCAAGCGCTATTTCATCGACACCACCGCGCAGTGGTTCGCGGGTGACACGCTGGTGATCGAAACCGTGCACGATCTCGATCCCTGGGTGCTCAGCGCAGGTGTGAGCTATCGCTTCTGACGCCGCTCGCCAAGGCCAAACCGATCAGGCGAAATTGGCCGCCCCTTCGGTTCGTGGGGGCGGCTTTTTCGTGGCCGTGCTGCATCGGAGTGAGGGGTGGTGGACAGGGCTGGATTCGAACCAGCGTACGCTTGCGCGGGCAGATTTACAGTCTGCTGCCTTTAACCACTCGGCCACCTGTCCACACAGGTTCGATATAAACCGGGAGCCGAGCGAAACGCGGCCCGCGAATGCGTGCGCTCCTGGGGGCGCCCGCTTGCCGAGAGGCGCCCTTTGGCGAAGCGACGCTTGCCTGTCAATGGGGCTGCTGGCAGGGACGCGCGCTCAAGCACACTGCAAGGACCGGCGAATGGCAAAGGGCGAGAAGAAGAAGGCATTGCGCGGGCGCGCAGGGCGCATGAAGGGCGGGCGCGGCTCCGGAAGGGCGAGCGCGGGCCATGTTCGCCTGTGGGGACGTCATCCGGTCGAGGCGGCGCTGCTCAATCCCGCGCGCCAGCATCGCAAGCTGTGGGCGACACGCGAGGGGATCGACAGCCTGAACGGCGAACTACCCCCCGACTTTCCGGTCGAATATGCCGACGTTGCGGATCTGGCGCGATTGGTGGCGAAGGATGCCCCGCATCAGGGCCTTGTGCTCGAATGCGAGCCGCTTGAGGCTCCTTTTCTCGACGAAGTGGCGAATGGCGACCCGGCTCGCCCGATCGTGGTGCTCGACCAAGTCACCGATCCGCACAATGTCGGGGCGATCCTGCGCTCGGCCGCTGCCTTCGGCGCAGCCGCGATCGTGACACAGGATCGCCATGCCCCGCCCGAGAGCGGGGTCGTCGCCAAGTCGGCCTCGGGTGCGCTAGAGGCGGTGCCCTGGATCCGCGTCGTCAATCTCGCCCGCGCGCTCGATGAACTCGCCGCGGCGGGATACTGGCGGATCGGCCTTGCCGGCGAAGCGCAGGCCACTCTCGCAGATGCCCTGACCAGCGGCCCTCTCGCCCTGGTGCTCGGCGCCGAAGGGGATGGCATGCGCCACAACATAACCCAGCATTGCGATGCCCTCGCGCGGCTTCCGATCACTTCCGCCATCGAAAGCCTCAATGTCTCCAACGCGGCTGCGATCGCGCTTTATGCGGCCGCCACTCGCGCCTAGGATCGGCAAACAGCCGCCAGCAGGCTAAGAAAGCATCAATCGAGTTGTGTGAGAAGGATGCGGCATTACGATTATTGGGGGGTAACAAGTCATGGTTCATCACGCTTTTGCATCGAGCTCGCTGCGCCGGATTGGCGCCATAATGCTCGCATCGCTCTCTCTGCTGCTTACCGGATGCCTCATCACTCCCGGCAAGTTTGCATCCGAACTCATTCTCTCAGACGATCAGGAGTTCGCCTTCAGCTATGACGGCGAGATTTTCTTCCTCGCCCTCTCCGATCTCGGCCCGCGGCCGACCGGCTCGCAGACTACACCGTTCGAGGCGAGCCCCTGCTATGTCGACGGAACCGGAGAAGAGCGCACCTGCACCCGCAACGAGATCGAGGGCCAACGGCAGGAATGGGCGCGCGAGAGCGAGAATGAGGCCGAGCAGGCCAGGATGCAGGCCGAGCAGATGGCGGCGATGCTGGGCGGCATCGATCCGACTGACCCGCAGGCCGGCGAGAAGATCGCGGCCCTGCTGATGCGCCAGAAGGGCTATGAGAGCGTCGTCAGCAAAGGCAAGGGCGTGTTCGAGGTGAAGTATCGGATCGCGGGCAAGCTCACTCACGATTTCATGTTTCCGGTAATGGAGGGCATTCCCACCACCAATCCCTTCGTCCAGATTCTCCTGCGCGATGGCGACATCGCACGGATCAATGCGCCGGGCTACGCCGCGATCAATGAGGGCAACCCGGTTCCCGCAATGTTCGGGGGGGTTGGGACGCTTGCCGGGCTGAGCATGCTCAATGAAGAGCAAGGTGGAAACACCGAAGGCATGCCGGCTCTGCCGATGCCGGATGGCCGTTTTACCATCGTGCTCACGCCTGCAATGCAGATCCGCGCGAACAACACCGACGAGGGCGCAGTGGAAACAGCGCGCGGCCAGGAACTTACCTGGATGATCAATTCGGCAACGACCGCCGCACCCACGGCCCTCATTGCCCTCAATCCCTAGCCGTCAAGCAAAAAGCCCCGCCGACACATGGTGTCAGCGGGGCGAAATTCAGCGCGAAGCGCCGCGCGGCTTGAGCATATTGATCAGTTCACGGCGTCCTTGAGGCCCTTGCCGGCCTTGAATTTCGGCTGATTCGATTCGGGGATATCCATCGGCGCGCCGGTGCGCGGATTGCGGCCTGTGGAAGCCTTGCGCTTGGCAACGGAGAACGTACCGAACCCGACCAGCCGGACCTCATCACCATTGGAAAGCGCCTTGGTGATCGCGTCAAAAACCCCTTCGACGGCGCTCGATGCATCGTTTTTCGAAAGACCGCTCGTCTCGGCAACGGAACTGATCAAGTCATTCTTGTTCATTCTGATAACCCCTCATGCTTTCACATACTGGCTTGCACATAGTGTTCGGTGAATCGCCTCTTCGCGAGCGCTCAGAATGCGGCAATTCTCGCGCGGCTGTCAAAGGCGAATCTGCCCAAAAAGCGCGCTTGAGGGGCTAGGCCGTACAGCTTCGGATAAGGCCTGTCCAACCCGTTGAGCCTCACGACCATGCCGGAGAAGGCCGACAAGCCAGTCAGTGCGCAGTCGGAACATCGCCCGCAGCACTCCCGGCGACGGGCGCCCCAACTCCGGGTTGGCTCGCGAGATCGTCCGCTTCGGTCCACTCGATCGGCAGCGGCAGCTCGGTAAGTGCGTGTTCGAGCACCTCGTCGACATGGCTGACAGCGATGATCTCGAGACCCTCCTTGATGTTGTCGGGTATCTCGGCGAGATCCTTGACGTTCTCCTCTGGGATGAGGACGGTCTTGATCCCGCCGCGCAGGGCCGCCAGCAATTTCTCCTTGAGCCCGCCGATCGCAAGAACGCGCCCGCGCAGCGTTACCTCGCCCGTCATCGCCACGTCCGGACGCACCGTGGCACCGGACAGCGTCGAGACGATTGAGGTCACCATCCCGATCCCCGCGCTCGGCCCATCCTTGGGGACGGCGCCTTCGGGCAGGTGGATATGGACGTTCTTGCGCTGGAACAGCGAGGGCTTGATCCCGTATTGCGGCGCGCGCGCCTTGACGAAGCTGAAAGCGGCCGCGACGCTTTCCTGCATCACGTCGCCCAATTTACCGGTGGTCTTGATCTCGCCCTTGCCAGGAGTGGTGACGCTCTCGATGGTGAGCAGCTCGCCCCCCACGCTCGTCCAGGCGAGCCCAGTCACGGCGCCGACCTGCGCCTCGTCCTCGCTCATGCCGTGCTTGAACTTGCGCACACCGGCGAACTCGCCGAGATTGTCGGGCGTGATTGTGAGCGAGGTCGCTTGCTTTTCGAGGATCTTGCGCAGCGACTTTCTCGCCAGACGTGCGATTTCGCGTTCGAGCGTGCGCACGCCCGCCTCGCGGGTGTAGTAGCGGATCAGGTCGCGCAGCCCCTCTTCGGTCAGCTCGAACTCGCCCTTCTTGAGGCCGTGCTCCTCGATCTGCTTGGGCAGCAGGTGGCGCTTGGCGATCTCGACCTTCTCGTCCTCGGTGTAACCCTCAAGGCGGATGATTTCCATCCGGTCGAGCAGGGGCTGAGGAAGATTGAGACTGTTCGCGGTGGTCACGAACATGATGTCGGACAGGTCGATATCGAGCTCGAGATAGTGATCCTGGAACTTGTCGTTCTGTTCCGGATCAAGCACCTCGAGCAGCGCCGAGGCGGGATCCCCACGAAAATCCTGGCCGAGCTTGTCGATTTCGTCGAGCAGGAAGAGCGGGTTGGACGTGCCCGCCTTCTTGAGGTTGTTGACGATCTTGCCCGGCATCGAGCCGATATAGGTGCGCCGATGGCCACGGATCTCGGCCTCGTCGCGCACCCCGCCCAGAGACTGGCGCACGAATTCGCGCCCCGTCGCCTTAGCGATCGATTTGCCGAGCGAGGTCTTGCCGACGCCGGGCGGGCCGACGAGGCACAGGATCGGACCTTTCAGCTTGTTGGTGCGCGCCTGCACTGCGAGATATTCGATGATCCGATCCTTGACCTTCTCGAGGCCATAGTGATCGGCATCGAGGATCTCCTGCGCGCGCGCGATGTCCTTCTTGATGCGGCTCTTCTTGCCCCATGGCAGGCCGAGCAGCACGTCAAGATAGTTGCGGATGACGGTCGCCTCGGCGCTCATCGGCTGCATGCCCTTGAGCTTTTTGAGCTCGGCCAGCGCCTTGGCCTTGGCTTCCTTGGAGAACTTGGTGTTCTCGATCTTCTCGGTCAGCTCGGCGATCTCGTCGCCCTGCTCGCCATCGCCGCCGCCCAACTCGCTCTGGATCGCCTTCAATTGTTCGTTGAGGTAATATTCGCGCTGAGTCTTCTCCATCTGGCGCTTGACCCGGCCGCGAATCTTGCGCTCGACCTGGAGCACGGAGAGCTCGCTCTCCATGTAACCCATCACGAGCTCCAGCCGCTTCAGAGGATCGGCCTCGGCCAGCAGGGCCTGCTTGTCGGAGACCTTGACGCTGAGCGCGGCGGCGATGGTGTCGGCGAGCTGGCCCGCATCGTCGACCTCTGAGAGATCGATCGTGGTGTCATCGCCAAGCTTCTTGTTAAGCTTGGCGTATTCGCCGAATTGCTCGACGACCTGCCGCATGAGCGCCGTCACTTCATTGCCGGCGACAGTCTCAGGCTCGATCGCCTCGACATCGGCGATCACGTAGCCGACCTGCGCATAAAACGCGTTCAGCCGCGCGCGGTGAGTCCCCTCGACGAGCACCCGCACCGTGCCATCGGGCAGCTTGAGGAGCTGGAGCACCTGCGCGACGACGCCGATGTCGTAAAGCTCGTCCGCCGCTGGATCATCGGTTGCGGGATCGAGCTGGGCGAGAAGGAAGATATCCTTCGAGGCTTCCATCGCCGCCTCGAGCGCGGCGACGGATTTCTCGCGACCCACAAACAGGGGAACGACCATGCCGGGGAACACGACGATGTCGCGAAGGGGAAGGAGGGGAAATTGCTGTGTCATAGGGCCAAAAATCGGGTTTCATGGTCGCCGCTAACGGGTGAGCGCGCCTTTGACTGAAGAATATGGGTCTTTCGAGCCCACCCGCAATGGTCTGCGCCGCATAGCTGTGGACGCGCCCGGGATCGTCACCTTGCGATTTCGTCCCTGCGCGCAGCTTGCGCGTCAACCCAGGCCCGGAAGGTTGAAGCCCGGCGGAAGACCCATCGAGCCCTGCATCTCCTTCATCTGCTCGGCCGAAACCCGGTCTGCCCGGTCGCGCGCATCGTTGAAGGCGGCTGTCACCAGATCCTCTACGATGTTCTTCTCCTCGGGCTTCATCAGGCTATCGTCGATTTGCACGCCGAGAATCCGGCCCTTGGCGGAGGCGCGGACCTTGACGAGCCCGCCCCCGGCGGTGCCCTCGACCTCGATCGAATCGAGCTTCGCCTGCATCTCGTTCATCTGCTTCTGGATCGTCTCGGCCGCCTGCTGGGCTGCGGCCATCATTTCTTCCATGCTCTTCATCGGGGTTTCCTTTCGTTGAGTGGCGCCCTTCGGGGGTGGGCTTGCCTGTTTGCTGTCAGCGCGCGGCCCTGCTCTCGCGCTCGTCGTGGGTCTCGATCAGCTCGGCATCGGGGAAGGCCGTCAGCACAGCCTTCACCAGCGGATCGGCCAGCGTGCACTCGCGCCGGGCGACAGCCTTGGCCTCGCGCTGTTCGCGTATCGTTGGCTGCGCCTCGCCGGAACCGCGCTCTACCATCCAGCGCCGCCCGGTAACTTTGAACAGCGCATCGCGAATTTCCGGCCCCGGATCGTCAGGGAAGCGGTCGGCCTGCGCATATACCAGACGCTCGGCGCCGAGCTCGATCACCCGCACGCGCGCGCGCATCATCTCGGCAACATGCAGGTGGCCTGCACCGTCCACCCTTTCGACCAGCTCCTCCCAATCAGGCTGGGTCTGGATCGGCGGGGACTGGGGCGAGCTTGCTTCGGGAACCGCGGGAGAGGGCGCAGCGGCGATCGCCCCGTCGCTTGCGCTTTGCGCCAGCGCTTCGAGCCGCCTCGCCAGCTCACCCGGATCTGGCATCTCGCTCGCGTGCAGCACCCGCAGCAGCGCCATCTGCAGCGAGATCAGCGGGTCTGGCGCATGGCGCACCTCGTCATAGCCCTTGAGCAGCAATTGCCACAGCCGATGGAGTTGCGCAGGCGAGAGCCGCGCGGCCAATTCGGCGAGTGCCGCACGCTCGATTTCGCTCGGCGCATCGGGTTCAGCTTTCGAGACCTGCGCAACCGTGATCCGATGGACAAGGTCCATCAGCGAGCGCATCAGCGCCAGCGGCTCGACACCGAGCGCATATTGCTCGTCGATTCCGGCGAGAAGCGCGCTCGCCTCGCCTTCAAGCAGATGGCTCAGGATGGCGCGCTGCGCGCCCTTGTCGGCAAGGCCCAGCATATCGCGCACGCGCGCCGCCTGGACCATGCCGCCCTCATCGAGATCGGCATGCGCGATCGCCTGATCGAGGATAGAGAGCCCGTCGCGCACCGAGCCCTCGGCGGCCGCCGCGATGATCCGCAGCGCCTCTTCCTCGGCCGCGACCCCTTCGAGCTCGCAGATGCGGGCAAAGTGCGCGGTCAGCATGTCGGCGGGGATGCGCTTCAGGTCGAAGCGCTGGGTCCGGCTGAGCACCGTCACCGGCAGCTTCTCGACCTCAGTGGTGGCAAACAGGAACTTGACGTGTTGCGGGGGCTCCTCAAGCGTCTTCAACAGCCCGTTGAAGGCCGCGTTGGACAGCATGTGGACCTCGTCGATGATATAGATCTTGTAGCGCGCCGAAACCGCCGCGTAGCGCACCTGTTCGATGATCTCGCGGATGCTGTCGATGCCGGTGTTGGAAGCGGCATCCATCTCGATGACGTCGATGTGCCGACCTTCCGCGATCGCGGTGCAATATTCGCACACCCCGCACGGATCGATCGTCGGCCCGCCCTGCCCGTCCGGCCCGACGCAATTAAGCGCCTTGGCGATCAGACGCGCGGTCGAGGTCTTGCCGACCCCGCGCACCCCGGTCATCAGGAAGGCATGCGCCAGCCGGTCGCGCTCGATCGCGTTGGCGAGCGTGCGCACCATCGCCTCCTGTCCGATCAGCTCGGAGAAGGTCTGAGGGCGGTATTTGCGCGCAAGGACTCGATAAGGTTGGGCTGCGCTCGTTGCGGGTATGGGCGGCTGCGGCTGCGGCTGCGGCGGCGAGGGCGCAGACGCGGCGAGCGCATCGGCGAACATCGAGTTCTGCCCTGCAGCCTCAAGCTCGGCCGCGCTGGGGGCTTCATCCGCGTCGCTCAGCGGGGGATCGGGCTCTGAATCGGTCACATCGCCAAGCTAGGCGCTTGGCGCCCGTTTGTCATGGCGCTGTTGCAGGGAAAAGGAGCCGAGCGACCCGCCGCAATTCACCTGGGCTGCTTCCTTCCGGACCTGACCCGGTGAGCGAACGCAAACGTCCACCCGACTCCCGGAGCGGCATATGGCAAGGGCTGCACGAAAAATCAATCAGCGGAAATTGTCAGCGTAAGCCTGGATCTTGAGCGCCTTGGGCGGTGTCGCGTGAACGCGGGCGATGATGCCATAGCGCGCCGCGTAATCCTTGGCCGCTTCCCTGGTCGGGAAGGTCAGGCGGACCTGCGACTGGGTGTCCGCGCCGCCGGCCCATCCCATCAGTGGATCGGGCCGCTGCGCCTCGCTCTGCTCGAACTGGAGCACCCACAAACCCGTCTTCGCCTTGCCCGACTGCATCGCGCTCTTGGGCTGCTGGTAGATGATGGCAGGCATTTGCTTGTTTTTCCTCGCTCGATGCGGCCTTCCGGCCGCGTCGCTGCGGGCGGCCGGTCGGCCTTGCGGCGCTTAGCGCCGAAGTGTTCGGTCAGCGTTTCAATAAGCCAGATTCAGCCGCGATTGAAGGCGTTTTTGGTCTTGAGGCTGGGCCGCTCGAGCCAGGGCTGCTCGGGCCAGCGGTGCTTGGGATAGCGCCCCTTCATTTCCTTGACGACATCCGCCCACGAGCCGCGCCAGAAGCCGGGCAGGTCGCGGGTGGATTGCAGCGGGCGCCCGGCTGGGCTGGTGAGCTTGATAAGCAGCGGGGTGCGCCCGATCATCGGATGGTCGTCAAGCCCGAACAGCGCCTGCACGCGAACCTCTACACTGGGTGCATCCTCGCCGGCATAGTCGATCGGGTGGCGGGTGTCGGCGGGTGAGACGAAATGGCTGGGCGCAGCGCGCTCGAGCGCCTGGCGGGTGTTCCAATCAGCAAGACTGGCGAGCGCCGCCTCGGCAACCTTGTGCGGCGGGAGCGCGAGATCGCGCCGATCTTCGAGCAGCGGGGCGAGCCATATCGCCGCCGTCTCCTTCAGATTTGCGAGCGAAAGCGGCTCGATCCCCGCAAATTCGGCGCGCGCGAGAAAGCCGGGCGCAAAGAGCTTCCCCAAGTCCTCCAGAGCTTTATCCACAAGGATGTCCACAACCAAGCTCGGATCGGGCGAAGGATCGGGGCCGCTCGCCAGCCGGATCGCACCCAGGCGACGCTCGCGTCGGCACTCGACGCGGCATTTCTCGGGATTCCAGCGCACTAATGCGATTTCCTGCAATTCGTTCTCGAACAGCGCCTCGACCTCGGCGGCATCGAGCGCAATCCCGGCGGTGATTCGCGCACCCTTGGCTGCCCCTTGCGCATCACAGATCACGATCCACTCCGAGCCCGCGAGCGGCGCAGCAGGATCGAGCCGGTAGCCCCTCCCCCCGACGCTCAGCCAGTCCTCGCCGCCTGCATCGCGCCTGCGTGCGACGAAGTCGCGCCGCGCCAGCGCCAGCGCGCCCGCCGGAGACTGGACGGCAGCGGTGCGGGCGCTTCCTGCCACCCGTTCTCCAGCAGCCTTGCGTGCCCAGCCTTCGGCGATGCGGCGCGCGCTGGTCGCGCGCGGCGAGCGATCCGCGCGCCAGCCGCGCAGCCGGATGGCGAGATCCTCGCTGCGCCCACCGAGCCCGCGCTCCTGCATCAGCAGGACGAGCTGCGCCGTCTCCTCGAGCACGCCCGCATCGCTCGCATGGAGCAGCGCGGCCGCCTCACTGGGTGCCATCGGCATGCGCGCCATTGCCTGCCCCAGCGGCGCGATCCGCCCCGCATTGTCCATCGCGCCCAACCGCTCGAGCGCGGCGCGCGCGGCAGCGAGCGAGGCAGCGGGCGGCGGATCGAGCCACTGAAGCGCGCCCGCATCGCTCGAGCCCCAGCGAGCGAGCGCAAGCACGAGGCCGGTGAGGTCGGCGACTTCTATCTCGGGCGGCGCGAATTCCGGGCGGCCGGGATGGCCGGCCTCCTCCCACAGGCGATAGGCCACGCCCGGGCCCTGCC
>JAZBNR010000009.1:0-39134 GCA_036350735.1 Erythrobacter sp.
CCTGCCGCCACCCCCGCCACCACCCCTGTCCCTGCCGCCGGGCAGGCCCGCGCCACCATTGCCCGCCTTGCACAGGCGGCCCGACTCGCCGAGGGCGAGCCGCTCGCCGCGCGGTTCGTCTATTCGCTGCGGCTGATCGCGCTGCACGAGCGGGTCGGGCGCGATCCGGTGCCCGAGCTTGCCGTGCGCCTCGGCAGTGTGGCGATCGCGGCCAAGACGCTCGCGCTCGCCGAAGCGGTCAGGGCGTGCTGGCCCGAGAATATCCGCCTCAACTGCTTCTGCTCGCCCGTCATGACGCATGACGAGGCGACCCTCGCCGCGCTCGTTGGAGCCTCGCTCGGGCGCGACAAGGCCGAGTTCGATGCGCAGATCGAAGGCTTCGTGCGCCCCTCGCGGGTGCCTCGCTTGTGGGACGCGGCGCTGGGTCTCGTCACTGCGGAGCTGCGCGCACTCTGAGGCGCCTGCTCGATCCGCTTGCCGCGTGAGCGCGTGCGTTCTACCTGAGCGCGCATGACAACCACGCGCTTCGCCCCCTCGCCAACAGGCCGGCTCCATGTCGGCAACATCCGCACCGCGCTCCACAACTGGATGCTGGCGAAGAAGGCCGGCGGCCGCTTCATCCTGCGCATCGACGACACCGACGCGGCGCGCTCGAGGGAGGAATATGTCGAGGCGATCCGGGCGGATCTGGCCTGGCTCGGCCTTGAGGCCGATCACGAGGAGCGCCAGTCCGAAAGGCTCGCTGCTTATGAGGCGGCATTCGCGCGGCTGAAGGAGGCGGGGCGGATCTATCCCGCCTACGAGACGGCGCAGGAACTCGAACTCAAGCGCAAGGTGCTGCTCGGGCGCGGCCTGCCGCCGATCTACGACCGCGCCGCGCTTCAGCTAACCGCCGCCGAGCGCGCCGCCAAGGAGGCCGAGGGCATCGAGCCGCACTGGCGCTTCAAGCTCGACCATGACGAGCCGATCGCGTGGGAGGACGGCGTGCGCGGCCACGCGAAATTCGATCCCGCTTTGCTCTCCGATCCGGTGATCCGCCGCGCCGACGGATCGTGGCTCTACATGCTGCCGAGCGCGATCGATGATATCGATATGGGGGTGAGCCACGTGCTGCGCGGCGAGGACCATGTTTCAAACACCGCAGTCCAGATCCAGATCTTCACCGCCATGGGCAGCCAGCATCCCGCCTTCGCGCATGAAGCGCTGCTGGTGGGGCGCGAGGGCAAGCTTTCGAAGCGCCTCGGCTCGCTCGGCTGCGACGCGATGCGCGAGCGCGGGATCGAGGCGCAGGCAATCGTCGCGCTGCTCGCGCGGCTGGGCACCGCGCTGCCCGTGGAGCCGATCGCAGACCGCTCGCTTCTGATCGAGACCTTCGACCTTTCGACCTTCGGCCGCGCGCCCGCCAAATTCGACGATGCCGAGCTCGACCGGCTCAACACCGCGATCGTCCACCAGATGCCTTTCGCCGAGGTGCGCGATCGTCTGCCCGAGGGGATGGACGAGGCCGGCTGGCACGCGGTGCGCCCCAATGTCGCGACCGTGGCCGAGGCGCGCGAATGGTGGCGGCTCGTCACCGGCCCGATCGCACCGCCCGAGCTCGCCGGGGAGGATCGCGCCTACTGCGCCGAGGCCTCGCAGGCGCTCGAATGGGGCGAGGACCCGTGGAGCGCGCTCACCGCGCGGCTCAAGGAAAGCACCGGACGCAAGGGCCGGGCCCTCTTCCTGCCGCTGCGCCAGGCGCTGACAGGCATGGATCATGGCCCCGACATGGGCGAGCTGCTCCCGCTGATCGGCGAGGCCGAGGCACGCGCCCGGCTCGATCGAGCGGCGCGGCAATGAGCGCGCTCCTCGCGCTCGCCGCGCTCGCTTCGAGCGCATCGCAGTGCGCCGATCCGGCAACCGCCCCGGCCGAGGTCGAGCGGACCATCCACGCCTTCTTTGCGGCGCTGCGCTCCGAGGACAAGGCACCTTTCGAGCGGGTGACCACCAAAGGCTTCTACGCCTTCGATGTCGGCGCGCGCTTTCCCGGCTCCACTCTGGTCGAAGCGGTTACGGGCGCGCTGGCCGAGGGGAGGGAGATCGTCTGGTCACTGGGGCCGTTGGACACGCAGGTGCGGTGCGATGTCGCATGGGCGCAGTGGGAGAATGTCGGCAGCGCCGGGATGCCGGGCGAGGTGAAGCCGGTGCGCTGGCTCGAATCGGCGGTGCTGGTGCATGAAGATGGCACATGGAAGCTCGATTTCTTCCATTCGCAGCGCGCGAAGGCCGAGTAGCCGGGGCCGCGGGCGGGCGGCCTTAGCGCGAACTGTCGGCTTTGGCCGCTTTGCCTGCAACATGAGCGCAGGCCGGTTCCGGCGCCGAGGCCCTGGCGAGGCGCGCCGCCGATTGGCTCGGCGTTTCGGGGGCTGCGTCGCTATCGCTTGTTGTCGCCACCGGGCAGCCCGACTGGCACACCATCGGCGCGCAGCGGACCTTGGAGACGCGAGGGGTGCCGCGCCGCGCGCTGGGCGTGGCCGCCGCGAGGCGGGTCGGCTCGGCGGAGGCGGCAGGCGCTTCGGGCGCCTCTTGCGGTGCGGCCAGCCGAAGGACGAGCGGCTCGGCATCAGCAGCCCCATCGCCCAGCGCCTTCGCCTCGCCGCCGGGGGCGATGGCCAACAGGATCAAGGCAGGGATTGCCCACATGCCATGAAACTAACCTTCGGCAGCTTGAGTGCGGGTCAAAGGATGCGCTTAATTCGAAGTAAACATGCGGCCTGCGCCAACGAGCGCCCTGGCCCACGCCTCTTGCATTGGACATCCCGCGCACAATGCGACATCCTGGCTCGCGGTGCTTCAAGATGGGGAGAAAGCAATGCGCAACCAGATCCTGGCCATCGCCCTTGCGGCCGGCATTCCGGCACTGGCCGCCAGCGAGGCGGCCGCCGCGGGCGAGCCCTCGGATGCCGCCGAGAGCACGGCCGAACGCAACAAGCGGTTGGCGGCCGAATTCTACCAGAAGCTGTGGTTCTCGGAAGAAACCGATGCCTATGTCGATTACGTCGCGGAAGAATATGTCGTCCACGATGTCGGCCCGCGCAAGGGAGTGACCGAGGCGGCGATCGAGCAGAAGAACACCGCCGATCTGTTTCATAGCTTCGGGCAGCTCAGCGGGGCGATCGACTACCAGATCGCCGAGGGCGACAAGGTCGCGACCCGCTGGTTCGTCTCGCTCCATGCGAGCGATGAGGCCAAGGCGATGGGGATGCGCGATGTCGACAAGGTCGCGATCATCAACGTGTTCCGATTCAACGACGAGGGCAAGATCATCGAGATCTGGAACCATCGGCACGATGTCGAGCTGCCCCAGCCACCGGGGGATGGACCGCCCCCGGCAGGCCAGTGACCCGCTCCACTGCGCGCGTCAGTCCCTGTAGCCCTGCAATTCGTCGCCCGCGAGCGTGACCACATGCAGCAGGTTGGTCGCGCCCGGCGTCCCGAACGGCACGCCCGCGAGCACGATCTGCTTGCTGCCCGCGCTGCCGAAGCCGTGGCGCAGCGCCATGCGCTTGCCCTTGGCGATCATCTCCTCGAAGCTGCCGATGTCGCGCGTCGCCACCGCGTGCGCGCCCCACAGCAGCGCCACGCGCCGCGCGGTGCGCATTGAGGGGGTGAGCACCAGCACCGGCACCGACGGCCGCTCGCGCGCCACCCGGCGGGCGGTCGCGCCCGAGAAGGTGAACACGGTGATCGCACTGATCGGCACGGTATCCGCGATCGTCATGCAGCTATGCGCGAGGGCATCGGCGGTGGTCGCATCGGGCGGGATCTCGAGGAAGCGCACGCGGCGCTTGTAATCGGGATCGGCCTCCACCGTGGCGGCGATCTTGTGCATCATCGCAACCGATTCCTCGGGCCACTCGCCCGCCGCGCTTTCCGCTGAAAGCATTACCACATCCGCCCCGTCATAGACTGCGTTGGCGACATCGGAGACTTCGGCTCTCGTGGGCGTCGGGCTTTCGATCATCGATTCGAGCATCTGCGTTGCCACGATCACCGGTTTTCCCGCCGTGCGCGAGGCGGCGATGATGCGCTTTTGCAGAGGCGGGACCTCCTGCGGCTCGAGCTCCACGCCAAGATCGCCGCGCGCGACCATGATCGCGTCCGACATCTCGAGGATTTCGGCGAGCCGCTGCACCGCCTGCGGCTTCTCGATCTTGGCGCACAGAGCGGGGCCTTGCGCCGAGGCACGCGGCCCCTGCGCGCTGGCGATGAGCTTGCGCGCCTCGGCGAGATCCTCCGGTCGCTGGACGAAGGAGAGCGCGATCCAGTCCACCCCCTGTTCGACCGCGAAGGCGAGATCGGCGCGGTCCTTGTCGGTCAGCGCGGGGATCGGCACCTCGGCATCGGGCACGTTGACCCCCTTGCGGTCCGAGATCACTCCGCCGACCTCTGCGGTGCAGCGGATGCGGTGCTCGTCCGCCTCGCGCACCACGAGCCGGATCTTGCCATCGTTGATGAGGAGGCGCTGACCGCGCTCGAGGATGCCGAACAGCTCAGGGTGCGGCAGGCACACGCGGCTGTCATCGCCCGGCGAGGGATCGCGATCGAGCGTGAAATGGCCCGAGTGGCGCACCACCGCGCGCCCGCCCACGAATTCGCCGACGCGCAGCTTGGGGCCTTGCAGATCGGCGAGGATGGCGATGGGCCGGGCGAATTCCTTCTCGAGCGCGCGGATCGCCGCGATCGCCTTGGCGTGATCCTCGTGATTGCCGTGGCTCATATTGACCCGGAAGGCATCGGCGCCTGCGCGAAACAGGCGGCGCAACATCTCGGGCGAGCGGCTCGCCGGGCCGATCGTGGCGAGAATCTTGACGCGGCGGCCGCGCGGGTCGATCCTGGTGAGGTCTGATTGTGCCATGGCGGTGCGTGATCCCCTCGTGCTGTGCGCGGCTATGGCATGCCAATTGGTAAGCTCAAGGAAAACCCACGGGAAGAAGGCCTCGCATGACCGACACCACCGATCCGCTCGACACGCTCGACGACGCCGTCGCCGCTGCCGCCTTCCGCCGGCTGGTGCGCCACCTGCGTCATCGCCACGATGCGCAGAACATCGACCTGATGGGGCTGGCGGGCTTCTGCCGCAATTGCCTCGCAGACTGGATCCGCGAGGGTGGATATGAGGGCGACAAGGCGGCCGCGCGCGAACTCGTCCACGGAATGCCGCAGGAGGAGTGGAAGGCCACCCGCCAGACGCCCGCGAGCGAGGAACAGCTCGCCCGGATGGAAGCGAGCCTGAAACGGAACGCGGCGGCGAAGAACGCACAGGTTTAATTGCGCCCGACGGTTCAACCCGCGCCGCGCTATGGCTATCGGCAAGCCAATCGATTCGAGAACACCATGGAGACCTCCCGATGGCCGACAACGCCAATTCGTCCGACGACCGCCTGCGCCTGCTGATCGAGCGCATCGAACGCCTCGAGGAGGAGAAGAAGGGCATCGCCGACGATATCCGCGATGTCTATGCCGAGGCCAAGGCGGTCGGCTACGATCCCAAGATCATGCGCCAGATCGTGCGCCTGAGGAAGATGAAGCCCGACGATCGCAGCGAGCAGGAAACCATCCTTGAGACCTACAAGGCCGCGCTCGGCATGGCGTGAGCCTCGAAGTCCGAACGCGATTGCGCGGGGCGCGGCTGCGTCTTATGCTGGCAACACACTCTTGCGGAAGGATTGAGCAATGCCCGGACCATGGAAGGACGCGCGCGGCGTCACCGTTACCACCACGCACACGATCGAGGGGCACCCTATCCAGGAATATCACGGCATCGTGGTGGGCGAAGTGATCGTGGGCGCCAATCTCTTCCGCGACCTCTTCGCCAATATCCGCGATATCGTGGGCGGGCGCTCGGGCTCGTATGAGCGCATCCTCAAGCAGGCGCGCGACGAGGCGATCGAGGAATTGCAGGCCGAGGCCGCCGCGCGCGGGGCCAATGCGGTGGTCGGCGTCGATCTCGATTACGAGGTGGTGGGCGATCGCGGCTCGATGCTGATGGTTTCGGCGAGCGGGACCGCGGTCAAGGTCTGAGCGCCCCCGCGCCCATCCCGAGCAACGCGGCGCTCAACCCTCGGGCAGCGCACTTTGCGCAAGCAGCATGACGGCGACCGCCGAGCCGTTATGCAGCGCGTGCAGCGCGATGCTTGCCCACAGGCCATAACGCACGCGGGCATAGCCAAAGATGGTCCCGGCGATGAATTGCGGGACGACCAGCGGCAGCAGCATCAGGATGCCGCCAGCCGCCTCGTAATTGACGAGGTGGATGAGCGCGAAGACCACCGCGACCCCCCAGAAGATCAGCGGAAATGCGGCCACGAACCAGCGCAGCGGCGGCGCCTCGCGCCAGCGCCAAAGGCTCCACGCGGCGCCCACCACCAGCGCCACGAGCGCAGCCAGCGCAGCCAATTGCAGCGTCCCGCCCGCAGCAGCCAGGATCGGCAGCCCGAGCAGCGCCGCGATCCCGGCAATCCCTGCGACGAGATGGCCCGGCCGGCCCGATAGCCACGAGCGGAACATCAGCTCCTCCGCGAGCGGCGCGCCGATGATGATGACCGCGATCCAGCCCGGAGTGAGCGCCAGCTCCTCAAGCGTGTTTTGCGGGATCTCGAACCCCGTCAGCAGCACCAGCGAGGCGATCACGCCGATGCCGATCATCAGCAGCGCATCGAGCAGATACAGCCGCAGCACGGCCAGGATCCCGATCGGCAGCGGAGCGGTGCGCTTGGGCAGGCGCGGGCGGGCGAGGAATTGCCGGAACGCCGCCCATTCTGCGATTGTGGTCCGAGCGGGCGGGAGGCTTGTCGCGAGGGCTCTCATGCGTCTAATGCAGCTTTCCGTTCATGCACCACAAGAGACGCGAAGACTCCCCATGGCAGGCCATTCCAAATTCAAGAACATCATGCACCGCAAGGGCGCGCAGGACAAGAAACGCTCCAATCTCTTTTCCAAGCTCTCCCGCGAGATCACCGTTGCCGCCAAGATGGGCGCGCCCGATCCCGATATGAACCCGCGCCTCAGGCTGGCGATCAACAACGCCAAGGCGCAGTCCATGCCCAAGGACAACATTCAGCGCGCGATCGACAAGGCAAGCGGCGGCGATGACGACAATTACGAAGAGGTGCGCTATGAGGGCTATGGCCCGGGCGGCAGCGCGATCATCGTCGAGGCGCTGACCGACAACCGCAACCGCACCGCCACCAATGTGCGCACCTGCTTCTCCAAGAACGGCGGCAATCTGGGCACTGAGGGCAGCGTGCAGCATGGTTTCGAGCGGCTCGGCCTGATCGAATATCCCGCCTCCGCAGGCGACGAGGAGACGGTGTTGCTCGCGGCGATGGAAGCGGGCGCGCAGGATATCGAGACAACCGAGGAGGGCCACACGATCTGGACCGCGGCGGACGATCTCCACCAGGTCGCAAGCGATCTTGAAAAGGCGCTTGGCGAGGCGGAGAACGTCAAGCTCGCGTGGAAGCCCAACATCACGGTCGAGATGGACGCGGCCCATGCCGGCACGCTGATGAAGCTGATCGACGCGCTCGAGGACGATGACGACGTGCAGACCGTGTGGGGCAATTACGATATTTCCGACGAGGTGATGGACAAGCTCGACGCGTGAGCCGGGGGAGTGACTTCGGGTGAGTGCGCGCGAATGGCTTTTCGCAGGTGCGCTCGGCGCGGCCTTTGTGCTCGCGCTGCTGTGGCGTCTGGGGTTGCTCGTCGGGCTTCCGGAAATGCTGTGACGGGGGGCCGAGGTCGGGCTGCGTCGGCTTGCCGAAGGCGCGGGCCGTGATCATCCTCGGCCTTGATCCCTCGCTCTCGCGCACCGGATGGGGCGTGATCCGCGCCGAGGGCTCTCGCCTTGCGCATATCGCCAACGGCGAGATCGCGACCCGCGCGGGCGATCCGATGCCGCAGCGCCTCGCGCGGCTCCACAGCGCGCTGGCCGAGGTGATCGCCGAACATCGCCCGGACCAAGCCGCGTGCGAGGAAATCTTCCTCAACAAGAACCCGCAATCCACGCTCAAGCTGGCGCAGGCGCGGGGCTGCGTGCTCGCGGTGTGCGGGGCGGCGGGGCTCGCCGTGTCCGAGCACGCCGCGCGCAGCGTCAAGCAGGCGCTGGTGGGCACGGGCAAGGCCGAGAAGGCGCAGGTCGCGGCGATGGTCAGGGTGCTGCTGCCGGGCGTCGCGATCGCGGGGGCGGACGCGGCCGATGCGCTGGCGGTGGCGATCGCCGATGCGCACCTGTCCTACTCGGCGCGGGCGCGCTAACGCGGGATGGCTATGAGACAGACGAATCGCGATTTTGGGCACGAGGCAGGGGCGATGGCGGGCGCGCCCGAGCCTCGCGACTTTTTCGCTTCTGTACCGTGTAACAGGCGGTTCAAGCGTTCGCTGCGCGCGATGAAGCGAGGGAGATACGCAGGATGATCGAGCTTTATGGCATCCCCAATTGCGACACGGTCAAGCGGGCGAGAAAGTGGCTCGAGGCGAACGGCATCGCCTACGCCTTTCACGACTACAAGAAGGAGGGCGCCGATCCGGCGAGGCTTGAGGCATGGATCGCCGCGGTGGGCCTCGAGGCCGTGGTCAACACCCGCGGGATGACCTTTCGCAAGCTCACCGAGGCACAGAAGGCGGCGGCGCAAGACAGTCACACTGCTGTAGCCGTGCTGGTGCAGCACCCCTCGATGATCAAGCGCCCCGTGGTGGAGCATCCCGGCGGCATCCTCACAGGCTTCAAGGAAGAGACATGGTCCGCAACGCTCTCGTAACGCTCGGCCTCATGGCGCTCGCAGTGGGCACGCCGCTGGCGGCACAGGCTCCGGTCCCGGCCGACCGCCCGCTCATCATCGCGCATCGCGGCGCGAGCGGCGAGCGGCCCGAGCACACGCTCGCCGCCTATGAGCTCGCGATCGACCGGGGGGCGGACTACATCGAGCCCGACCTCGTGGTGACGAAAGACCTCCAGCTCGTCGCGCGGCACGAGAACGAGCTCTCGGGCACCACCGATGTCGCGCAGCGCCCCGAGTTCGAGGACCGGCGGCGCACCAAGATGGTTGAGGGCCAGCGGGTCGCGGGGTGGTTCTCGGAGGACTTCACGCTGGCCGAGCTGCGCACCCTGCGCGCGCGCGAGCGGGTGCCGGGCTCACGGCCTTCGAGCGCGCGCTATGACGGGCTCTATCAGGTGCCGACCTTCGCCGAGATCGTTGGCCTCGTGCGCGCCAAGGAGGCCGAGACGGGCCGGGTGATCGGGCTCTATCCCGAGCTCAAGCACCCCACGCTGATGCTCGAGCAGGAAGGGATCGACATGGTCGACCTGCTGGTGAGCGAGCTCAAGCGTTTCGGGCTCGATCGCGCCGATGCCCCGGTGTTCGTCCAGATCTTCGAGGTCGGCCCGCTGCAACGGCTCGACAAGCTGGTCGATACCCCGCTGGTGATGCTGATCTCCTCGGTCGGGGGCCCTTATGACGAGCCCTCGATGCGGTGGGCCGATATGCTCACCGCGCCGGGCCTTGCCGAGATCGCGACCTATGCCGACGGGATCGGCCCGTGGCTTGGCCACGCGCTCGACCCGGCGACGAACGAGCCGACGGGCCTTGTCGAGCGCGCCCATGCGGCGGGGCTCAAGGTGCATCCGTGGACGCTGCGCAAGGAGAATGGCTTCCTGCCCGCCGACCTGCGCTCGCCCGGCGGCGATGCGGCGGAAGGGCAATGGCGCGCGCTGTTCGGTGCCGCGATCGCCACCGGCGCGGATGGGTTCTTCACCGACAATGTCGCCGAACTGGTGGAAATGCTGGGTGAGCGTTGAGGGTGCCTTGCGCGAAGGCGGGGTCCGGCTCGGCGCGCGTCTGGCCCTGTGGCTGCACGCCGGCGTGTGGCTGCTCTTCGCGGGTGGGATGATCGCCGTGGCCCTGACGTCGCAGGATGCGCGGGAGAACCCGGTGTTCTTCCAGGTCCTCGCCGCATCGAGCGCCGCAGCGATCGGCGCTGTTGGAGCGGCCTTTCTCAGGGCATGGGGTGTGGCCCTCGCGTTCATCGGCGGGATTGGCGTCCTCGCGGCGTGGATCGCGGGGGACAGCGGGATGGACTTCCGCTTGCCGGTTGTGTTCCTGCTCGGGCTCCTCGCGCTCACCGTTGCGATCGAGCGGCGCGCCTTCCTCAGGAATGGCGGGCGCTGAGGACGTAATTGAGCGAGAGGTCGTCGGAGAGATGCAGCCCCTTGCCCGGACGCCACGCGATGCCGCGCTGGCTGACGATCTCGAGCCCGACCTCGCCGAGCAGCGCGCCGAGCTCTTGCGGAGTGATGAAGTCGCGCCAGCGGTGCGTTCCCCGGGGCACATAACCCACCGCCTCCGCCGCGCCGACCAGCAGCACGCGGCTCGCGGCGGTGCGGTTGGGGGTGGAGAGGACAAGCAGGCCATCGGGAGCGAGGCGCTCGGCGACGTCGGCAAGAAAGGCGCGCTTGTCGGCGACATGCTCGATCACCTCGAGGCTGGTGACACAGTCAAAGGTGCCGATATCGAGCGCGGCGACCTCGCCCGGCATGTAGCGGATGTCGAGCCCGCTCAGCTCGGCATGGGCGGCGGCGACGCTCACATTCTCGGCGCTCGCATCGACCCCGGTGACGTCAGCGCCGAGCCGCGCCAGCGGTTCGCACACCAGCCCCGCGCCGCAGCCAATGTCGAGCGCGGTCTTGCCTGCGAGCGGCCTGGCGGAGCCCGCCGCCTCGCTCCAGTGCGCATCGATCGCGCTGCGGATGAAGGCGAGGCGCACCGGGTTGACCTCGTGCAGGCTCGCCATCGGCCCCTTGGGGTTCCACCATTCGCCCGCGAGCTTGGTGAAGAACGCGGCTTCCTCCGGGCGGATCGTCGTGTTTGCGTTTCCCATGGCCTGCCCTTAACAGCGCACCCGACATCAAACCAGCCATCACAACAGGAGGACACCCGCCTTGCCTGATGCCCCGCCTAGCGCGCCCGTGGATCGGCCGCAGCGCATTGTCATGAAGTTCGGCGGCACCTCGATGGCCGGGACTGAGCGCATTCGCCGCGTCGCGGGCCTCGTGCGCTCGCAGGCGGCGGGGCGCGACGGCAAGCGCAACGAGGTCGCCGTGGTGGTGAGCGCGATGGCGGGGGAGACAGACCGGCTGGTCGGCTTCTGCCGCGAGGCCAACGCGCTCTTTGATCCGGCCGAATACGACGTCGTTGTCTCGAGCGGCGAGCAGGTGACGAGCGGGCTCCTTGCCCTGACGCTCCAGGCGATGGGCGAGAAGGCGCGCAGCTGGCTCGGCTGGCAGCTCCCGGTGCGCACCGGCGAGGCGCACGCCAAGGCCCGGATCGAGGGGATCGAGGCGCCCGCGATGATCGCCGCGCTCGAGGCGGGCGAGGTCGCGGTGATCCCGGGCTTTCAGGGCGTGAGCGAGGAGGGGCGCATCACCACGCTCGGGCGCGGCGGATCGGACACCTCGGCGGTTGCGGTCGCGGCGGCGGTGGGGGCGGATCGCTGCGACATCTACACCGATGTCGACGGGGTCTACACCACCGATCCGCGCATCGTTGCCAAGGCGCGCAAGCTCAAGGCAGTGACCTACGAGGAAATGCTGGAGCTCGCCAGCGTGGGGGCCAAGGTGCTGCAGACGCGCTCGGTCAGCCTCGCGATGAAGGCGGGGGTGCGCATCCAGGTGCTCTCGAGCTTCGTCGAGGATGGAGCCGCCGCTTGTGCCGACGACCTCGTGGGCACGCTGATCGTCTCCGAGGAGGAAATGAATGAATTGGTGGAGAAGGGCCTGATGGAACGCCAGCTCGTGACGGGAATCGCGCATGACAAGACCGAGGCCAAGGTGATCCTCACCCGCGTGCCGGACAAGCCAGGCGCTGTCGCCAACATCTTCGAGCCGCTCGCCAAGGCCTCGATCAATGTCGACATGATCATTCAGAACGTCGGCCGCGACAAGGGCGAGACCGACGTGACTTTCACGGTGCCGCAGGCCGATCTCGCGCGCGCGCAGGCGCTGCTTGAGGACCGGCGCGAGCTGATCGGCTACAACCGCATCATCACCGACAGCCAGATCGCCAAGGTCAGCGTGGTCGGCGTGGGCATGAAGAGCCATGCAGGCGTCGCGAGCACGATGTTCCGCGCGCTGTCCGACCGGGGGATCAACATCCAGGCGATCTCGACCTCGGAGATCAAGGTCAGCGTGCTGATCGACGAGGACGAGACCGAGCTTGCCGTGCGCGTGCTGCACACCGCATATGGGCTTGACGCGGTCGACTAAACGCTTCGGGCATGCGGTTAATCGCGTGAGTTAAACGATGCGTTAGCCATGTTCGGCAGGCCGATGTTTACCGCGCGGGGCGAGGGGTGAGGCTCCACACACCGGAGATCGCCCTTGGCCATCAGAGCTCACCTCGGCCCCGAAACCCTTCGATTCGGTCGGGTCGACCCGCGCAGCGAAGAGCGCCGCGCGCTGTTTCTCGAGGCCAGCGGTGCACTGCCGGGCGGGCTTGAGGCCAATGTTATCATTCACAACATTTCCGCCGCCGGCCTGCTGCTTGAAACCGAGATAGAACTCGCCGCCGGCGAGCGCATGACGCTCGACTTGCCGCAGGCGGGCGCGGTCGATGCGGTAATCGTGTGGCAGAGCCGCAACCTGTTCGGGTGTGCATTCGAGACCGCGCTGAGCGAGGCCGCGCTCGCCGCTGTGCAGTTGCAGGGGAACGGGTCGGCCCCCCCGAACGATCTTGTGCCCGAGCATCAGGGCGAGCCGCTGGGCGTGCGGATCAATCGCTTGCGACGCGAGAAGGGGCTGACACTGGCTCAGGTCGCCGGGGCACTCGATGTCAGCAAGCCTACCGTGTGGGCGTGGGAGAAGGGCAAGGCCCGTCCGCTCCCCGATCGGCTCGCTCCGCTCGCTCAGGTGCTCGGCGCCGATCCGCACGAACTGGAGCAACGCGCGCATGCCCCGCAGCACACCCAGCTGGTGCAGGATTGCCGTTTACGTATTGCCACGGCCTATGGAACTGAGCCCAGCAAGGTACGTATCATGATCGAGATCTGAGCCGAACACTTAGCGGGATTCACGGAACTGACGATGCGATTTCCCAAGTTTATGGTAAACGCGAATTGGTTGCGATTCGTTTTTTAGTCAAGTTGTATTACAAAGCTAACCCGATTGCGATAAATTCTTGTAATTTTCGTCTCAAGAGAATAAATATCGCCTCGTTTTAGTTTTGCTGTAACTTGCATGAAGCGCGTCCGCCTGGGGTAAAGCAGCCGGGGGCAATGCGGCATGGATTTAAGTTATGCGTTCGGGGATGAAGCGCACGCGCGCAGCATGTCCGAGACTACCGATGACGACATCGTCGTGCGCTTCGATCGCAACGGGTTTGTGATCAGCGCCACGCCCAACTTCACCAAGGTCGGTTATGATCTCGACACTCTGCTGCTCAAGCCGCATCTGACCGACCTTGCCGCCGAAGACGCCGCGCGCGAACTCGGTCGGCATTTTCGCGAAGTGCTGGACGGCGCGGTGCAGGACCAATGGCATGAGTTTGCACTGCGACAGTGTGCCCCGGACGAAGAGTGCGCCGCCACGAAGCGCCGGTGCTGGTGCGCGATCGGCTTTCGCCGCATCGTCGATGAGAGCGGCGAAATCGCCGGGGCTGTCGCGAGAATTCGGTCGGCTGAACGCCAGCGGGCGCTGGGGGGCGAGCTCTTCTCGCGCGCGCTGGTCGATCCGCTGACCGGTTTCGCCAACCGTCACGCGCTTTATGCCAGCCTGCGCCGCCAGCTCGCCTCCGGGCGCAAGGGCATGCTCGTGCTGGTTGAAGTTGACCGGCTGCGCGCGATCTTCCTGCAGTATGGGCAAAGCACCAGCGATGAGATCGTGTGGGGCTTCGCGCGCTTCCTCGAGGCGATGGCTCTGCCGGGCTGCGAGCTGGCGCAGTTCGATGCGGAGCGCTTCTGCGTGCTGCTTCCCGAAGCGAGCACCGACGAGGCGGGGGTTTGGGCGGCAGATCTGCTCGAAACGTTCGGTTCTTTGACGCCCGCCTCTTCGCCGCGTGTTCCAAGATTGACCGCGAGCGCCGGGCTCGCCCCGATCGAGCGCTCCGCAGACTGGACCTTGCGCCAGGCTGAACTCGGCCTCGTCATGGCGCGCGCCGGGGGCGGCATGCGGGTCGCGCGGGCGCGCTGCCACTCCGCCGAGGGCGAGCGATCAGCGCAGGGCCAGCACTAGCCGCCGGCGCGCTTGGCCTGCTCGCGCGCTGTGCTAAAGGCTGGCGCTTACCATGGCGTTCACCTTCACCATCCTTCTGCTCGGCGCTGGCGAACTCGGCCGCGAATTCACCATTTCCGCCAAGCGTCTCGGAGCGCGGGTGATCGCCTGCGATGCCTATGCCGGGGCGCCCGCGATGCAAGTGGCGGATGCGTGCGAGGTCTTCGCGATGCTCGACGGCGACAAGCTGCGCGAAGTCGTCCACAAGCACCGCCCGGATCTTATCGTGCCCGAGATCGAGGCGATCCGCACCGAGGCGCTGGCCGAGCTCGAGGCGGAGGGCTTCGCGGTCGTACCCTCGGCCCGCGCGGCTCGTCTCACCATGAACCGCGATTCGATCCGCGATCTCGCCGCGCGCGAGCTGGGCCTGGTGACCTCGCGCTATGACTATGCCGAGAGCCTGGAGGAGCTGCTCGCCGCCGCCGGCGACATCGGCTATCCGTGCGTGGTCAAGCCGGTCATGTCCTCCTCGGGCAAGGGGCAAAGCAAGGTCGAGAGCGAGGACGCTCTGGCGGAAGCGTGGGCCCATGCCGTCGCCAATATGCGCGGCGACCGGCTGCGGGTGATCTGCGAGGAGTTCATCGCCTTCGATTACGAGATCACGCTGCTCACCGTGCGCCATCGCGGCGGCTTCAGCTTCTGTGCGCCGATCGGCCACCGGCAGGAGCGCGGCGACTACCAGGAGAGCTGGCAACCCGTCGCGATGGAGCCGCAGGCGCTCGCCGCCGCGCGAGGCATGGCCGAGCGGGTGGTCGAGGCGCTCCAAGGCGCGGGAAGGGGCTGGGGGCTTTACGGCGTCGAGTTCTTTGTGCGCCGGGGCGAAGCCGGCGAGGAGGTGATCTTCTCCGAACTCTCACCGCGCCCGCACGACACCGGCATGGTGACCTTGTGCAGCCAGCGCCTGACCGAGTTCGATCTTCACGCCCGCGCGATCATGGGCCTGCCCGTGCCAGCGGCGATCGAGGCGCAGCCCGGTGCCTCGGCGGTGATCCTTTCGGAGAGGGACAGCACAGACTTCGCCTTCGAGGGACTCGACGAGGCGCTGGCGGTCGATCCCAATGTCGATGTGCGCCTGTTCGGCAAACCCTTGACGCGGCCCTATCGCCGCATGGGCGTGGCGCTGGCGACGGGGCGCGACGTCGAGGAAGCCCTTGCCCGTGCGCGCGCTGCGGCCGGGGCTGTGGTCATCCGCTATCGCTGACAAAGCGGGCCGGCCCTCCCGGATGGAAGGACCAGCCCATCTTCGTTAGCCAGTCTGGCGATCAGCGGATCGCGATGAAGCCCAGCTTGTCGGCCAGCAAAGCCACGCGCTTGGCGTTGGCGCCTTCGAGCGCACGGTTGACCGCGAGCGAGCGCTGCGGCGCGTAACGCTCTTCGGCCGCGGCCAGACAGGCGCGATATTCAAGCAGCGATGTGCGATTGCGCAAGCTGGGAAGGCCGCCGCACGCCTTGCGCGCAGCGACGGCAAGGCGACGATCGAGCGTCTTCTGGCCAGCCTTGGTGGTAAGATCGAGATCGACAATCGGAACGCGAACTTCGGTTTGAGCGGCGGCCGGGAGAGCAGCGGCGGCGGCACCAAGGGCGAGAGCGACACTGAGAGTGCGGATGAACATGACGGTGAACCTTTCGAGTTGGAACTCAGAAACCTCGCCGAAGCCGAATAGGGGAGGGGATGCTTCAGCACCCGCCCTCTCGCATCATTTGGTGACAGGATACTTACAGTTTTACGATCTTGCGCAGTATTGTTTCAACACACAAGAATCATAAATCTGCCAGACTTTCACATTATAGACCCACGCCGCTGCTGTGCGCTCGCGCTCCGAGCTGCCGCCGGCTCCCGCTTGCCGACCCCCACGCAATTGCCTAATCGCCTCCCCATGAGCGAATTTTCCCGAACCGAAGCGCTGATGCGGCGCGGCACCGAATTTCTAGGTTGCGAGACAGCCATCTTGTGCGGCGCGATGAGCTGGGTGTCCGAGCGCACGCTCGTCTCGGCGATCTCCAATGCCGGGGGCTTCGGCGTGATCGCCTGCGGGGCGATGACGCCCGAATTGCTCGATGCCGAGATCGCCGCGACCGCCGCGCTCACTGACAAGCCCTTCGGCGTCAACCTCATCACCATGCACCCGCAGCTGTTCGACCTTATCGAGGTCTGCCGCCGCCACGCGGTCGGCCATGTCGTGCTCGCGGGCGGGATCCCGCCCAAGGGCAGCGTGGAGGCGATCAAGGGTTCTGGCGGAGACGGCGCCAAGGTCATATGTTTCGCGCCCACGCTGGCGCTCGCGAAGAAACTGCTGCGCTCGGGCGCGGATGCGCTGGTGATCGAGGGGATGGAGGCGGGCGGCCATATCGGCCCGGTCTCGACCAGCGTCCTCGCGCAGGAGATGCTGCCCGAACTCAGCGCCGAGCATCTCGTGTTCGTGGCTGGCGGGATCGGGCGGGGCGAGGCGATCGCGGGCTATCTCGAGATGGGCGCGTGCGGCGTGCAGCTCGGCACCCGTTTCGCCTGCGCCACCGAGAGCATCGCCCATCCCGATTTCAAGAAAGCCTTTTTTCGCGCCTCGGCGCGCGATGCGGTGGCGAGCGTGCAGGTCGATCCGCGCCTGCCCGTGATCCCGGTGCGCGCGCTGAGGAACAAGGGGACCGAGGAATTCACCGCCAAGCAGCGCGAGATCGCCGGGGTGCTCGATTCGGGCGCGATCGCGATGGCCGAGGCGCAGCTGCAGGTCGAGCATTACTGGGCGGGCGCGCTGCGCCGCGCGGTGATCGATGGCGATGTCGAGAACGGTTCGCTGATGGCGGGCCAGTCGGTCGGCATGGTCAAGCGCGAGGAGCCGGTCGCCGAGATCATCGCCTCGCTGATGCGCGAGTGCGAGGCCGCGCTCTCGCACCGCAAGGCGGCCTGATCCGCGCGCTGGCCAAGGCGCAGGGTGCGCGCTAGGTTCCGCGCGAGACGGGCAGCAGGAGGCGGACGCGATGTGTGATCAAGCGAAACTTCACGAATGGGCCAAGGCCGAACTTTCGCGTCGCCGGTTC
This sequence comes from Erythrobacter sp., assembly GCA_036350735.1. Lineage (GTDB taxonomy): Bacteria > Pseudomonadota > Alphaproteobacteria > Sphingomonadales > Sphingomonadaceae > Erythrobacter. Next base: position 17,342 of record JAZBNR010000009.1, read on the forward strand.
GGGACGCTGGCAGGCGCGGCGGCCGTCGTCGCCTGCGCGCCAAGCGAGACGGGCAGCCTTGCACGGGCGCAAGAGGGCGATGCCACGGCGCTGAGCGAGAGCAAGGTGACCTTCGAGACCGCCGACGGCACGATGGACGCCTTCTTCGTCCATCCCGCTGAAGGCAAGCACCCCGGCGTCATCTTCTGGCCTGACATCGCCTCCTTGCGCGAATCCAAGCGCAACATGGCCCGCCGGCTTGCCGGAGAGGGCTATGCGGTGCTCGTGCTCAATCCCTATTACCGCGATGTTGCGGGCGAGCAATTCGCCGATTTTGTGGCCTTTATCCAGAACGAGGGCTTCCAGAAGGTCCGCCCGTGGCGCGCCAAGCTCGATGCCGAGGCGATCGACCGCGATGCGAGCGCAGCGGTCGCCTGGCTCGACGAGCAATCGGCGGTCGACACCGACAAGGGCATCGGCACGCAGGGCTATTGCATGGGCGGCCCCTTCACCGTCTGGAGCGCGGCGGCCGTGCCCGGGCGGATCAAGGCGGCGGCGAGCTTCCACGGCGGAGGCCTGGTGCGCGAGGACAATCCGCAGAGCCCGCACAATATGCTCGATCGGACCGATGCGAGCTTCCTCATCGCTATCTCGCAGGACGATGATGCCGAGGCGCCCGACCACAAGCGGATCTTCGCCGAGGCAGCCGAGGAGGCCGGGCGCCCCGTCGAAATCGAGGTTTTTCGGGCGGATCACGGCTGGACCGTGCCAGATAGCCCGGTCTTCGCGAAGAAAGCCGCCGAGAAAGCCTTTGCCGATCTGCTCGCGCTGTATGAAGAGACGCTGGGCTGAGGCGCAGACGCCGCAGGATCAGGCGCTGTCGCCTTCGCGCTCCTTGTCGCGCTCATTGCTGAGGCCGAACCGGCCGAAGCGGCGATAGCGCGTCATCCACTTGTCGAGGAACAGCCCAAGCGGGCGCGGCTCGATCCCGAGCTCGGCGAAGGTGCGATGCTCGCCCAAAACGGTGCTGCCGGGCTTCAGCAGCGTCCACTGGTCGCGGCTCATGGGCGTCAGCGGCAGCGCGGCGAACAGCGCCGAGGCGCGATCGGGCATGGCGATGAACCGCCTGTTGCGGCCTTGCGCATCGGCGATGCGCCGGTTGATTTCCATCATGGTGAGCTGTTCGGGTCCGCCGAGCTCGTAGATGTGCCCGCCATGCGCGCCCGGATCCTCGAGCGCGACCACGATCGCCTCGGCGACATCATCGACATAGACGAGCTGAAGCCGTGCCTCGGGGCCGAACACGGGCAGGATCGGGGCGAGTTCGATCATCTGGCCGAACATGTTGAGGAAGTTGTCGTCCTTGCCGAACACGATCGAGGGGCGCAGGATGGTGGCATCTGGAAAGGCCTCGCGCACATTGGCCTCGCCCTGCGCCTTGCCGCGGGCATAGGCCGCAGTGGAGCTCGCATCGGCCCCGATCGCGCTGACATGGACGAACGCCTTGGCGCCATTGTCGCGCGCGATCCGCGCCATCGTGCCCGGCGCCTTGCCCATGAGCTCCTCAAGATCGCCCGCGAACGCTCCCACGAGGTTGACGACATATTCAGCGCCCGCGAGCGCCGCAGCAAGGCTCGCCTCCTGCGTGATGTCGCACCGGACGAATTGCAGCTGGCCGAGATTGGCGAGCGGCTTGAGGCTGTGGCTGCGCTCGGGATGGCGGCTGGCGATCCGCACGCGCGCGCCGCGACGAAGCAATTCCTGCGCCACGTAATTGCCGATATATCCACTTCCTCCGAAGAGGGTGACAAGCGCCCCGTCGAGTGGGCTTGGTCTGGTCATGCTGGTTATCCCTTGCGATAGATCGCTTTCGCTGCTCGCTGGCCATGCGATAACCGGCTCCACGGGGCAAGACCCTGCAACGCCTCGAGAGGTCGCGCTGCGCTGCCACCAGCTTTGCATTGACAGACCGGCAGCGCACTCGCTATTGGCCCGCGCCTACCCGGCGAGCACATGCGGATGTCGCGCTCGTCACAAGTGCCCAGATGGCGGAATTGGTAGACGCACCGTCTTCAGGTGGCGGCGGGGGCAACCCCGTGGAGGTTCGAGTCCTCTTCTGGGCACCATTTCCTTGAAAAATCGCATATGTTTCAAAAGCTTAGGCGGGCGAGGAAATCTAGTCCACCCTCTGGTCCACCCTAAATTCTGCGCTGTGTTGACCCGCCATATTACGACATGAGCAAGCCGATTGGCGACATCTCAGGTTCCTGATAGCTTGCCTGCACCTCGGGGTATTGTCGTAACCTGGGGCATCGCGATGCTCCCTATCAAGGGAAGATCGTGATAAGGATACTATCAAAGCGCCACCTCAGGGAGCTTGTTCGGGACTCACCGCAGCACACCGCACGGTTGGATAAAGCCGGGCAATTCCTCAAGCGGGTTCACCTTGATGCGCTGATGGCAGGTCAAGTTCCAGTGGTGCAGGGAATGACTGCCCGTCACGAGCCTTCAGCCGTCGTTCGTTCCCACACCAGAATGCCGCCATCCGCCATCAGCGACATGTTTAGTCGTCCGTCTCGCATGACATAGCTGCGCACAAAGCCGAGCTGCTGCCCGAGCTTCTCGCTTAGCGAATCCGGCGGGCACAATGCCATGGTCGATGCGATGTTGCCGAAAGTGAGCGACCCTTGGGCGGTACCCGTGCTTGCAGCCTCGAAGGAGCTGCGCCCACGGTTGCAATCAAGTTTCATGTAGGCGGTGCCGTCTTCGGAGAAGGTGATTGTGTAGCGGTCGGGATTGTTTGCGCGGGTCGTGCCTTGCGTATCGTCCATCGATTGCATCTCGAGAAGCCGCCAGCTTGTGCCTGCGAGCGGTTCAGACATGTCAGGTGTGGTCGTGCAGGCATTGGTCGTCGCCAGGGCGGCCAGGGCAATTATGCTTGTCGTGAAACGTCCCATGTCATTTCTCCTCAACGCGGCGCGGGAACGCGCCCTTTCAATTGGCCTTTTCGAAAACGAACGGTGCGCTTGCGACAAAGGCCCGTGACGCCTCGCCGGAATGAATTGTGGCCATGTCGAGGCCGAGATCGAGCTTCTTCACACGTGCGCCCTTGCGGAAATCGAGCTGGTCGAGATCGACCCAGAACACGTTGGGCGAGATCGCGGATTCGACGTAGAAGCGTCGGTCCTTGTGATCAGCGACCACCCGCCAGCGCGTGGTCGACAGATTGGGAGCGTCCTCCATGGAAATTCCGAAGGGGACCGATGTGTTGCGGATCACGCTGAAAACGGCCGCCGCGGCGATACGTGGGTCGCCCGATTGGCGCACGGCGTCGATATAGTGCGAGGCACGCACGAAACGGTCGCTCGCGCGGTTGGTGCCGGGCAGGAACTCGCGCGCGTTCACGCCCCGCCAATAGCGCGCAATCGCCAGTTGTTCCTCGTAGATCGGTTCGTTCGTCATCACCCGGTGCTCGCGCGAATGGTGGATCACGAGCTTGCCCTCGACCCATTCGAGGATCGCACTGTCCCCGCTCGCGTCCGACAGCGAAAGATGCACAGTGGTCAGCCTGCCTGGCTGATCGGGCACCTCGCCGGTGGCGAGATGGATCGGATTATCCCGCATATGCTCAACGGCCTCGCGGACACTCGCGAAGTTATCGAGGACATATTGCGCCCACAAGGACAACGAGAGGCGCGGGGTCCTGCCATCATCTTGAGGATATTCGGATTCTGCGAGCCACAAAAGATTGGCGACCAGGCCCCGCTCGTTCATCCCGTCGACCGTCGAAATGTCGTAGCCCGAGACGATCATGCTGCCATAGGTCGAGGTCCATCTGACCGAACGCGGCCCGGCTGCTCCTTCGCGCTCCATCCCGCGGGGAAAGACCCACAGGTTGGAGATCATCGGCAGCTTCCAGTCCATCGAGCGCCCGGTAAGAACCCGGCCATCGGGGCCGAGATAGGTCACACGGGTGCAGGCAAGTGCCTGAGCGTTGAAGACGCTGAGCGCGATCAGTATCGCGGCGAAACGTTTGAGCAAAAAGTTCATGCCTGTCGCTCCATAATGGCTGCCCTGTGTTGCTTCGGCCTCCGCGCTTCACGAAGCGCCCACTTCAAAACCTCTGGGTTACGCCGAATAGCGGTCCGGTCTGGCTGCCCTCGAAAGCGGTGCCAGCCTCGTTGTAGTCGAGGTGGAGATGCCGCCAGCCTGCCGATAGGAATGTGCTCTTTCCCACTCGGTAATTCGCCGTGGCGACAACCTGATAGGTAAAATCCGAGCCGAGGCCGAAACCACCGATATCTGCATGAACGATGGCGGAGAGCCGAGGGGCAAGGGCCGCATTGATCCGCGCAGCCACCACAGGATCGACGAATGTCCGGTCGGGGGCGATGCTGACACCAGCAAGCGGCACGTCGACCCGCCCGTCCAAATTCCATAGCCGGGAGCCAGCGAGGAGATCGACCTTCAGGCCGACCCCATCCTTGACCCGCGCGCCTGCCAGCGCGGTGAGCGCTAACTGCGAGACCACGCCCGAGGCCGGTATGCCCGGCGGCACCAGGCCATCGCGCGAAAGCGACGCATAAGAGACGTCTGCAACCACCACGAAGCCGTCTTTGCGGAATTGGCCGCTCGCAAAGAAGGCCGCATCGAGATCTTCGAGCACATCACCAAAGGAATTGTCGAATTCGAGTGTCGGCGCCCCTGCCAAAGGGGTGAAAGCGCCCGTCGCGCCGGCAAGCCAGCCATAGACTGTCACTTGGCCGCCGGTATCGGACGAACGCTCGGCGCCGGCGTCGTCCGCTTCAACATCCTGCGCGTGTGCAGGAACGGCCAGAAGGGCAATTCCGGCAAGAGCCGACATCCGCGCATAAAGGGCCATCACGGTGCTCCCTTCACGATCCTGCCGTCCTTCACGATCACCGCAAAATTGCGCTCCGGATCGCCAATCAGGTCGATATTGGCGAGCGGGTCGCCCTCGACGAGGATCAGATCGGCAAGAGCGCCTTGCTCGACCACTCCGAGGCGGCCCTGATAGGGTGAGCGCGGCCCCGAGAGCGCCAGCAGTTCGGCATTCTGGCCGGTGGCGAGGCGCAGCAGTTCCGCTGGGGTGAAGAACGGCTTCAATCGCAGCAGGTAAGCGTTTTGCTGTTCGTTGAGATCGGGCTCGAACAGAAAATCCGTTCCCCATGCCAGCTTCACGCCGAGCCGCTTCGCCATCGGCCAGACGATCCGCTGCCCCTCGATCACGGGCTTTCGCTTCTCGCGCCGCCTCGGATCCATCGCTTCGGTCGAATCGACCAGCATCTGGCCCGATAGCCATATGTCGTTGTCCGCCATCAATTTGAGCGTGGCTTCGTCAAGGAGATTGCCGTGCTCGATGACCTTGACCCCGGCCTCGATCGCCCGGCGCACGGACTTCGGGTGATAGGCATGAACGGTGACGTAGGTGTTCCAGTCGGAGGCGGCATCGACCGCGGCCTTCATCTCGTCGAGCGTGTACTGGGTCACGTCGAGCGGATCATATTCCGAACTGGTGCCACCGCCAGCCGCGATCTTGATCTGGCTGGCGCCCAATCGCAGGTTCTCGCGCACGGCGGTCAGCACTTCGGCGCGCCCATCGGCAATCACGCTCGCCCAGACCTGTTCTGCGCGCGGAATCTGGCCGGTGAAGCGGCGCGACGGCTCGTCGGGCAGCCGCAGGTCGGCGTGCCCCGAGGTCTGCGAGATCATCGGACCCGAAGGCCAGATGCGCGGACCCATGACCCGCCCACTGTCGATAAGGCGCTTCAACTCGAACACCGGGCCGCCCACGTCGCGCACCGATGTGAAGCCGCGCAGCAGCATCGCCTGCGCCTGCGCCGCTGAAAGCTGCATGATCTTGTCCAGCCCCATGTCCGGATTGGCCATCTGGGCAGGCGCGAGGCTGTTGAACATCATGTGGACGTGGTTATCGATCAGGCCCGGCATCAAGGTTCGCCCGCGTCCTTCGATGACAATACGATCTTGCTGTGTGGGCCTCGCATCGTCGCCGATTTCGACGATGACATTGCCGCGGATCAGCACATCAGTGGGGGCTGATAACGAGTTTGAGGACCCGTCGAACACGCGCACATTGGTGAAGACTATTTCATCGGGCACGGTTTCCTGTGCGGATAGCGGTGGGCATAACAGCGCCACCACGACCAGCGCCATCCGTGAAATAATTGCAGGAACCCAAATCGCTTTCATGGTCGGAGCACTCCCTCAACCCGCGCGGCCCGGCACAACGTCGCTTAGCCTGATAATCGCATCATATGACAAAAGTACGATATCTTGAACATATTATTCGCTCCGGCTTTTAAGAGAAAACGGTGAGGCCAGCCTGGTCCTTCAATCTGTATTGGACGATTGTTCAAGATCCTGCGAGAGCGTGTAATCACCGACCACACTGCAAATGAGGGTATCTAGCCTTGCAAAACCAAGCGATACGAAAGGGGGAAGGGCCCAACTTCGATGTTGAAAACCGTTCGGAACCTGGCAGCCTCGACACCAAGAAGAGCCTGATCGCCAATGCCTTGGCGATGGTCGAGACGCTCGAACTGGGCGCCCTGACGCTCAGGCCTCTTGCGGATCGTTCCGGTGTCAGTGTGGCGACACTCAATCACCATTTCGGCGACAAGTCATCGATGCTCGAGACAGTCGTATCGGTGGCGATCGAGCGTGAATTGGCTTTCGCGGAGCACTGGCGCGAACGCCTCGATCAAATTCCTGCCCGGCGCCCGCGCGATCGGGCCGTGCTTGCAAAAGCATTGTTCGATAACTGGATCGCGCTTCACCGCCGTGAAATCCTCGTCTTGCTCGACCTCCTGCATCTGCCCGGTTTGTTCGAAGTTGGGGCGCAGCGGCTGGCGCAATGGTCGAACCAGATGGGGGCGTTCTGGTCACAGGTCTTTTTCGGCACGAGCCGCTTTGGCGAATTGGCGATGGGCTTCGTGATTGATGAAGCCGGCTTTGCGCTCTGCGCAGGTGGAGATCCTGCCTACGCGTCGTTGAGGACGCTCTGCCTGGAAAGCCTGATCCGGTGGGGTGCGCAATGCGAAGACAGCGATCCGGCCTTCTTCGCATCGCTCGTTGCCGCGCTTGCCCCCCGCGCGGTGCCGCGTTCGATCGGTGAGCGCAACGCACGTGGCCGCGCCGTTGTCGAATGCGTCGCTGACATGCTCAAGGCTCATCGTCCGGCTCCGATCACGCACCGCGCCGTTGCTGCGCGATGTGATGTCTCCCCGGCGACGGTGGTCTATCAGTTCGGATCGACCGAAGATCTGATTGTCGCGGGCCTCTACGCACTCATCGAGAAATTCCACATGAGCCGGGAGCAACCCGGGGCGGGATCCAAAACCCCGCTCGCCGACCTGGTGCGCGCGACCGGGATCATCGCGCTAAAGGCAGCGCGGATCCCCGCGCTCACCGAGCACGCCCTCGACATGCGCCGACGCCGCGGCGAAAACGTGACTCAAGCGGCGCTTATCGAGGCCGGGTATCCCGCGCGGCGCGCCGCTGATCCTGTATTCCGGCAGGTGTTCGCGCTCTGCGTGTTCGGCACACGACGCTTTGCCTACGCGATTGGCGGGCCAACGGATCAACAGGCGGGCGAGGTCGTGCTCGACTGGGTCCGAACCATCCCTCCAGACTAGCGGCTTGGCGGTCATCGCCGCTTAACGAGCCGTGTCTATGGGCTGATGGGAAGGGGACCGAAATGCGCGATCTGCCCCAAGGTGCCGGAACGACGCGGCTGGGCGCTGTAGGCCTGATAGCGCTGTCGCTTCCTTCGATGCTGTTCGCGGGCTTCGATATCGCTCGCCGCTCCTACCTTCCGCTGTTCCTCACTGACGGGTTCGGCACCACGATGACAACGGCTGCGCTGGTGATGGCGCTGACCGGGCTGTGGGGAGTGGCGATGGAGTTCGGCGCAAGCGTGCTGGGCGATCACAGTCCGACGGGCTGGGGGCCACGCCGGTTGTGGATCGGTCTTGGCACTTTTGGAATCTTCGGTGCGACCGGCGCGATGCTCTTAATCTACGGCGCCGGACCAGGCGGTGGATTGTGGTGTCTGGTCGCGCTCATGTTGGCGCTGATCGCGAGCTGGACCGTGTGCAATGTGACGCATGGCGCCTGGGCGCTCGAAGCGGGCGGCAGCGCGAGGCAACGCGCGGGCATCTTCGGTCTGCGCGGGTTCTTTGCCATTTCGGGCGCGACCGGTTTTGCGCTGCTGGCGGCGGTGATGACCGGGGGGCAGGCGCTTGCCGGGATCGCCCCGTTCATCGCGATCATCGCCGTCACCGGGCTTGGTATTCCCCTGCTGCATGGCCTTCTCGTGGCTTTCGTGCCGTGCTCTGCGGTGCCTCGCGCGGAGCCGGAAGGTGTCCGTATCCTAGCACCGCTCCTGATCCTCGTGGCCAACCCCAGGCACCGTCGTCTTGCCCTGCTCTTCGGCCTTGTCGGCCTGCACGCCGGTATCGGCGGATCGACCTTTCTCATCACCGCGCGCGCGGGGTTTGGTCTAGGGAGTGCGGCCGATCTCGTGCTCGGCGTGTCGACAGCGTCTGCAGCCCTTGGCGCACTCGTCTCAGCGCGCTGGGGTGCAGCCTGCCTGAATGAGCGGGCCCTCACATTGCTGATGATGCTCAAACTGGCGCTGGCGCTAGCGCTGCTGGCCATTCCTCCCGGCGATCCTGTGGTTCTGGCGGGCTGGGCGCTTGTCGGCGGCCTGTTTGCAACCCTGCACCTGCTGGTTCTTCGATTGCTGCTTGGCGAGTGCCTTGACCGGCCCACGAGCACGAAGCCGCAGGGACCAGGGCGCGGAGCGCTGTTCTATGCCGCCTTTCACATTCCGCTGAACATCGGTCTTGCCGCAGGCGCCGGCCTCGCGCTTGCAGCCCTTGGCTGGGCAGGCATCGAGACGACCGCGAATCGAGTTGAACAAGTGTCTTATCTGGCAGTCCTCGTTCCCGCATTTCTCCTGTCTTTCGCGAGCCTCGCCGGAATTTTCGCGGTCCACGGCGTCGACCGGCTTTTCCGCATTAACAGCAGGGATTTGGCGGCTTTTTCAAAGCACCCGCAATGACACCGGAAACGCTCCGGGCAAAAATTTGAACATTCGTAATATAGGCGTCATCCAACGCTTCTAGCGGCCTTGCTGACCAAGCCAGTCAGGGGAATAGCCATGTCAAACTATCGTATTGCAGCGCGCTTCGCCGCTCTTTTCACCACGGCGCTTGCGACGGGCCTGATGTCCGTTCCCGCATGGGCCGTGAACGAAGCTTCGGGCGCTGCCGAATCGAACGAAGAGGCAATTGAACAACCGATCGATGCGACGGCAGGCGAAGCTCCCGATGCATCAGCTGGGCCGGGCGAGTCCGAAGAAGATGATTTCAACGTCATCATTGTCACCGGCACCGTCTCGGGCCAGTCGAAGTTCGACACCTCCTACGCCATCACCAGTCTTTCGAACGATGCACTGGTCCAGCTCGCCCCGCTCAACACCGCCGACCTGCTCGGCCAGATCCGCGGGGTCTATGCCGAGGCAACCGGCGGTGAAGCGTCGAACGTCTACCGGGTGCGCGGAATCCCTAACGAGGGCAGCTTCTACGCCTTTCAGGAGGACGGCATCCCGATCTATCCCGAGAGCGCTGGCTGGTTCTTCACCGGCGACGGCATCACTCGCACGGATCTGATGACCGAACGTTTCGAAGCGGTGATCGGCGGTCCCGCCCCGGTCTTTGCGACGAACGCCTCGGCGATCTTCAACAACGTGACCCGGCAGGGCGACGATTTTCTCGAAGGTGCCGTGCAGACAACGATCGGCGATACCGGCCTGTTTCGCGGCGATGCCTATCTTTCCGGCCCGCTCGGCGAGAACACCTATTTCGCCGTCGGCGGATTCTATCGCTACCACGAGGGCTATCGCGACAACGGCTATCCGAGCGACGAGGGCGGGCAGGCCCGCCTTAATCTGCGCCACGAATTCGATCGCCTTACGATCCGCGCCCACGCCAAGTATTTCAACGACCGCAACACGTTCTACCTGCCGATCCCGCTTGCCGACCCGCGCGATCCGTCGCGCTCGCTCGGTGAGTTCGTCGATTTCTTCGAGGGCACTCTCAACACGCCGGCGCTTGCCGATGGCAATGCGCTGTTCCGCTTCACCGATGCGAGCGGTGTCATCCAGGAAGAGCGCCGCTCGCTCGATGATGCAAGGCGCACCGAATACTTCACGACCGGGCTCGAGCTCGATTGGGACGTCACTGACACTATCCGCGTCGTCAACCGTTTCCGCTACACCGATGGCAGCGTCGATTTCGACGCGATCTATTCCTCGGCCAACCCGATTGACGGGGACGATTTCGCTGCATCGCGCCTTGCTGCGGCCCAGTCTGCATTCGGTCCCGACGTCGTCCGCCTTGGCTATGCCATTGCCGGCACCGGTGGCACGCTCGCCTATGATCCCGACAGCGACAGCGGCCTCGTCATTCCGGTCGATTACCGCAACATCCAATCGGATTGGCAATCCTTCCAGAACGATTTCCGCGTGACCGCCGACTTCGCCCTGCTGGGGGATCACGAACTGACCCTCGGCGTCAACTTTGCTCACTTCGAGACAATCGCATCGTGGCGTTCGAACGAGTATCTGTTTCAGGTCCTCAGTCAGCCAAGTCCGCTTGACCTTGTTGCTCTGGACGAAGGCGGCAACCCGCTGGGCTTCGTCACCGACGACGGCGTGCTGCGTTATTCCTCGACCCTGCTCGCCGGCAATTCGACGGTCGACCAGTGGGATCTGTATGTCGCCGATACATGGTTCATCACGCCTGATTTCAGTCTCGAGGCGGGCTTGCGCCATACCTTCTACGATGGCACCGGCAATTTCCGAGCGCCCGCCCCCTTCAATCTGGGGGATCCCACCACGCTTGCTGACGATTTCGCGCTGGGTTTTGTCGGTGTCGATGTGCCCAACGCGGTCGATATCGAAAACACTTCCTGGACAATCGGCGCCAACTGGACAGTGAATGATTGGCTGGGTCTTTACGCCCGCGCCTCGCGCGCAAACCGCGGTCCGAACGAGTTCAACCTGATCCTGCCTTTCTCGGGTTCGACCACCACGGCTGACCAATACGAGGCGGGGATCAAGCTGCGCCTCGCTACGCTCTCTGTCTTCGCGACGGCATTCTACAGCGAGTTCGATCCCTTCTCATCGAGCATCGCGACAACCGGCGATGACGGCAATATCGAGTTCGTCGATTTCGTCGGCAGCATCCAGACGCCCGGTGTCGAGGTCGAGTTTTCCTGGCGCCCGCTCGACTTCTTTACCTTCGATGGCACGGTGACCTATGCCGATGCCCAACTCGGCAACTTCACCAATGTGGTCGAACAAAGCGTGCTGGAGGCCGATGGCAACCAGCCGATCCGGCAGCCACGCTTCTATGGCAACCTGCGGCCGGCCTTCAATTTCGATATCGGCGGCTTCGATACGACCGTGTTCAGCCGGTTCAACTTCGTCGGGCGCCGCTTCGTCGACCTCGCCAACTCAACCGAAATGCCCGCTTATGAGACGCTCGCGGCAGGCATAAGCATCGAAAAGGGGCCTATTCTCGTTCAACTCGTGGGCGAGAACCTCACCAATGCGCGCGGGATCACCGAGGGCAACCCGCGCAACGACGCGCTGTTCGGCCAGGGTGCATCGCAGGTGATTTACGGTCGCCCGTTGTTCGGCCGCAATTTCCGCCTGACCGCCACCTACAGTTTCTGAGCGTCCCATGGGCCGTCCGTCCTCGCCCCTGATCGGACGGGCGGCCCACCATTGCTTTTGGGGAGAGACCATCATGCCCTTTCGACCCAGCAGGCTTGCCGATAAGGCTGCTATCCTCGCTCTCGTCCTGTGGGGGGCCAGCGCCTCGCACGGTGGCCTTGCGCGCACCGACGAGCCCATCGATGACGAGCTGCGGATCAATCAGATCCAGGTGCTCGGAACCCACAACAGCTATTCGCTCGGCACCGACGCCAGGGTCCGCGCCCTGCTCGATGAGCGGGTCGGCCCGTTAATGAAGCTCATGCGCGAACGGGCAAGCCCCGAAGCGAAGGCTGCGGCGGAAGAATATCACCCGAACGAGGTGAGTTTCAGCGACAGCCTGAGCTATTCATTCACGACGCTCACGGAGCAGCTCGATGCAGGCGTGCGCGGGCTCGAACTTGATCTCAACCACGATCCCGAGGGAGGCCATTACGGCTACCCGGCCGCCTATCGCGCGCTCGAGCAGGCGGGCGTCCAGGGAGCTGACCTCCTGCCGCTGGACCGGACGGACATGGACAAGCCCGGTTTCAAGGTCTTCCACATGATCGATGTCGACGTGCGATCGAGCTGCAACCTGTTCACCGCCTGCCTTGCAGAACTGCGCCAATGGTCGGATGCCCACCCTGATCACGCGCCGATCTTCGTGATGCTCGAAGCCAAGGCGCAGGCCATTCCGATCTTTCCCGACGCAACGGCGCCCGAGCCCTTCGATGCCGCAGCCTATAATGCGATGGACGCTGAGATTCTTTCGGTTCTCCGACGCGACCGGGTGATCACGCCGGACGATGTGCGCGGCGATTACCCGACGCTCGAAAGCGCGGTGCGAGCCGGGAACTGGCCCCTGCTCGAGGAGGCCCGCGGCAAGTTCGTGTTCATGCTCATCACCGCACTCGATACGAAGGACCTCTCCGGCTATCTCGAAGGGCGTCCGAATCTCGAAGGCCGGGTCGCGTTCCTGCGCTCTACGCCGGGCCAGAACCATGCCGCCTTCCTGTTGCTCGACAATGTTTTCCATCGCCCCGGCGAGGTCGAGCAGCGCGTGAGGGAGGGGTATCTCGTCCGGTCGCGCTCGGACATCGACACCTACGAGGCGAAGGTCAACGATCCCTCGCGAGCGCAGGCGACCTTTGCCAGCGGAGCGCAGATCGTTTCGACCGACTACTATAGGCCTGGCAATGCGTTCGGGACCGATTACGTGGTCCGATTGCCGGGAGGGGGAGAGGCGCGCTGCAATCCGGTCAATGCCCCGAGCGGGTGCCGACTAAGCGCGCACCGTTGAAGTCGAAAGCCCGCGATGAAGAACGGACTTTCTGGAACTCCGGCTCCTTGCTGACGGTCGCAGGGTAAATTGTGGCTGCTCCTCACCAGAACCATTGCCCGGGAGCGTCAGCGTCTGTCCAAGCCCTAAATGGGGCGCGGACGCTTCTCACCTTTTTGGGGGGGCAATTTTTGGGGGGAATGGCGCGAAATTCTCACCAACGGGCAAGACTGCGGGAGCGGCTGGCTCCTTGCCGGGTTCGCGGCAGACCCTGCCGGGGCCATGCCACTGCCTGCACTGGCTGGCGAAGACCCGCTCGAACCGAACGGTCACACTTCCAGTGGCTGGCGCTCGTGCCGGCTCGGCGCCTGCAGTCGGCCCGGCCGGGCTCTCAGTCCATGTTCACCAGCTCCGCATCGATGCGCGCCCGGAGCTGGACAGGCAGATGCAGACCCTCGCCATGGGCCTTGATCCGACCGGTGTCGATCTTCTCCACGGTGATCGAGTAGGCCACCGGGCCATCCCTGCGCGAGGCGATCGCGCGATCGATCTTGGTGCGCAGTTTCGCGAAATCGTGTTCGAAGTTCTGCCGCAGGGTCTCCCCGATCACCGCTTGCAGTTCGTCGGAATTGGCTAGCGCGAACAGGATTTCTTCTCCGACCATATCGGTCGACCCCGAGATGCGCATGTCGGCGAAGTTGATAGTGCGCGAGTTCGCGGCATTGAAGGGGCGTGCCGTCAACCAGACCCTCCCGTGGGCGTTCTTCCAGAGCGAGAGATCGGATTGCGCCGCGAAATCGATGCCGACCGCGATGCGGTTGGCCGTCGTCCCGTAGATCTCGATCTTGTCGAAGCGCGCCTTGACGCTCCCGTATTCGCCCAGATTGAAGGGTCGCGCAGCGCGCCGCGCAAGCGCTGTGGCGAGGACCGGTTCGAGCACCGCGTAATCGGCGACCACGGGCACTTTGAGGAGGCCAAAGCCGGTTCGCCCAGACAACCGTTCGAGCGGAGGCAGGGCGGCGGGCTCGATCGGCTCGGGGCGGTGCCCGACATGGGTTTCGAGCACCCCCTCAAGACCCAGCGCGATCGTCATCGTCCTTCCGCTGATCTGATAACCGCCATAGGCGAAGCTTTCCGGCGTGATCCGGCCCCAGACGGCAGGATTTGCGCGGTTGAGTTCGAGCACCGTGTGCGCGGCGCGCCAGCCACGTTCGGCCGCGTCCTTGAGGGCGAGGCGCTCCAGTGAATCTTCAAGCGCTGCCGCAGCCTTGGCCCGGAGCGGGGCGAGGGCGCGGTCGGCCTCCCTGGTGAAGGTGATCCGCTTACCGAGAAAATCGATCCCCGGCTCATTCGACCATGCATAATCGAGCGCCACATCGCTGGTCAGCCGCCAATCACGGGTCAGATCGACTTTCATCGACAGCGTCAGGTCGAGCGCGGCAGTGCCGGTCTCCTGCTTGAGAATGTCCGCGATATCGCGGGCGACAACCTCTGCCTTGACCGGCATCCGGACCTGCAACTGGCGCCCGCGCCCCGACACCCGCAAGCGGCCGCGCCTCACCTTACCCTCGATATCGCATTTGAGCTTGGGGGTCTTGACCTTGAAGAGCGGCAGGTCGACCTCTTTCGGGGGGACGCAGACCGTGTCCGGGCGCGAGAAGGAGAGCAGGTCGCGCGGCAGGTCGGCTTCGAGATCGCGTTCGAGCCCGGCAAGATCGACCTTTAGATCGAGCGCGATCTTAGATGTCTCGTGCGGAAAGGTGATCTTGTCGGTGGCTCGCGGCGGCGGTTCGGGAGCGTCCGCCTGTTTGGCACATCCCGCAAGGCTGGCGATCATCGCTGCCAGCGCCAGCCCTGTCGCCTGCAAGGAAGTCGGTTGTCCGCTCCCCATCATCCCCTGTTCTCTTCTTTGCCCGCCAGAACCAGCTGAACGGTGGTGGTGGAAAAGGCAAGCGCGTATCCCACCGCGCTGCTCCGCCCGCGGAGCGCAAACGGCAGCTTGTCCCGAACCATCTTGCTCCTTGCGAAGCGATCGATCGCGCGGCTGACGCTCAAGCAGACGACCGCCGTCAAGGCGACGGGCGCCTGGATTGAGCGTCATGGCTCCTGCAGCCGAAAGCGATTGAACGGTGGCAAGGAACAGGGCACGCTGAGCGTCATGGGTTGGAGCATAGGGGAGGATGGTCGATGCGCAGTCTCACTCATCTCGCGGGCGCCTTGTCGCAGGCGCGCAGGGCAAGTCGCGACGCGCGTGGCCTTGCGGCGCCCATGGCAGGTCATCCGGGCATGGGCCGGCGTGCTCTCATCAAGAGCATCGCTGCACTCACGGCGGCAGGGCTCATGCCGCAGGGCTTGCGCGCGCAGCAGCCGTCCAGCGGCCCTCTTTTGGGCGAGGTCGCGATCATCGGCGGCGGGCTGGCGGGGCTTGTCGCGCTCGACCGGCTAACCGGGGCTGGCATTCCCGCACGCCTTTATGAGGCGCGCCCGCGGATCGGTGGACGGATGCTTACCCGCAGCGATTTTCCCGCAGCCGGGCGCTGGGTCGAGATCGGCGGGCATCTCGTCAACACCGATCATGCCGATATGATCGCGCTCGCCGAGGAGTTCGGGCTTGGCCTGCTAGATGCCAAGGCGGCGGGAGGCACGGACCACGTGCTGCTTGAGGGCAAGCCGATCGGCGGCGAGGCGCTGGTCGAGGCGCTCGGCCCGATCGCTGCGCAGATCGCGCGCGACAGCGAGTGGCTCGATGCCGATCCGCTGGCCGCGATGGGCGAGCTGGACCGGCTCTCGGTCGCTGATTACCTCGATCGCCACCGCGCTTTGCTGGGCCCGCCCGGAGTGCGCGGGCTGCTCGAGCAATCGGTCCGCACCGAATTCGGCGCCGAGCCAGCGGCCGCCAGCGCGCTGACCCTGATCTACAACTTGCCTACCGTCGATGGCACTGCATATGAGGTGCTCGGCGCGAGCGACGAGCGGTTCATTGTGGAAGGCGGATCGCAGCGGATCACCGATGCGCTCGCCGAGCGCCACCAGGAGCGCATCGTGACCGGACACAGACTGGCGGCGCTTGAGCCTCTCGCGCCGGGCACTATCCGAGCGCATTTTGCCAATGGCAGCAGCGCCGACGCCTCGCACATGATCCTCGCGGTGCCTGCCGGTATCCTCGCCAATGTCCGGGCCGAGGGGGTGTTCTCGGCAGGCTGGCAAAGGTTCAACGCCACCATGCGGCTCGGACGCAATGGCAAGCTCAACGCAGCCTATGCCGGCAGCCCTTGGCGCATGACGCCGATGGGGGCGGGCGGGGCGACATGGGAGGCTGGTCCCTCGCCCAGCTTTGCGGAAGCCTGGGAGGCGGCGCCTGCGCAGGAGGGGCGCGAAGGTGCGCTCACCTGGTATTTCGGCGGCGATCTTCTCGAACGCATGGACGATGGCCCTCCGCGCGAAGTCTTGGCCCGCATTCACAGCGCTCTTGGCAACGCGATGGGCGATGTCGCGAGCGCATTTGCCGGCGAGGCGCTGCGGACCGAGTGGCACCGCGACCCGCTCACGGGCGGCGCTTATTCAACCTGGGCCCCCGGGCAACTCACGCAGTTCGCGGGTCTCCTGTGGTATGAGGATGAGGGCGGCCAAGCGGTGCAGCAAGCGCGCGACGGCCGCATCCTGTTCGCCGGCGAGCATGTCTCCGATGCATGGTCGGGCTACATGAACGGCGCAGCGCAGACCGGACGGCTTGCGGCGCAAACGCTGATCGCGGAGCTCTCGCAACCACGGACTCGAGCGGCGGCATCGTCCTCGCAATGAAGCGAGCGCAATGATCGAACCAGGCGAACTGCGTCATCGCGTCGAGGCGGTCTGGCCCGAGCGACCCTGGCTGTTTGCGGCCCTGCTCGCCGGGGTGGGCCTCGCGCTCCATTTCCTTCTCGATGGCGCGAATGACAGCGGACCGCGCGCGGCCGCTGCCGCGTTCCTCGCTTTTGCCGCTGGTGTGTTCGTCTTCACCGCCGAACGCGGGCGGCTGCTCACCCCGGCGGTCTTTGCGCTCGCGACCGGTGCGATCGTCGGCGGCCTCACTTGGCGCGCGGTGGGCGCAGGCAATGACCTCGCCGATGGCAGCTATGCGCTCGCCGCAGCCATTTTTGCCTGCCTTCTCGCCGTGCCGCTTTTCCAGGCCGATTTCCACCGGCTCTTCTTCCGCACAAGCTACCGCGACACGCATTATTTCGTGTGGACCGACGCGATCACCGGTGCAGGAACGCTGGCCTTTCTCGGCCTTGCCTGGCTCCTGATATGGCTGGTCGCGGCCTTGCTCGGGCTCGTCGGCATCCCGCTTGAGGATTTGCTGGAGGAAGCCTGGTTTGCGCCTACCTATTGCGGGCTGGTGCTGGGCGCGGGGCTGGGCACGCTGCGCAACCAGCTGAGGATCATCGGCACGCTGCAATCGGTCGTGCTGCTGGTGCTCTCGATCCTTGCCCTGCCCTTGGCTATAGCCATCGCGGTGTTCCTCCTCGCAGTGCTGGTCTCGGGGCCGAGCGTGCTTTGGAACGCGACCGACAGCGCGACGCCCGTGCTCTTGTCGATCGCGATCGCTGCTTTTGTCCTCGCCAATGCCGTCATTCGCGATGCCGACGAGGACACGGAAGGGCGCGCGATTTTCCGTTGGACCGGGTTTGCGCTGGCGCTTGGGCTGCTGCCGCTCGCACTGTTTGCCGCAATCTCGACCGGGCTGAGGGTCAACCAGTATGGGCTCTCGCCCGAACGTCTCTGGGCACTGGCCTCGGTGGCGGTCGCGGTGGCATTTTCGCTGGCCTATTTCATCGATACGCTGGCGGGTGTGCGTGCGGGCTGGCGCGACCGGCTGCGTGCCTCTAATCTGCGGCTGGCAGCCGGGACAGCGATGTTCGCACTGCTTCTTGCTCTGCCGATCCTGGATTTCGCGGCGATTTCCACTCGCGACCAGCTTGCGCGGCTGCAATCAGGCGAGATTGCCGCCGACGAGTTCGATTTCGCGGCGTTGAGGTGGAATTTCGGCGAGCCCGGTCGATCGGCGCTCGGGCGGCTGGCCCGGTCGGCCGATCCCGCGATCCGCGAGAGGGCCGAAGCCGCGCAGGCTATGGAGAGCCGCTATTCGGCCCGGCCGCGCCCGGGCGAGGAACCGCCCGAGATCGTCTTTCAGGGAGGTTCCGCAGCAGAGCGGGCTGCGGTCCGGCCGTATCTCATCGGCAATGGCATTGCCTATCCTGATTCGGTATCCACCGTGCTGTTCGCCGGACGCCTGGGCAATCCTTCGGGACAGCACCTGATCCTGCTGCGGGGCGAGGAGGCTCCGTCTCACTTCCTGTTGCAGGATGATGGCGAGGTGGTGCAGCTGCGGGTCGATGGCGGGCGTCTTGTGCGGGTCGAACAATCGCCGCGGCTTCCCTCGGCGCAAGAGGATGATCCGACGATCGAGATCCGGCCGTTCGAGGGGCGCCAGCTTTATGTCGAGGGAGAGCCGGTCGGCGACCCCTTCAAATGAGATGCCAACGCTCTTGCAACGGCCCGCATTGCACGCCAAACCGCGCGCCCGAGGGAGAGAAAGTTCATGACCACAGCGACAGGCCCGCTCGCGGGGCTGAAAGTTCTTGAATTCGCAGGGATTGGCCCCGGCCCGCACGTCGGCATGCTGCTCGCCGATCTGGGCGCCGAAGTTGTGCGGATCGACCGGCCGGGCGCGATGAGCCTCAATCCGGTGGTCGAGCGCGCGCGCCACCGCGTCACGGTTGATCTCAAGACCGAGGAGGGGCAGGCCTTCTGTCGCAAGGCGGCAAGCCGCGCCGACGTGCTGATCGAGGGGCTGCGGCCGGGGGTGATGGAGCGGCTCGGGCTCGGGCCGGACGAACTGCTCGAGGCGAACCCGCGGTTGGTCTATGCGCGGATGACCGGCTGGGGGCAGGACGGCCCGCTCGCGCAGGCGGCCGGGCACGACATCAACTACATCGCGATCACCGGCGCTCTCGATGCGATCGGCAAACGGGGCGAGCTTCCCGTGCCGCCGCAGAACCTCGTCGGCGATTTTGGCGGCGGCTCGATGTATTGCGCCTTCGGGATCATGGCCGCGCTTTACGAGCGCGAGCGTTCCGGCAAGGGGCAGGTGGTCGATGCCGCGATCGTGGACGGCGTCACCAGCCTGATGAGCTTCTTCTTCGGCCAGACCAAAGGCGCGATCCGCACGAGCGAACGCGGGGCGGGTCTGCTTGGTGGGGCAGCGCATTTCTACCGCTGCTACGAATGCGCCGACGGCGAGGCGATCGCGCTGGGGGCGATCGAGCCCCAGTTCTATGCCGAGCTGCTCGTCAAGGCAGGCGCTCCCGCCGGTCTGGCGCAGGGCCAGCTCGATCCTGCCAAGTGGGATGCCTACGCCGACGAGCTGGCAGCCTTGTTCAAGACCAAGACCCAGGCCGAGTGGAACGCGATCCTCGAGGGCAGCGATGCCTGTTATGGCCCGGTCGTCCCTCTCGATGCGGCGCCCGAGCATCCGCACATGAAGGCCCGCAGGGTCTATGTCGAACACGAGGGCAGGCTTCATCCCGCCCCCGCGCCGCGCTTCAGCCGCACACCCGGTGCGGTGCGCTCGGGCGATGACGAGGGGCGGGGCGTGGTCGAAACCTGGCTGGCTGAGGGCTGAGGCATGGCGGGCAAATTCTTCGACGAATGGCAGGTGGGTGACCGGATCGAGCACGAAATCCGCCGCACTGTGACCGAGACCGACAACCTCCTGTTCTCGACCATGACCCACAATCCGCAGCCGCTGCATCTTGATGTCGAGGCTGCCAAGGCCAGCGGGTTCGGGCAGATCCTGGTCAATTCGACCTTCACTTTCAGCCTGCTGGTCGGACTTTCGGTGGGCGACACCACGCTCGGCACGCTGGTCGCCAATCTCGGCTTCGACAAGGTTGTGACGCCCAAGCCGGTGTTCATCGGCGACACGCTGCGCGCGGTGAGCGAAGTCAGGGAATTGCGAGCAAGCAAGTCGCGGCCCGAGGCGGGCATCGTCACCTTCGTCCACGAGATGTGGAACCAGCGCGACGAGCTCGTGTGCCGCTGCGAGCGATCGGCCCTGCTGCAACGCAAAAGTTAACCCGGGAGCCAATGCGCGCGCCGGTGCGTTAAACCGGCATGGCTGGCAACAACGCTTCAAGTAAAACCGGCAATGGCGAGAAGGAGGTCGATTCCATCGCCGATGTCGTCGACGGGATAGAGGTCCTCGCCGGAAGCGAGGACGAGGTCTCCGTCCGGGACGTGCTGTCCGAATTCGGCGATCGTTCGTTCATGCCGTTCATGCTGATCCTTGCCCTGATCGGGATCACCCCGGTCGGCGCCATTCCGAGCGTGCCGACCTTTCTTGGCTTGTGCATCGCCCTTGTCGCGGCCCAGTTCGCGTTCGGTCGCAAGCATGTGTGGCTACCCGGCTTCATCGCTGATCGTTCGGTCAATTCAGACAAGCTGGCCAAGGGCACCGACAAGGTGGGGAGCGTCGCCGATAAGCTCGACGATCTGACCAAGCCGAGGCTCGAATGGCTGACCCGTGGCACCTCGCGGCGAGTGGCAGGCGGGATCATCCTCGTGCTGTGCATCTGCTTGCCGGTTCTTGAGCTTGTGCCGTTCGCAGCCGCCGGGCCCTTCCTGGCGATCGCGATCCTCTCGCTCGCGCTGATGGTGCGCGATGGGTTGGTGCTTTTGATCGGCGGCGTGCTCGCGTTGGGCGCACTTGGCTACGGAATCGGCTGGTTCGCGTTCTAGCGATCGTCCTAAGGCCGGTGTTGAGAAACGCGATCACTCTGTTCGAAAATGAGCACCGATGCAGGGTGGTGCGCATTATCTTGTCATTCAGCCCGTCTCTCCTACATTGTTCGGAGAAAGGACTCGACCTCTATGAGTGATCAGAATGACCCCCAGAACCAGCCGCCTGAAGGGCAGAACCCCTGGGTGAAGCAGCTCATGATCTGGGGCGGCATCTTTCTTGCCCTGCTCGTCGTCGTCTCGCTCTTCAGCAATGCGGGACAAAATCCGGGCACGCAGATCCGCTATTCCGATTTCCGCGAGCAGGTCGAACAGGGCCAGATCGGCGAGGTCCAGCTGGGCGATGATCTCATCACCGGCACCTACAAGAGCGGCAAGTCGTTTTCGACCATTCCGGTGCGCACCGACACCGAGATCACCAGCCTGCTGGAAGAGAACGATGTCGATTTCACCGGCAAGCAACGCGAGCAGCCCAATATGCTGCTCTATATCCTCTTGAATTCGCTGCCCTTCCTGCTGATCCTCGGGATCGCGTTCTTCGCTCTGCGCCAGGTGCAGAAAGGCGGCGGCGGCGGCGCGATGGGCTTCGGCAAGTCCAAGGCCAAGCTGCTGACCGAGCGCCAGGGCCGCGTCACCTTCGATGACGTCGCCGGGATCGACGAGGCGCGCGAGGAACTGCAGGAGATCGTCGAATTCCTCAAGGATCCGCAACGCTTCTCCAAGCTCGGCGGCCAGATTCCCAAGGGCGCGCTGCTGGTCGGTTCGCCGGGCACCGGCAAGACGCTGCTTGCGCGCGCGATCGCGGGCGAAGCGGGTGTGCCGTTCTTCACCATTTCGGGCTCTGACTTCGTCGAGATGTTCGTCGGCGTCGGCGCGAGCCGGGTCCGTGACCTTTTCGAGCAGGCCAAGCAGAGTTCTCCGTGCATCATCTTCATGGACGAGATCGACGC